>VBMV01000100.1:36356-39052 GCA_005878835.1 Gammaproteobacteria bacterium | reverse complement strand
GCCAGCCAGCGCCCAGATCTCGCCCAACGCGGTGTGGTCGTGCGAGTTCACCAACTCGCCTACCGACTGCGGCTTGTTCTTACAGGCGTTCGCGTCGAGTCGCGCCACGATCGTCAGTCCCGGGCGCGACGGGCCCACGGCGGTCCAGCTGATTACGCAGCCGGGTGACATCAATATCGCCGGCAGCGGCGCGAACGAGCGCACCGATCTGACGCTCTCGACCTCCTCGACCTACTGCAACCAGGGACAGGACGAGTGGTGGGCGCACTCGCTCATGTTCCCGCCGGGCTATGTGCCCCCACCGGTCGCTTCGGTCTGGAACTGGGGCGCGCTGTTCGACTTTCACAACTCGGCCGCTGGCGGTGGCCAGCCCAACTTCATGGTCTACGCCGCGCCCACGGGCCTCGAGCTCCATATGGCGGGCGGTCCAAACACCGTCAACCTGCCGAGCGACCCCGGCTACTACAGCATCGCGATCGGCCCGATCACCAAGAACGTCTGGTACGACTTCGTGTATCACGTGAAGTGGTCGTCCGGCTCGGACGGTCTCTTCCAGGCGTGGCTCAACGGCCAGCAGGTCATGAACTACAGCGGCCCCAACCTCTATGTCGGCCAGAGCTGTTATCTCAAGATCGCCAACTACCATAGCCCCCTCGGCGTGCCCGTTAGCGTCATCCACTCGCGCGTTGTGCTGGGCCACACGCAGGCCGACGTGCAGATCGGATCCCCGCCGCCTCCCACTGTGCTGGTGCCGAATGTGGTTGGCCAGATGCAAGCGGCGGCCACGAGCGCCATCACCAGCGCGGGCCTCACCCTCGGTACGGTCACGATGCAGTCGAGCACTACGGTGGCCCCCGGCAACGTGATCAGCGAGAGCCCGGCTGCCGGCACGAGGGTGGCGAGTGGTTTGGCCGTCAACCTCGTCGTCTCGAGCGGTGCGCCCCCTCCCGCTCCAGTCCCGGTGCCGAATGTCGTTGGCGGCGGCGGTGGTGGCGCCTTCGACTCCTTCACACTTGCCGCGCTTCTCAGCTCCCTGATTGGTGGGCTGTGGAGAGCTCGCAGGATCCGGGACAGCGTCCTGTGACGCGAGACTCGGGAGCCCCGAGCCTCTGGAAATCATGAGCCGGCAGGCGCCGTGGGCGCGACCTCGGCCGCCGTCTGCCTGTTGCGGCGTGTCCGCGTCGCGTTGTGCAATAGGTCGAGCATTGGCTTTTCAACCAGTTTGTATGTGGCGGCAGCGAACAGCAGTGCGAAGAACGTTGTGGCTGCGGCGAATGCGATAGACTCGAGCCCGGACGACGATGCGACGATCAACTTGCGCCACATCACGCGGGCAAGGTGCAACGAGAAGACGTGCGTCAAGTAGATCGAGTAGGAGGCGTCGCCAAGCAGGGCCGCGAGCGCATGCTGGCGAACCGCGCCTACCTGTTCCAAGGCCACGACCGAGAGGACGATGCTTCCGGCCGGAAGCAAGGAGTTCAGCCCGAATATCGCCCAGTGGCTGCGCAAGCCGGACATCGCAGCGTTGCTCACCATAAGGCCAGCAAAGCCGGCTAACAATAGCGTCCACGACACGAGGCGCGGCAGGCGCAGATACCCTTTCAAGTAAAAACTACCGATCAGCATGCCCACCCAGAATTCCAGGATGCGCATGTTCGCGTAGAACTGCACGAACACGGAGTCAGCCGCATGCGGGACGATGCGTGGAACGCACAAGATGGCGGCAAAAACGCTACCGTTCAGCCACACGCGCTGCCGCTCTGGTGCAAACAGCACCAGTGCGAACAACGCGTAGAAATACATTTCGAAGTTCAGCGTCCAGCCTGGGATCAACAGTGGCGCCAGTTGACCGGCGTCGCCGGGGTTGGCGTATGGGATGAACAGTAGACTCTTGAGCAAGTACGTTCCGGTTAAGACTGTCGTGCGGACGCCCTGTGGATTGAGGATCGCGACAGCCGCGAGCAGCAGCGTCATTATCCAATACAGCGGAACTATACGAACGATGCGGCGTAGCGCGAATGTTGTCGGGCTCGTATGTCGGCTCGTCACCAGCATGATGAACCCGCTGATGACGAAGAAGATATCTACGCCGGCGGCGAGCCGGTCCGTGTCAAAGAATCCGTGGTGACCCAGCAATGGCTGATACGAAGGGATCTGCGTCTGCAGATGCAAGTAGGCCACCATGATCGCTGCGACGGCCCGCAGATACTGCACGCCGAGGAGCTTTGAGCTGTGCGAACGCGGGATTGCGTCAGACGTCCTCATGTCAATCGCGGGTCAAACGACTCCGGGCTTGGATTTGCGGCGCCCGCTAAAGACATTGCGCCCCGGTCGCTCGACTGCATATCGGGTGGGCTTTGAAGTCATTTGCGCACGGTCGGCGGCTGGAGAATCGCGAACTCAGTTCCGTTTGAAGCCGCAAGCAGTTTCGTAGAAATCGCGTTGATCAGGTACTTCGAACCCCCGGTGCTCAGATGCCCATAGTCATATGTTACTAATTGATCCCCGTCTTCAAATACATGCGTCAGACAGCCGAATTTGTTACACAGTGCATCGTATGCGGAAATGTACTCCACGTTCAGTCGCTCCACCGATCGACGAAGCTGATTGCTGACCCGGGATACTCTGGAATCCAAGCCGCAACGTGAGTATCGCGGAAATTCTGTGGATGAATTCAGCGGTCGCCAACAGCGAAA
>VBMV01000100.1:12669-36348 GCA_005878835.1 Gammaproteobacteria bacterium | reverse complement strand
TGGTGCCGCCGCTCCATAGCGGAACTGGCCCGAGCAAAACGATCTTTCCGACACCCGCGTCCCTAAGCTGCTGAATAGTGAAAGCAAGCTTTGGAATGTCGACGCTATATTGTACCCAACTGGCGTGTAAGAGGACGATGTCGGGCCGAGTGCGCCGAATGCTTTGCAGCGCGTAAGCATTAACATCCTCGCACTTGTTGTTACGGTAACTCTTGAATCCTAAAATCGGCGGACAACTTGCGCCGGTTACTTGCAACAGCCCGATCTGACCCTTCTCTTGCATCGACTTGAGACCCCAATACAATCTGTCGGCGTGCGAGTCACCCCAAACAAATAGCGCCGGCCGACGTAACACCTCGGTGCAGTTTGCCAAGAAATTAGACTTGTCTTCCAAAAAGCAGTCCGTATGGGTATCTTCCCCCGGCGGCAGGTGCGTAAAGTGGGCAAATTGCTGAGGTAGCCTGAAGCCAAGTCCGCCCATCAGGTAAATGGTCGCTCCGGCTAATCCACAAAGTGCCATACCCACGGCAAGATAAACGGCCGAGGGTTTCACGGCTTTTGCGTGCCGAATTGGCTTTTCAATCCACAAATAGGTCATGGTTGCTGCGACGCCGCTGGCAGTAACCGCGATCAATCTTGTCAGGTGCGAGGAAAGGCCGCTAACCTGGGAACTGAAATACAGGAGTGGCCAATGCCAAAGATATAGGGGATAGCTAATCAGCCCAACGAAAACCAGCACGCGGTTACTCAACACGTGGCGATTGAACCAGCCCGTTGGCCCAACGGACAAAATAAGAAACGTCCCAATCGTCGGCAGCAGCGCCCACCATCCTGGAAACGTATTATTGGTTGTTAGAAAGCATAACGCCACGGCGATCATGAGGAAGCCCGTCAGCGACGAGACAACAGAATGCTGGGGCAGCGTTTGGGGCTTGTGCATCAATAGGTAGGCAAGAATGCCGCCGAGCATCAACTCCCAAAAGCGAGTCAGAGGGGAGTAGAACGCTGCAACCGGATATCGTGTTACCGTCGCGACATTCAAAATGAATGATGCAACTGCAATCAGAAGCGTTATGAAAAGGAAGTTCTTTCGACGCCGATAAGCCATCCAAAGCAGGAATGGCCACAGGAGATAAAACTGCTCCTCGATGCCCAGCGACCACAAGTGAAGCAACGGCTTCTCATTGGCGGCTGCGTCAAAGTATCCAGATTCATTCCATAGCGCGAAGTTGGAAATGAATGTGGCGCCAGCGCCGACATGCTTGCCCAACTGGCGATACTCATTCGCCAGCAGCAACCACCAGCCTAAGGTTATGCAGGCAATCAGGATCAGCGCAAGAGCAGGAAAGATCCGCCTTATGCGCCTTGCATAGAACTGCAGAAACGAAAATCTATTCGTTTCAATACTTCCGAAAATGATTGTGCTGATCAGAAAGCCTGAGATGACAAAGAATATGTCAACGCCAATAAACCCGCCGCTCAAGGCCCTCGGGAAGGCGTGGAAAATAACCACCGAGATTACGGCAATGGCGCGAAGTCCATCTATGTCTGCGCGGTAAGTTGTCTGCGCCAGGGTCTCAGGGTCCTTTCGCGTTTTCACAGCAATCCCCGGCGCAGTCGGCGTCGATCCGAGGGGCACGCCACAATCCGGTTTCCGAGCGCGTAGTTGAACGGGATAGAAGCGGCAAGCAGGCCCGTGTAGAGCGGCAGCCAGTACGCATAGAAGGCGAAGGATGCGAGCACGAGCCAGGCTGCCGCGGCGGCGTTGCCGACATAACGCGCAATCAGGAAGAACAGAAGCAGGGTAAGCGGCAGGTAGACGAACAGGAACTCACCGCAGGTGAACAGCATGCCGCATCAGACGGCTTCAGAAGGCGAACCGCGCGTTGAGCCAGGCGACATGGGCGGCGTAATCACCGAAGGCGACGTTCGATGAGCGCGTCTCGTGCAGCAGGCTGGCCTGCACGTCGATCCTCGGAATGGGGTGATAGGAGAAGAGTGCGCTCATCGATCGCACCCGGTCATCCCGCTGACCGGTGAGGCCGAGTGCCTGCGCGGGGTCGGCAACATAACTCCGGGTGACCGCCTCCAGATCAGCCGACAGGTCGATCTTCGGGGTGACGTGCCACCCCGCGCGCAACCCGAACCCTTTCAGCAGGACGAGGCTCGATCGGGTGTACTCGTAGGGACTGATGTCCCGCCGGGCGATCGCGATCAGAGTCATCTTCCCGGTCGGCGTCCAGGTGAGCTCGATGCGGCCGGTCTGCCCGGTAAAGTTTCGCTGCGGCAGCTGATCGTAGCGCCGGCTGACCTGATCGGCGCGGGCCACGAGGTGGGAGATGCCCGTGACTGTCCAGTCGAGCGTGAGACCCGCCGCGTACTGCCGGTAAGCGTTGTCGATCAGCGTGGTGGAGAGCGGCGTGGTGAACGACTCGGGGTTCGGAAATTTTCCCCTCTCGAGGCGCGTGCTGAAGCCGATGGAGTTTCCGGCCTTGCTGACACGGCTGAGCGCTGCCTCGACGCCATCGATCGTGACGTCGTTGAAGAGCGCCGCGGGGCTGCTGTTGCGCTGCTCGAGCCGGTCGCCTGCCGCACGCAGCCGCCAGTAGGGCGTGACCATCCACGTGCCGTTTACAAACCCCTGACGCACCCTGAGCTGATCGGGAGTCCTGAGCTGATCGGGAGTCGTGCTCAGCAGCTGGGCAAACGATGCCAGCGAATAAGTCTCCGACAGGCCCAGCTCGCCGCGCAGCTCCTTGCCGCCCTGCCACAGCCAGCTTCCGCGCAGGTCGTGTCCATTGGAGTCGAGCCCGGAGAAGCGCTGGTAGCGGGTGCTGTTGAATGTCAGGTTGGCGACGAAGCGCTGCAGGCTGAGGGGCATCTCGGCATTCAGGCCGAAGGCCGTGGCGTGATAGGTATCGGCTCGTGAGGACGATCCGATGACCGTGGCCGGATCGATATCCTTCGAGATCCGAAACACGTTGTCGTCCGTGGTGAGAGTCGCCTCGACGAACGGTGTCAGCTTGGCGGCGTCCTGACCCTCGGCGCGCACGGCCGGTGACAGCAGCAAGCCGGCGGCGAGGCAGTAGGTCAGGTGCGCACGTCCGCCCGCCGCGCGCGTCGCGCGATCCCGCGCCGGGTGCAGCTGGAGGACGTCGGCAGGCGGGGGCTGGAGTCCGTCGCCAATCGATGGGGCATCGTCAGCGAGCCGAGCGTCCCCAAGCTGCGAAGCGTCGGCGATCCACGGAACATCGGTGGGCGGGAACACGACAGGCGTGCGATGCCTCATGAACGACACGCGTCGTCGTGCAATGGCCCCTGCTCCAATCAAGCCCGCGAGAGCGAGTGCCCAGTTGCCGGGTCGCGGCATCGGTGCGGGCAGGCCGTGCACGATTCTCACGAGGACCCGCTGCAGCGCGCCGCGATCCCCGTCATGATCTGCGACGTGGCGCGTCCAGTGGACGGGGCGCGCGTCCCGACTGGCCGCCTGCACCGCCGCCACGGCGGCCCCCTGCACGAGCATCCCCGCCAGCCAGGTCGCCAGGATTCTCCCTCCACGGTATCTCAAGCTGAGCGCTCCGTCTCTTAAGGTCGTCAGACGTCGAGGATGCGCAGCTCCAGCGCCCTGCCGACGGCGTGCGTACGGTTCTGGACGTTGAGCTTGCGCAGGATCTTCTGGACGTGATTCTTGACCGTCAGCGGGCTGATACCCAGGATGGTTCCGATCTCGAAGTTGCTCTTGCCGAGATGGATCCAGCGCAGGATCTCCTTTTCACGCACGCTGAGCGGGTCGACGCTCTGCAACGTCGCGCCGCGCTCCTCGAGCGCACCCCCGAGTTGCGTGCGCATCCATGCGAGGTGCAGGAACGGGACCACCAGTTCGAGCGGAAAGGCGTGCTCCCGGCCAAGGTCTCCGGGCATTGCGGCCAGGACAAACAGGCTGACGGGCTTGCCGAGCGAATCGTAGGTGCCGTGCGCTATGACGCTGTCCGTTCCGAGGCGCTGCAGCTCGGCGGCAAAAGGGCCGCGCGCAAGCGGCACGCCGCCGCCTGCGCCGTAGAGGATCGGACGGAATTCGCTCTCGACCCATTGGCTGACCAGCTGCGCCACGAACGCCGCATCGCGCCGGAACACCTCGCTCACCTTCTCCGGGTCGATCCACGGGCTCGCGAAGCAATCGACCTGATAACTCGTCGGGCGGGTACTGCGCAGTGCGCACACCATAAGCTCGTGCTTGACCACGCTCTGCAGCATTCCCTGGGTCCAGCCGAACAGATGATGGCGTGCGTGGACTCGCAGTGAAGCATCAATGTTGAGCAACAGCGACTCGACCTGCCGCGGGCGCAGCAACGCCGCGCCGTCGCTCTCGCCGACCCTGCGGTCCCCGAGCCTGCGCTCCCCGAGCCTGCGCTCCGCCCTCCCTGACTTCGAACCAGGCCCCGTTATCCGGCTGTGCACATTCACCTGGGAGCCGCCCACCTGCATAAGTGGCTTTCCGTACCCGCTTGGAAGAACTGGTCCCGCCGTGACGACGACTATGTGAAGCGCTTGTTACGTGATTGTGATGCGAGGGCAGATGGCGCACCGGGGGCGGTCCCGGCGCTCGAAGCTGGCACCCCTGCGGCCGCAGGTTTCCCGGAGAATTCCTGCGCCCAATTCGCCTGCCCGCGGCCGGCGAGCGCCCCCGCCGGGGTAGTCCAGTCGACCTACGGACTTCGGGCGCGCGGGTCATCCGCGCGCTGCAATGCGATCCTTAAGGTCGAGTGAATGCTGCTGGCCGATCCGCGCATACAACGACCGTTCTTCGAGCCCCGCGTCGCTTCGGCGACGCAGGTGATGGCGGCGATCGACCCGCTGGTAACGATCGGCGTGCTGCTGCTGTGCGCGGCGCTGTTCCACGTACGCTTCGCCGGTGCCTATCTCATTCTCGCGCTGGTCGTCTTCTCGTTGACGTTCCCCGGTGGCGCGCCGCATGCGAGCAGCGCCGGCGCCTTGGCGCGCGACGTCCTCACCAGCTGGAGCATGACCGTCGCAGTGCTGCTGTTCATCGGCTGGGCGACGAGCACCACGGAGACGCTCGATCAACGGGTACTTCTCGCGTGGCTGCTGGCCACGCCCGTCGCACGCTTCGCTACGCACCTTGCGATCCCCAGGTTGCTGCGGCGCCTGTTCACCGCAGCGGGTGTGCAGCGCGTAGCCGTCATCGCCGGTGCCTGCGGACTCGGCCGCACGCTCGCCGAACAGATCCGCCGCAATCCACTGCTCGGCATCCGGGTGGCCGGGTTCTTCGACGACCGCGGTCCCGCCCGTACCGGTGACGCAGCGGCGGGATCAGGCCCGATCCTTGGCGCGCTCGATCAGCTGGCCGCCTACGTCAAATCGCATCGAGTGGACATGATCTACATCACGCTGCCGATGGCCTCGCAGCCACGCATTGTCCGGCTGCTGGACGAATTGCACGACACCACGGCGTCGATCTACTTCGTGCCGGACATCTTTCTGTTCGACCTGATCCAGGCGCACATCGATACCATCGGCGGTATACCCGTCGCGTCGGTGTGTGAAACTCCCTTCTCGGGATTCAACGGCGTCGTGAAGCGCGCCAGCGATATCGTCCTCGCGCTGCTGATCTGCGCCCTTAGCCTGCCATTGCTGCTCGCCATCGCGGTCGGCGTCAAATTGAGCTCCCGAGGACCGGTGCTGTTCCGGCAGCGCCGCTACGGGCTCGATGGACGCGAGATACAAGTTTACAAATTCCGCACCATGACGGTCACCGAGGACGGCGCGGTCATAAAGCAAGCGAGGCGCGCCGATGAGCGCGTGACCCGCTTCGGCGCCTTCCTGCGCCGCTATTCCCTCGACGAACTGCCGCAGTTCATCAACGTGCTGCAGGGGCGGATGAGTGTGGTCGGTCCGCGCCCGCACGCGGTGGCTCACAGCGAGATGTATCGCAGGCTCATCAAGGGCTACATGATTCGCCACAAAGTCAGGCCCGGCATTACCGGCTGGGCACAGGTCAACGGCCTGCGTGGAGAGACGACCACACTGGACCGGATGGAGAACCGGATCGCTTACGATCTGGCCTACCTGCGCCACTGGTCGCTGCAGCTGGACCTGTGGATCGTGCTCAAGACCCTGTTCGTCGTGATCAATGACCGCAATGCGTACTGAACGACGGAAGCGGTGCCGACCTGATCGGGGTCAATCCGGGTTCGCGCGAAAGCAATAGCCCGCGCCGCGCACCGTCTCGATCATCTTCTGGTGGCCGCCCGCCTGCAGCGCCTGCCGCAGACGGCGAATGTGCACGTCGACCGTCCGGTCCTCGACGAACACATGATCTCCCCAGACTTCATCCAGCAGCTGTCCGCGGCTGTACACCCGATCCGGGTGTGTCATCAGAAAATGCAGCAGCCGGAATTCGGTCGCCCAGAGGTTGATCTTGCCGCCGCCGCTGCTGACCCGATGCGCCGCAGGGTCGAGCTTCAGGTCGCCGAATTCGACCGGCTCATCGCCAAGCAACGGCGCGCGGCGGCGCACGACTGCCTTGATGCGAGCGAGCAATTCACGATGCGAGAAGGGCTTGGTGAGGTAATCGTCGGCACCGGCCTCCAGCCCGGTCACCTTGTCGAATTCCTCCGTGCGCCCGGTCAGCATGATGACCGGAATTTGCTTGGTGCGCCGCTCGGTGCGCAGCTGCCTGAGGAAAGCCACGCCCGTCGTGCCCGGGAGGATCCAGTCGAGCAGCACCAGGTCCGGGATCACTTCGCGGATGGCCGCCTCCGCTTGCGCTGCGCTCGGGGCACGGGTCACCTTGTATCCGGCGCGCTCCAGGCTTGCGGCAATCAGCCGCTGCGTGACCAGCTCGTCTTCAACGATGAGGATCGAACCGCCCATGAACGATAATCATATTGTGCCGCCGATTGAGCCACTATCGCTGAAATTCGATATGCAGGTAGGTGGCGCTGTATATGCGCGTAGGGCTGGGCTTACATGCGCAGGCTACGACTGCGGCTAAATGAGCCGGTACTTGACTGCGTAGCGAACGAGGGCTGCATTGTTCGACAATCCCAGCTTCTTGAGGATCCGCCCGCGGTAGGTGCTGATCGTGCTCGGGCTGAGAAACATCTCCGCGGCGATCTCGTTGATATGCTTGCCCGACGCTATCAGCCACATCACCCGGTATTCGCGATCGGAGAGCAGGTTGTGCGGCAGCTTCTCTCCGCCCTCGGCAAAATCGGTAGCCAGCTTCTCCGCGAAGGCCGGGCTTACATACTTACCCCCACCGACAACCTTGCGGATGGCGCCGGTCAGGTCTTCGTTGGCGCTTCCCTTGTTGATGAACCCGGCGCCGCCGGCCTTGAGTACCTGGCCCGCGTGCGCTTCCTCGGGCAGGAAACTCAGCACCAGGACGGGGCGCCCGGGATACTGTCGCTTGACTTCTCTCACCAGGTCGACGCCGCTGCAGCCGGGCATCGCATAGTCGAACACGGCGACATCCCACTCGAGCCTCCTCGCCATGTCGAGGGCCTCATCTCCACTCTGCGCCTCGCCAACCACGACCATGTCGTGCTCGGCAGCGACGATATCCCTCAAGCCCCGGCGAACGACAGGGTGATCGTCTGCGATCAGAACTCTCATCACGGCTCTCCTTAGCATCATGCTCCACTCGCGTTGCGGCCGCGGCGGCGTGCCGTGGCGCCCGGCCGGCGCGGCGCTCAGGCCTTCGGCAGCGCAACGGTGACCCTGGTCCCCTCGCCGCGCACCCCTGTGATATCGACCCTGCCGCCGAACGGCAGGACACGCTCGCGCACACCCAGGAGCCCGAGCGACTTGGGGCTGCGAGCTACCTCGGCGTCAATGCCGCGGCCATTGTCCTCGACGGTGAGCACGAGCTCGTTGGACTCGGACCGGACCGCCACGTCGATCCGGGTGGCCCCGGCGTGGCGCGCAACGTTAGTCAGCAATTCCTGAAAGATCCGGAACACCGCTGTGGAGCGATCCGTGTCCAGCAGCAAGTCTTCCGCGGGAAGCGCCACGTTGCAACGGATGCCGCTGCGGCGCTGAAACTCGCCCGCCTGCCAGCCGATCGCTGCTGCGAGTCCCAGCCGGTCCAACACCTCCGGCCGCAGGCGGGTCATGATTTCGCGCACCGACTCCATGGTCGCATCGATCAGGCCGGACATCGAATGCGCCTTCTCGCGCAACGCCTTGGAGTCCTCCGGCAATCGGCTCGTGATCCAGGCGAGATCCATCTTCAGTCCGGTCAGCGCCTGAGCCAGCTGGTCGTGGATCTCCCGGGCGATGCGCGTCCACTCCTCCTCGCGCACCGACTGAAGGTGCGATGCCAGGGCGCGCAGACTCTGCTGCGAGGCCCGCAGGTGCTCCTCGGCGATGAGCCGTTCCTTGATCTGCTGCAACAGCAGCGCATTGTTGCGGTACAGGTCAACGAACACGGAGATCTTGGCCTTCAGGATCTCCGGTATGAGCGGCTTTACGATGTAGTCCACGGCACCCACCTCATACCCGCGCGTCACTGAAGGCGCGTCTTCGTAGGCGCTGGTGAGGAAGATGATCGGGGTATGGCGTGAGCGTTCGCGTTCGCGGATCAGCCGCGCGGCTTCGAACCCGTCCACTCCCGGCATGCGAGCGTCCATCAGGATGACGGCAAAGTCCTGCTTCAGTACGCAGCGCAGCGCCTCGTCCCCCGACTTCGCCGCCACCAAGCTCAGTGACATCTCACTCACCAGTCCCCGCAGCGCCATCAGGCTTCTGGTGTCGTCGTCGACAGCAAGAATGCTCGCCTGCGGCTGAGTGGAGTCCATCGCCCCTCCTTGGGTGAGGTCATTATCAATCGGCCGAGCTCCGCAGGGAATCCGCGACATCGGGTCAATGCGCAACTACGCTGACGCACCTGCTCGGGGGCGGCCACGCGCAGTACACGTCTCTTGCGTGGTGCGGGCCCGTCGTTGATCGGCGATGGCCGGCAGCCGCGGAACGCCCGGCAACGGCCAGGCTTGTGGTAGTCGACGCGCAACTATCCGCTGAGCCCTGAGGCGCACAGGGTCAGCCTGGGCGGTGATCTCCTGGGCAGCAGTTTTTATTTATTTTTCAGCCTGTTACATGCACTTTCTGCGCCCACGGGGCGCGGGGGGAAACCTCAGCGCGCTTGCACCTCGACCCGGGCATCGTTGAAGCAGGCGCCATCGGCAAGATCGGCCTTGTGCGTGGGAGCCAATGCAGACACCGTCTGCCCGTTCGGACTGGTGCGTAGCCACACGCCTTTTTCGGAGCACACCACGCCCGATCGTACGACCGTGCTTATCCGCAGCGGCAGAAACACCTCTCCTAAATCGTTCCACACTCTCACCCACTTGCCGTCGGTCAGCCCGCGCCTCGCGGCGTCGTCCGGATTCATCTCGAGCACGGGCGTGGCGTCGCTTTCCGGGAGCCCCCCGAAGGTGGAGGTGATTCGTTTGTCAGAGGCCGGCGTGATCAGTGTCAACGGATACCGTGACACGAGCGGTCGGTAGCCAGGCAGCATGGCACCATAGCGGTCGCCGAGCATCTGCGACAGCAATTCAATTTTTCCGCTGGGGGTTCGCGGCGCGACATTATCGAACAGGATCGGCTCGGCGCCGCCGTATTGCATTTTAATCGCCCGATCGACCGGAATCCGGCTCGGCTCCAGACCCTGCATGCGGGGGTCCTGCGAGCTCAGGGCCGCGTCCATCAGTTCGGTGTCACTCGCGCTGAACGCAGGGTCCGTCAGGCCGAACCTGGCGGCGAGGCGCCGGAAGATCTCCGTGTTGGGAAGACTCTCGCCGACCGGCGGGATGACTGCCTCGGCACGCTGCAGATATTGCTGTCCGTAAGCGGCGTAGAGATCGGCGTGCTCGAAATGCGTACAAGCCGGCAGAACCACATCCGCGTACGCCATGCTGTCGGTCATCGCGACCTCGATGCCGACCACAAATACGTCCTCCCGCGCCAGCGCCTGCCTCATCCGATTCTGGTCCGGATGGACGATCAGCGGGTTATGGTTATATATGAAGAGAGCCTTGATTGGCGGTTCCAGATCGTCATCGAGCAGCAACCGACTGACGTCAAGAATATTGATCGTCCGGGTCTTCGGCGGCACGAAATCGCTACGCGTCAATTTGTCGAGAGTCTTCGGAAAGGCGTGACCTGCGCCGCCGACCAGGCCACCGCCCGCCACGCCGAATTTGCCGGCGAGCGCGGGCAGAGCGGCGATGGCGCGCAGCCCGGAGCCGCCGTTCTGATTACGCTCCAGTCCGTTCCCCCAGGCGATCACCGCAGGCGAGGCCTCCTGGTACCAGCGCGCCAGGGTACGGATGTCGTCGAGCTCAACACCGCATATCTGCGCCGCGCGCTCGGGCGGGTAAGCGCGTGCCGCTTCCATGAAGGCGTCAAACCCGAGCACGTGCTCATCTATGAAGGCGCGATCGAGGCCGCCGAGTCTCTCCAACTCCACGGCAATCGCCCACGCCAGCACCACGTCCGTTCCCGGACGCACCGGCAGATGCAGTTGTGCCTGTTCGGCCACCTTGACGCGCCGGGGATCGACCACCACCAGCCTGGCGCCGTGGCGCTTGGCGGCGTTGATCTGCCGCATCAGGTGCAGGTTGCAAACCGTGGCATTGTTTCCCCAGACGATGATGAGCTTGGCAAGGCTCACCTGCTGCAGCGGGGTGCCGGGGGTTGCGCCGAAGGTGCCGGCGTAGGCTGCGCTGCGGATGCCGCCGCACAACGGGTTGCGGCTCAGGAGCGAAGCGCCCAGGCCGTGAAAAAAACGCAGCGACATGGAATCGCCCGCCAGCATCCCGTGCGGTCCGGCGTAATTGAGCGGCAGCACGGCCTGGGAGCCGTAACGCTCGATGACGCTTGCGACGCGATCACGAATGATGTCCAGCGCTTGATCCCAGGAGGTCCGCTCGAAGCTCCCTTCCCCTTTCCGGCCGATGCGCTTCAGTGGATATCGCACTCGATTGGGGCCGTGGACGAACTCGGGGTAGCTGTTGGCCACCTTGGCGCAGATGGCTCCGTGAGTGATGGGGTTGACTCTCGATCCGCGCACGGCGAGGACCTGATCCCCCGACACGGTTACCGCGAGACTGCAGGTATCCGGGCAGTCGAGCGGACAGACGCTGGCCTTTTGCACGGTCGTGGCCCGATACGATGATGCGCTTGAGTTTATTGTAGGCTCCCTGGGCAAAGGATAGCATCGCGGCGGCCACTCCGGCGGTAGTCTTGGGAGTTCCCGATGCCGAACACGATTCGCAAGGTGAGCTACGCGTACGTCACCGCCGCGAGCAAACCCGGCGAGGCGGCGCGCATCCTCCAGGCGCTGCGCGACGCGAACGTCAACCTGCTCGCGTTTTCCGGTTTCCCACAGGGGCGGAACAAGGCGCAGATCGACGTCGTGACCGACGACCTCGACGCTCTGAAAGGCGTCGCCCGGGGCCGGAAATGGCGGCTGAGCCGCATCAAGCGGGCCTTCCTCGTGCAGGGAACGGACGAGGCCGGTGCCGCGGTTGCGCCGCTGGCAAGGCTTGGGGCGGCGAACATCAACGTGATCGCGGCCGATGCGATCGCCGCGGGCGAGGGCCGCTTCGGCATGATCTTCTGGGTCGAAGTGCGCAGCTACAACCGCGCGGCAACGCTGCTGGGCGCCGCCTGAGCCCGCAGTCGACGCACGCGGCATCGGCGAGGGTCGGTTGGGCGCGGAGCGGCGGGCGCTCAACGCAGGAGTTCTATCTCCAGAAAGACAAACTCAAACGCGTTGGCGTTGATGACGTTGTGCTCGACCCCGGCGCGCCGTGCGTATGGCTGATGCATCAGCAGCTCGGCGGTGCTCGAGGTGCCGTCGGGCTGTTCCAGCAGCAACCTGCCAGTCCTCAATGGGACGACGACATAGTCGTGGCCGTGCCGGTGCCAGCCGGTCTCAGCCTCGGGCGGAAAGCGATACTCCGTGACCCGAACGTGCGGCTCCTCGAGCCTGATCGTTGCGATCGCTTGTGCACGGGCGCCCATCGCAGCCCTCCTGTACGGCAACGATTCCTGAAGTCTCGCTTGCGCAAGTCATGGATGCGGCCGCGATTCAACGCGGTGCCGTCGCGTGCGCTGTCAGCCGCACTCCCAGGCGACGAGCTCCCCAGACTCCCGGGGGCCCCGCGAACACGCCGGGAATCTGCGTCCGGCAACTCTCGCAGGCGCCGGTGTCGGTCAGCCCCCAGGCGCCGAGCTCGTACCAGTCGCGCTCGATCACGCGCGCGCCGCAGTGAGGGCAGTACGTGCTGCCGCCGGCGCTGTCGTGCACGTTACCCGTATAGACGTAGTGCAAGCCGTTCGCCAGTGCGATACGCCGAGCGCGGGTCAGCGTCGCCGGCGGCGTGCGCGGTTTGTCGAGCAACTTCCAATCCGGGTGAAAGGCCGTGAAATGCAGCGGCACGTCGGGGCCGAGCTTCGCGGCGATCCATTGCGTCATCAGATCCAGCTCGCCGTCGGAGTCGTTCTCGCCCGGAATGAGAAGCGTCGTGATCTCGAACCACACGCTGGTCTCGGATTTCAGGTACCGCAGAGTCTCGAGCACCGGCGCGAGCGCGCCGCCGCAGATCTTGTAGTAGAAACGCTCGGTGAACGCCTTCAGATCGACGTTGGCGGCGTCCATGTGGCGGTAGAATTCGGCGCGCGGCTCGCTGCACATGTAGCCGGCCGTCACGGCGACACTCTTGATGCCGCGGGCACGGCATGCCCGCGCAGCATCGATCGCGTATTCCATGAATACGACCGGATCATTGTACGTGAACGCGATGCTCGCGCAGCCGAGCCTCGCGGCGGCGACAGCCAGATCCTCGGGGCTTGCGCTGTCAGCCAGCGTGTCCATCTCGCGCGACTTCGACATGTCCCAGTTCTGACAATTTGAGACCGCCAGGAACGGCGCGAGATACGAGTGGTCGGAATCGTCGACCTCGAGGTTATAGACCGTGCCTTCATATGGAATTCGCTCTACACGCCGCAGCGGAACGAGAAACTTTCCGCCGGCGTCACGCCAACTGGTGCGTTCCGAATCGAGCCGCCTACGGCCTTCATAACGGTCCCGCTTGAACTTCACGATGAACGTGGTCGACTGAGAGACTTCGCGTCCCTCGAGTTGCTTCGTGGGCTGAGGCTCATAAACAAAGAACGTCGGCAACAGGTCGAGGTGAAGGCCGAGCTCGTAAATTCCCAACGCGAGGTCACGAGAAACCGTGCCGCCGACGACGTGGGTCTCAGCCACGTAGCCATCGCCTGCAAAGTACCCGTCAAGAAAGGCACGGATCACGGAGAGAGGCGCGTGGAGCAGCTGCGCAGGAACCCGTTTGTTCTTGGCGCCGCGGCCGCAGAGCGCCTCGAACAATCGTGCGGTGGAAGTGCTGCGAACCTCTACCGTAACGGTCGTGCGGCGATTCGAGATGATTGTTTGTGCGCCAAAGACCTCTGCGAGCAGACGCGCAGTTCGTTCTACGAGTTGCCGTTCGTGATGACCATAGGAGAAAACCACTAGACAGCTGTTAGGGCGATCTGGATGCACCCCAAGAGAACCCTCCGCACAGTACAACCCCAGCAGCCACGCCAGGTCGGGCGTGAGGTCGAGGTACTCTGGGACGCCCGCGCTACGCTCCTGTAGGAATTTCACGCGTCCCGCATTCACTTGGAGTCTGACTGCACGGGGTCGCTCCACCATCAGCATGCCGCGTGCGAGGCGGCCTCGCAGTGTTCGCACGTAGGCGGGGTGATACCCGGGTGTCTCGCCTAACTCCGCGGAGGTACCCGTCGCCCGCAAGCCAGCTGACAATTGCTCCAGGGGGATCCGTCTCCTGCGAGCTGCATGAGTGGCATACTCCAGGTTTCCCAAGGCTTCCGCGACATCAATCCGAGCGCCGCTACCCGCTTGCCTTTTTGGGACGATGAGATAGTGCTCAGCTGAAAGCTTCGCCGCCTCGATCAGCCGGATGTCTTCGAGATTCGAGCGATGCGCCGCGAAAACCTTGTGGTTCGGCGTGAGAAGGACCGGCGGGCAACAGCTCGCCCTGAGCAGGAGCAACTCGCCGGAATAGGGATGCGCGAAGACCTTGGCGACGTGCGCTGGCTCGGCCGCTCGCGTCCAGACTTCCAGCGACATCGGGAGGCCGACCTGGCCATCGCGATGAGAGATCTTCTCCTGACAACTCTCGAACAGATCTGCGATGCGTCTCATCCCTCCGGTGGTCGCAATCAGCGTGTCGGGATGAAAACAGAACTTACAGGCCAGATTGCAGCCGGCCGTCCCGAAGGACAGTACGCTCGTTCCGGGCAGGAAATGGTGGAGAGGTTTCTTCTCGATCGGGTCGACGCAAAAGCCGCTCGAGCGGCCGTAGCTGAACAGCTTGATACGCCCTGCCTCCGCGCCACGCACGAAGCACAGGCCTCGTTGCCCATCACGCAGCTTGCAGGCTCGCGGGCACACGTCGCATTGCACACGGCCGTCGTCCAGCGCGTGCCAGTAGCGCGTGTCGATGATCGAGCCTTCCGCCGGCCGTACCTCCAGGCTCTCCGCCGCCTTGCTCATGCGCGCAATTGTGCTCCCGTTCGGGCGGATCAATACTCCTGCAGTATGCGCGGCGCAACCGCAGCTCATCGCAGTCGCCGACCGGCCGTGGCGGGAGTGTTTTATCCGCGCGACCCACAGACACTGCGCACCGTGCTCGCCGAATTCTTAGCTCAGGCTATCGGGCGGCGAGCGGCCTCGAACGTTACAGACCCCGCGCGTCGCGGGCGGGCATCGATGCCTAAAGCCCTGATTGCGCCACACGCCGGCTATGTCTACTCCGGGCCCATAGCCGCTTCGGCATACAGCGCGCTCGGCGATGCCGCGCATGCAATCGAGCGCGTCGTCCTGATCGGCCCGAGCCACTACGTGCCCTTCTCCGGCCTGGCGGTATCCCGCGCCGATGCCTTCGAAACGCCGCTGGGCGCCGTTCGAGTGGACGACGCCGCACGCCGCGAGCTCGTGCGCGTCCCTCACGTCGAGGCCGCGGACGCGCCGCACGCGCACGAGCACAGCCTGGAGGTGCAGCTGCCGTTTCTGCAGCTGTTGCTCGGCGACTTCCGGGTGCTGCCGATCGCCGCCGGCGCTGCGACGGCGCGGGAAGTTGCCGCGGCGCTGCAATGCGTCTGGGGCAACGAGGAGACGCTCATTGTCGTGAGCTCCGATCTCTCCCATTACCTGGAATACGCTGTGGCGCGCAGTGCCGATGCCTCGACGGCGCAGTCGATTCTCAACTGCTCGACCGAGCTCGGCGGTGAGCAGGCTTGCGGCTGTGTCGGTATAAACGGGCTCATGGACGTCGCGCGCGCACGCGAGCTCGAGGTGCGGCTGCTCGATCTTCGTAATTCAGGCGACACGACCGAGGACCGTGCTCGCGTGGTCGGCTATGGCGCGTTCGCGCTGTACGAGCCGCATGTCAGGGGCTAATCGGCCCTCCCGCGCTCCAAGTGAAGCTCTGTAAGCAACTCCGCGCGCTCTTCCTGCCACCGGCGACATGCCGCGGCGAGTATCGGATTGTCACGCGCCCCACTGATCCATTCCTCCAGCTTCATCACACGCATCAGCTTCTCACAATGGCTGATGGCGCTGTCCACCAGAAGCGAGCTGCCTTCCGCACCACCCGCCATGCTGTCTGGAAGCTCAGCATCCGAAATCACACGTGTCACTTGGTCATTCATCAGGTCTCTCCAGGGATCGGCAGCAGCTTACTGGCAACGCTCCGCCCCAAAGGGCTTAACGCTAAATCAGTGCCTGTGATAGATACGCCGCGGGCACACTGGAGTAAGTGAACGCCCTCACACAACCCGTGACCGGTACGGCGCTTTTTCCTGTAGGACGAGTCCGACAGTGGCTTAAGGCATGCACCCAGCGCGCTGGCTCGACCTGACCCGGGCAAGCAGGGTCCGGCGCCAGCGGAGGATCCCCTTAATGATGTACCAGCTTTATTACTGGCCCGGCATTCAGGGACGCGGTGAATTCATACGCCTTGCGCTGGAGGAAGGCGGCGCCCGGTACGTCGATGTGGCCGTGCTGCCAGAGGCGAAAGGCGGGGGCGTGCCCGCCATTCTGCAAGTACTCGAAGCCAGAAACATCCAGCGGCCGCCCTTTGCGCCTCCGATCCTCAAGGTCGGCGCGAAGCTCATCGCGCAGACGCCGAATATCCTGCTGTACCTGGGCGGCCGACTGGGCCTCGCGCCGACGGATGAGCTGGGCAGGCTGTGGACGCATCAGTTGCAGCTCACCATCCTGGATTTCTACCTGGAGATCTTTCACACCCATCACCCCCTCGGAGACGGCTATGCCTACGAGGAACAGAAGCCGGCAGCCAAGCGGCGCACGAAGGACTTCCTGGCGGTGCGCATGCCGAAGTTTCTCGGCTACTTCGAGCGTGTCCTCGAACTTAACCGTGCGCGTGGGGGGCCGTGGATGGTCGGGGCACGCCTGAGCTACGCGGACTTGTCGATGGCGCAGGTGATTGCGGGTCTGCGATATGCCTTCCCTTCTGTCAGCCGGCGGGCATTTCGCAACCGCCCGCGGCTGCGCGCGCTGCACGACGTTGTCTTCGATCGGCCGCGGATCGCGCACTACGTCGCCTCGGGCCGTCGGCTGGCCTTCAACAACGAGGATCTGTTCCGTCACTACCCCGAGCTGGATCGGTGACCCACGGATGGATGTTGCAATCGAAATGTGACGCCCCCGCGGACGAAATACGCCGTCCAAGGGGCGTGCGTAACGTGAAGACCTCGCGAGGGGCGCGCGAACGACGATGCGCAGCCGTCGCGCCTCTCATCGTATTCGGAGCCGCGATAGTGAAAGCATTCATTGGGGATGGGCCCTGCAAAGCAGCCCTGAACGCCGCAAGGAACTTCCTCACTCGGCCAGGCTGGCGGCCAGCGCTTGCCATGCTCACCAGTGGATTCGTGGGCTTGCTGACGGCTCCTGAAGGGCGGGCAGATGCGCCCGATTTTCACCATGCCCCCTCCTCGGCCGCGAGCCTCGAGAACCCGTACCGCGGTCAGGCGCCGGCGGCACAGGCCGGCGGCAGGCTCTACGCCCTCTACTGCGCCGCGTGTCATGGGCGCAGCGCGGAAGGCACCGGCAATATTCCGGCACTGGCGCATGGGCCGGTGCAGAACGTGGCGGACGGAGAGGTTTTTTGGTTCATCACCAAGGGATCCAACAGCGGCGCGATGCCGTCATGGGCTTCGCTACCCGAACAGCAGCGCTGGCAGCTCGTCACCTATCTGAAGACGCTGGTGGATGCACCCATGGTTGTCCCGGCGCCCGTTGCCGCATCCATGACGCCGGTTACCGGGCCGCCTCCGCCGGCACCGTTCACTGATTTCCGCTTCGAGGTGCCAGGCGCGGTGCACAAGATCGCGCTCAGCGATCTGCCCGCGCCCTTTGCGACCAGCTCTGCCGGTAACGCACCGACCATCGTCGCCCGGCCGGCCGACGCGTGGCCCAAAGCTCCCGACGGCTTCAAGGTCCAGCTCTACGCCGACGGTCTCGCGACACCGCGCGTCATACGTGTAGCTCCGAACGGTGATGTCTTCGCCGCCGAGAGCGGCGGCGGGCAGATCCGCGCTTTCCGCGGGCTGAACGCCGATGGCAAACCCGAGCGCTCCGAGGTCTTCGCGGCAGGTCTCAACGAGCCGTACGGCATCGCCTTTTATCCCGCCGGTCCGGATCCAAAGTGGATCTACGTGGGGGATACCGACTCAGTCATGCGCTTTGCGTACCGGACCGGTGACCTCAAGGCAACCGGTGTCGCGGCACGCGTCGTCGACCTTCCGCACGGTAGCGGACACTGGACGCGGGACGTCGTCTTTTCTGCCGACGGCAAGACCTTGTTCGTTGCGGTGGGCTCGGAATCGAACGTCGACGACCCTGACACCACTGCGGCGGAGAGGTATCGCGCCGATATCCTGGCCTTCGGCCCCAACGGCTTGCACATGCGCGTGTACGCGTCCGGGATCCGAAACCCATCGGGCCTGGCGGTTGATCCGCGCACCGGTCGATTGTGGTGCACCGTCAATGAACGCGACGGCCTCGGCGACAACCTGGTGCCCGATTACATCACGTCCGTCCGCGCGGGCGGTTTTTACGGCTGGCCTTGGTGGTACATGGGCCCGCACCAAGACCCCCGCCACCTGGGCAAGCACCCCGAACTGCGGGAGCGTGTCATCGCGCCCGACGTCCTGCTCCAGCCACACAACGCCTCTCTGCAGATCGCTTTCTACCAGGGACAGCAGTTCCCCGATGAATACCAGGGCGACATCTTCGCCTCCGAGCATGGCTCCTGGAACAAATCCGTTCGCACCGGCTACGAGGTGATCCGCGTGCCGCTGCACCACAGGGGCAAGGCGAGCGGCGAATACGAGGACTTCCTGACCGGATTCGTGCTGGCGAACGGTCAGGTGTGGGGCCGTCCAGTAGGCGTCACCACTGCGCTCGATGGCGCATTGCTGGTGACTGACGACGGCTCGAACTCGATCTGGCGGATCAGCTACGTCGGCAAATAGCCGCGTATCGGGGCGTCTCGAAAACCGACCAGCACCAGCATCAGTGGGATAGCGTGGTCGCGATCTGCGTCGTGACCTCGGTCATGAGCTTATGGATCGGGCATTTCTGCGCCACACGCAGAAGTTCGTCCCGTTGCGCGGCGCTCAGGTTACCTGTCAGCGACAGCGCCGCACTCAGGCGATAGATGCCGGCGCGTTCCTGGCTGGCATCGCGCTCCACGGAAACCTCGATACCCTGCACTGGAATCCCCTTATGTTTCGCGTACCAAAGCACGGTCAGCGCCTTGCACGCGCCCAACGCGGCATCGTAGAGGTCATGGGGACTCGGCCCCAACCCCTCTCCGCCCTCCTCGACACCGAGGTCGGTGGTAAGAGTGTTTCGACCGATGTGAATTTCATGCCGCATCGGCGATCGCTGATCTCGAACGACTCGAATAGTCACGGGCTTGTCTCCATTTCAGCTCTGTTTGGGGATCAGCGATCCTGCGCGCGCTCATCGCCGACTGCGCGACTGCGCTTGGCGCCATCAGCGCCGGCCGTCCGCGCAGCGCCAGCGTCCTGTGCTGCGAGCCCGCCGATGGCGGACCAATCGAGACTGTCTCCGCCTTGCGCGAGCAGCCGCAGAAAGCGGTCGTGCAGCAGGCTTGCGAGCGGCATCGGCACGCGCAGACTCTCGGCCGCCTGCAGCGCGAGCCGGATGTCCTTGAACCCGAGCGGTGCGGCGAAAGCGGCCGGTTGAAAGCTGCCTTCGGCGATCAGGCCACCGTAGGTCTTGTAAACGGGCGCCGGAAAGATCGTGGAGCTGAGCACCTCAACGTAGGCACGTCGGTCGATGCCCGCCTTGTCGACGAGCGCGATGGCCTCGCCCAAAGCCTCGATTGCGGCGGCGAGCAGGAAGTTGCCGCTGAGCTTGACGAGATTTGCCGCCGATGGCTGCGTACCTATCGCAAGGGTCTTCGAACCCAACGCGTCGAGCAGAGGCTGGCACGCAGCCAAGGCTGCCGGATCGCCCGCTGCGACGATGAACAGCTTGGCTGCCGCCGCCGAGTCTGGACGGCCGAAGACTGGCGCCGCGACGAAGCGCTGTCCGGCGTGCGCGTGCGCCTCTGAGAGCTTTTTCGAGAGCGCGACGCTGATCGTGCTCATCGAAAGATGGATAGCGCCCCTGGCGAGGCTCTCGACGATGCCGTGCTTCGCCAACGCCACATCGGCAAGCGCGGTATCGTCCGCGAGCATCGTGATGATCACCTCTCCATGACAGGCATCAGCAACGCTGCCTGCCTCGCGTGCACCCAGTTCGAGCAGCGCGCGCCGCTTCTCGAGGCTGCGGTTGAACACGGTGACATCGTGTCCGGCTCTCACGAGGTTCGCCGCCATCGCCGCACCCATGCGGCCCAGACCGATGAATCCAATCTTCATTGCTTGAAATCCGTGGTCATGATCCGTCGGGATCGTTGCACAGGCTCCATGAACTCGGTCAGTGTACGGCAGGGTAAACTAGCGATCGGCAACCCGCGCTGGAGATGGCGTAGCAGTGGATTCCTGGCAGGAAACAGCGTGGAGGTGGGCCACCCGGCGGGAGCTGCACCGCGACCCTCAAGGGCCTGCGAGCCGAGCATCCGCACAGGACGAGCAGAAGTCAATCGGCCTCACAGCGGCGAAACAGGATGCTGCCAGCGCAAGCCCTGAGAGCTCTCCCCCCGGAGAGGCCAAAGTACAGTTGCACGTTTGCTCGGACGTCGGAGGGCAGCTGGCAATCAAGCTCGAAATCAAATGACCGGCCCAGCCACATGTTGACGCCCTGCCTCGTCGCAGCCACCGTGTTCGGCCTGTCGCTTATGCCCGCTCTTGCGCAGAATGCTCCTGGCGGCGCAGCGGCTGCGCGCCACGCGGGGTTCGACATCGAGGCGCATCGCGGCGGGCGCGCGCTTCGCCCGGAGAACACGTTGCAATCCTTTGCCAATGCCCTGTCGATGGGCGTGGACACGCTCGAGCTCGACATGGGAGTCACCAAGGACGGCGTGGTCATTGTCTCGCACGAGCGCGGTCTCGATCCGGATCTTGCGCGCACTGCCGACGGCAGCTACGTGCCCGCGCCCGGCATTCCGTTCGTCAAGCTGACGCTTGCGGAAGTCAAGCAGTACGACGTTGGACGGATTCGTCCGGGCAGCGCTTACGCGGCGCGGTTCCCCGATCAGCTTGCGGTGCCAGGGACCCGGATACCGACGCTCGCCGAGGTATTCGCGCTGGTGCGCAGGTCGGGCGATCATCATGTGCGTCTCAACATCGAGACCAAGATCGATCCGAACCATCCGGACGAATCGCCGGACCCGGAGCGCTTCGTCGCTCTGGTACTTGATCTGCTGCGCCGGGAAGACTTCACCGGCC
Organism: Gammaproteobacteria bacterium; assembly: GCA_005878835.1. Lineage (GTDB taxonomy): Bacteria > Pseudomonadota > Gammaproteobacteria > Steroidobacterales > Steroidobacteraceae > 13-2-20CM-66-19. The sequence goes on along the minus strand of VBMV01000100.1, from coordinate 15,348 downwards.
GCGTCATGATCGAATCCTTCGACTGGAGGACCCTGCGGCTGGTGCAGGAGCAGGCACCCGCAATTCCGACGGTCTACTTGACGCAGGTGCAGGAACCGGATGCCAATGTCTATCTCGACAGGCCCTCACCCTGGACAGCGGGTTTCGATCCGCGCAAGTACGGCCGCTCGGTCCCGCGTGCCGTCAAGGCCGCGGGCGGGAAGATCTGGTCACCGCTCTTCGAGGACGTCGACCAACAGTCGATCCGTGAGGCGCACGAGCTCGGGCTCAGGATTGTGGTCTGGACCGTAAATCGCCCCGAGGACATGGCGCGCCTCATTGACATGGGTGTCGATGGCATCATCTCGGACCGCCCGGACGTGTTACGGGCGGTAGCGGCCAGGAAGGGCGTCAAGTTACCGCGGCCGGCGCCGGTGTCGCCCTGAGCGCATGATCCGGCGCAGGCCCTGAAATGAACCGTGCTGGGGCGGCAGCCCTGTTCGCCCTGCTGGCATTCGCGGCTAATTCAGTACTGTGCCGGATGGCGTTGCGGCAGACGCACATCGATCCGGCCAGCTTCACGAGCATTCGGCTGGTCGCGGGCGCGGTCACGTTGTGGATACTCGTGCAGGCGAGCAGCAAGCATCGAGCCCCCGGAGGGAGCTGGCAGTCGGCGTTCGCGCTACTCGCTTACGCCATTGCGTTCTCGTTTGCCTATGTGGAACTGACGACGGGCACGGGAGCGCTGCTCCTCTTCGGGGCGGTACAGATCGTGATGATTGCGGCGGGATTCTTCGCAGGCGAGCGAATTGACCGGACCCTGGTTCTCGGCTGGCTGCTCGCTGTCGCAGGACTGATCCTTCTTCTGCTTCCTGGCATCACCGCGCCCCCAGCACTCGAAGCGCTCTTCATGCTGATCGCAGGCGTCGCCTGGGGAGTCTATTCGCTGCGTGGACGACGATCGAGGGACGCGCTCGCAGACACGGCCGGAAATTTTGTGCGCTCAGTTCCAGGAGTACTGCTGATCAGCGCTCTGTTCTGGGTGCACCGCGGCGCAGATCTGGAGGGGATAGCTCTCGCCGCACTATCGGGCTCGCTCGCCTCTGGACTTGGATACGCCGCCTGGTACACCGCCATGCCCAGCCTCGGAGCGATTGTCGCTGCCAACGCTCAATTGAGTGTCCCCGTGATCGCGGCTCTGGCAGGCGTTGTGTTGTTTGACGAGCCCATTACGGCGCGCCTCGCGGTATCTTCCGCGCTGGTGCTCGGCGGAACCGCCCTCGCAGTGCGGCGCAAGCTTGGGACGTAGGCCGTCTTCACAGGTCCGGCCGCTACGGCCGCTGTTTTTCTCGTTTCAGCCGCTCGACGAACCGCAGCATATCGATGACCATTCGCTCATGCGTGCCGGCACCAATAGGCGCGACGCCATCTGTCGCTTCGACATTGAACTCGATGCGGCGACCCTCGACTTTGGTTACTTTCGCTCCGGCGACGACTTGCCTGCCGACTGGCGTGGCCGCAAGATGAAGGACGTCGACACGCGTTCCTACCGCACTCTCGTGCGCTCCAAGGTAGGGCTTGATGGCGTTGAGAGCCGCGTTCTCCATGGCCATGATCATGACCGGTGTCGCCAACACGGGTGGCAAAGTAGCGTCCTTGAAGCGATTGGCAAGGTGTTCGGCGGTTACCACCAGCGTGAATGAGCCTCTGGCTCCTACCGGTATAGACGCCATGTATTGCTCCTGTGCAGGTGGCGCGCCGCAAGAACTATGCATCTTACCTGGCTGCTCGTCGACCGCCCGCTATCGTGTCCCCACGCCGTGACCCCTCCATCGATGCCGTCCCGTCTGGCAGCTCGGGGCACCCGGTGAGCGGTCCCGCCGCCGGTACGGGTGGCGGCGAGGATCGCACCACGTCGCCCCTGCGCTGGGGGGTGCTGGGGCTGGCGGCTGTCGCCATCTTCTGTAGCTACTACGAGTCGGATGCGATAGGCCCGATCGCGGATCTGCTCGGCCGCCAGCGAGGTTTCACGCAGTCTCAGATCGGCGACCTCACCGCAGTCATCAGTCTGCCGAACATTCTGCTGGCGGTATTCAACGGACTGCTCATCGATCGCTACGGTCCAGCGCGCGTCACTCTGTGGGCCGCCGCTATCGGCTTCGTGGGCGCCGTATTGACGGCGATCGGCACGCCCTATGAGCTCATGTGGACCGGCCGCCTGGTGTTCGGGGTCAGCGAGGGTGCGATATTCATCTCCCTCGTCGCAGGTGTGGCACGATGGTTCTCGCGCAGCGGCATCGCGCTCGCCACGGCGATATTCCTCTGTCTTGCCCGGGTTGGATCGTTTTCGCTCGACACCTCACCTTCCTGGGCACGATCTCTGTACGATGCGGGCTGGCAGCCGCCCCTATGGCTGGGCGCGGCGCTCACCGGCGCCGGCCTCGTTGCCGCTGTCCTCTTTCGCCTGCTTGATTCAACGCACGCCCCGCCGATGTCCGCGCGTCCCGCAGAATCCGGGCAGCTCAACTGGCGGGGGATCTGGACATTCGACCTGTCGTATTGGTACATCCTCGGCCTGCACGTGCTGTACGCGGCGGTCTTCTTTCCGTTTCGTCAGACCTATGCGATCGAGTACCTGCAGCACGTCAAGGGCCTCACGCTGCAGGAAGCCGGCAATGTGAACTCCGGGGTGTTTGCGGC
>VBMV01000100.1:0-12534 GCA_005878835.1 Gammaproteobacteria bacterium | reverse complement strand
CGCTGGTGCCGGCGATCATCTGGCCGGCGACAACTCTCATAGTGGAGCCGCGCCGCCTGGGGACTGCACTCGGTGTCATCACGCTGCTGCAGAACGTGGGTCTGTGGGGCTCCAACCGCATCGCCGGCTGGCTGGCCGACAAGGCCGGGGCGGGTCCGGCGCACCCCGAGGGCTACGCCACGATGATCTGGTTCTTCAGCCTGCTGAGTCTTGCCGCCCTGACTTCAGTGCTGCTCCTGTGGCGGCGTGAGAGCGGGCCGCATGGCCATGGACTGGAAGTCGCGCGGGTGTCGCCGGCGCCGCGCGCGGGAAGCGCCTGATGAAGATCGCCTGCCTTGAGACCTTTGCCAGCGAATTCGTGTGCTTCGTGCGGTTGACCACCGACACCGGTGCCGTCGGCTGGGGCCAGACGGCTACATACAATGCCGACATCACTGCAACCATCTTCCACCGCCAGGTCGCCCCCTGGGCCCTCGGCGCCGACGCGTTCGCCATCGACGCGCTCGTCGCTCGCGTCGAGGAGCGTGAGCACAAGTTCCCGGGCAGCTATCGCTGCCGGGCGCTGGCCGGCCTCGATACCGCGCTGTGGGACCTGCGCGGCAGGCTTGCAGGCAAGCCCGTAGTCGAACTCCTCGGCGGTCAGCCGCGATCCCTGCGAGCGTACGCCTCGTCAATGCGGCGCGACATCACTCCCGAGCAGGAAGCCGAGCGGCTCGTGCGGCTGCGCGACGAGCAGGGCTTCGACGCGTTCAAGTGGCGCATCGGGGCGGAGTGCGGCCGGGACATCGATGCATGGCCCGGCCGGACGGAGGCGATCGTGCCGCAAGTGGCGCGCGCGCTCGGTGACGACGTGGCGAGGCTCGTGGATGCGAACAGCGGCTTCTCTGCGCGGCGAGCCGTGGAAGTGGGGCGACTGCTCGAGGCGGAAGGCATCAGCCATTACGAGGAGCCCTGTCCTTACTGGAAGCTCGCGGAAACCAAGCTCGTCACCGATGCGCTCGATCTGGACGTCGCCGGCGGAGAACAGGACTGGGATCTTGCAACCTGGGAACGCATGATTGACATGCACGCCGTCGACATCGTGCAGCCAGATGTCATGTATATGGGCGGGATATCAAGGACACTGAAAGTCGTGAATATGGCGGCTGCGGCAGGCATGCCCTGCACGCCGCACAGCGCCAACCTCTCCCTGGTCACGCTCTGCACGATGCACCTGCTGGGCGCGATTGCGAACGCCGGCAAGTATCTGGAGCTCTCCATAGAGGGCTCGGACTACTACCCGTGGCAGGACGGCCTGTTCAGTGTCGATCCGTACGCCGTGAAGGACGGCTGCGTATCCATTCCTTCCGCGCCCGGATGGGGTGTGGAGATCAACCCCGCCTGGCTGCGGGGTGCTGCGTATCGGTGCAGCAGACATGGAGTGTAGGACACCTCACCATGGTGCATACCGGATGCGGGTTTCGTGCAACAATTACGCATGCCCGCGCGCCCGAATCTGCTGATCCTGATGGCCGACCAGCTGACCGCCGGTGTCCTGCCGGCCTACGGCGGCAAAGTAGCCAAGACACCGCATCTGGACAGGCTGGCCGATGCCGGGGTGGTGTTCGAGTCCTTCTATTGCAACAGCCCGTTATGCGCGCCCTCGCGCTATTCGTGGCTTGCCGGACAGCTGCCGTCGAAGATCGGTGCCTATGACAACGCCGCCGAGCTCGCCGCGCAGGTGCCGACCTTCGCGCACTACCTGCGCCGCGCCGGCTACGGGACGGTGTTGTCCGGCAAAATGCACTTCTGCGGTCCGGACCAGCTGCATGGTTTCGAGGAGCGGCTGACGACGGATATCTACCCGGCCGACTTTGGCTGGACGCCGGACTGGACGCGCTTCGACGAGCGCCCCGGCTGGTACCACAGCATGGACTCGGTCATGAAGGCAGGGCCGTGCACGCGCACCAACCAGATCGACTTCGACGATGAGGTGGTGTTTGCCGCGCGCCGGAAGTTGTTCGATATCGCGCGTGGCAAGGACCGGCGTCCGTTCTGCCTCGTGGTGTCGATGACGCATCCGCACGATCCCTACGTGATCCCGGAGTCGTACTGGAATCGCTATCGGGACAGCGAGATCGATCTGCCGCGCGTTACGCAGCGCGATCTCGACGAGGACCCGCATTCACGCCGGCTGCGGCACGTCATCGGGCTGACGCTCGCGCAGCCGAACGAGGCGCAAATCCGCGCGGCCCGCCGCGCGTATCTCGGCGCGGTGTCGTATGTCGACGATCAGATCGGCTCACTGCTGGCGACGCTGCGCCAGGCTCGACTCGATGCGAACACCGTGATCATGGTGCTCGCCGACCACGGCGATATGCTCGGTGAGCGCGGTCTGTGGTACAAGATGAGCTTCTTCGAGAACGCCTGCCGCATCCCGCTGATCGTGCACGCACCTGAGCGTTTCGTGGCGCATCGGGTGTCGGAACCGGCGTCGCTCCTGGATATCCTGCCGACCCTGGTGGACCTCGCCAGTGAGGGCGAGGCACTTGCGTACGCCGCGCCGATCGATGGCCGTAGTCTGCTGCCGGCACTCGAAGGCGGTGCGGGACCCGGGCAGGTGGTCGGCGAATACCTCGCCGAGGGCGCCGTCGCACCGCTCGTGATGATTCGACGCGGCCGCTACAAGTTCGTGCACTCGGCGGCAGATCCGGACCAGCTCTACGACCTGTCGGCCGATCCCGATGAACGGCTCAACTTGAGCTCGCGCGCGGACTGCGCTGCGACCGTCGCCGAATTTCGCGCCGAGGTGGCCCGGCGCTGGTCCCTGGACGAGATCCATCAGGCAGTTCTCGCGAGCCAACGACGTCGTCATCTGGTCTATGCCGCCTTGCGTGAGGGGCGCTATCGGCCCTGGGACCATCAACCATTACGGGACGCGAGTCGCCTTTACATTCGCAATGACCAGGAACTCAACGATCTCGAGGCGATGGCGCGTTTTCCGCCCCTGGCCTGAGGCGCTCGCGCTGGCGATGCTGGCAGCGGCGCTCGGCGGCACCACCGCGCGCGCGGCCGCGGTGAGCGAGCCGGCCGGCTGTCGCGCCGTGCGGCTGGCTGATGTCGGCTGGACTGATGTAACGGCGACCACCGCGGTGCTCAGCGCCCTGCTGCGTGATCTGGGCTACGACGCACACACCACCTTGCTGTCGGTGCCGGTGACGTTCGCATCGATGAAGCGCGGCAATATCGACGTGTTTCTCGGCAACTGGATGCCCGCCCAGACCAACGATCGCCGTCCCTACCTCGAGGATCGATCGATCGAGGTGGTGCGCGAGAACCTCAGCGGTGCGAAATACACCCTCGCGGTACCGGCCTACACCTACGCCGCCGGGCTCAGGGATTTCGCCGACATCCAGCGTTTCGGCGCCGCGTTGCATCACACGATCTACGGCATCGAGGCCGGCAACGACGGCAACCGTCACATTCTGAGGATGATTCAGAACAACGACTTCGGTCTCGGGGATTTCCGGCTGGTCGAGTCGAGCGAGCAAGGCATGCTCGGCGAGGTGGCACGGGCCTATGCCGCACACGCGCCGATCGTGTTCCTGGCCTGGGATCCGCACCCGATGAACATCCAGTTCGATCTGCGCTATCTCGCGGGCGGGGATGCGGCGTTTGGGCCGAACTACGGCGGCGCCGCCGTGCTGACGCTCACCCGCGCCGGCTATCTCGCACAATGCCCGAACGTCGGGCGCCTGCTGCAGAATCTGCAGTTCACCACCGCTGGCGAGAGCGAGATCATGCGGGCGATGGTGGCCGGCGGGCAGCCGCCGGAAGTCGCCGCGCGCGCGTGGCTGCGCGCTCATCCGACGACGGTCGCATTGTGGCTGCAAGGGGTCGCAGCGATTGGCAGCCGCACGGCCGCTGACGTGCGCAGCGGCAGATCGGTCGGTGGCATCGGCGCACAATTCGAGCCCTGGGTGGCGGCGCACAAGCTGCCGGTGGGCGAGGCCACGGCGCGCGGCATCGACTGGATAAAGCGGCACGCCGGCAGCCTGTTCGCCCTCATCGCCGCGGGCGTCGGCGTGATGATCGCCGCGGTCAGTGGTCTGCTGCACGCGCTGCCCGCGCTGCTGGTGATCCTCGGCGCGGCCGGGCTCGCCTGGCTGTTGCAGCGCTCCTGGTGGCTCACGAGTTTCGTCGCCGCGGCGCTGCTGTTCATCTTGAACCAGGGGTACTGGCAGCAGACCATCGACACCCTGTCGCTGGTGTTTGTCTCGACCCTGCTGTCGATCCTCATCGGCGTGCCGCTCGGAATCGCCGCCGGCCACCATCCGCGGCTCAATGCGGCGCTGCGCCCGGCGCTGGATCTGATGCAGACCCTGCCGACCTTCGTCTACCTGATTCCAACCCTGGTGCTGTTTGGCCTGGGCGTGGTACCGGCGCTGATTTCGACGGTCATCTTCGCTTTGCCGGCGGCGATCCGGCTCACGCAGCTCGGCATCGCCTCGGTGCCGCGCGCGCTCCTGGAAGCGGGCGAAGCCTTCGGCGCCACGCGCTGGCAGCTGCTCCGCAAGGTCGAGCTACCGAGCGCCGCACCGCTCATTCTGGCCGGCATTACCCAATGCATCATGCTCAGCCTGTCGATGGTGGTGATTGGCGCGCTCGTGGGCGCCGGCGGCCTCGGTGTGCCGGTGGTACGCGCACTCAATACGGTGCAGATCGGCATGGGGGTCGAAGCGGGATTCGTGATCGTGCTTCTGGCCGTGATCCTCGACCGTGTCATGCGCATCAGACGGGCTTGAGTGCGACGACCCTACTGCATGAAGGCAGCAGCAAGCACCATCGTCGATAATCCGGCCGTGTCGTCACCGATCGTCACGGTCACGGGTGTGAGCAAGACATACTCAAGTGGCCTGCAGGCGCTCAAGCGCATCGACCTGACCATTCGGCGCGGCGAAATTCTGGCACTGCTGGGCCCGAACGGCGCCGGCAAGACCACTTTGATCAACATCATCTGCGGCATCGTCACCCCGAGCGCGGGCAGCGTGGTGGCGGACGGTCACGATATCGTGCACGATTACCGCGCTGCGCGCCGCAAGATCGGACTGGTGCCGCAGGAGCTCCACACCGACGCGTTCGAGAACGTCTGGGCGACCGTGCGCTTCAGCCGCGGCCTGTTCGGCAAGGCGCCCGATCCTGCGTACTGCGAGAAAGTGCTGCGGGATCTGTCGCTGTGGGACAAGAAGGACTCGAAGATCCTGACGCTATCCGGTGGCATGAAGCGCCGGGTCATGATCGCCAAGGCGCTGTCGCACGAGCCCCAGATCCTGTTCCTCGACGAACCGACCGCCGGCGTCGATGTCGAATTACGCCGCGACATGTGGCAGATGGTGCGTCGGTTAAGAGAGAGCGGAGTGACCATCATTCTGACCACCCACTACATCGAGGAAGCCGAGGAAATGGCCGATCGCATCGGCGTCATCAACAAGGGCGAGTTGGTCGTGGTCGAGGACAAATCCCTGCTGATGCGCAAACTCGGCAAGAAACAGCTGACACTGCAACTGCAGAATCGGCTGGCGCAGATTCCACCAGGGCTGTCCGCCTATCCCCTCGAACTGGCCGATGACGGGCATGCGCTCGTGTTCACGTTTGATGCACAGAGCAAGGAAACCGGCATCGCCACGCTGCTGAAGCGCCTCGGCGACCTCGATATCAACTTCAAGGACCTGCATTCCAGCGAAAGCTCGCTGGAAGAGATCTTCGTCAACCTGGTGAGGACACGGACGTGAACGTACCCGCGATCACCGCAATCTACCGCTTCGAGATGGCACGGACCTTCCGTACGCTGATGCAGAGCATCGCCTCCCCCGTGCTGTCGACATCGCTGTACTTCGTCGTGTTCGGAGCCGCAATCGGCAGCCGCATGGGCAGCGTCGATGGCGTCAGCTATGGGGCGTTCATCGTCCCGGGCCTCATCATGTTGTCGCTCCTCGGCGAGAGCGTATCGAACGCATCCTTCGGGATCTACCTGCCGAAGTGGTCGGGCACGATCTACGAGCTGCTGTCCGCGCCGGTGTCGTATGCCGAAGCGCTGATCGGCTACGTCGGCGCCGCATCGACCAAATCAGTGATGCTGGGAGTGCTGATTCTCCTCACCGCACGCGTGTTCGTGCCTTATGGAATTGCGCACCCCGCATGGATGGTCACCTTCCTGATACTGACCGCCGTAAGCTTCAGCCTGCTCGGTTTCATCATCGGCCTGTGGGCCGACAACTTCGAGCAGCTACAGGTTGTGCCGCTGATGATCGTCACGCCACTCACCTTCCTCGGCGGCGCGTTCTACTCGATCAGCATGCTGCCTCCGATATGGCAGAAGATCACCTTGTTCAATCCGGTGGTCTACCTGATCAGCGGCTTTCGCTGGAGCTTCTACGGCGTGTCGGATGTGAACGTCGTCGCGAGCGCCGCCGCGACACTGGGCTTTCTTGCGTTGTGCCTGGTGGTCGTGAGCTGGATATTCAAGACCGGCTATAAGCTCAAGACTTAGCGGGCAACGTCGCGAGCCGGCGCCGCCCATCCCAGGGGCGTGCTCCAAATTGGGTCGTCAGTGCGGTGCCGGCTGCTCTGGCGCGCGCCCGGGGGCCAGCGTGAAGCGCAACGTACCTGACATCACGTGCCCATCGGCGCTCACCACGCGCCAGCTGACCGAGTAGCTGCCGGGCGTCAGTCGAGGCAGCGGGACGGAGATCTGCCGCGCGGCGGTGGCGGGCAACGGCTGCAGGTTTTGGCGCGGCTGGTCGCCTTTCTGGATCGCCGCGGCGGTCAAGCGCGCCGCTTCCGAAAAATTCAGCACCAGCCTGGACGGGGACGTCGTGACCACGCTGCCATCCGCCGGGCTCGCTCTTTGCAGATGAGCGTGGGCGCTTGCGGTGACCCCAAAGGCCGCCAAGGCCAGGCCGGACACGAGCGACAGGATCTTCATGGTCAACTACGATCGCGCAGCGTACACCCCCGTTGGCACGAGAGACTGCGCCTTCGGTGCCGGAGGGCGCCACGGCCTCCGCGGAGCAAATGGCAGCGGCCCGCACCGGTTCAGGAGCGGCCGCTTTCATCAAGGTAACATATGTACCTTAAGCGTGAGCCTGGCTTTCCCATGCTTGCCGCGTCCTACATCAGAACCAGACGCCGGCCTACTCTACCGTTGGCGAGTTTCCCTAAGCATGTAACCCATGGCGACTGCACGCGATCGGGCGTTCAAGATTCTCACCGAGAGGGAGATCTGCGAGATTCTGCAGGATAGGGCGGGACGGACACCGCGAGAGCCCGGCGGCTGGCCGGGCGTCGACCAAGGATCTCATCCGGGTCCCGCATCCTCGCTCCCAGGCGAGGAGCTCGAGAGCGGGACGCCGTACTGGGGGACATGGGAAACGCTCTGATAAAGCCCCGCAGAGGGCGTCCCACCAGACCCATTCATCGGCGCGCCTCGCCGCTTGCCCGGGCGCGACCGGCACCCAACTGCATCCGGCTCTGGCCGAGCTCAAAGGCAGACCAGCGGCGGGAACGGTGCAACTGGCGAGCGCAATCCCCGCGACTCGGTTAGATTGCGAGCGAGTGATCACTCGCGCCCGCCCGCTCGGCGCCACCCCGCCGTGGCGACTCGGACCTCAGCTCTGGAAGCCGTGGCGCCTTAGCGGGGAATAAAACGAGTGTTCCGTGAGTCTTCCTCGTTCGTAAGGGTTTGCTGGGCGCCGTGAGGGTTGCACTCGGTCCGGTCAATGGATGACAAGCGCGGTCGATTCGAGGCGGAGGTGTTACCGCATCTGGACGCCGCGTACCGCTTTGCACGATGGCTGTCGCATTCGCCCGGCGATGCGGATGACGTCGTGCAGGAGGCGATGCTGCGCGCTTTTCGCGGGTTTGACGCCCTGCGAGGCTCGGATGTGAAAGCGTGGCTGCTGGCGATCGTGAGAAATTGCCATGCGACGGCTGTCAAGCAACAGCAGCGACGCGCTTTTGTGCCGCTACCGGAGGAACACGATCCACGGGATGGCTACGCCATGATCGCGACAACACCCGATCCGGAGAGCGCCTCCATCCGCGGGGACGATGCACGCTCGCTGGAGCGGCTGATGTCGGCGTTGCCCGAGGAGCAACGGGAGGTCCTGGTATTGAGAGAAATCGAGGATCTGGATTATCGCGCGATCGCCACGGTCACCAACGTACCGATCGGCACGGTGATGTCTCGGCTGGCGCGCGCCAGGGCCGCCCTCAAGACACGATGGCTGAGAGAGGTCGAGGGAGAGTTGCGTGGGGTGCGCTGAAGCGTTGCGCGTGCAGGCTTACTTCGACGCCGAGGTCGACGCGGTCTCGGCTGCCGATATTGAACGGCATGTCGAGCACTGCGCCGAGTGCCGCGCGTTGCTTCAGGATCTCGAACAGACGCGCACCGCGATCCGTCGGGACTTGACACCTGGCCGCGCTCCGCCAGAGCTGCATGCCCGCATCAGGCACGCGCTTGATCAGGAACCGGCAGTAAACACTCCGCGGCCCGACCGCTGGGGCCGAACGAGCTGGCGCACGCGGCCGTTCTGGCTGGGTGCCCTCGGCGGCATTGGCAGCGCAGCGCTCGCGGCGAGCCTCGCGTTCCTGGTCCTGTCCCCATCGATGCCCAATCCATTGCTCGATGACCTGCTGGCCGCACACGTGCGCTCGCTGATGCCATCGCATCTGGTCGACGTGGTGTCCACCGACCAGCACACGGTGAAGCCCTGGTTTGCCGGCCATACCGATGTTTCGCCGGTGGTCGCCGACTTCGCGCAGCAGGGTTACCGCCTCATTGGCGGGCGCGCAGACTACCTGGATCATCAGCGCTCGGCGGTGGTCGTCTACCAACACGGTGCGCACGTCATCAACGTATTCAGCTGGTCGGCCGGTCGAGGTTCCCTGCCCGGGAACGCGACCCGCAGCGGTTATCACCTGGCCTTCTGGAAGGCGGGGGATCTGGAGTATTGCGCCGTGTCGGATACCGGCTGGGACGAACTGCTGGGGCTGGTACGCTTGTTGAAGGACCTGAGCTCTCGCGACGGCCGGGAATAAAACCATCCGCTGCACAGTCCTCTCTCCTGAGCTCAGACAAGGGGAGACGGCCGTGTCGGATGATAGATCGCTGCAATCGCGTCGCAACGCCCTGAAATGCATGGCCTATGGCGGGGCCGGCACCCTGTTCGCCCTGGCGGGCGGTGTCTTCACGCCGATCGAGCTGGCGGTGGCGGCCGCCGACAAACAGGGCGCTGCCCGGCTGGGAAAACCGCTGTTCGTTCAGATCAGCGACACCCACATTGGCTTCAACAAAGACGCCAATCCCGACGTCAACGGGACGCTCACGCAGAGCATCGACCTCGTGAACGGCATGTCCGAGCAGCCTGCGCTCATCATCCATACCGGCGATATCACCCACCTGTCGAAGCCTGCCGAATTTGACCTGGCGCAGCAGATGTTCTCCCGTCTGCGCACCAGCGAGTTGCACACGGTGCCGGGTGAGCACGACACCACCGATGCGACGGTCACGGAATACTTCAACCGCTTCGGCAAAATCTCCGACAACAGGGGGTATTACAGCTTTGACCATGCGGGTGTGCACTTCGTGGCGCTCATCAATGTGCTGCAGTTCAAGCCCGGTGGCCTCGGCACCCTGGGCACGGACCAGCTCGCCTGGCTGGCGGCCGACTTGCAGGGACGCTCGGACAGCACCCCCGTCGTGGTCTTTGCCCACATGCCGCTGTGGACCATCTATGAGCCCTGGGGCTGGGGCACGGGTGACGCGGATCGGCTCATGAGCCAGTTGCGCCGTTTCGGCTCGGTGACCGTACTGAACGGGCACATTCATCAGATCGTTCAGAAGGTGGAAGGGAACATGACGTTCCACACGGCCCGTTCGACCGCCTATCCGCAGCCGACCGCCGGTACCGGCGCGGGGCCGGGCCCCCTCAAGGTCCCGGTGGATCAACTGCCCAGGATGCTCGGCATCACCAGCGTGTCCGTCGTGAAGCATCCCCGCTCACTGGCGCTCACTGACACCACCATTGCCTGACAGAGCCGCAAGCTTCCGCACTATGGAAACACTCACATGACTCCGAGACGATACCGATCGCCGCTGGCGGCTGTTGGCGTGGCGATGCTGTGGTGGGTTGCGGCCTGCAGCGCATCGAATGCCGACACCGCGGATCCGACCAGGATCGTGGTGAAGGATTTCATGTTTGCGCCGGTGTCTTTGACCGTCAAAGCCGGCTCCACCGTGACCTGGGCCAACATGGACGATGAGCCGCACACCGTGGTCAGCGACACCGGGCTGTTTCGCTCGGGTGCCATGGATACGAACGAGAGCTTCTCGTTCAAGTTCGACAAGCCCGGGACCTATCACTTCACCTGCTCGATTCACCCCCGCATGGTCGGAACGATCGTCGTCCAGTAGATCTCATGACCAGCTCAGGGAAAGCGGCCCTCACCGTTACGGGCACTCGGGGTAGGCCGCGTCGCATCACGCCCCTGTTGGCGCGCGCAGCGCTTTGCTCCTGCTCAATACGCCGGTGTAGTAAAGCAGGTAGTACCCGACCACCACACCTAGAATCGCCAGTGTGAGCGGAGTCTTCTGATAGGTCGCGAACGGATTTCGATCCGCCTGCGCCGCCGCGTGCGCGGCCGGATAAACCGCCAGGAGCCGATACGTGACACGCGACAGCAGCAAAGCGGAAACGATCAGGCCGATATACGTGTGCGGAATATAGAAATCACCTTCCGCCGTCGCCTCGAATTTCGTGTGACGCAGACCGAGCCGGCCCAGCGCCGCGCCGCCCGCGATGCCCGCAAGCAGCGCGCCGAGCAGTTCAACGTCGTGCATCGTGCCGGACCCCATCAGCACACCCACTACCGCGAGCAGCCCGACGCGAGTCCGCATGCGCCTGGCATTCACCGGCTGGCGCCCGATGTTGCGCCGCACGCGCTGATAGAGGACCCACAGCACGAAGGCGCCGGGCAAAACAAAAGCAATCAGTCTTTGGTCCACGTCGGATAATCCTGGCCGATGTGATCGCCAACAACCAGCAGACGATACTACACTCGCGCATTCCACTTATGTGCGTCTGCTCTCCATTGTCGACATGCCAAGGCGCGTCCTGCTGCTGCCGTTTTTCGCTTCTGTGACGGTGTGGCCCGCCGTCGTTCTGGGGATGCTCGCCGGGGCGGTCGCAAACGCGCACGACCAAACCCTGCCGCCGCGCGCGCAGTGGCGGGCGAGCAGCTCCTCGGGCGCGCAACCGGCCATGGAGCCGGCGTTGGCGATCGACGGCGATGAGTCGACGAAATGGGGCGGTGCGTTCTCGCCCGGCCAATGGCTGCAGGTTGATCTGAGTCGGACGGCCACGATCGGCGGCGTGCTGATCCACTGGGACAGCGCGTTCGCGGCTGCGTATCTGATCCGCAGCTCGGAGGACGGGCAGCACTGGCAGACCGCATACGAAACCGCTGATTCGCAGGGTGGCAGGGACTACGTGCTCTTCCCCGCCGTGCGCGCGCGGTACCTGCGGTTGGTCAGCGCGCCGCGTACCACCGATTGGGGGGTGTCGGTATTCGAATTCGAGCCCCTGGCGGCGAGCGAGTCACCGCGAATCACGGGCCTCCAGACAAGCGCCGATCCGGCCGCATTGTGGAGCGCGGCGGCGAGCGGCACGATCGTCGGCCCGGGTCCGCGCGCTGGCACGCGCGAGCTTCACGTGAGGCTGCCGCGGGCACTGCCCGTTTCCGGGCTCGAGGTGTTCTGGGCCTCGGCCCGTCGCGACGCGCGCCTGGAGGGTCGCGGCGTCTCCGGCCCGTGGCGGCTGCTGGCCGATGATCCGGGCTCACTCGGGGACAGCTCGTTTCTCGCCGCGCGAGAGCCCCGCACCGTCAGCGAGCTGCGCCTGAGAGTGCGCGCGGCGCCAGGGCACCTGCCTGCGATCCGACGGCTGCGGCTGCTGAGTCCGACGCAGGCGATGACGACGATGAAGCGCTACGAGATCGTTGCATCGCGCGCCCATCACGAGCTCTTTCCGTCCTCATTGCATGGTCAGCAGGTCTACTGGACGGCCGTCGGCGTGCCGGCGGGGCGCCGCAAGAGCGTGCTCGACGAATACGGCGACCTGGAAGCATTCAAGGGTGCGCCGCTCGTGCAGCCCCTGTGGCGTGACCGCTCGGGTCGCACGGCCGCCGCATACGAGGCGAGCGCCACGCACTCTCTACGCAACGGCTGGATGCCGATGCCTGCGGTGCAGTGGTCGCCACAACCGGGGCTGCAATTGCGCAGCGAGGCCATCGCCGCCGCTCAGGCTGCAGGTCCCGTAACGCTCGTGCGCCACCGGCTGGTGAATACGGGCGCCAGCCCTGTCGACGGGCAGCTGGCGATCGTGGTCCGGCCGATGCAGGTCAATCCGCCCTGGCAGCACGGTGGCGTGTCTCCCATACGCACTGTGGAGATCGCAGGCACGGGTGTGCGCCCCGTCGTGAACGTCAATGGTCGCG
>VBMV01000027.1 GCA_005878835.1 Gammaproteobacteria bacterium | reverse complement strand
GGAACCTGCGGTGGTGATCTGCTCCCGGGAATGCCTGCGTGCTTTTGTCGCGAACGTTTCCAGACCGGATCGCGCCCCACCGATGCCCCCGCCTTCGGTCGTCGGTCAAAAAAGGACCGCTAGGACGCAAATCTTGCGCTCGGTTGCGGGTTGGCTTGTTTCGCAATGGCCTGCCCGACTATGCGGTGACCTTTGGCAGTCAGCGGCGTCAGTGTGCGGTTCTTTGTCAACCTAAGAGACAGGGA
>VBMV01000025.1 GCA_005878835.1 Gammaproteobacteria bacterium | reverse complement strand
AACTCGATCTTTCGCCCGGAACTGCGCGCGAGTATCACCGCTACCTCGTCCAGCAGGTCGTGCGCATGTTGAGCATCGGGCTCATCCACGGCGATCTCTCGGAGTTCAACGTGCTCATCGGGCACGATGGGCCCGTGATCATCGATCTACCCCAGGCCGTGAATGCGGCCGGCAATAACGGTGCGCTCGCGATGCTCGAGCGGGACGTGAACAACCTCCGCGGCACGCTCGGCCGCTTCGCGCCGGAGCTTCTGCAAACCGAGTTTGCGCGAGAGATGTGGGCGCTGTTCGAGCAAGGTGAGCTGACCGCGGACAGCACCCTCAAGGGTGTCTTCGCGCGAGACGAGACGGCCGCCGATCCCGATGCGGTCCTGCTGGCCGTTGAGGATGCACGGGAGGAAGCGCTGCGACGAGAACTGGGACGAGAAAGCTAGAGGCTGGCCATCTTTGCGATTGCCAAGGGCGGTGCGATGGTACAAGCGGCGGCCGCGGGTCAGAAGTTCACGTACAAGCCCAAGGCTGCCAGCTAGGTCCAGGGTAACAAAAAGTTCGGTTCCTGAAGGTTGGGTTCCTGGAATCAGCTCAGCACCGAACCGAACTGTCATCGCGATCAACACGGCACGTTACGCGCTTGAGCCGAAAAGTAGATCGCGCCCCGGAGAGAGTGCCTCGCATTTTCTGTGAAGGAGCAACCCGCCAGAGATCAGGCGGGTAATCGAGCGCGCGTTGGGTTCCGACAGCCGCCAAAACGGGACCAATCTCATATGAGGCCATGCTGCCGTGGAACTTCAAGGCATCAGCGCCGTAACCGGCGAGCGCCTCACGCGTGCGGACCAAGCTAACCGGGAGACACCGGTGGCAAATGAAAGACCAATTCCCCAGGCTGCATTAAGTGATGCAACGGCGGTTGAGATTTTGCGCGTCTG
>VBMV01000026.1 GCA_005878835.1 Gammaproteobacteria bacterium | reverse complement strand
CAGACGGCACGTTCTCGCCGGCCGTGCCGTTGGGCACAGTCCAAGCGACTCCGTACGCGCTCACGGTCGGGGACACCGCGGAACCGGGTGATCACAGGTGGTATGAGGCTTCGCGCAACGGCTGTCAGAACGTGGGTGAATCCAGTCGGCAGGGTGAGAAGTCAGCTCATGCGAGCCCAACCGATGCCAAGCGGTCCCACCACAGCGCGCGATCGGGTTGGGTAAGTCCTACCGCGCTAAGAATTTGATTCGCTTGGAATTAACGGTCAAGGTTCGAGTCCTCTCCCAGGCACCAATAAAAACAATAGGTTAGCATTTATTTCGATTCTCTTTCTGGAGGTGTTGCCGCATCGCCGAAAGGGCAGGTGCGGGGGCGAGCGTTAGTGCTCGTCGTACCGTCCGCGGGTGGGATTCTACCCACTCTTTGTACATGTGGTTGCGCGGGGGTCACTGATCAGACACCGTCCCAACCGAGCAGTTCCCGAATATCCAAGTAAGGATTCATGAAGACACCCGCCGGCCTGCAACCCCTGATCGATGATGGCGTGATCGACGAAGTCATCCGCTCGCTCAAGAGCGGCAAGGAGGCGACGGTTTATCTCGTGCGCTCGGGGGCGCACATGCGGTGCGCGAAGGTCTACCGCGACATGACGCAGCGAAGCTTCCAGAAGCGTGCCCGGTACCAGGAAGGCCGCAAGGTGCGCGGCAGCCGCCAGGCGCGTGCCATGAGCAAGAGAACGCGTTTCGGGCGCAAGGAGCAGGAAGCTGCCTGGAAGAACGCCGAAGTCGATGCACTGTACAAGCTCGTCGCCGCCGGCGTGCGCGTGCCGAAGCCTTACGGTTATTTCAACGACACGCTGATCATGGAGCTGGTGACCGATGCCGCCGGCGACCCTGCC
>VBMV01000161.1:3699-12190 GCA_005878835.1 Gammaproteobacteria bacterium | reverse complement strand
CCGTGTTGCACTTCCTGAACGCGTGTGAGCAGCCGGCGCGGTTGCTGTATGTACTCTTCGCCGGAGATCAATATCGAATATGCCCACCCACGAGCCTGAGCTGGTCAAAGCTTTTCACGAGCGCCTACAGGGAGATGGGTCTTGAGCTCGACCATCCGCTGAGTTCGAGGTGCCACCGCCTGTGCCTGCACGTCAAATCTGGAGAGCGGGTCTAGCTATCCGAAGGCGTCCGACCGATGCGGTCGCTAGTCGCCGATCCTTGGGCCTGAGGGTCTGTGTGGTGGTGCGCTCGAAGTTCTGGTCGATGTGGTGGCACGTACGACCGAGGACCTTGCGAAAAAACTAGGCGCTTGACGTGGCAGAATCGCGGCTCCGATTCCCCTGCCCCCGAGGAAGAATCCAATGATCGTTGCGCGCCTCGCACCGCCCGCGACCGCGGCCCTGTGGCTGCTCGTGAGCTCAACAGCATATCCGTCAGGCTTCACGATCGAGCAGGTCCTGGGCGCCCCGTTTGCCTCCGACATCGTGGCCGCTCCTGCGGGCCGCGAGTTCGCCTGGGTCAGCGACTCCCGCGGTCGGAGCAACGTATGGCTCGCCGCCGCATCGCAAGCCGCGGGCTTCACGGCGCGCGCCCTCACGCACTATGCAGTCGACGACGGCCTCGCGATCGAGGACCTCGCCTTCGTTCCACATCACGATGCCCTGCTTTTCGTTCGGGGCGGCGACCCCGATTACCCGGACAAGCCGGCGCCGAACCCCGCACAGATCACGGCCGGGGTCGTGCAGACGGTCTACCTGGTCGACTTCCGCGGCCGCGAGCCCGTCAAGCTCGGCGAGGGGCATGCACCGGTCGCCTCCCCGGACGGCAACCGGATCCTCTACCTGCATGAAGGCAAGGTATTCAGCGTCGCGCCCCGCCGGGGCGCCAAGTCCGAGCAGCTGTTCAACACGCGCGGCAAAGTCGACTCGCTCCGCTTCTCACCCGACGGGACCCGACTCGCGTTCGTCTGCAACCGGGGTGATCACAGCTTTGTCGGCGTGTACAGCTTTGCGGAGCAAGCGCTGCGTTGGGTGGACGCGAGCTTCTCCCTCGATCTCGAGCCCCGCTGGTCGCCCGACGGAACCCGTCTCGCGTTTCTGCGCCTCCCCTGGAGGCACGACGAGGTCGGCCTCATCCCGCACCGCGCCGGAGACTCCTGGTCGATCCGGGTCGCCAACCTCACCGACCACAGTGTCACCGAGGCTTATCGCGCGCCCCGCGCCGCCGGCAGCGTGTTTCACGCGCTGAGCTCGGATGCGCAGCTCGTTTGGAGCGGCACGCAACTGGTGTTCCCGGCGGAGAACGACGGCTGGCTGCACTTTTACTCGGTGCCGGCAAGCGGCGGGGAGGCGCAGCTGCTCACGCCGGGGCGGTTCGAGATCGAATACGCCGCCGCGAGCCCCGACGGCAGCAGCATCGTCTATTCCGCCAATGCCGAGGATATCGACCGACGCCATCTGTGGCGGCTGCGCACCGCGGATGGCACCCTCGAGCAGCTGACCCGCGGCACCGGCATCGAGACGCAGCCGGCCGTGCTCGGTGACGGCGTCTCCATCGCCTTCCTGCGCGCGGACGCCCGCATTCCTGCTCACGCCGCGCTGCTCGAGCCCGGCAAGACGCCCGTCGATCTCATGGCTGAAGGCTTGCCGGCGGATTTCCCGGCGGCCGCACTGGTCGTTCCCGAATCGATCGAGCTGCCGAAGCGCGCCGGCATCGCGGCGCACGCCGAGCTGTTCGTGCCGCCCTCCGCGACCCCCGGCGAGCGTCATCCGGCCGTGGTGTTCATGCACGGCGGGCCGATCCGGCAGATGCTCGCCGGCTGGCACTACATGGATTACTACAGCAATGCCTACGCGTTCAACCAGTACCTGGCGAGTCGCGGCTACCTCGTGCTGGCGCTCAACTATCGCGCCGGGATCGGCTACGGGCTCGATTTTCGCGAGGCCGACGGCATCGGCGCTGCGGGTGCGAGCGAGTACAATGACCTGCTGGCGGCCGCCGACTACCTGCGCGAGCGGTCGGACGTCGACCCGGCACGGATCGGCCTGTGGGGCGGCAGTTACGGGGGCTATATGACGGCGCTCGGTCTGGCGCGGAACTCCGATCTCTTCAAGGCCGGTGTCGATCTGCACGGGGTGCACGACTGGCATCATTGGACGCTCGCAACCGAGCGGGACAACGTCCCGCTCTACGGCCTCGATGCGCCTGCGGCGGTGATCGCGACCGCCCTAGCGGCATCGCCGATCGGCTCGATCGCGACCTGGCGCTCACCGGTGCTGCTCATACAGGGGGACGACGACCACAACGTCGCCTTCTCGGAATCGGTGCGCCTCGTCGAGGCGCTGCGTCATCAGGGTGTCGACTACTCGGAGCTGGTGCTTCCGGACGAGATCCACGGCTTCCTGCGCCACGCGTCGTGGCTGCGCGCGTACGCGGCGACGGCGGCATTCCTCGACGGCAAGCTCACGCGCGGCGCGTCGCCCTGACGGACCGTCCGCCGCGGCGGGAGGGCGACTATCGGCGACACCCAAATCACCCGTCTTGTTCAGCGCCGGGGGCGGGTACCCGTTCTGGGCAGGCTCATGCAGCCTGGCGCACGTCACCTATTCCCAAGCCCGTGCTCTCGCAGGTTGGCCGAGGCAACGCCCGGTCGCGCTATCATGCGCAGTCGACGATTCGATCCAGGCGGATCGCGATTAGCGATCGGGGGCGTGAGCGCGACGCAGCAGGCGAAGCGGAAGCGAGCAACGACCATGGCGCGACGACAGTCCCGAATGCTGCCCCTCGGCACGGCGGCCCCGCACTTTGCGCTCCCCGATACGGTGAGCGGCCGGACCATCGCGCTGGAGGACTTCGCCTCATCGCCGGCGCTTCTCATCGCCTTCATCTGCAACCACTGCCCGTTCGTCACACACATCCTCGATGGGTTTGTCGCTTTCGCGCGCGATTTCACTCCGCGAGACCTCGCCATCGTTGCGATCAGCTCCAACGACGTCGCGGGCTATCCCGCGGATGCGCCCGCCGAGATGAAGCGGATCGCGACGCTCAAAGAGTTCGGCTTCCCGTACCTGTATGACGAATCGCAGGAGGTGGCGAGCGCGTACCAGGCGGTCTGCACGCCGGATTTCTTTCTGTTCGATCGCGATCGGCGGCTCGTCTATCGCGGGCAGTTCGACGGCAGCCGGCCGGGGAACGGGATTGCGGTCACGGGCTCGGATCTGCGCGCGGCCGTCGAGGCGCTGCTGCGCGGCGGGGCGGTGCCGCCGGAGCAGACGCCGAGCGTCGGCTGCAGCATCAAATGGAAAGCCGGCCGGGAACCCCAGTGGGCGTGAGAAACAGTCCGATCTGCACCCGGTCGATATAGAATTCTCCAGTGAGTGATCTCCTCGATGAGGCTTCGCGACGAGCCCGGCAATACCTCGCCACGCTCGATGCGCGCGCCGTCGCACCCTCCCCCCAGGCGCTCGCCGCGCTCGCCCGCTTCGATGGCCCGCTCCCGGAACACACCTCGAGCGCCATGGAGGTTCTCGCCGAGCTCGATGAGTTCGGCTCGCCCGCCACCATGGCTTCCGCCGGAGGCCGGTTCTTCGGATTCGTCATCGGCGGCTCGCTGCCGGTGACCGTGGCGGCGAGCTGGCTCGCGTCCGCGTGGGACCAGAACGGCGGGCTGGTCGTCAGCTCACCGATCAACGCCAGGCTCGAGGAGGTTGCGCTCGATTGGGTGAAGGGGCTCTTTCAGCTGCCCGCGGACAGTGCCGGCGGTTTCGTGACCAGTGCCACGGCCGCCAACTTCTGTGCGCTCGCAGCCGCGCGGCACGCCCTGTTGGAGCGCGCCGGCTGGGATGTCGAGGCCCAGGGCCTCTTCGGCGCGCCGCCGATCACCGTCGTGGTGGGCGAGGAGGTCCACGCGAGCGTGCAAAAGGCCCTGTCGATGGCTGGTCTTGGGCGCGAACGGGTGGTGAGCGTGCCCTGCGATGCCCAGGGGCGGATGCGGCTCGAGGAGTTGCCAGCGGTCACCGAGCGCACCATCGTGTGCGTGCAGGCCGGCAATGTGAACAGCGGCGCCTTCGATCCCGTCGCCGGGATCTGCCGGCGCGCCCGGGAACAGGGTGCCTGGGTGCATGTTGATGGGGCATTCGGGCTGTGGGCGGCGGCGGCTCCGGCTCGGGCGCATCTCGCCCGAGGCACGGAAGAGGCCGACTCGTGGGCCACCGATGCTCACAAGTGGCTGAATGTTCCCTACGACAGCGGCCTGGTGTTCACGCGCGATGCCGGCGCGCTGCGCGCGGCGATGGCCGTCGGTGGCGCCTACCTCGCGCAAGCTGAGGACCGCATTCCCTATCAATACACGCCCGACTTCTCGCGCCGGGCGCGCGGCATCGAAGTGTGGGCTGCGCTGCGCCAGCTGGGTCGCGCGGGACTTGCGGATCTCATCGAGCGCACCTGCCGGTTCGCGGAGCGATTCGCCCAGGGCCTGGCGCAAAGCGGCCACCGGATACTGAACGAGGTCGTGCTGAACCAGGTGCTGGTGTCCTTCGGCAGCGCCGAGCGCACGCGTGAGGTGATTGCGCGGGTCCAGAGCGACGGGACCTGCTGGTGCGGCGGCACGCTCTGGCAGGGCCACACGGCGATGCGCATCAGCGTTTCATCGTGGGCGACGACCGAGGCGGACGTCGATCGCAGCCTGGCCGCCATCCTGCGTGCGGCGGAGGGGTAGCGCCCCGGCGTGGCCTTTTCGTTTGGCGGCTTGGCTCAGCACATCCGTATCGAGCAGCCAGCTCACAGCTTGCCTGGCGTGAAATAATCGCTCTTGTTCATGGACAGCGCAGCTCGCCACCGATGCTTGTCGACCGTGGACCGGCTGGTGCTGGAGCGCGGTGAGCTCGATCCTCTGGAGTTCTTGCTCGCGATGGGCTGCCTGGACTACGCGGATTATCGGGAATGGCGGCAGCGGCGGCGGCGGGAGCTGCAGTCGGCGCTGAGGATTCCCGTCGAGGAAGTCACCGCGGCCTTGGCGCATGCGCAGGCGTACGCGGCCGAGCAGCACCTCAGCATCGAGCCCTGTCCTCCGACCGCGTGGGATCAAGACCAAGGGCCGCTGTCCATCGGCCCGTCAAAGACCCTGGTGCAGCTGTGCCGCCAGCGGCTCGTCCGGCCCGGCGACCGCCGGCAGGGGGATTTGTTTCTGGACAGCGCCAGAACGCTCGCCCTGGAGGCGCTGCACCGCGCGCTGGCAGAACATCGATTCGATGCGGCTCGCACCGCACTCGAGCGCCTGAGCGAGCTGCCCGACACGCAGGGGCTCGTCGAGGATTATCACCGTCTGATCCGGGCGGCCGGGCCGTGCTCCACCCCGCCTGCCGAGCGGCTGCGGGAACTCGAAGAGGACCTGGTCCCCTTGGCAGTACGCACGCTGGGCGCGCGGGCCCGGGACTATGTGGCGCCCTTGTGGGCGGACCTGGCCGGGCGCCTGGAGGGTCGCTTGTTCACGCCCGGCTGCCCGAATTTGCACGCCAGCTACGCACACGCGCAGGCACAGGCCTGGAACAAGGTGGCGCTCGCCATTGAAGCGGAGCTCGATGCGCGCGCACACCCCCTGCTCCTGGTGCGCCTCGCCGAGGCGTATGCGCGTCAATCCCGCCGCGAGGCCGCGCGCCGGCTGTGGACGCGCCTGTGCTGGGAGCATCCACAAACGGCGGCGCAGACGCTGGCACGTGCGCCGGGCGATGAGGGGATCGCGCAGCGTTGGCGCGAATTCATCAGCGCCGACGTGGAACTGCCGCCGGAGGATTTTCCGGCGTGGCTGCTGATCGCCGACCTGGCGCAAAGGAGCCACGTTCCGCCGGCGCTGGCTCCCGACACCCCTACCGGCCGCGCCTACACGGCCGTATACCAGCTGGTCAGCACCGACGGCGAGATGACTGCGCGGGCGGCGCTGCACGGACTGCGCCCGGACCTGCTGAAGATCTTCCTCGATCGCCGCCGTGCCGCCTACGATGCGCCGCTCGATATCAAGGGACTCACCTTGAGTCGCGAGGTGCTCAAGGATCGCGCCGACTCGGCGTGAAGCTCTTCCTCGATACTTCCGCGTTAGCCAAGCGCGAATTGACGAGCGCGGCGATGCGCGGTGTCATCGGGCTTCTGGAATCCAATCCCCTGCGGGCCATGGGTGCCATCCATGTCGCTTGTGCGGTGGCCTACGGGTGGCGAGCATGCGCTTGCGTTTCTTGAGCGGCTTAGCCACCGGCGGTCTGCGCAAGGCGCTGGACCTGGCCGCGGACGCCGTCCCGTATGGTGGTGTAAAGGCGCTCGGGGAAGGCGCGCGGCAGGTGCTTCTCGATGCGCTCGAGGGCCGGGGGCGCTGATTCGACGAATGACTGCATGCGAGCCCAAAGGCCGGGAACTCCGGTTCGTTCGGCGAGCTCGTGCCAGTGGCCCCCGGTGATCTCGTTCAGGCGGTAATGGGCTCGCCGGCCGCGCAACGACATGGCGAGCCTGGCCTTCTCGAACGCGAGCTGATTCTTGCCGTGGCCGATGGTCGGCCATGCGGACAAGACGTCATAGAGCGGCGTCAGGCCGTAGATGCCACCCGCCTGTTGGTACAGAGAGAAATTCTTGCCATGTCCGTCGGTCGCTGCAAGCAGCCAGAAGGCGAGCTGTGCGAGCACGAAGGTTGTCTGGTCGCGCGCGGGATGCTCGCTGTTGGCTAGCAACGCGAGCGCGTCAGAGATGGAGGGTCCGCCGTCGGCTTCGTGGCGGAGCGTATGCGGGAGTCCTAAGGCCTGGCAGAGGTCTTCCTGCGGCAGCCGTGCGATCCAGGTCCCGTTGGACGGTTTGAAGCGCTTTTTCTGGACGTCTGCGAGGTCGACACCCATCCAGCGTCGGTCGAAGCGGGTCACGGCGAGTGCACGCTGCTCGCCGAAGCGTGCGATGGCCACATCGGCCACGGGAAGGTCTAGCTCGCGCAGCACTTGCGCGCACAGCCATTCGTTCTCGAGAGAATCGGAGAAGTCGCCGCGGAACCCGCCGATGATGCCGAGCGGGAGCTTCAAGATGTGGGTGGTCGGCGTGGCATGATGCGGCCGGAACCACCTCCCCGCCATGTGAAGCAGGGCGGTCTTTTCCTGGGCGCCGGCGAGAGATATTCGGAAGTCGTCCTGCTCAGCGCGGCCCAGTGGGGTGGCAAGGGTCACATCGTGCAGCGTCTGCTCGACTTCATTCTCGGTCAGGGGCGTGGCGTCTATGCGATTCCAACCTTTGGGCTCTTCGTTCCGAGGCAGAAGCTGCACGGCGCCGACGCAGTCCCGTCCAATCGCCGTGAGCAGATCAAACGCATGGTCGGAGCGCGTTTTGAAGCGGGTACGGATACGGCGGCGAATCTCGGCGCTGTCCGGCAAGAGGTTATCGAAGTAATACTCAACCGCGGGACCGCGCACCTCGCGGTCCGCGGTCAGAGGCAAGGACAGCGAGAGGGCCCGGCCGCGCGGAGAATTGGCCCATGATTCCTCGTAGCGAAAGAAGGCCGTGCGGCCACCCCGGAGTGTTCCCCACTCTCCTACCCGCTCGCCGTTCATCCAGACGATCAGCGAGGCCATCGAAACGCTACCAGTCCGTCGGGCGCTCGCGCACCGAGGATGGCGGGTTGGGTGTCGCGGGCTCAAGCAGCACGCGTACGTGTAACACCGCCAGCAGCTTAAGCAGTTGCCCGACGGAGACCAGCCTCGGGTCACGCTCGATCTTGGCGATCCGGGTCTGATCGAGACCTATGAGCTCACCGAGCGCGGCCTGGGTGAGACCGCGCGCCTTGCGAAAGGAGCGCAGATGGTTCGACAGCTGGGCGGGAGTCTGGAGCCATAAGGGTTTCATGTCGTCGCATTGATATGCCCTTTACGGCATTAAAACAATAAATGACATAAATGGCATATCTTGAGTTGATGCCGTCGGAGGCATGGCCGGGAGGCAGCCTGCCGGCCGCCGCGACCGGTTGGGGTGGTCTTCGAGGTCGCAAATTGCGCCCTCAAAGCCTCCGAGAGTTACCCGTGCTCCTTGAGATCGGCGGTGAAGCCGATGCTGCGGCGCTTCGGCCGCGGGTTCATGAGCTCGCGGATCGCGGCCAGGATGGCGGTGATGGCCTCATCGTGGTGCTGGTACTTGCGCTCGCGCTCATCGAGCTTGCGCGCGAGCCCGCTGTTGGAGGCGAGGAGTTCGCGCAGCTTCACGAAGGCGCGCACGACATAGACGCTCATCTCGACGGCCCGGGGGCTGTTGAGGATGGTGGCGGCCATGATGGCGCCGTGCTCGGTGAAGGCGAAGGGCGGCAATCTCGGATCGCGGTGCTTCTGGGAACCGGTCGCAAAATGCGACCGGTTCAGCGCCTCGACCTCGGAGCCGGTGAGGCGGAACATAAAATCCCTGGGGAATCGCTCGGCGTTGCGCTTCACCTGTTCGTTG
>VBMV01000161.1:0-3684 GCA_005878835.1 Gammaproteobacteria bacterium | reverse complement strand
TCCGCATCGCGCAGCACGCGATGACCGCGCAAAACAAGAATCGCGCGCGTGATGTCCGCGGTTCGCGTCAAGGCCTTCGAGCGGGCCACTGCCGTTACTCAGCGCCGAAGGGCGCCGTTGCTGAGGAGCTCGTAGATGGTCGCGCGCGAGATGCCTCCCAACATGAACCGAGCCTCTTCGATGCTGTAGAGTTCGCGGGTGTCCATCTTGTACTGCGCCGCAACGCGGAAACGACCGTGTATGGTGGGAGGCCGCGTTAGTTCTTGCTGGTAGCTTCGCAGCACGCTAGCGCGTCTGCACGCGGAATCAAGCGGCATTTCTAGCGGCTTCGTGCCGAAATGACACGCCTCGCGCCAACACCCGACGGCGCGAGCCCGAGGACGAACAACTTCGGTCAGGAACCCGAAACTGCCCGTCCCGTGCGCAGGCATGGCGCAGGCACGGAGACTGGGCGTAGGATCTTAAGCGCGCCGCATAAACGGACGGGTGCCATGCGCGCCTTGATTGCTCTCTACGCCATCGCATTGATTGCAGCGATGCCGGCCGAAGCGCAAAAGGCGCAGACGGCTGCACCATCCGCCGCCGACCCCTCGGATACGCCCTCCGCTTCCGCGAAGCCCACGCTGCCTGACGGACTTGAGTGGAACAGCCTGGGTGCGACGGCTCAGTGCCGGGATGGAACGTTCTACCACGATAAACCCAGCGCACGTGCATGTGCCGATCATGGCGGCGTTCGGCAGTGGCTGCTTGGACGCGAGCAGCCCTTGATCCGCTAAATCGAAGGGGCCTGGGGCTAATAAGGCGACGCCGGAAACCGCTCGCGGTTCCGGAGGAGGACGGTAGCAAGCATCGTCCGCTTCAAGATCACCGACCGTGATCTTGAAGAATTCGGCTTCCTCGCGGTTCAGTCTGCCAGATCCTGCGACCACCCATGGCCCTCCCCCGCACGCTTCTCAGCGCCTCTCAGATCGACCGAAAACTCCCTGCCCTGCGCAGCGCCGCGCAGACCTTCGCGCGCGCCACGACCGCAGCCGGGTGGATCCGGTTTGACCCACAATTGAGTTTTGTTGGTCATCGGATTCGCGCTCCACAAGCTGATCCTGGCGGTGGGCGGCGCCAATCAGGCGAGCGGATGTCAATCCAATATAATCCGCTCACCTGACCGCACCGGAGATTCAAGATGCACCCCCGCTCCGCTCTGCTCGCGACGGTCGTTCTGTTCCAATCACTGCAGGCCGGCACGGATCCCATGGAGTTTCGCAGGGTCGCGCACGAATACTACCAATGGCGCGATGCCGCCTACCCGGTCGCGACCAGCGCCGCGGGGGATCACCGCTTCGATGCTCGAATCACTGACTACGGCATGACCGAAGTGCTCCGGCGCCGTCAGCACGTCAGCGACCTGCTCCTGCGCGTGCGCTCTCTTGACACGGCCGGGTGGAGCAAGGACGACCGCGTCGACCTCGTCCTGTTTCAGGCCGAGCTCGCTGGCGCGGACTTCTTCGGCCGCACACTGGACCCGGAACACTCCGATCCGCAGCTGTATGTCAACGAGTGCACGAACTCGATCTTCACTTTGTTGCAAAAGGACTATGCGCCACGCCGCGTGCGCGCTCTCGCGGCGACAGCACGCCTCGAACAAATACCCGCACTGCTACGCGTCGGCCGCGCGAACCTGACGCAGCCGGTGAGGTTGTATGCGTCGCTCGCAAGTGAGGCTGCGCGCCGCGGCGACGACCTGTACACCGTGAGCTTGATGACTCTCGCGGACGATCTTTCGGCCACGGAGCGGACGCGCTTGATCACGGCGCGTGACGGCGCGGTCAATGCCTTGCACCAGTACGCCGATTGGCTGGACGCCGGGGTGAACAAGATGCCGCAGTGGCAGCCAATGGGCGAGGTGAGCTACAACTATCTCCTGAAGCGTGTCTTGCTGCTGCCGTTCGGCGCGCACGACGTCGCGCATTTGGGCGAGGTTGAGCTCGCCCGCTATCGCGCGCTCGAGGCGATGCTCAGGGATCCAAGCCTGGCATCCCCGGATCCGTCGCGCGCGAGGCACGTGCCGAAGGACGAAGCGGAGTTTCTCGCCGCGTACCAGTCGCGCCTCAAGGAGATCGTCGACTTTCTGCAGGCGAATCGGTTAGTCACGATCCCCCAATACATCGGTCCCTTCCAAATTCGCCAGCTTCCTGAAGCGTTCAAGCCGACGAGCCCCGGGGGATTCATGAACCCACCGGGCGTATATGACAAGGATCCCGGAGGATTCTATTACATCCCCACGTACAACCCGAAGAGCGGCAACTTTTATATTCGCGCAGCGATCGAAGATCCGCGGCCGATACTCGGCCACGAAGGCATTCCCGGACACTTTCTGCAGATTTCAATTGCCAATCATGTTGAGGATGAAATCCGCCGCCAGCAGGGCGACAGCGTATTCGCGGAAGGCTGGGCTCTGTATGGAGAAGAGATGTTGATGCGTGAGGGTTTGTATCCGGATAATTCGGCGGCGCAGGGCCAGATTCTGCGCCTCAGCCGCTATCGGGCGGCGCGCATCGGCGTAGACGTGAACCTGCACACCGGGCGCTGGAGCTTCGAGCAGGCGGTCAAGTACTTCATGGAGTCTGGCGGACTCGACCGCGAAGCCGCCGAAGGTGAGGCAGCGGGTGCAGCGTCAAGCCCGTCGCAGAAGATCTCGTACATCGTGGGTAAGTGGCAGATCATGCGTCTGCTCGGGCGGTATCGCGACAGCCAGGGCGCCGCCTTCCGCCTCGGCGCTTTTCACGACCAGTTAATCAGCTACGGAACCTTACCCCTGTCGGTAATCGAATGGCTGATGTTCGATGACGAGAGCTCGCTGCGCGAGGCGCTGAAATAGCACGCAGTCTCCGGGCGTCATGTGCCAGGTGGCTGCGAATTCCGCGAATGTCTTGCCAGAATCCAACTATCAGGTGGGTACGATCGCTTGTGTGCACGCTGCGGGCGGAATCCCTCAGGACCTCGTTTTCTTCGACGGTTTCGACTTGCCAGAACTGTTGAGGGCGACCGCTTGGCGAACCAGCGTCTTGAAGGCGGACTCGTCCACTCCTTCTCCTTCGTGGATGTCGATCGCGCGGCGTACGTTTCCGTCGAGACTCGAGTTGAAGAGACGGGCCGGATCCTTCAGAGACGCGCCCTTGGCGAAGGTAAGCTTCACGACATTCTTGTAGGATTCGCCAGTACAGATGATGCCGTCGTGCGACCAAACCGGAGTGCCCATCCACTTCCACTCCTCGACGACGTTCGGGTCTGCTTCCTTGATGAGCTTGCGCATTCTGCTGAGGGTTTCGCCGCGCCAGTCCCCGAGTTCGGCGATTCTTTTCGAGATGAGCTCCGGTGCCGACTGGCCTTGGCTCGCGCCCGACTTTTTCATGTTCTCATCCCAGAGTTCCAGATATATTCATTTGCAAGACAGTGGAGGATAGTCACCCGTCTTGCCAACGTACGCAAATCATTCGCGGCCGGGTGTGGCACCTGCCGCGGCTCCCGCGCACGAAGACCCCGATGGCTAGGACGGAACGATTCTACAAGGTCGACCAGCTGCTGAAGGACGGCAAGGTCGTGCCGTTTGCCGGACTCAAGGACGCGTTGGGGGTGTCGCGGGCAACGCTCAAGCGCGACCTGGTCTACATGCGCGACCGCCTTCAT
>VBMV01000029.1 GCA_005878835.1 Gammaproteobacteria bacterium | reverse complement strand
TCTGCCCGGTGTTGACGGTGCTCTGAGGCGGCTGTGCCCCAAAGGCGCTGAGGTAGCCGAGGTAGGTCTGGTTGTCGTTCTTGTGGTTGTTGAAGCTGTAGTTGGTGTCGATCTTGACGCCCTGGTAGTGCGTGTTGAGGACAAGGTTGACCACGCCCGCGACCGCATCCGCGCCGTACACCGCGGACGCGCCGCCGGTGAGCACGTCGGCGCGCTCGATCAGCGCCGCCGGGATCTGGTTGATGTCCGCGGCGTTGGCGTTGCCCCCGGAAACACCCCCTGCGCCGCCGGGACTCATGCGCTTGCTGTTGACGAGCACCAGCGTGCGCTGCGAGCCGAGGGACCGCAGACTGAGGGTCGCCACACCGACCGAGCTGATGGAGGTGCCGGAGTTTTGTTCGGCGCCAATCTGCGGCAGGGTCCCCAGAATATCTTCAGTGCGCACCAGGCCCGTCGCCTGGATGTCTTGCGAGGTCACACTGGTAATCGGGCTGATGGAGATCTCATTCGGCGCCTGCAGCAGGCGCGAACCCGTGACGACGACCTCCTCCACGGGGGCCGCCGGTTGCGCGGGGGCTGTCTGGGCCAGCGCCAAAGGAGTCGCTGAAGTTGCCGCGGTCATGAGCGCGAGGCGAACTGCATTGCGCACGTATCGATTTGAATTCGTCATTCGCTTGACTCCCCAAATTCAGTCAGCCTGATTTAGCCGTGCTCGCACGGCGTTGGCATATCAAGTGCGGGAGCCTGCCGCGACCCCCGCATCGGCTATTGCTTAAATGCTACACAGTGCCGTCGGCGCATGCAAAGAATCCGAGCCTCGTGGCAGGGCTTTCACCCCCAATTCAAAGTCTGCGAATTTCTTGTATCGTCGGCGCAACACACCAAATTCGAGTTAGCGCGATGGAGCCTTATCACCCGAGAAGGCACCTTTGTCACGCGAAAATAGCCGCTCGTGACGCGAAAATGAGGCTTCGTCCCACGAGCCCGGCCGCTCGTGGCGCCCGGAGCTCGCTTCGTCGCGCGAAAGGGCGCTTGGTCGCACCGCTTATGGATCCGTCACGAGTAAGGCCAGTGCCTCACGCAAACCAGCAATTCGTCGCGACGGTGATGCGCGTGCCTGCGCCGTAATAGGGGGCAACATCGTGAAAGAGATAAGAAGGGAAGACCACGATCTGACCCTCGACGAGGCGTAGCTCGATCGACCTCATTCCGAAAATATCGTGCAGGTGCTCGTTCGCCGGGTCGCGGTACGCGTTGGCGCCCGGACGCGGGTCGAAGAGCCGGAGGACACCGCTGCCGGGATGATCGGCGGGCATCTCGCCGGCCCTCACGCAGTAGACCGCCGACCAGGAGGCCATCGGATGGTTGTGGGCCACGAAGGAGCCGGCGTGGCGCGTGATGTGGAACCAGGTGTGGTTGTGAAACTTGAGGCGCGCGAGGTCCTCGGCGCGAAGCGTCGTCGCCCGGAGCACCGTCTGCGCGACCGTATCGAGCATGAAGCTGCGCAGCTCCTGTACGCAGGCCTCGGGCCAGCGAAACAGGTTGAAGCGGCTCTCGAACACCTCGTCCTGTGGGATGTGGCTCGGCATGGGATTGCGGTGCTCGTCGTTCTCGCGGGCGAGAAAGAGCGCCTCGAGCTCGCGGTTCAACCGCTCGCAGGGCGCGAGCCGCGCCTCGCCGAGCGGCACCGCGAATATCGGACTCAGTGTGACCGTCGGGCTCACCACGGCGGCATCCAGGCCTGCTCGGAGGCAATGAAGCGCACCCGCACGCTCACGATCACGAGCTCACCGCCCCCGCGCACCATCGCGATCTCGTGCGTGATGGCGGCAGGGAACACGGCCATCTGCCCGGGGACAGGCGGCCAGTTGCAGTGGCTCGGCCGGTAGGGGAGCCGCAGACCGCCGTAGGTGGCGTCCTGAAAGCTCGTCCCGGGGCGGCACTCGTGCAGTCGAAGCATGCCGCTGTCGAAGCGCGAATCGGACGGAGGCGGAGCCGCAACGCAGTACACGCCGAGCCAGGAGCCGTTCGGGTAGTTGGTCGGCGGTACGCAGCCGTCGGGCCTGACGATCGTGAACCAGGCGCGCGCCTG
>VBMV01000160.1 GCA_005878835.1 Gammaproteobacteria bacterium | reverse complement strand
CTGCATCTCGAGTGCCGCCAGCGCGACGCCCAGCGGAAAGGCGAGCATTCCGAACACGGTCCAGGCGAAGAAGTAACCCACGCCCACGAGCGTGGCCAGCCCACCGAGGCGCGCCTCGCCCGTCCTGCCAAGGGCCTGGCGGTAGCGCCAGAGAACCGGGACCAGGGACGGCAGCATCATCGCTACCATCATCACGACCCACATGCCCAGGAACGACGCCGCGGCGCTGGGCCACGTCTGTCCGGGCATCCGCATCCACGCCATCGACATCGTCCAGCCGCCGGGCATCGGCATCTCGCCCATCGCCGACATGGACCCGCACCAGACGATCGTCACCGCCGCGCTGGCGGCGAAGAGCAGCGCCGAGACGCCGAAGAAGGCTCGCTGGGAAGCTTGCTCGGAAACCCTGCGTCGCGAGATCTCCCGTCCCCCGGTTGCGCCAACGACACCCACGATCTGGCTCAACGCTTCCCGTACTCGTCGTGGCGGCGCCACCAGACACCCGTCTCGTTGCGCCCCTTGGGGGCGCGGTCGAGCCATTGGTACATCCCCCAGAGCCCGTCCAGTCCACGCGCATAGGTGGAATAGGTGTGGTAGACGGCGCCGTCCTCGAGCACGAACGCGCTCATGCCCGGCCGCTCACGCGTGTACGTGGCCACGTCGGTTCCG
Organism: Gammaproteobacteria bacterium; assembly: GCA_005878835.1. Taxonomy (GTDB): domain Bacteria; phylum Pseudomonadota; class Gammaproteobacteria; order Steroidobacterales; family Steroidobacteraceae; genus 13-2-20CM-66-19. Next base: position 7,813 of record VBMV01000160.1, on the reverse strand, counting down.
GCCATGGCCGCGTTTTGGGCGACCGGCTCCGGAACCGGCGTCACGTCCATCGCGTGGCCGCCGCGCTCGTAGTTGTATTCGGCCGCCCCAGCGCGCTGTTGCTCCTTGGTGACCGAGACATTGAAGTCGAAGTTGAAGTCGCCGCCGAGGGAGGAGGCCCAGGGAAACGTCCACCCCATCCGCCGCTTGTACGCCTGCAGCTTCACGAGCGGCGCCAGCGACACCGCCGCAAGCGTGACGTCGTGGTTGCCGAGGTGGACGGCGAAGCCGTCGAACCCGTCGGCAATCGTCGAGCAGGTTGCACACCCCGCCGTGTAGTCGGGCCCGAACATGAAGTGGTAGAGGAGGAGCTGCGAGCGCCCTCGGAAGAGCTCTGCCAGCGAGGCGCTCCCCTCGTCGGTCTCGAATCGATACTTCTTGTCGATGCGAACCCACGGCAGGTCCTGCCGCCGCCGCGCCAGCTCGTCGCTGCGCCGCGTGAGCTCCTTCTCCGCCTTGAGCAACTCGAGCCGAGCTGCGAGCCAATCCTTACGTGTCCCGGTCATATGTGTCGTCATCGCCCTTCTCTCCTTGCTGGTGGTCGTGGGATAGACTAGGACCGGATATCGAATGGTGAGAGTGACAAGTGTGACGGGATTCCGATGGATTCGCTGATCACCGCTGCGGGGCGCGCACTGGCGGCGGGTGATCCCCTCGGCGCATTGAAGCGGGTCGCCCTGCGAGACGACGCGCCAGCGCTCGCGCTGCGAGGCATCGCGATGGCGCAGCTCGGTGATCTCGTTCGGGCAAAGGCTCTCCTGCGAAGTGCTGCGCGTGCGTTCGGTCCGAAAGAGGCGGTGGCCCGCGCCAGGTGCGTGGTGGCCGAGGCCGAGATCGCACTCGTCACGCGCGATTTGGGCTGGGCCGCGAAGGCGCTCGACGCAGCGCGGGTGACACTCGAAGCGCACGGCGACCGCGTAAATGCCGCGCATGCGCGCATTCTCGAGGTCCGGCGCCTGCTCCTGATCGGCCGCCTGGACGAGGCCGAGCATGTACTAGCCGAGCTCGATCCTGCGCCCTTCCCGCCCGCGTCGCGGGCCGCCCATGAGCTGGTCGTTGCGGGAGTCGCGATTCGGCGCCTGCAGACGAAGGCGGCGCGCGCTGCACTCACTCGGGCCGAGCACGCCGCGCGCGAGGCGGACATCCCCGCGCTGACGGCGGAGGTCGAAAGCGCATCCCTCGTGATGAAGATGCCCGCGGCGCGCTTGATCGCGCGTGGCGAGGAACGCCCCCTGCTGCTCGAGGAGGTCGAAGCGCTCCTGGCGTCAGGGGCGCTCGTCCTGGACGCGTGCCGCAATGTCGTGCGCTACGCAGGCGTGGTGGTCTCGCTCGTGACGCGCCCGGTGTTGTTCGCGCTTGCACGCGTGCTGGGCGAAGCCTGGCCCGGAGACGTGCCAAGGAGCACGCTCGTCGCACGCGCCTTCCGGGCGAAGCACGCCGATGAATCGTATCGTGCACGGTTGCGAGTCGAACTCGGGCGTCTTCGCGCAGAGCTTCGGACGCTGGCCGACGTGAGCGCGACGAAGCGAGGGTTTGCGCTGGCGCCGCGCCGGGCACGCGAGGTCGTCGTGCTGGCGCCGCCCGTCGAAGAGCAGCATGCGGCGGTGCTCGCCTTGCTCGCCGACGGCGAGTCGTGGTCGAGCTCGGCCCTGGCGATGGCGCTTGGGGCCAGCCCGCGCACCATGCAGCGGTCACTCGACTCGCTTGGGGCAGCGGGCAAGGTGCAGCCGGTCGGTCGCGGGCGAGCGCGTCGTTGGGTGACCCCGCCCGTGCCGGGTTTCCCGACAATCCTGTTACTCCCCGGTCCACTACCGAGTGACTAAGATGCAGGCATGAAACGATCTGCAGCCGAGATCCTCCGTGAATATGGACCCTTTCCGGGTGTCGAGCACGTGCATGGGGTTACGTTCGACGGCCAGCACGTCTGGTTTGCTACCGGAGACAAGCTGAACGCCCTCGATCCGGCGAGTGGCAAGGTGCTGCGCTCGATTGATGTCGCCGCGCACGCAGGAACGGCCTTCGACGGTCAGCACCTGTTTCAGATCGCCGAGGATCGCATCCAGAAGATCGATCCGAAGACCGGGCGTGTGCTCGCGACGATCCCGGCGCCTGGCGGCGGCGGTGACTCGGGGCTCGCGTGGGCCGAAGGGACGCTGTGGGTGGGGCAGCATCGGGGCCGGAAGATCCATCAAGTGGATCCCCAAACAGGGGCGATTCTTCGCACCATCGAGTCCAGCCGCGTCGTCACCGGGGTCACCTGGACCGACGGCGAGCTCTGGCACGGCACCTGGGAAGGCGACGAGAGCGATTTGAGGCGAGTCGATCCTCGAACGGGAGAGGTCCTGGAGAGGCTCGACATGCCGCCCGGAGTGGGCGTGTCGGGGCTCGAGTCCGACGGCGGCGGTCAGTTCTTCTGCGGAGGAGGACGGAGCGGGAAGGTGAGAGCCGTCCGCCGGCCCAGGCGAGCATCGGGATCAACGACGTAGCCGATTTCTTGGCCTACGACTGCGGCGAACGCGCTCCAACCACGCTCACACGCTGCGGCCGTGCTCACGGCGCAGCCAGGTAACGAAGGCGCGCTTTTTGCCCTGCGCGGGGAAGGGATATATTCGCGCCTCACGCTCGGTCACAGGGTGCACGTATGCCGTATCGACTCAATATCAATGGCACGAGTCGGCGAGTCGACGTTCCGCCGGACATGCCGCTGCTGTGGGTGCTGCGCGACGAGCTCGGACTGGTCGGCACCAAGTATGGATGCGGAAAGGGGCTCTGCGGCGCCTGCACCGTCCATGTGGATGGGGCAGCGCGACGCTCCTGCCAACTGCCGGTGAGCAGCGTGGGCCAGGCCAAGATCCACACGATCGAGCATATCGGCGCAACCGCGATCGGCGCCCGATTGCAGCAAGCTTGGCTGAAAATTGATGTGATGCAGTGCGGCTACTGTCAGGCCGGGCAGATCATGTCCGCGTGCGCGCTGCTCGGGCAGACACCCCAGCCCAATACCGAGCAGATTGACTCCGCCATGGCCGGCAACATCTGCCGCTGCGGCTGCTACAACCGGATTCGAAGCGCGATCCGGATCGCTGCGGGTGTGGAAGAGGAGGCGGATCGTGTCGCATGAAAACACAGCCGCCGACCCCACGCGGCGCACCGTACTCAAGGCGTCACTGCTGGCCGGCGGCGGCCTGGCGCTTGACGCCCTGATTCCACTTCCCGCTGCAGTCTTGGACGCGATGGAGAGAAAGACCGTCGCACCGGCGCAGCTTTCCGCCTTCGTCTCCATCGCACCCGACGGGACTGTCACCATCGTGTCGAAGAATCCCGAAATCGGCCAGGGCGTAAAGACCTCGCTGCCGATGATGGTGGCCGATGAACTGGACTGCGACTGGAGCCAAGTACGCATCGCGCAGGCGGACGTCGATCAGAAGCGCTACGGGGAGCAGTCGGCCGGCGGCAGCACCGCAACGCCCAAGAACTGGCTACCGATGCGTCAAACCGGTGCCGCGGCGCGCGCCATGCTGGTCCAGGCTGCTGCGATGAGGTGGCACGTGGACGCTGGCGAATTGAGCACCGCCAAGGGACGCATCTTCCATCGCGCCACGGGACGATCTGTCAGCTACGGCAAGGTTGCTTCCCTCGCGGCCACACTGGCTCCTCCGGACCTTGAGACCGTACCACTCAAGCAACCCGGACAATTCACCATCATCGGCAGGCCGCTGGTGGGCATCGACAGTGCCAGGATCGTGGAGGGTAAGCCGATCTTCGGTATTGATACGCGATTGCCCGGCATGCTGTACGCGGTGTACGAGGTCGCGCCGGCGCACGGCGGCCGACTGGTCAAGGCCGACATCGAGGCGGCGAGACTCTCGCTCGGTGTCAAACATGTCGTGCCGATCATCGGCAATGGCGACGCCGACACAGGCCTGGCGGATGGTGTTGCGATTGTGGCCTCCAACTGGTGGCTGGCCAATCAGGCCCGATCAAAGCTCGCAGTCGACTGGGATCTGAGCGCTGCGAAAGGTCATAGCTCGTCCGTGTATCGAGCCAAAGCCGATGCCGCCATGGCGGCAGGCGCGGGCACCGACCTGCGCCGCGACGGTGAACCGGAGGCGCAGCTCGCCTCATCCGCAAAGCGAATCTCGGCACGCTACGACTATCCGTTCATTGCGCATGCGACGATTGAACCGCAAAACTGCACGGCGCGCTACCAAGAAGGCAGACTCGAGATCTGGGCGCCCAGCCAAACACCGCAGCGGGGACTGGAGACGCTTCACAACGCCCTCGGCATCGCACCCGACGCTGTTACCCTGCATTTGAGACGCGCCGGGGGCGGCTTCGGCCGCAGGCTCATGAACGACTACATGGTACAGGTTGCGGCGATTGCGAAGGCGGTTCCGGGCGTACCGGTTCAGCTCATCTGGTCGCGCGAGGACGATATCCGCCGCGATTACTACCGTCCCGGAGGGTGGCACAGTTTCGAGGCGGGCATCGGCGCGAACGGTGACCTTGTCGCATTCAGCGATCACTTCGTGACCTTCGGTGATGGCAAGACTCCCGCCAGGGCCGCGGGCTTCAACGTTGCGATGCCGCCGGCCGGACTCATCCAGCACCTTCATTACAGCCAAACCATGCTGCCGACCGTCGTGACTACCGGTGCGTTGCGCGCGCCCGGCTCCAACGCGCTTTGCTTCGCATCGCAATCGTTCCTGGATGAGGTCGCGCTTGCGGCTGGAACGGATCTTCCGCAGCTCATGTTGAGCCTGCTGGGCGAGCGCCGCGAGATTGCGGCGCCGGACAACCGTGCGCCATCGTTTGACACCGGACGTGCGCGCGACGTGGTCGAGAGAGTCCTGCAAACCTCGAGGTGGACGCAGAGGCCAACCGAGCGCGGCAGGGCCAAGGGGTTCGCTTTCTATTTCTCGCATCGGGGCTATTTTGCGGAGGTCGTCGAAGCCAGCGTCTCGAGCGCCGATGTCACCGTCCACAAGGTATGGGTCGCGGGAGACGTTGGCAGCCAGATCGTGAATCCCATGGGCGCGGAGAATCAGGTGCGCGGAGCAGTGATCGATGGTCTGGCGCAGGCACTGACTGGTCAGGCAATCGAGTTCATCGACGGAGCAGTGCAGCAGAGTAACTTTCATGACTTCCCGCTCGCGCGGATTCCCATGACACCGGAGATAGAGATCGCCTGGGTCAAATCCGACAAGCCGCCGACCGGGCTGGGTGAACCGGCATTGCCTCCGGTCATTCCAGCGCTGACCAATGCGATCTTCGCTGCCACCGGCACGCGGATCCGCTCGTTGCCGGTGCGACTGAGGACCACTTAGAGCAACGCCAAGAGCGAGCCGACTGTTGCCGCGCCGGCGCAAGGCATGATGGCGAGCCTGCGCAAAGTCGTCATCGTTGTTGCGATCGCGAACCTCGCCTACTTTGGCGTCGAGTTTACCGTTGCCGCTGCCACGGGTTCGGTCTCGCTGTTTGCCGACAGCATCGATTTTCTCGAGGATGCATCGGTCAATATCCTGATCGCCTATGCGCTGCGCTGGAGTGCGACCGGCCGGGCTCGCTTGGGAATGGCGCTCGCTGGGATCCTGCTGATCCCCGGTCTGGCAACACTGTGGACAGCGTGGGGAAAGTTGGTGGCTCCGGTGCCACCGGCACCCCTGCCCCTCTCGCTGACCGGCCTGGGTGCCCTGGCGATCAACGTGGCGTGTGCATTCATGCTGGCGGGCTTCCGGGGGCACAGCGGCAGTCTCACGCGAGCAGCATACCTGTCAGCTCGCAACGATACGGTAGCGAGCCTCGCGATCATCGCGACCGGGTTGGTCACGGCCCATACACATTCTGCCTGGCCCGACTTGCTCGTCGGAATCGGCATCGCAGCGATGAACCTCGACGCCGCGCGCGAAGTCTGGCGGGCGGCGCGCACCGAGCACCGGGCTGCCGCATGATGCTACAGACCGGTGTTTGAGCCATATTGACCGGCATCGGCTCGACCTTGCGCACCGAGACCCTGACCTCAGTTTCAGTTTTTGCGTGCTGCGACACCGCAGCGCAGCCATGTCTTGCTACATTCGATTGGTGCGCAATCTCCTCCATCGTTGGGCCCGAAGTACCCGTTATTGGCTGGCCCGGCGCTCGCGGCCCTTGCGTCGGGTGGGTTGGATACCCGGTACATTCCGAACGACCCAGCGCGCCTCTGCCACGGAGGCATCCAGCCGGCAATCCTGCGACTACTTCCTTTACGTGCCATCCGGATTGACGACCACGGACACGGTGCCCCTGCTCGTCATGCTGCACGGATGCCGCCAGGATGGACCGAGGCTCGCCAAGGGCACTCGGATGAATGACTTCGCCGATCGGTACCGGTTCATCGTGCTGTATCCCGAGCAGTCGCTGCGGGTAAACCCCTTTCGGTGCTGGCGCTGGTTTGACCGCGACACGCTCAATGGGGCCGGCGAGGCTGCGTTGATCGCCGCCCTGATCAAGAGAACCGTGAGCCGCTATCCCATTGACGCCTCACGGGTGTATATCGCCGGCATCTCCGCCGGCGGGGCAATGGCCGGTGTTCTCGCATATTGCTACGGAGCGATGTTCGCGGCGTGCGCCATCGCCTCCGGAGTCATGTACCGGGGAGCCGAATCGCTCAGGGAGGCGGCAGCTGTCATGCGCGGAGGGTCTCGCGCGGCGCCTGAATCGGTGGCCCGGGAAGCCGCACAGAATTCCTCGGGCTGCGTCGCATTCGTGCCCGCGCTGGTGATACACGGTGATGACGACTCCACGGTGCATCCGCGCAATGCTGAGCAGATCGTTGAACAACTTCGGGCGTTTGCTCAGCACGTAGGCAGGTCTTCCGGCCCCCTCACCGAAGCGCCGGAGTTGCGGCTCTCGAGCGCGGATCGCGCCTATCGCCAGAGGGACTATCTGCACCACAAGCGCATCCTGCTGCGCAAGATCATCGTGGAAGGCATGGGCCATGCCTGGAGCGGCGGCGACGAACGTCATCCCTTCAACGATCGTGCGGGCCCCGATGCGAGTCGGCTGATTTGGGAATTCGTGTCGATGTTCCGACGCGATTGAGGCGGCACGGGAGCGCCGCGCCAACATGCGCCCATGCGGCACGTGCGAGAACAATGCTTATTTTATAGTCAGTTACAGCGTAACTCTAAAGTCTCCTCTAGGCAGTTACGTGACGGGGCGGCCACACCAACTCCTTCCCTCCGCTTGGTCCTGAGCCTCGAAGCGGGTACTTTCCCGCCTACCAAGCGGAGACAGCCAATGAGCCGGAACTCCAGCCGATGGCGAACGAGTGGCGTGAGAATTATTCGCCCCGACGAGCTGGACGATGCCACCGCTCAGACGCTCGGCATGCACCGGCGGGCGGCCGTGACTACGAAGCGAACCGGTGCGACCAAACTGTGGGCCGGCACCGTCACCATCGAGCCCGCCGCCAAGACCGGAGCGCATCACCACGGGGATCTTGAGAGTGTGATCTACGCAGTCCGCGGCGCCCGCATCCCGCCAGCATCAAGTGGCGCGCAGTGCAGTCGTCACCGGCACTCGCGCCGCCCGCAGCGCCGGCAGCAGTCCGCCGGCCAGGCCCATTGCGAGCGCCCATACGATGGCGATCTCAGCAAGCTGCGGCGTGACATCGAGCTGAAAGCTGAAGCCGAAGGGGCTGACCGCCATGCCGTGGAAGAAGATCCAGGCGAGTGCGGCTCCGAGCAGCGCGCCCGGTAAGGCGAGCAGCATCGACTCGACGAGGGTTGCGGCA
>VBMV01000099.1 GCA_005878835.1 Gammaproteobacteria bacterium | reverse complement strand
CGGCGGGGCCGGCTTCGCCGGCGCCCTGCCTCAGCCTGCCGGTGCCCGCGGGCGCGCGTTCGTCGACTGGCAGAACGATGTAACCACCGGCGACCTGGCGCTCGCGACGCGCGAGGGATTCCGCTCGATCGAGCACATCAAGCGCTACACCACCACCGGAATGGCGACGGACCAGGGCAAAACCTCCAACCTGAATGCGCTCGGCATCGTGTCGTGCACCCTCGGCAAGCCCATTCCCGAGGTGGGACTGACGAGCTTCCGCATGCCCTACACACCCGTGAGCTTCGGCAGCTTCGCGGGTCCCGCGCGCGGGGAACTGTTCGATCCGGTGCGCACCACGCCCATGCATGAGTGGGCCCGCGCGCGCGGTGCGGTGTTCGAGGATGTGGGCCTGTGGAAGCGCGCACGCTACTTTCCGCGCGGCGCCGAACACATGCACGCCGCGGTCGGGCGCGAGTGCCTCGCGGTGCGCAACGCCTGCGGCATTTTCGATGGGCAAGATCGAAGTGGTCGGCAAGGACGCGGTGACGTTCATGAACCGTCTGTATGTCAATGCGTGGACCGGTCTCGCCGTCGGCCGCTGCCGCTATGGCCTGCTGCTGCGCGATGACGGCTTCGTTTACGACGACGGCGTCGTGGCGCGCGTGAGTGAGAACCGCTTTCACGTCACGACGACCACCGGCGGCGCCCCGCGGGTGCTGGCGATGATGGAGGACTACCTGCAGACCGAGTGGTCGGACCTGAAGGTATGGCTCACCTCGACCACCGAGCAGTGGGCCGTGGTCGCGGTGCAGGGACCGAAGGCACGCGCGGTGCTCGCGGGACTGGTGGACATCGATCTCGCGGCAGCTGCGCTGCCGCACATGAGTGTCGCGCTGGGGCATATCTGCGGCGTGCCGATGCGGCTGTTCCGCGTCAGCTTCACCGGGGAGCTCGGCTTTGAGGTCAACGTCCCGGCGGACTTCGGGCCTGCGGTGTGGGAAGCCCTCTGGGATGCCGGCCAGGCGCACGGCATCACGCCCTACGGCACAGAGACCATGCACGTGCTGCGCGCCGAGAAGGGTTACATCATCGTCGGCCAGGACACCGACGGCACCGTCACGCCGGATGATGCGGGCCTGGGCTGGGCGATCGGCAAGAACAAGCCCGACTTCGTCGGCAAGCGCTCGCTCGAGCGAGCGGCCATGACCTCGCCGCAGCGGCGGCAGCTCGTCGGCCTGCTCACCACCGACCCGCAGGTGGTGCTGGAGGAAGGGGCTCAGGTCATGGCGCAGGCCGGCGCCCGGGCGCCTGCGCGCGCGCTGGGACACGTCACCTCCTCCTACCACAGCTCCGTGCTCGGTCGCTCCATCGCCATGGGGCTGGTCGCGGGCGGGCGCGCCCGCATCGGTGAGACCCTTTACGTTTCCGTTCCCGCAGGCGATATCCCGGTTCAGGTTGCATCGCCGGTGTTCTACGACCCGCAAGGCAGGCGCCTGCATGCGTGATCTCAGCGCCGCCCGCAGCCTGCCGCAGGTCAGCGCGAGCCTCGTGCTGCACGCGCTGCCGCCCGCGACCCGCTACGTCCTGCGCGGCGGCTCCGAGGTCCGGGCGGCGGCCGAGAGCGCCCTCGGTTGCGGCATCCCGGCGAGGGCCTGCCGGGCCACGGTCGAGGGCGATCGGGCGGCGCTGTGGCTGGGGCCCGACGAGTGGCTGCTGATCGCGCCCGAGCCGGCGCCTCGGCGGTTCGCCGCGGCGCTCGCGGAGGCGCTCACGGGGCTGCCGCATTCGCTCGTGGACGTGAGCCACCGCCAGAGCGCGCTCGCGCTGAGCGGCCCGCAGGCCACGACACTGCTCGCCGCCGGCTGTCCGCTGGATCTGGATGTGGGCCCCTTCCCGGTGGGCATGTGCACGCGCACCATCCTGGCGAAGGCCGAAGTCCTGCTCTGGCGCACCGGGCCGCAGGTGTTCCGCGTCGAGGTCTGGCGCTCCTTCGTCGCCTATGTATCGCAGTTTCTCGGCGAAGCCGCGCGCGGCATCATTTGAGGAGAAAGCCCAAGTGAAGACGCATGTTCGGGTTCTGGTCATCGGTGGCGGCGTGGTCGGGGTGAGCACGCTCTATCACCTGACGAGGAAAGGCTGGACGGATGTCGCGCTGATCGAGCGCACGGAGCTCACCGCGGGCTCCACCTGGCACGCCGCGGGCCTCTTGCCGCTGTTCAACATGAGCTACACCGTCGGCCAGCTGCACAAGTACTCGGTCGATCTTTACAAGCGCTTACCCGCGGAAACCGGCCAGGACGTGAGCTTTCACGTCACCGGCAATCTGCGCCTCGCAACCTGCAGTGAGCGCATGGACGAGTACCAGAAATATTGCGGCACGGCCAACACCATCGGCGTGCCCTTCGAAGTGATCGGTCCCGCGCGGGTCAAGGAGCTCTGGCCGCTCATCGAGCTCGGCGGCAGCGCCGAGACCCCCGCCATCATCGGCGCGCTCTACCACCCGCACGACGGCCACATCGCGCCCGCCGATCTCACCATGGCATTGCGCAAGGGTGCGCGCAGCGCGGGCGCCGAGATCTACGAGCACACCGAGGCGCTCGGCATGGAGCGCACCGCAAGCGGTGAGTGGCGGGTCCGCACCGGCAAAGGCGATATCACCGCGGAGCATCTGGTGCTGGCGACCGGTAACTACGCCCGGCAGAGCGGACGGTTGCTGGGTCTGAACGTGCCGGCGATCCCGGTCGAGCACCAGTACATCGTCTACGACGAGTCTGCGGAGCTGAAGGCGTATCGCCAGGGCGGCGGGCGCGAGCTCGCCGTGCTGCGCGAGTCCGACAGCTCCTACTACCTGCGCGAGGAGCGCCTGGGCTGGATCCTGGGTCCCTACGAGCGGGGCGCGCCGGCGCGTTTTGCAGACGGCGTTCCCGAGTGGTTCGGGCGCAGTCTCTTTCCCGGCGATCTCGATCGCCTCGTGCCGCACGTCGAGGCGGCCACGCGCCGGGTGCCGGCGCTGGAGAGCTGCGGCATCAAGGACATCGTCAACGGACCGATCTCCTACACCCCCGACGGCAGCCCGCTCATCGGACCGGCCTGGGCTCTGCGCAACGTCTGGCTCAACGAGGGCCACAGCTTCGGCATCACCGCCGCCGGCGGCGCCGGCTGGCAGCTCGCCGAGTGGATCGTCGAGGGCGAACCCGGGATCGACATGCTGGCGGTGGATCCGCGCCGCTTCGGCGCGTACACCAGCAAGCGCTACGTCGTCAAGAAGAACGAGGAAACCTACCGCAACGTGTTCGTCATCCACTTCCCGGACGAGGAGCGCCCCGACGCACGGCCGGCGAAGACGAGTCCGGTGTACGCGCTGCTCGACGCCAAGGGCGCGGTGTGGGGACAGCGCTATGGCTGGGAGCGCGCCAACTGGTTCGCTCCGCCGGGTGTGGAGCGCAGGGATCGCTGGAGTTTCCGGCGCAGCAACTACTTCGAGCACGTAGGCAACGAAGCGCGCCTCATGCGCGAGCGCGTCGGTCTCATCGATCTCACCCCCTTCACCAAGCACGAGGTGACCGGACCCGGCGCGCACAGCTGGCTCGATGGGCTCCTCGCCAACCAGGTTCCCGCGAAGATCGGACGCCTGGCGCTGTGTCACGCGCTCACGCGCCGCGGCGGCATTCGTTCCGAGTTCACCGTCACCAAGATCGCCGAGCAGCGCTACTACGTGGTGAGCGCCGGCGCCGCGGAGCGTTACGACAGCGATTATCTGTTCAAGTCACTGCCGACGGACGGCTCGGTGGGGCTTCGCAACATCACCAACACCCGCGGCTGCTTCGTGCTCGCCGGACCCAAGTCGCGCGAGGTGCTTGCGCAGCTGACCGACACGCCGCTCGACAACGCGTCCTTCCCGTGGCTCACGGCGCAGACCATCGAGGCGGGACTGGCGGTCGATGTGTATGCGCTGCGCGTGAACTTCGTCGGCGCCCTGGGGTGGGAGCTGCACTTCCCCCTCGAATACGCGCATCACCTGTTCGACGCGCTGTTTGAGGCCGGCGAGGCCTTTGGGCTCGGCATGGTGGGCATGCGCGCCATGGAATCGCTGCGCCTCGAGAAGTCCTACCGCATGTGGGGCAGCGACATGACGCCGGACTACACACCCCTGGAGGCGAGTCTCGACCGGTTCGTGCGCATGAACAAGGCAGCGTTCATCGGCAAGGAGGCACTCGAGAAGCAGCTGGCCGCAGGGGTCCCCAACCGCTTCGTGACGCTCGAGGTGCACGGCGTGACCGACGCCGACCCGCTCGGCAACGAGCCCCTGTTCGATGCCGGCGGCCGCGTGATCGGACGCGCGACCTCAGGCTACTACGGGCACTGCCTGAAGAAGAGTCTCGCGATCGGCTACACCAGGGCCGAGCTCGCGCAGCCAGGCACGCGGCTCGCCATCGAGATCCTGGGCGAGCGCAAGCAGGCGACGGTCCTGCGCGAGTCGCCCTACGACCCCGACAACCTCGAATTGCGGGCCTGAACCATGGCCATCGACTCCGCCGCGCGGATCGCGCGAGCGGGTCAGTCCCGCCGCCGCGCCACGACGAAGGCCTCGTCGTTGAACCACAACCCGCCGTACTTCTGCAGCACCTTTTGCGTAGCCTCGAGATACGCCCCGTTCGTGACCACGGCGTCCAGGCGCTCATCCTCGATCTGATTCACGTAAATGGCGGCGTTCCACGCGGCGAATAGCGTCGAGGTGCCGATTCGATCCCCGATCTCCGACGGCAGCGTGTGCATCTGGTAACGGAATACCGCCTCTGCATCCGGCAGGGCGCTGAGGTCGAATTCGCGGGCCTCGCGCGCCAGCTCGCGGCGCAAAGTGGCGAGGAGCTCGTGACGGCTCACCTGAAACGGCTGCTCATCCGGCCACAGCTGCTGGATGATCTCCAGCCCCGGATCGTGACCGTATGACTGGATCGCCAGGAGCCTGCCGCCGGGCGCCAGGCTGCGCGCGAGCGGCGCCAGCACCTTCTGCACCTTGAAGTCAGCGCCCATGCGCGCCCGCCAGGGTTGGGACGCCAGGATGAGGTCGTAGTGCCCGGCAATCCCCCCCGGCTTGGGGATCACCGCGTCGAGCAGGAACTTGTGGTCTTCGCGATAGATGACCAGCACCGAAGGCCGAACGACGAGCGGGTTCCCGGTCTTGAGACTCGGGGTGGTCTGCCAGCCGTTCGCCAGCGTCGCACCCAGATCCTCGATCTGCTGCGCGTACTGGTCCGCCGTGATGCCGGTCAGACCCAGCTGCTGCCAGTTGAACGCGGCTGCCGAGACCGCCTCGCGCGGCCTGAGGCGCGGCGCCTCGGCATAGTTGAGGTTGGTCACGACGAACACGGTCGCCGGGTGCTCGAACAGCCGATCGGGCAGCTTCTCGAGCCCCAGCCGTGCGTCCTCGAGACTGATCTCCTTGGCGATGACGCACATCGGCACCGTGGGAAACTGGCGATGCGTACTGCGCATCAGACGCGTGATCACCGTGCCATCGCCCATCCCCGCGTCGAAGAGGCGCACGGCGGGCGGTGTCGGGCGCAACAAGGCCACCTCGTCGGCCGCGCGCCGGGCAATGGCTGACTTCTCGTTGCACGCGGTGACGAACGCCAGGTACTTCTGGCGGTTATCGTAGAACCGAAACGGGGGCGAGCTCGCGGGGCTTTGCGGCGCGGTCGCTCGTTTCGCCGTTGCGCGTTTGCCGGAATTGCGCATCGGCGGCACGGGCACGATCAGAAGCCGCGCACCAGGAAATCGACGGCGGCCAGTATCACCTTCCACTGATCCGCGACGCCGCCCGCCTGGGGCCCCAGATCGGCCCGCGCGATCCCCGCGAGCTGCGGGGTCATCAACAGGTAGGTCTCCCCGTCCACACGCAGCGCCGGCGTCAGGTAAGCCAGCGGGTACTTCGTCAGGGCGGGCGCCCTGGTGAGCGGGATGACCACCCGGGTCTGCAAATCCTCGAACAGCACGGACTGCACATCGAGGAGAAACGGGTAGTCCGCCCTGGTCTGGGGACTCGGGTTTCGATACACCGCAAACTGCGTCACCAGAAGCTCCGGAGCTGCCCTAAAAGGTGCGCGCGCCCTGGAAAGCAGGCGCGTGTTGCCCGAGGTACTCGTTGTAGGCTTCGATCGCCCCTGCGTGTTCCCGCCGCCACTGCCTGCGCTTCACCGCGGCAAGCTCCTCCTCCAGGGCGCGCTCCAGAGTCGCAGACAGGTTGATGCCCGCCTCGCGCGCCGCGGCAAGCAAGTCACCGCGAACGGTGAGGTTTGTGGCGCGCCTGGGCCTTGCGGGGGGCGGGGTGGGGTCCGACATGGGAGGGGTCCGACGTGAGAGGGGAGCTTACAGGTCTCAATGCGTATATGTTATCCACATATCCTATGCGCAGAAACGGTGTCTATATGCGCATTAACCGTACGCATTGAGGGGCTAAGTCCTCCACACTCGCAGGGTCCAGCGCGCGTCGGGCCGGCCCGTCCCGTACGTTGGCGACCAACCCCGCCACCTGACCTGACGCTGGCGCGAGCCTGCAGCCTGCAGCCACCGACCGAAGTCCGCGTCTCGCCGGCCGTCGCAATCAGGCAAGAAGGGCGTAAAATCTGGCATGTGGCGTGTCCCCGCAGCAAGTTCGCGTTTCTGACCCTGCCGCGGTACTCGATGATCGCGCTGTCGACCGCGGTCGAGCCGCTGCGGATGGCGAACAAACTCACCGGGCAGTCGGTGTACGACTGGTCGATCGTGAGCCTCGATGGGCAACCGACGCCGGCCAGCAACGGTCTGCAGCTGTCCCCCACGGTGCCGCTCGAGCAGCTGGGACCGGTCGACATTCTGTTCGTTTGCGGCGGGGTCGAGGTGCAGGAGGCCGTGTCGCCGAAGGTCCTGGCGGCACTCAGGCGGCTGGCGGAGCGGCGCGTACCGCTGGGCGCGCTGTGCACGGGGGGCTATGCGCTGGCGAAGGCGGGACTGCTGGACAAGTACCGCGCGACCATCCACTGGGAAAATCTCTCGGCGCTGCGCGAGGAATTCCCACGCATCCACCTGAGCGATCAGCTGTTCACCATCGACCGCGACCGCTTCACCTGCTCGGGGGGTGTGGCGCCACTGGATCTGATGCTGCACCTGGTGGAGTCGAAGCTCGGTGCGCGCGTTTCGCAGCTCATTTCCGAGCAGTTCATCGTGGATCGGGTGCGCAGCGACCGCGACCGGCAGTACGTGCCACTGCGCGCCCAGGTCGGTGTGAGCCACGAGAGCCTGATCAAGGTGGCGCAGCGCATGGAAGAGAACATCGAGAAGCCCCTGTCGCTGGATGAGATCGCCACCGCCACCGGACTGTCGCGGCGCCAGATCGAGCGCCTGTTCAAGCGCCATCTGAACTGTGTGCCCAAGCGCTACTACCTGCAGATGCGCCTGCGCCGCGCGCGCGAGCTGTTGCTGCAGACCTCGATGCCGATCATCGATATCACCACCGCCTGCGGCTTCCAGTCGCCGCCGCATTTCTCGCGCTGCTACCGTGCGCAGTTCGGCTGCCCGCCGAGCGCGGAACGCCAGACCCGTCAGGGCAAGCCGGGCGTGCAGCCGCACGAGCCAGACCCGGCGCGGCTCTTGCCTTAATGTCATGGGGTGCTCCGGCGGTGTCGTTGGCGGACATGCGGCGGTCGCGAAGTAGCCATTGCCCGCGGCACCCTCCCCTTACCATGTAAAGCGCGCACACCCTGCTAGACCCCTGTCGCGCATGGAGATTTCGACAATGGCAGAGCACGCCGACGCCGAATTCAAGCTACGCGATCTGAACGATCAGGAGCTCACCGAGCAGGTTCACGACGACCTCTACAACGGCCTCAAGGCCGAGGTGGAAGAGGCGACGCGCATCTTCCTCGAGCGTGGCTGGAACGCCGAGAAAGTGTTGAATGACGCGCTGGTCGAAGGCATGCGGATCGTCGGTATCGACTTCCGCGACGGCATCCTGTTCGTGCCTGAGGTCCTGCTCGCTGCGAACTCGATGAAGGGCGGTATGGAGATCCTGCGCCCGCTGCTGGCCGAGACCGGTGTGCCGCCCATCGGCAAGATCGTGATCGGCACCGTCAAGGGCGACATTCACGACATCGGCAAGAATCTGGTGTCGATGATGCTCGAGGGCGCGGGCTTCGAGGTCATCGATCTCGGTATCAACAACCCGGTGGAGAAATACCTCGCCGCCCTGGAACAGCACAAGCCGGACATCCTCGGCATGTCGGCGCTCCTCACCACCACCATGCCGTACATGAAAGTCGTGATCGACACCCTGCGGGAAAAGGGTATCCGCAAGGACTACATCGTGATGGTCGGCGGCGCCCCGCTGAATGAGGAATTCGGCAGAGCGGTGGGCGCGGATGCGTACTGCCGCGATGCCGCGATCGCGGTGGAGACGGCCAAGACTCTGCTCGCGGCGCGGCGCGCCACCCGCGCGGCCTGATGGACACTCGCCGCACGTTGCTCATCGCCTGCGGGGCCCTCGCCCGCGAGATCGCAGCGCTCAAGCGCGCGAATGGCTGGACGACACTCGATGTGCGCTGCCTGCCCGCGCAGCTGCACAACCGGCCCGAACGCATCGCGCCGGCGGTGCGCGCCGAGATCCAGGCGAACCGCGCTCGCTATGCGAAGATGTTCGTCGTCTACGCTGACTGCGGCACCGGCGGACGGCTGGACGCGGTGCTCGAGGAGGAAGGCGTCGAGCGGCTGCCGGGCGCGCATTGTTACGAGTTCCTGGCACGGCCGCAGCTGTTCGCGCAGCTCGCCGAGGCCGAGCCCGGCACGTTCTACCTGACGGACTTCCTGCTGCGGCACTACGAGCGGCTGGTCGTGCGGCCTCTCGGCCTCGACCGCCACCCGCAGCTCGCGGCGGAGTATTTCCGCCACTACAAGAAGCTGGTGTATCTCGCGCAGACCGACCGTGCGGACGCCATAGGGCGGGCGCGACAGATCGCGGACTCGCTCGGCTTCTGCTTCGAGTACCGCTACACCGGTTACGGGGAGCTGGGCACGCGCCTGCGCACTCTGGTGACGAGCCAGGACGCCCTGGCATGGCAAGCCTGACCATCATCTCCTGGCGCGACATCCCGGCCCAGGTCGTCGTCAGACGCGGTCGCGAGACCGCCAAAGTGCAGCTGTCGGCGCGCTTCCAGGAAGCGGTGGATCGCGCGGCCATGCGCGCCGGCCGGGGCAGCTCGGATGCCTATCTCGCCGACTGGAAGCGCAGCGAGGGGCGGCCCTGCGGTGAAGACATCCACGCCGAGGCGGCCGCGGAGGCGGCGCGGATCGAAGCGCGCTTCAGCGATGAGCAGCTCGAGGAGCTGATCCGGGCCAAGGGGCTGGCGGCGGGCTCTTAGGTGCACGCGCTCAGGCAGTGGTCGGTGCGTCACGCCCGGGGGCTGAACGCCTTCTACCGCAGCTTCGAAGCCGCGCTCGTGGCGCTGCATCCCCTGTGGAAGCGGCTCGGTTATCAGCGGCTCGAGCGGCCGGTCGCAGCCGTGGAGCGCTCGGTGAAGGGGCTGCTGTTCGACTGCCGCATGTGCGGTCAATGCATCCTGAGCTCCACCGGCATGTCGTGCCCGATGAACTGTCCGAAGAACCTGCGCAATGGCCCGTGCGGCGGCGTGCGCGCCGACGGCCACTGCGAGGTGCGCCCGGAAATGAAGTGCGTGTGGACGGAAGCGGTGGCCGGCAGCGCGCGGATTCCCGGCGGAATGGAGGCGCTGCGGCAGGTGCAGGTCGCCCTGGACCGGCGCCTGCAGGGCAGGTCTTCCTGGCTGCGCGTGGTGCGCGAGCGCGTGGGAGAGAACTGAAGTGATTTTCGAAGACGAACCCGTTCCGGGCTATCCGCTGCCCATTCTTCCCGGACATACCTCACCGGGACGTTTCGAGCGGGTCCTGCGCGCCGGAACTTTCGCGGTCACCAGCGAGCTCGCACCGCCCGACTCCGCGGACCCCGAGGACGTCTACCGGCGCGCGCGCATTTTCGACGGCCACGTGGACGCCATCAACGCCACCGACGGCAGTGGCGCCAACTGCCACATGTCCAGTCTCGCGGTGTGCGCGCTCCTCACCCGGCTGGGCTACGCACCGGTGATGCAGATCTCCTGCCGCGACAAGAACCGCATCGCCATCCAGGGCGACATCCTGGGCGGTGCCGCCATGGGAGTGTGCAACCTGCTGTGCCTGACGGGCGATGGCGTGCAGGCGGGCGACCATCCGCAGGCCCTGCCGGTGTTTGATCTGGATTCGCTGAGCCTGCTCGAAACCGCGCGCACGCTGCGCGACGAGCATCGTTTCCTGTCCGGCCGCAGGATCACCTGCGCACCGCGCGTGCTGCTCGGTGCGGCGGAGAACCCCTTCGCGAAGCCCTGCGAGTGGCGCGCGCAGCGACTGGCGAAGAAGGTCGCCGCCGGCGCACAGTTCATCCAGACGCAGTTCTGCTACGACGTGCCGCTGCTCAGGGCCTTCATGCGCCAGGTGGAAGAGCTCGGCCTGCTCGACAAAGTCTTCATACTGGTGGGAGTGGGCCCCTTGCGCTCCGTCAAGGCGGCCGAGTGGATCCGCACTCACGTTCCCGGCGTGCACATTCCGGATGCGATCATCAAGCGCCTGGCGGGCGCGAGCGACGGCGCACTCGAGGGCCGCAAGCTGTGCATCGATCTCATCCAGGAGATCCGCACCGTCAAGGGCGTGCACGGCGTGCACGTCATGGCTTACCGCCAGGAAGAGACCGTGGCAGAAATCATCGAGCGCTCCGGGGTGTTGGGCGGCCGCGTGCCGTGGTACCCCGGGCGCGATCCCCAGGCGAGCACCAACAGGATGGCCTCATGACCGACACCGTCATCAGTTCCGCAACCCGCGAGGTCGTGATCGGCCTCGAGCGTCCCTTCGTCATGATCGGCGAGCGCATCAACCCGACTGGGCGCAAGATCCTCGCTGCGGAGATGGCCGCCGGAAATTTCAGCCGTGTCGAAGCCGACGCGCTGGCGCAGGTGGCCGCCGGAGCGCACATGCTGGACGTCAACGCCGGCATCCCGCTCGCCGATGAGCCGGCGATCCTTGCCCGGGCGGTGCAGCTGGTGCAGTCGATCACCGACCTGCCGCTGTCGATCGACTCATCCATCGTCAAGGCGTTGGAAGCTGGACTTGCAGTCTACCGGGGCAAGCCGCTGGTCAACTCGGTCACCGGCGAGGAGGAGCGGCTCGAGGCGGTGCTGCCGCTGGTGAAGAAATACGGCGCCGCGGTAGTCGCAATTTCCAACGACGAGACCGGGATCTCGGAGGATCCCGACGTGCGCTTCGAGGTCGCCAGAAAGATCGTGCAGCGCGCCGCCGATCACGGCATCCCGGCGAGCGACATCGTGGTCGACCCGCTGGTCATGCCGATCGGCGCCATCAACCAGGCGGGCGTACAGGTCATGCACCTGCTGCGCCGCCTCAAGAACGAACTGCGGGTGAATACCACCTGCGGCGCATCCAACGTGAGCTTCGGCCTGCCCGCGCGCGAGGGCATCAGCGCCACCTTTCTGACCATGGCGATCGGCGCGGGACTCACCTCCGCGATCATGAACCCGATGCACCTGGAGATCGTCAAGGCGTGCATGGCCGCCGATGTCATGATGGGCCACGACCCGGATTGCGCGCGCTGGATCCGCCGTTTCCGCGAGGCGCCGGCGCTGCAGGCCTCGGGTGCCGCCGCCACCGCGACCCCCGAGGGCGCGGCACGCGGGCGGCGCGAGGGTGGGCACCGGAGGCGCGCCCACAGTCCTTCATGAGCGAGCCTGACGCAAAGAACGTGCGCACGAGTGAGCCCAGCGCATGGGTGGTCTTCACGCCGTCCGGCAAGCGCGGCCGCTTCCCCTTGGGCACACCGCTCCTGCAGGCCGCCCGCAGCCTCGGGGTCGACGTCGACTCGGTGTGCGGCGGGCGCGCGCTGTGCGGGCGCTGCCAGGTGCTGGTGATGGAGGGTGACTTCCCCAAGCACGGCGTGACCTCGCAGGCCGCCAATCTCTCCCCCCTGAGCGCCGCCGAGCAGAGCTTCGCGCGCCGCCGCACGTTGCCAGCGGGGCACCGGCTGTCCTGCTCGGCGCACATCCAGGGCAATCTCGTGGTCGACGTGCCGCCCTCCAGCCAGGTCCACCGCCAGGTGGTGCGCAAGGCCGCGGATGCGCGCCCCATCACCCTCGATCCGGTCGTGCATCTTCATTACGTCGAGGTGCGCGAGCCCGACATGCATGGCCCGTCCGGTGATCTGCAGCGACTGCTCGAGGCGCTGCACCGCGAGTGGGAATTCGGCCCCCTGCGGTGCGACCTCGCGGTGCTGCAGACTCTGCAGGCGGCCCTGCGCAAGGGGCAATGGAAAGTCACCGTCGCGGTGCATGCGGGTTCGCAACTGATCGGCGTCTGGCCGGGATTTCACGATCGCATCTATGGGCTTGCGGTGGACGTGGGCTCGACCACCATCGCCGCCCATCTGTGCAATCTCGAGACCGGCGAGGTGGTCGCTGCCGCCGGCTCGATGAATCCCCAGATCCGCTTCGGCGAGGACCTCATGAGCCGGGTGTCCTACTCGATGATGCACCCCGGCGGGGCGCAGCAGATGACCGAGGCGGTGCGCGCTGCGCTCAACAAGCTCGCCGCCGAGGTAGCCCGCGACGCGAAGGTGTCGGTGTCAGACATTCTCGAACTGACCATGGTCGGCAACCCGATCATGCATCATCTGCTGCTCGGCATCGATCCTGTGGAGTTGGGCGGTGCGCCCTTTGCGCTCGCGACCGATTCCCCGCTCGACCTGCGCGCCGCCGAGCTGGGACTCACGTTGCATCCGGGTGCACGGGTCTACACCCTGCCCTGCATTGCCGGTCACGTGGGCGCGGATGCCGCCGCCATGATCCTCGCCGAGCGTCCCGACCTTTCCGAGAAACTCACGCTGCTGGTCGACGTCGGCACCAACGCGGAGATCGTCCTCGGCAATCATCAGCGGCTGCTCGCGTGCTCGAGCCCGACGGGGCCGGCCTTCGAGGGCGCGCAGATCAGCTGCGGTCAGCGCGCCGCTCCCGGGGCCATCGAGCGCGTGCGCATCGATCCCGCGACGCTCGAAGCGAAGTTCAAGGTCATAGGCTGCGATCTGTGGTCGGATGAGCCCGGGTTCAACGAGGCCGTCGCCCGCTCCGGTGTCACCGGCATCTGCGGTTCGGGGATCATCGAAGTCATCGCCGAGATGTATCTGGCCGGCATCATCAACCAGGACGGGGTGGTGAACGGCGCACTCGCCGCGCGCAGCGATCGCATCGTACAGACCGGGCGCACCTTCTCCTACACGGTGTATCGAGCTGCGACGCCGCTGCAGATCACTCAGAACGACGTGCGCGCGATCCAGCTCGCCAAGGCGGCGCTGCACGCGGGCGTAAGGCTGCTGATGGATCATATGGGCGTCGATCAGGTCGACCGTATCCGGCTGGCCGGCGCGTTCGGAAATCATATCGACGTCAAATACGCGACGATCCTCGGCATGATTCCCGACTGCGAGCTCTCGCAGGTGTCCTCCGCCGGCAATGCTGCAGGCACCGGCGCTCGTATCGCGCTGCTCGATAAGGCCTCGCGCAAGACCGTCGAGGAGCTGGTGCAGCGCGTGGAAAAGATCGAGACCGCGATCGAGCCGAAATTCCAGGCTCATTTCGTGGCAGCGATGGGCATTCCGCACACGACCGAGCCGTACCTGCATCTGCGCCAGGTGGTGCAGCTGCCGGCCACCAAGACCGCCGCGCCGCGCGCACGGGCGCGCCCGCGCCGCGCCGGTACCTGACTGGCGACCTAGACGTTCGAGTCCGGAAACGACGCCTTGCGGCGCTTGATGTAGTCGAGCAGCGCCTCGTCCACCGCCGGATCGAGCGGCGGCGCTTCGTACTGCTCGAGCTGGCGCTTCCACAAGGCGTTGGCGCGCTGCGCCATGTCCTTGCCGCCTTCCGCTTCCCACTGCTCGACGCTGTTGTTGTCGGCGAGCGGCGAGCGGTAGAACGCCGTCTGGAAGTTCGCCTGTGTGTGCGCGCAGCCGAGGAAATGCTTGCCGGGACCGACTTCGCGGATGGCATCGAGCGCCTGACCGTTGTCCGTCAGGTCCACGCCGGCCAGCAGCGTATGCATCATGCCCGCCTGGTCGGTGTCCATGACGAACTTCTCGTAGCCCATCGACAGGCCCCCCTCGAGCCACCCGGCGGTATGCAGCACGAAGTTGACGCCGCCCAGACAGGTCGGAATGAGGGTGTTGGCCGACTCATAGGCCGCCTGCGCGTCCGGGATCTTCGCAGCGCACAGTGCCCCGCCCGAGCGGAACGGGACCCCCAGCCGCCGCGCCAGCGCCGCCATGCTGTACAGGACCAGCGCGGGTTCGGGCGTGCCGAAGGTCGGCGCGCCTGACTGCATCGAGAGCGAGGACGCGAAACTGCCGAGTACCACCGGCGCGCCCGGATTCACCAGCTGTGCGAGCGCCATGCCGGCGAGCGCCTCGGCGAGCGTCTGAGCCACGGTTCCCGCCACCGTCACCGGCGACATGGCGCCGGCGAGGATGAACGGCGTGACGATGGTCGCCTGGTTCGCCCGCGCGTAGGTCTTCAACGCCCCCAGCATGGTCGCATCCCAGGTCAGCGGCGAGTTGGCGTTGATGAGACTGATGATGCAGGTGCGTGGCTTGCCGGTCGCGGGATCGGTGTAGGCGTCCCCGAACAGGATCCGGGTCATCTCGACGGTGTCGCGTGCCCGATCCGGATGGGTGACCGAGCCCATGTACGGCTTGTCGCTGTACTTCATGTGGCTGTACACCATGTCGAAGTGCCGCTTGTTCACCGGCAGGTCGACCGGCTCGCAGATGGTGCCGCCGGAGTGATGTAGTGAGGTCGCCAGGTAGGCGAGCTTCACGAAATTACGGAAGTCCTCGATCCGGGCGTAGCGCCGGCCCTCGTCGAGGTTGCGCACGAACGGCGATCCGTAGGCGGGCGCGAACACCGTGCGATTGCCGCCGATCACCACGTTGTGTGCGGGGTTGCGCGCATACTGCGTGAATTCCTTCGGCGCCGAACGCCGCACGATGCTGCGGCACATGCCGCGTGGAAAGCGCACCCGCTCGCCCTGGATGTCGGCACCCGCGTCCTTCCAGATCTTGAGCGACTCCGGATCCTCGCGGAAATCGATGCCGATCTCTTCGAGGATCGTGTCGGCGTTGTGCTCGAGAAGTTCCAGTCCCTCGCTCCCCAGCACCTCGTAATACGGGATCTTGCGGGTGATGTACGGCACGAAGGCGTGGCTGCGCGCGGTGCGCGCCGCGATCTTGGCATCACGGCCGCTGGGACGGCGGGATCGCCCGGGCTGACCTGGCTGCTGCTGCTCGTCCATTAGGGTGTCCTGCGGGGCTTAAGCCCCATTATGGTCACGCGCCACCCCAGGAACTGATCGATTTGCGGCATGGACTTCTCCGGCAGCGCCAAGCTGCCCGCCCGCAGCCGCGGGAGCCCACAACCGCCTCAGTGCTCCACGCCCACGCTCGTCGCGCTAGGATGGCGCCATGGCCGAAAGCGACATCGCCGTCGCGCTGCGCCGCTTCCTGCCCGAGGATTGCGTGCTGTCCCGGGAAGAGGAGCGCCGCCCCTACGAGTGCGACGCACTGACGGTGTTCCGGCAACTTCCCGGCCTGGTCGTGCTGCCACGCACCGAGTCACAGCTGCAGCAGGTGCTGCTGACCTGCAGCCGGCTGAAGGTGCCGGTGGTCGCACGCGGTGCGGGCACCGGCTTGTCCGGGGGCTCGACGCCGCACGCGCAGGGCGTGTTGCTCTCGTGTGCGCGGCTGAACCGCATCCTGGAAATCGATCCGCACGAGCGCATCGCACGGCTCGAGCCTGGAGTCCCCAACCTGCGGGTGTCGGAAGCAGCCCTCGCGCACGGCCTGTATTACGCGCCCGACCCCTCCTCCCAGGTTGCCTGCTCCATCGGCGGCAACGTGGCGGAAAACTCCGGCGGCGTTCACTGCCTCAAGTACGGTCTGACCGTGCACAACGTGCTCGGCGTGCGCGGCTACACGATGGAAGGAGAGCCGCTCGAATTGGGCGGCCGTGCGCCGGACGGCCCGGGCCTGGACCTGCTGGCGCTCACCATCGGGTCCGAGGGCCTGCTGATGATCGTCACCGAGGTGACCGTGAAGCTCATTCCCCGGCCGCCCTGCGCCCAGCTGGTCATGGCTTCGTTCGCCGACGTCCACAGCGCCGGCAGCGCGGTCGCCGCGGTGATCGCCGGCGGCATCATTCCGGCGGCGCTCGAGATGATGGACCGTAAGGCGACCGCCGCGGTCGAGCCCTTCGCGCACGCCGGGTATGACCTCACCGCGGCCGCGATTCTGCTGGTCGAGTCGGATGGCACGCCCGAGGAAGTCGCCGACCAGGTTCGCGAAATCGAGCAGGTGCTGCGCAGCGCCGGCGCCAGCACGCTGCGGGTGTCGGGCTCGGAAGCGGAGCGCCTGCGCTGGTGGTCCGGACGCAAGAACGCCTTCCCGGCCGCCGGGCGCCTGTCGCCGGACTACTACTGCATGGACGGCACGATTCCGCGCCGGCATGTTGGCGAGGTCCTGCAGGCGATCGAGCGGATGGAGGCCCGTTACGCGTTGCACTGTATGAACGTGTTTCACGCCGGCGACGGCAACCTGCACCCGGTGATCCTGTTCGACGCCAATGATCACGACTCATGGGAGCGCGCCGAGCGCTTCGGCGCGGAGATCCTCGAGCTGTGCGTGCAGCTCGGTGGGACCATCACCGGGGAGCACGGGGTCGGTGTCGAGAAACTCAACTCCATGTGCGTGCAATTCTCTCCCGCGGAGCGCGCGGCCTTCGCCGCCGTGAAGGAGGCGTTCGACCCGGCGGGCCTGCTCAATCCGGGTAAGGTGATTCCAACGCTCGCGCGCTGCGCGGAGTACGGCAGGATGCGCGTGCACCACGGCGCGCTGCCGCACGCGGATCTGCCGCGCTTCTAGAGAAGGACCCGATGGCCGCGACCGCCGACGCCCACCTGGCCGAGTTGCGTGAGCGGGTGAGTGCCGCGCACCGCACGCACCAAGCG
This sequence comes from Gammaproteobacteria bacterium, assembly GCA_005878835.1. Classification (GTDB taxonomy): domain Bacteria; phylum Pseudomonadota; class Gammaproteobacteria; order Steroidobacterales; family Steroidobacteraceae; genus 13-2-20CM-66-19. Next base: position 7,507 of record VBMV01000099.1, on the reverse strand, counting down.
CTGCGGTTGAAGGGTTCGGGCACCAAGGACTTCTACGGCGAGAGTCTCGCGGGGGAGGTGCTCGAGCTGCGCGCTCACCAAGGCATCGTCGACTACGAGCCCTCGGAGCTGGTGATCACGGCTCGCTGCGGCACGCCCTTGTCGCAGATCGAGGCCGCACTCGCCGCGCACGGCCAGTTTCTCGCCTTCGAGCCGCCGGCGTTCGGCGCTGACCCGAGCATCGGCGGCGTGATCGCCGCCGGCCTGTCGGGACCGCGGCGTGTGTACGCGGGCGCGGCGCGCGACTTCGTGTTGGGAACCAGACTCCTCACCGGGGATGGCGAGTTGCTGCGCTTTGGCGGGCAGGTGATGAAGAACGTCGCCGGCTTCGACGTCTCGCGGCTGCTGTGCGGCTCGCTCGGTATCTTAGGCGTCATCACCGAGATCTCGCTCAAGGTGCTGCCACGGCCCCGCGCCGAGCAGACCCTGCGGCTCGAGTTGCCGGCTGCGGCCGCGGTGGAATCCTTCAATCGCTGGTCGGCCCTCGGCCTGCCGATCTCCGGCGGCGCCTGGTGGCAGGGCAGTGCCTGGGTGCGGCTCTCCGGGGCAGCGCCGGCGGTGCGCTCCGCGCGCGAGCGCATCGGCGGCGAAGCCATCGACGCGGCCAGCGCGCAGGCGCGGTGGGATGCCCTGCGGCACTGCCAACTACCCCTGTTCGACCGACGCGTCATCTGGCGGCTGTCGGTGCCCGGTGCAGCCGCGCCGCTCAGCCTGCCCGGTGAGCTCCTGATCGACTGGGGCGGCGCGCTGCGCTGGTATGCGGACCCTGCGGAGGGTGCCGATGTGCGCGCCGTGGCCAGCGCGGCTGGCGGCACGGCGCTGTGCTGGCGGGGCGCCGCGCCCGCTGGACGCTTCCACCCGCTGCCACCCGTGCTCGCCCGGCTGCACCGGCGGCTGAAGGAGCGTTTCGACCCGCACGGGATTTTCAACCCGGGGCGTCTGCTCGCCGGGCTGTGACGGCACGGTGCGCAGTATCCGCGCCGGCCTTAAGGGCACGGTCCGTCTACGAACGGCGACACCATGCCTGCGACTGGGACGTGGACCATACTCGCCGCGCACCCGAGGAGGATTTGAATGCTCAGGTCATCGGCCTTAGGCACGACTTCTGCCCTGTCCGTTTGCGCCCTGTTGCTGGGCTCCTGCGGCGGGGGAGGCTCCGCATCGATGTCGACCCTGAACCTCGGACTGACCGACGCACCGGTCAGCGGCGTCGCCAAGGTATGGATTCAATTCACCGGCGTCGAGGTCAAGCCGACCGGCGGCAAAGCGATCGACTTCATGTTCTCGCCCGAAAAGGGCTTCGATCTGCTGAGTCTGCAAGGGGGCACCACCGCCACCTTTCTCAATGGCACCGCTATTCCCGCAGGACAGTACCAATGGGTGCGTCTGATGGTGGATACGAAGCCCGGCGCGTCCTACGTGATGGACTCCACCGGCCAGCACGACCTGACGATCCCTAGCGGAGCTGAGACGGGTCTCAAGCTCATTAAGGGCTTCACCATGCCGGTCGGCGCCGTGGCGAGCTTCACGGTCGACTTTGTCCTGAGCAAATCCCTGATCGCGCCGCAGGGCCTGTCGCCCGACTACCTTCTCAAGCCGGTTCTTCGGCTGCTCGACAACACTCAGGTGGGCACGATCAGCGGGACCTTCCAGGCCTCGACCCTGTCGGCACAATCCAACTGCGGCACGCGGCCGCCGGTCGTCTATGTCTATACGGGAGCCGGCGTTCAAGCAGACGACATCTACAACCCGCCAACCGGCACGACCGACATGGACCCGGCCTCGTCGGCGGAGCCCTTGACCACCGCGACCGCGGCGCTCAATTCGATGAACGACTACGCGTACAGCGTGGCGTTCCTGCCGGCCGGGACCTACACCGTGGCGTTCACGTGCGATCCGGACGATCCGACGGTCGATGAAGACACGCTCACACCCGATCCCATCCATTTCAACATCTACCCGCAAGCGGTTGCCGTCACGACGAACATGACGACGACGGTCAATTTCTAGAGATTGATCGTCCCCCGGCCAAGCTCGATGACGTCGCCGCTCACGAAGATCTGGCGCTCTGCGTCCACCCGCAGCCGCAGCGCCGACGGGCGTCCGATGTACTCGCCCTGAGAGATTTCGAACTCGCACGGCAGCGCGCGGCCCATCGCCAGACACCAGCCACCCAGATTCGCCGTCGCCGACCCGGTCGCCGGATCTTCCAGCGCCGTACCACCATGGGGGAAGAAAAAACGCGCCAGGAGCCCGGCGCCGGACGGCGCAAACACATACGCCATGCTGCGGCCGTCGACGCTCGGCAGCTGCGCCAGCAGATCGGCGCGCACCCGCAGGCGCCGCACCGCGGCCTCGCTCGTCAGCGGCACGATGAGCTGCTCCGTGCCCGCGTTCACCCACAGCGGCCGCTCCCCTATGTCGTGCTCGTCGAGTCCCAGCATTGCCGCCAGTGTCAGGCGCGGCTCCTGTACTTCGCGCCAGCTGGGGGCCTTGGCCTGCAGGGTCCAGCGGTCACCGCTTGCGTGCACCGTGATGATCCCCGCGGGCATTTCCAGGGTAAGACGCTCGCCCCCCAGACCGAGCGCGCGGCACACGTGCGCCGTGCCGAGCGTCGGATGCCCGGCGAAGGGCATCTCGTAACTGGGCGTGAAGATCCTCACCCGGGCGCTGGCGCGCTCGGAGGGCAGGATGAAGGTGGTCTCCGAGAGGTTGAACTGCAGCGCCAGCGCCTGCATTCTTGCGGCATCGAGCTCCTGGGCCCGCTCGAACACGCACAGCGGATTGCCGCTCAGCGGGGCGCGTCCCTGCGTGAACACGTTCACGATACGGTAGGCGTAGGAGCTCATGGGGAGAATTCTATCCTCACACCGACGCGATCACAGCCATGATGACCGAGTTGCTGTTCCGGGACGACGCTTATCTCAAGACCGCCACCGCACGGGTACTCGCCGCCGGCGAGCGCGGCATCGAGCTCGACCGCACCGTGTTCTACCCGCAGGGCGGCGGGCAGGCGGGCGACACCGGCACACTGCTGCGGGCCAGCGGTGAACGCCTCGCCATCACCGATACCCGCAAGGGAGAGGCAGCCGATCGCGTCCTGCACATCGTGGCGCCCGGCAGCTCCCTGCCGCAGCCCGGCGAGGCGGTCGCGCTGGAGATCGACTGGCAGCGCCGTTACCGACTGATGCGTCTGCACACGGCACTGCACCTGCTGTCGTGCGTGATCGTGGCGCCGGTCACGGGCGGCAACATCGTCGCCGACAAGGCGCGCCTGGATTTCGACATCGAGCTCAGTCTGCTCGACGCCGCGCGGATCGAAAGCGAGACCAATGCGTTGATCGCCTCTGGTCTCGCCACCGAGAGCGTCTGGATCACCGACGCCGAGCTCGACGCCCAGCCGGAGCTCGTCAAGACCATGAGTGTGCAGCCGCCGCGCGGCGCCGGCCGGGTGCGGCTGCTGAGGATCCCGGGAATCGACCTGCAGCCGTGTGGCGGCACGCACGTCGCCAACATCGCCGAGATCGGCGCAATCCGCGTGTTGCGGATCCGCAGCGAGGGCAAGCACAACAAGCGCGTGGAGATCGCGCTCACTGGTAGCGGCTGACCTCGAGGCCGTTGCCGACCGCGAGCAGCACCGAGCTCATATCGGCGGCGGCACGCACCCGCTGCCGGTAGGCGCGCGCGTCGGCCCGTGCGCTCTCAGGCTGCAGCATGTTGTCGGCGACGATGATCGCACCCTGCGCCAGCTTCGGATGCAGCAGCTCGAACACCGGCACGTACAGATTCTTCCACAGGTCGATCAGCACGAAATCGAACGGTCCTGCGAGCTGCCCGAGCGATGCGAGCGCATCGCCGACGCGAAACTCGACGTATTGCGCGAGCCCGGCACGCGAGAGTTGCGCGCGCGCATACTCGGTCTTGGCCGCCTGCAGCTCGAGCGAGACCACCTTGCCGCCGACCGCCCGCGCCGCCTCCGCGAGCCAGGTCGTGGAGTAGCCGTACGAGCTGCCCACTTCCAGGATGCGGCGGGCCCCGCCTTCCTTGACCAGCAGATTCATCAGCGTGCCAGCTGCCCGGCCCACGGGCAGCAGCATCTCATCGCGCCGCCGCATGCTTTCCTCGGCAGACAGCGTGCTCCAGAGCTGCTCCTCGCGCTGCGCCCGGATTTCGTACTCCTCGAGCACCACCCACACCGCCTGGTCCATCGATCCCGGATCCCGCATGCTCACTCCTTGATCCTCACAGCGCACCGGAGAAATACTCCTGCAACGAGGCGACCCCCAGCCGCTTCGCTTCGAACAGACTCTCGAGATGCTCGCGCGAGTTGACCAGGCCGCGCGCGCGCAGGATGCCGTGCTCGTCGAGCAGCGCGGCGAAGGGCAGGCGGCCGACCTGGTACGCCAGCCCCAGGGCCGCCGACACCACGTACGGAATGCCGTCGAGCCCCTGGCTGCGCACGAACTGACGCTGCTCGAGGGTGTCGCCGTCGCTCGCCAGGATCACGTCCATCCAGGCGCGCTCGTCCTTGCCGCTGGACTTGACCGCCGGCAGCAGGGACTTGCACACCGGGCAGGTCGGAGACACGAACAGCAGCAGCGTGCTGCGGCCGTCCGCTCGTGCGGCACCCACCCGGTGGGCATGCCCTTCGAGATCGGCCACTTCCAGGACCGGCGCCGGCTCACCGACCGGCGGGCCGCGATTGAGCATGAGAGCACCGGCGGGCGCAATGCGCTCGTGCAGCACGCCCAGCTGCCGCACCAGCGCCAGGACGACGACCGACAACAGCAGCACCAGGATCCACAGCACCACATTGGAGACCGCCAGCGCCGTCATCGTGAGCCTCGCAACGGCGCGGTCCGCGGCGTGACCTGGGCGAGCAGCCGGTCGAGGCTCATATATAAGAGTGCGGCGACCGCGGTCCCCGCCCCGATGGTGACGGCGTCGGCCGCCGCCATCGGACGCGCGATCCAGGGCAGCAGCATCGGCGCGAGCAACCCCGCCAGCAGCAGATTGCGCCACGCCATCCAGGCGGCAATCGGCCGCCGCGCGTGCGGGCCGCCGCAGCCGCAGGCCAGATCGCGATGGCCGCGCTGCAGGTTGATCGCGATCGCAGCAGCGTAAGCCACCAGCAGCGCCGCGCCCGCAGCGCCCGCGCCGGCACGCGAGCGGCGCGCGAGCAGTCCCACGCCCACCGTCAACTCGAGCGCCGGCACCAGCCATGACAGGCGCGCAACGCCATCCGGCAGCAAGCGATAGGCGCGAAACACCTCGGCAAAGCCTTGCAGACTGCGCAGCTTGTCGAGCGCGGCGCTCACGAACAGCAGCGCGAACGCTCCGGTGAGCATGGCGCCGACGGCCGGGTCGATCATGGTGCGCACATCATAAACCACTGACCCGTGTAGTATCGCCGCACGCCGCGTATGCCAAGGGGTCCGCCTCATGAACGCCCTGCATCTGCCGAACGCCGAATTCCGCTCCCTGGCCGCGCGCGTGACGGACCTCGCCGCCGACCTGCTCGCCGGACTCGACGAGCTGCGGGCTTTCCCAGCCGTGCGCGGCGAGCAGGTGGCGCGGGCATTCGAGGCGCCGCTGCCCGAGGAGGGTCTGCGGGCTGGTGCGCTCGATGCCCTGGGCGAGGTGCTCGCCCTGTCGCGCGCGCCGACACCACGCTTCTACGGATACGTGCTCGGCTCGGGTGAGCCGGTGGCCGCGCTCGCGGATCTGCTGGCGAGCATCCTCAATCAGAACGTCACGGCCTGGCGCTCGGCGCCGGCGGCGGTGACCATCGAGCGGCAGGTCGTGCGCGGCCTCGCGGGCGCGCTCGGCTGCGAGGGCTTCAGCGGCAGCCTGTGCGGCGGCGGCTCCATGGCCAACCTGATGGGTCTCGCGATGGCGCGCGAAGCGCGACTGCCCGCCAACGAGTCCGGCGCGCAGCCCGGCGTGGTGTACGCCTCGAGCGAAGTGCACATGTCGATCCTCAAGGCGATGGCCGTGCTCGGACTGGGGCGCGAGAACCTGCGGCTGATCGGCGCGGACGAAGCCTATCGCCTGGACCCGCAGGCGCTGCGCACCGCCATCGCCGCGGACCGCTCAGCGGGACGCACGCCCCTGGCCGTGGTCGCCACCGGCGGTAGCGTCAACACCGGCGCGATCGATCCGCTGCCGCAGATCGCCGCGGTGTGCCGCGAACAGCAACTGTGGCTGCATGTGGACGGCGCGTACGGCGCGCTGGCGGCGCTCGCCATCCCCGAACGGTTCACCGGCCTGAGTGCTGCGGACTCATTGTCGCTGGATCCTCACAAGTGGCTCTATCAGCCGCTCGACTGCGGCATGCTGCTGTTTCGCAGCGCGCACGCGGCGCGCACCGCGTTCTCCTGCAGCGGCGACTACGCCAAGTCGCTCGCCGAGGACCCGCTGGAGTCGTTCGCGTTCTTCGACGAATCGCTGGAGCTGTCACGGCGCTTCCGGGCGTTGAAGTTATGGTTGTCGCTGCGTTACCACGGGCTGGCGGCGTTTCGCAGCGCGATCCGCAGCGACCTGCGACATGCGCAGAATCTCGCCGAGCTCATCCGCGGCACGGCGAGGCTCGAGCTGCTCGCGCCCGTCGAGCTCAGCGCCGTGTGCTTCCGCTACCGCTCGGGCGCGCCGGGTGCCGCAGCTGATCGGTTGAACGCAGCGATCCTCAGGCGGGTCATCGAGCGCGGACGGGTGTACCTGTCCAACGCGACGCTGCGGGGACGATTCGCACTGCGCGCGTGCTTCGTCAATCACCGCACCACGGACCGCGATGTCGGGCAGATCGTGCCCGAGGTCCTGGACGCGGCGCGCGAATGTCTCAACAGCTAACGCAGATCCTCCTCCCAGAACTCCTGCGGGCGCCGCGTCGCATCCGTGCCGCGCGCCTGCTCGAGTTTGCGCAACTCGACCCGGCGGATCTTGCCGGAGATGGTCTTGGGGAGCGGTGCGAATTCCAGCCGCCGGATGCGCTTGTAGGGCGAGACGCGCTCGCGCACATGCCGCAGGATCGCGCGGGCGGTCTCGGCGTCCGGGTTGCAGTGCGCCGCCAGCACCACGAACGCTTTCGGCACCGACAGGCGCAGTGCGTCGGGGCTCGGCACGACCGCGGCTTCGGCCACGGCGGGATGCTCGATCAGCACACTCTCGAGCTCGAAGGGGCTGATGCGGTAGTCGGAGGATTTGAAAACGTCGTCCATGCGGCCGACGTAGGTGAGGTAGCCTTGCGCATCGCGCGACGCCACATCCCCGGTGTGGTAGTAGCCGTCGCCCATGGCGCTGGCATTGCGCGCCGGATCATCCAGATACTCCCGCATGAGTCCGAGTGGCCGCCGTGCCAGGTCGATGCAGATCTCGCCCTCCTCGCTCACGCGCCCGTCCGCGCCGAGCAGCACGATCGGATATCCGGGGAGCGGGCGCCCCATCGAGCCGGGTTTGACCGGCTGCCCCG
>VBMV01000060.1:124163-146933 GCA_005878835.1 Gammaproteobacteria bacterium | reverse complement strand
GCTTTCCGGGTGCTGGCTCTACTGCGGCGCCTGGGGACCCAACGGCAATCTCATGGCGCGGCGGGATAACTCCGACCCCACCGGCATCGGTCAGACTCTCAACTGGGCGTATTCGTGGCCGGCAAATCGCCGCGTGATGTACAACCGCGCCTCCTGCGACCCGAGCGGCAAGCCCTTCAATCCGGACCGCAAGCTCATCGCCTGGAATGGCACGGCGTGGACCGGTGCCGATGTGCCCGACTACAAGGCGGACGAGGATCCCTCACTCGGCATGGGTCCGTTCATCATGAATCCCGAGGGGGTGGCGCGCTTCTTCGGGCGCGGCAACCTGGCCGAAGGCCCCTTCCCCGAGCACTACGAGCCGTTCGAGAGCCCGCTCGCCCGCAACCCGCTGAGCCCCGGTCAGGAGCAGACACTCAGCAACCCCGCTGCCCGCGTGTTCAAGGACGACCGTGCGGCGTTCGGCAAGGTCGCGGAGTTCCCGCATGTCGCGACCACTTACCGCCTGACGGAGCACTTCCATTACTGGACGAAGCACGTGCGGTTGAACGCAATTCTGCAGCCGGAGCAGTTCGTCGAAATCGGAGAAGGCCTGGCGAAAGAGCTCGGCATCGCTTCAGGGGATCGCGTGAAGGTCTCCTCGAATCGCGGCTTCATCAAGGCCGTGGCGGTGGTTACCAAGCGCCTGCGGACGCTCCCGGCCGACGGCAAGCCGGTGCACACGGTCGGCATTCCCATTCACTGGGGCTTCACCGGCCTCGCCAAGCCGGGTTTTCTGGCCAACACGCTCACGCCCGTGGTCGGTGATGGCAACTCGCAGACGCCCGAGTTCAAGTCGTTTCTCGTCAAGGTCGAACGGGCCTAGCGCGAAGAGTCCAAAGAGGACGACATGGCACTTCAATCACTCGACATCGTCCGGCGCTCGGCGACCACCACGGCCCCGCCGGGCGTGCGCGCAGCGTACACCGGCACGGTCGCCAAGCTCATCGACACGACCAAGTGCATCGGCTGCAAGGCCTGCCAGGTCGCTTGCATGGAATGGAACGATCTGCGCGATGAAATCGGCAGCAACGTCGGCGTGTACGAGAACCCGGGCGACCTCAGCAGCGAGTCCTGGACATTGATGCGCTTCACCGAATACGAGAACCCCAAGGGCGATCTCGAGTGGCTGATCCGCAAGGACGGCTGCATGCACTGCGCGGACCCCGGGTGCCTGAAAGCCTGCCCGGCGCCGGGCGCGATCGTGCAGTACTCAAACGGTATCGTGGACTTTCACGAAGAGAACTGCATTGGCTGCGGGTACTGCATCGCCGGCTGCCCGTTCGACATCCCGCGCATCTCGAAGCGCGATCACAAGGCCTACAAGTGCACCCTGTGCTCCGACCGCGTTGCGGTGGGGCTCGAGCCGGCCTGCATCAAGGCCTGTCCCACGGGTGCGCTGGTGTTCGGCACCAAGGAAGACATGCAGCAGCACGCCGCCGAGCGGGTGGAGGACCTCAAGTCACGCGGCTTCGAGCAGGCGGGTCTGTACGATCCACCGGGCGTCGGAGGCACGCACGTCATGTACGTGCTGCATCACGCCGATCGCCCGGAGCTGTACGCGGGACTCGCCGCGGACCCGCACATCAGCTCCCTCGTCGGACTGTGGAAGGGAGTCTCCAAGCCGATCGCGCTCGCCGCCATGGCCTTCACCGTCCTGGCCGGCTTCTTCCACTTCGTGCGCGTCGGCCGCAACGAAATCGATGAGCGCGACGAGGCGGCCGCGCGGCAGGCTCTCGAGGCCGCTCCACAGCGCAACGCTTCACAGCGCCCCGGCGCTCAACCACCGGAGAAGCGCCCATGAGCGATAGCGAACGCCGCCCGACCCTGGCGCGTTACAGCTCCGGAGAGCGCACCAATCACTGGCTGATCGCCCTCGGGTTCGTGCTCGCGGCGCTGTCGGGGCTCGCGCTGTTTCATCCCGCCCTCTTCTGGCTCGGCGAACTGTTCGGCGGTGGCCCCTGGACCCGGGTCCTGCACCCGTTCATCGGACTGTTCATGCTGATCGTGTTCCTGCCGCTCGCGGCGAGCCTTTGGGGCGACAACCGCATGCAGGCGGCTGATTGGCAATGGCTGCGGCGGTGGAAAGACGTGGTGAACAACCGCGAGGAGCACCTCCCGGAGGTCGGCCGCTACAACGCAGGACAGAAGCTGCTGTTCTTCGTGCTCGGCGCCTGCATGATCGGGCTGCTCCTGTCGGGCCTCGTCATCTGGCGCGCCTATTTCTCGCTGTACTTCTCGATCGGCGTGATTCGCCTCGCCTCGGTGGTGCACGCCGTGTGCGCGTTCGTGTTGATCTGCGCGATCCTGCTGCACATCTACGCCGCGATCTGGGTGAAGGGCTCGCTGCACGCCATGCTCCGGGGCACCGTGACACCGGGCTGGGCGTGGAAGCATCATCGGGCCTGGTTCCGCCAGATCACCCATGCGGCGCATCCTCGAACCCGGCCAGATTGAAGCCTTTGCCGAGGGGGCGATTCCCCGGCTGCGGTTGCCCGAGCGGACCACTGTGTTCGCGGCACGGGCCCGGCGTTTGCGCCAGCAGGGCGCACCCGGCGCGCCGGGCCAGGCCATCGGCGCCTACCTGCACTTGATGGCGGCGGTTGCCGATGCTCAACAGGCCGCGCTCGAAACTTGCGAGCCAGCCCTGCCCACCGCCACGCAGCTTGCCCGCTCGCACACCCACGGCATGCCGCTCATCCATGCCGGCAGTTGGCCGCGCGAGCGCACATGGCGCGCGCTCGTGGGGCAGATGTGCGCTGCGGTGGCCGCGGCGGGCGATGTTCCGCCAGGCGCCCGGGAGGCGTGCGAACGCCTGCGTGCTCTGCCCCCGCCGCAACTCGAGGCTCAGGCCGATGCGCTGCTCGCGGCGTGCGCCGACGCCATCGAGGTGGCGGCCGCGCCGTTCCTGATGGCGGCGCTGCAGGTTTACTGGGTCGCCCTCGCGAGCCGCCTCACGCCCGAGCAGGTCGTCGAGCTCGAAGTGTCCGGACTGTGTCCGGTGTGCGGGACGCTGCCGGTCGCCAGCATCGTGCGTGCGGATGAGCGCTCTCAGGGCTACCGCTACCTTCACTGCGCGCTGTGCGCCACCGAATGGCACCTGGTGCGTATCACCTGCAGCCAGTGCCAGGGCACCGCGAACATCGCCTACCACTCGATCGAGGGCGGTGCGGAGGCCGTCCGCGCCGAGTCTTGCGATGCGTGTCACACCTACCGCAAGATTCTCTATCAGGAGAAGGACCCGAACGTCGAGCCGGTGGCGGATGATCTGGCGAGCCTCGCGCTCGATCTACTGATGTCCGAGGCCGGTTACCATCGCGGCAGCGGCAACCCGCTGCTGTGGCAGACTCCCGCAGAGCGGCGCGCGGAAAGTCTCTCTGCGACTTGACACTCGCAACCGAGCACGTGAATGTGCTGCGCACGAACGGCGCGACAGCCATGCCCGCAGCCAAAATGCGCAATCCGGTGGAGCCCGGTCCGGCCGAGATTCCCTCGGTCGATCGCCTGCTGAACGCGCGCGCCTTCCAGCAGCTCCTGGCGCAGCACGGACGCACGCAGGTCGTCGCGGCGCTGCGCACCCACCTCGATAGTCTGCGCCACGCCGCGCTCGAAGGTGCACTGGCCCGCGCCAGCCTCACCGATGAGGTGATCGCCGCCGCCGTGGACACGACGCTGGCCGAGGCCGCGCGCCCGAGGCTCCGGCCGGTGTTCAATCTCACCGGCACGGTGCTGCACACCAACCTGGGGCGCGCGCTGCTGCCCGAGGAGGCCGTGCGCGCCGTGGCCCGGGCGCTCACCGCGCCGGTGAATCTGGAGTTCGATCTGCAATCCGGCCGGCGCGGCGAGCGTGACTCAGGTGTCGAGGGGCTGCTGTGCGAGCTCACCGGCGCCGAGGCGGCCACGGTGGTGAACAACAATGCAGCCGCCGTGCTGCTGATGTTGGGCGTGCTCGCGAACCGGCGTGAGGTGCTGGTCTCGCGCGGGGAACTGATCGAGATCGGCGGCTCGTTCCGGCTCCCCGACATCATGCGGCGCGCGGGCGCGAAGCTCGTCGAGGTAGGCGCGACCAATCGCACCCACCTGCCGGACTACGCCGCAGCCCTGGGACCGCGCTCCGCCCTGCTGATGAAGGTCCACACCAGCAACTACGCCATCTGCGGGTTCACCAAGAGCGTCACGCTGGCGCAGCTCGTCGAGCTCGGCCGCGCGCACGCCGTGCCGGTAGCGGTGGATCTGGGCAGCGGTTCGCTGGTCGACCTGACGCGCTGGCAACTGCCGCGGGAACCCACGGTGCGCGAGACCGTGGCGGCGGGGGCCGATCTGGTGACGTTCAGCGGCGACAAGCTGCTCGGCGGACCGCAGGCGGGGCTGCTCGTCGGCCGCGCCGATCTGATCGCCAAGCTGCGCAAGGATCCGCTCAGGCGCGCCTTGCGGGTGAGCAAGCTCACACTCGCCGCCCTGGAGGCCGTGCTGGCGCTGTATCGCGCACCGGAGCTCCTCGCCGAGCGACTGCCGACACTGCGACTGCTGCTGCGCGCGCCCGCACACATGCAGGCGCAGGCCGCGCGCCTGCGGCCGCTGCTGCAGTGCTCGGTGGGCGAGGCTTACCAGGTGGCGGATGCGCCCATGCTCAGTCAGATTGGCAGCGGCGCGCTTCCCATCGAGCAGCTGCCGAGCTACGGGCTCGCCATCCGCGCCGCCAGGGGCAAGCGCGGCAGTCTCGAGCGCCTGGATGCGGCGCTGCGCGCGCTGCCGCGGCCGGTGATCGGCCGCCTGGCCGAGAAAACCCTGTGGCTCGATCTGCGCTGCCTCGAGGCCTGCGACGAGGCGGCGTTCGACACGCAGCTCGCCGCACTGCGCCCATGATCTCAAGGCCGCGCCCATGATCATCGGCACCGCCGGCCATATCGATCACGGCAAGACCACACTGGTGCGTGCGCTCACCGGTGTGGACACCGACCGTCTGAAGGAAGAAAAAGCGCGCGGCATCTCGATCGAGCTCGGCTACGCCTACACCCCGCTCGCCAACGGCGAGGTGCTCGGATTCATCGACGTACCCGGTCACGAGCGTCTGCTGCATACCATGGTGGCGGGGGCGTGCGGCATCGACTTCGCGCTGCTGGTCGTGGCGGCCGACGACGGGGTGATGCCGCAGACGCGCGAGCATGTTGCGATCCTGGAGCTCCTCGGCGTAGCGCGCGGCGCCGTGGCGCTCACCAAGATCGATCGCGTCGAGCGCCAGCGCCTGGACGAAGTGGCCGCGCAGGTTAAGGGGCTGCTCGGGCCCACGGCCCTGAAGGAGGCGCCGCTTTTTGCGCTCGACGCAACCGCCGCCGATCATCCCGGCACGACCGCCCTTCGTGACCATTTGCACCAGATGGCGGCGCAGACGCGCTCGCGCCCGGACCAGGGCCTGTTTCGCCTGGCCGTAGATCGTGTCTTCACGCTCGCGGGTCACGGCACGGTGGTGACCGGAACGGTGTTCGCAGGGCAGGTCCGCACGGGCGAGACCGTGGCCATCATGCCGGCGGGTCTGACGGCGCGGGTACGGAGCCTGCACGCTCAGAATCGTGCGGCGGATTTTGGGCGCGCCGGTGAGCGCTGCGCCCTCAACCTGGCCGGTGTCGACAAGAGCGCGATCTCGCGCGGCGACTGGCTCGCCGATCCGCGCGCACTGGCACCGAGCACGCGTATCGATGTGCTTCTCACGCTGCTGGCGGACAGCGGCGCGCACCTCACGTCGTGGGCGCCGCTGCACGTGCATCTCGGCACGACGCACCGCCTGGCCCACGTCGTGCCGCTGCAATCGCCCTGCCCGGGCGGCGAGTCCGCGCGCGTACAGCTGGTGTTCGACACGCCGATGTGCGCCCTGCCCGGCGACCGTTTCATCGTCCGCGATGCGCAGGGCCGGCATACGCTCGGCGGCGGTCGCGTACTCGACCCCTTTGCGCCGGCGCGCCGGCGACGCTCGCTCGAGCGTCTTGGGTTTCTCGCGGCGCTGGAGCGCATGCTCGCCGGGGAAGGCATCACGCCCTTGCTGCAACAGGCACGCTTCGGCGTGCCGATCTCGGAGCTGGTGCGCCTCACCGGGTGCCCCCCGGATCGCCTGCCCTTGCCCACCGCGGCGCTCACGATAGCCGCCGGCAGCGAGCACTGGGTGCTGCTGCCGGCCCGGTGGCAGGCATTGCGCGCGAGCGCGCTGAGCGCCCTGCAGCACTTTCATGCGGACGTCCCCGACGAGCCCGGGCCGGATGTCGGCAGGCTGCGTCGCATCGCGCTCCCCGCAATGCCGGCCGCGCTGTGGCGCGCCCTGGTCGATGAGCTCGCGCGCGAGCGGCTGGTGGTTCTCAGCGGAGCCTGGCTGCATCTGCCGGAGCACGCGGTGACGCTCTCGGCGAGCGACGAGACGCTGGCGCGCAAGCTGCAGCCGCTGATCGCGGCCGGGGGCTTCGATCCTCCCTGGGTGCGCGAGCTCGCCGCCCGCGTGCACGAGCCCGAAGAGCGGGTGCGCGAGGTGCTGCGCAAGCAGGTCACGCAGGGCGGCGTTTACCAGGTGGTGCGCGATCTGTTCTACGATCGCGAGCGGATCGCGGAGCTGGCCGAGATCGTCGGCGCGGCCACGCGCGAGCACGGCGGGCTCAATGCCGCGCGCTTTCGCGATACCCTCGGCACGGGGCGCAAGCGCGCCATCCAGATCCTGGAGTTCTTCGACCGCGTCGGCTACACGCGGCGCGTGCGCGATGCGCATGTCCTGCGTCCCGACAGCGCGTGGCGATCGACCAGCGGCCCCGCCACCGGCCCGGCCGCAGCGACACCCTCCGGGGTGAGCAGCGCCGTGAGCGCCCGAAGATGACACGCGGAAGGCACACGTACCCGGTGGTGCGGCTGGGCTTCAAACCCAGGAGGGGGCGCCAGACGCTTCCTGGTAGGTTCGACTCCTGCTGCCTTCCGCCATGACCGCGATGATCACCCCCGCCGCTGCGGCCCCTCGGCTCACCTCCCTGTCCCACGGCGGTGGCTGCGGCTGCAAGATCGCCCCGGGCATGCTCGCCGATCTGCTCAAGGGCTCAGCTGCCGCGGCGCCGTTCGCGCAGCTGCTGGTCGGTCTGGAGAGCGCCGACGATGCCGCCGTGTATCAGCTCAGCGAGCACCAGGCCCTGGTGGCGACCACCGATTTTTTCATGCCGATCGTCGATGATCCGTTCGACTTCGGCCGCATCGCGGCCGCGAACGCACTGTCGGATGTGTACGCCATGGGTGGTACCCCGATCCTGGCGCTGGCGTTGCTCGCCGTGCCGGTCAAGGTGCTGACCGCGGACCTCATCCGCGAGATCCTGCGTGGCGGTGAGGCGATCTGTGCCGAAGCCGGCATCCCGGTCGCAGGCGGTCACAGCATCGACTCGGTGGAGCCCATCTACGGCCTCGCGGCCCTCGGGCTCGTTGACCCGCGGCATCTCAAGCGCAACTCGGCGGGGCGCGCTGGCGATGCGCTGATCCTGGGCAAGCCGCTCGGCGTCGGCATCCTCTCGGCCGCGCTCAAGAAGGGTCAGCTCCCCGCCGCCGACTATCGGGCGATGATCGACACCACCACCCGCCTGAATCGCGCCGGGCCGGAGCTTGCGCAGCTCGCCGGAGTCCACGCGATGACCGACGTCACCGGCTTTGGCCTGCTCGGGCATCTGCTGGAGATGTGCCGCGGCGCGCGGCTCGGCGCACGAGTGAGCATGGCGCAGGTGCCGCTGCTGCAGAACGTGCTGTCCATGGCCGAGGCCGGCTGTGTGACCGGCGCCTCGGCCCGTAACTGGGCTTCGTATGCGCCTGAGGTGCGGCTGGCGCCGCAGCTGGAGGGCGCGTATCAGGCGCTGCTGTGCGATCCGCAGACCTCGGGGGGACTCTTGATCGCGTGCGCGCACGAGGTGGCCCCCGAGGTCATCAGAATTCTGCAGCGCCACGGCTGCGCGCACGCGGCCGCCATCGGCGCAATCAGCGGCGATGCGCCGCTCGTGCGTGTGGAGCCGTGAGGGATCAGATTTACGTGCGCCGTCGTCCTTCCTCTGGAGTCCCACCGCACTATCGTTTACAGTAATACCACTGCAGAGACGGTAATACCACATGCCCACGACCCTCACCAGCAAAGGACAAGTGACCATCCCCAAGCCCGTGCGCGAGTACCTGGGCCTGAAGGCCGGCAGCTCGGTCACCTTCGAGCGGTTGGAGAACGGGGATGTCGTGCTGCGCCCCGCCAAGACTCGCGCCACGCGCCCGACCACTGCGTTTGCGAAGCTGCGCGGGCGCGCCACGCTGCGCATGAGCACGGAGGACATTCTGGCGCTCACGCGAGGCACGTGAGCGCGGCAGCGGCGGCTCTGAGCCGTGATACTGGTCGATACGAATGTGCTGCTCGATGTCCTGGAGGATGACAGGCGATGGGGAGAGTGGTCGCAGCATGCACTCGAGGCAGCGAGCCTCGCCGACAAGCTGGTCATCAATGCGGTGATCTACTGCGAGCTGTCGATCGCGTTTGCCCGCATTGAGGAGCTCGAGGCAGTTCTCGTCGAGAGCTCGCTAACTCTGGAGCCGCTCCCCCGTGAGGCGCTCTTTCTCGCTGGCAAGGCATTCCTGCAATATCGGCGACCTAAGGGAGTGAACCACAGCGTGCTCCCGGATTTCTACATCGGGGCACATGCCGCGGTGCTCGGTTGCTCCATTCTCACGCGTGACGCTGGCCGTTACCGCAGGTATTTCCCTACCGTGCAGCTGATCGCGCCCAGTTGACCCTGACGCCGCAGGCAAGGAGATTTTGGAGCGGGAAAACGAGACTCGAACTCGCGACCCGGAGTGCGTTCTTCACGTGCGTTTCCTCGCGATCGCGGCTTTCGTCTTGCGGACGCGGCCTACGCGTCGGGCAGCGCCCCGGTTATGAACCAGTGTCATGTGCTCGACGCTGCAATACGCGCGGCGGGGTCGCCCTCCTCCCACCTGCGCAGGGGGCACAGAATACACGGCTTCCTCGGCAACCCATTGAGGGTCCCGAACAGGCTAAATTCCGCTAACTGTCAGCGGAGAGGCGTACCTTCCACAGACCCAGCGCATTGGCGCAAGCAATGATCGGGCGGCCATATCAGTCGCTTGGCTCCGTTATTACCGTCAACACGCGCAGGAGGAGAAGCAATGGAGAACATCCCATCAGGATTTCCCGCGACACTCGAGATTGACTACCCAGACCGGGAGCTCGACCGTCTCACGACCGTGTTCCGGCTGTTCACCGTCATTCCTATCGTCGTCATCCTCGCTCTTCTAACGAGGGCCAGCGTTCACACCGGTTCAGGGAATCACGTGTTTGGGTCAGGCGGGATTGTTTTTCTGACGACGGTGCTGATGCTGCTGTTTCGCCAGAAGTACCCACGATGGTGGTTCGACTGGAACCTGGCCCTGACGAGGTTCAGCACCCGCGTCGCCGTCTATCTGGCGCTGTTACGCGACGAGTATCCCTCGACGGACGACGAGCAAGCCGTGCACCTTCAAATTCCCTACCCCGATGCGAGACAGGAGCTGAATCGCTGGCTGCCGCTCGTCAAGTGGTTCCTGGCGATTCCGCACTACATCGTGCTCTGGTTCCTCAGCATCGCGGCGTTCTTCTGCGTCATCATTGCCTGGTTCGCGATACTGTTTACGGGTCGCTATCCTCGCTCCCTCTTCGACTTCGTCGTCGGAGTGTTCCGGTGGTGGCTCCGGGTTGCAGCCTACGCGTTCCTGCTCACGACCGATCGCTATCCGCCGTTCAGTACCGGAACCTGATTGGGGATGCTACACCCTGACCGTCATCAGCCGATTCGTCATCAGCTGAGAGATCCACCGTTCCGCGTTTTGAATGCTCGCATCTCAATTCGCCGCAATCCGCCTGGTGCACATCACTTGCGTAGCGATGTCCGGGAGCCTGTTCTGCCTGCGGGGTATCCTGAGGATCGCCTCCATTCCCACCGCCCACCACTGGCTGCTGCGCCTCGCGTCCCACGTGATCGACACGGCGCTGTTGCTCGCGGCGATCTTACTGACCTTGATCCTGCATCAGTATCCATTCACTGACGCCTGGCTGACCACAAAGGTGCTGCTGCTGGTGCTCTATATCGTCCTCGGAACAATCGCTCTCAAGCGTGCTCGCACCGTCTTCGGCCGCGTTGTCGCCTTTGTCTTTGCGTTGCTGACTTTCGCTTACATCATTGGGGTGGCTATCACGCACCATCCAGACGCCTGGCTGACCACAAAGGTGCTGCTGCTGGTGCTCTATATCGTCCTCGGAACAATCGCTCTCAAGCGTGCTCGCACCGTCTTCGGCCGCGTTGTCGCCTTTGTCTTTGCGTTGCTGACTTTCGCTTACATCATTGGGGTGGCTATCACGCACCATCCAGCCGGCTGGCTGACCCTGATATGGCGGTAGAATGGCCGCTCTCGGCTAATCGACCTCACGGATGCCGCGGTGATGTAGCCGCGATCTGGGCTTGGACAGCTGCGACAAACGTGTCATCCGGCCCAGTTGTCTCGCTTGTCCGGGCGCGCACGGTACCGTCACTGTCCGTGACAGAAATCACCGCTGAGTGATTGAACGTATGGTCGGGGAGCTCCCGATAACGAATCCCCAAGGCCGCCGCGAGCGCTCGGACATCGCTTGCAGATGCGCGGGCGATGATCCAGTGGGTATCTTGCATATGGTGCTCCGCCTTGAATGCGGTCAACGCCTCAGGGGTATCCCGCAACGCATCGAATGACACCATCAGCGTTCGGTAGGAGTCAGACCATGGACCAAGCGCTGCACCTGCGCCGTGAGCAAGGGGCAGACGCTGGTGCAATGACTGTAGAACATCGTCACGACCAGCGGTTGACCGCGCAGATCCGCGATCTTCACGGTTTGGTCGTCAGCAGTCTGCAGTGCGATGGACAGCTGGTACAGCGAATCGCCCGGGATAACATCCACTGCCCGCATATCGTCGTGCTGGTGGTGACCCTCAGCCTCCTGCGCCATGGCGACCCACCCACCGCAGAAGCCGGCTGCCGCAATCATGTAAAGGACGAATTTCAACAGCCAGTTCATTGAGACGCTCCGGCGGCACAGCGAAAGCCCAAGCTATGTGCGGTCGAACGCGCCTCGAGGGAGCTCAGAAATGCGACTCGCATCAGGACGGCGTAATTTTCCCGATCTTTGAGACTGAGCGCACCGGCGCCGCAGAACTTGAGTTTGTCGGGATCGCCCTGATCGCGGCTGTCGCCGCTCACGATAAGGGCATTGAAGTCATCGACCCACTCCCAGACGAGTCCATGCAGATCCTGAATCCCGTAGTAATTGGGAGGTCCCGATCCGACCCGGGCTAGCGGGTGGCTGGCGGGTTGTCCATACCAGTCGAGAATACTCGCCTGCCATTGCGCATCGTGGCGCGCATCCGGCTGCCGCTCGTCGGCCGCTGCGGCCATTTCCCATTCATACCAACTGGGTAATCGCTCGCCCGAGGTTTCGCAGTAGGCCCGGGCCGCGAACCAACTGACCCGGGTGACGGGCTGATTAGCGCCGTCGGGTCGGGTACCACACGGCTTCCGCCAGAAAGCGATGCAGCGCACCCGAATTCAACTCGAGACGATCGCGGGCCGAGGCGACGGTGACCTAAGGAAAAAAGACTCACTTGACCAGAGCCGTGGCCCGAAAGCAGCGCGTCCCGTACGCGAACATGAAGCAGAGGAGCCACGCCGACGCGCGCATTCCATAAGAAGCCAATTGCGGCCGGCGCTACGGTATGGCTCGCCTCGAAGCTCATCCAGCGCTCTGTTGTGACACCAGTACGCAATATGCCGACCTGCTCGAAGTGCGCCAAACGGATGAGCGGTTGATCTTGGCCCAATCACCGATGCAAAGATGGTCGCCAGAACGCTCCGACGCGGACCTCGTCAGCCTGGCGTCTCAAGGCTCGCAACAGGTCGATCGTAGCGCGCCTTAAGAAATAGAATGCCGGCACCCATCGTATAACGCCAGGCCGCCTCGACCTGCGTCGAGCAGCGGTCATCACATTCCTTCACGGCTCGCAGCAGGCACTCGAGCCAAAGATCGTAAAGGTGGGGTGGAATATCGCGGCCATGTTTGCCGTGGGCAGCGGCGATGCGCTCCAGATAGGCCTCACATTCTGGCCAGCCCAGAGCTATGTATTCCACGAGCATGTAGAACGAAGTCTGCAGCATCCGGCGCTGTTTGCGGAAATCGGTACTGCGAAACTTGTCGCTCACCTCCGGTGAAGAAGCCAGAAACAGCTCGTAGAAGCGCTGAAAGAACTGGCCGCCGCGAAGACAGCGTGCCAGGCTGTCGTTGAATAGCTCAATTTCGGGCCTGAACATGTCAGCGCTCATGGAATCGCCAATTGCGCGGGGTGCTCGAAGGTTGTGACGGCATTGTGGCGAGGTGCGAGCGAGCGCGTGCCCGCTGTTCGTGGTTCCTCAATACTGATACCAGTCAACGCATCCGTACTTCGCGTCGGTCTTTGCCGCGCCCCTGGGGATCTCGCGGTCTACTGCCTTCCGCACGGGCGATGAAGGCTTCGGCAGCTCGAGAGCTACCTTGATGTTAAAGGGGCTCAGATCAGCGAGGCGACGCCGTGATTTGGGCTGCGTGGCGTTCATGTGGTTCATCTCCCGAGCAGCAGTTTTGAACGGACGTGAGTAACTTGCAATACGTGAAAGGCGCAAGAGCCGCGCCCCCACGTCTACCGTGAGGAACGCTTGAGCGCGTCGAGGGCGTGTCCCAATTCACGCGCCATGCCACTTTCGCGACCCTCACTGTGCCGGCAGGATCGGATGTCACGCAGCATTCAAGGGAGCTGGTCGATCGGCCGCAGCCAGATTGCGCGAATGAGGGCTCAGCACTTGCCAACTACTTGGCAAGCTCTGACACGCGGTTCTGCAACCTGTTGAATCTGGAGCGGGAAACGAGACTCGAACTCGCGACCCCGACCTTGGCAAGGTCGTGCTCTACCAACTGAGCTATTCCCGCGTCCGTAAAATCACGAGCCGCGAATTCTATGTACACCACGTGGGAAGTCAAGGCGAGTCCCGCCGCGCTCCGCAGCGTCACTTTGGATGCGGAATCTGTATATAAAATATAACTATATACAATATCTTACAAGATATACCTAACGTTTAAGCTCGGGCCAGGCGATGCGCAGATAGGCCACCATGGAAACGAGCGTCGCGGCGGCGGCGATCATCGTCATCCACACCCCCAGACGATACGTCGGCAGCCCGAGGAGCGGCCAGCGGTACAGCATCAGCGACAGACCGATGATCTGCAGGATGGTCTTGTACTTGCCGAGCTGCGAGACGGCGACCTTGCGCCGCGCGCCGATCTCGGCCATCCATTCGCGCAGCGCCGAAATGGTGATCTCGCGGCCGATGATGACGGCGGCGGTGAGCACGATGAGCGTGTGCGAATCCCGGCTGACCAGCAGCACGAGGGCGACCGCGACGATCAGCTTGTCGGCGACCGGATCGAGGAATGCGCCCAGGCGCGAGCTCTGGCCGAGTCGGCGCGCGAAATAGCCGTCGAGCGAATCGGTCACGCCGGCGGCCGCGAACAACAGGCCCGCGGCGGGATCGGCCCACGGGTACGGCATGTAGAACAGCAGCACGATGAGCGGGATCGCCGCGATGCGCGTCCAGGTGAGGGTGTTGGGCAGATTCCACGGCATCAGCTGCTTCTCACGAGCCCGGATGCAGGTGATCATAAAGACTTCGCGCCAGCGTCGCTCCGATTCCCGCCACCTGGGTGAGGTCCGCTACCCCGGCGCGCATCACCCCCTGCAGGCCGCCGAAGTGCTTCAGCAGCGCGCGCCGCTTCGCGGGCCCCAGTCCCGGCACGACTTCCAGAACCGACTCGTTATAACGGCGCGCGCGCTTGCGGCGATGACCGCTGATCGCGAAGCGATGCGCTTCGTCGCGGATTCTCTGAATGAGGCGGGCCGCCGGGGAATGGCCCGCCGGCGTCACCGGCGCTGCCGCGCCGTGCACGAACAGCCGCTCCTGTCCGGGCCTGCGGTCCGGACCCTTGGCCACCCCGACGAGTGTCAGGTCGCCATAGCCCAGCTCCGCGAGCACCGCGTGCACCTGACTGATCTGTCCGGCGCCGCCGTCGATCAGCAGCAGGTCCGGCGCCGGCACTTCCCCCTGGCGCACGTGCTTGTAGCGGCGCGCCAGTGCCTGCCGCAGCGCCGCGTAATCATCCCCCGCCGTCACGCCGCTGATGTTGAAGCGCCGGTACTCTTTCTTCAGAGGACCCTCCGGACCGAACACGACGCAGGATGCCACCGTGCCCTCGCCGCCCGTGTGGCTGATATCGAAGCACTCCATGCGCGCGGGCGGCTCGGGCAGGTCGAGCACCTCGGACAGGTCGAGCAGCATTTCCTCCATCCCCTGACGCTGCGCGAAGCGCATGCGCAGCGCCTGCACCGCGTTCTCCCGGGTCAGCTCCACCCAGCGCACCGCCAGGCCGCGCAGCGGATG
Organism: Gammaproteobacteria bacterium; assembly: GCA_005878835.1. Taxonomy (GTDB): domain Bacteria; phylum Pseudomonadota; class Gammaproteobacteria; order Steroidobacterales; family Steroidobacteraceae; genus 13-2-20CM-66-19. Next base: position 132,362 of record VBMV01000060.1, on the reverse strand, counting down.
CCGCACCTCCACCGCGCGTCCGGTGCGGCTGCTGAGCAGCTCCGCCAGCGATGCCGCCTCTTCGAGCGGGGTGCCGAGCAGCACCTGCGCGGGAGCCTCGGCGCTGGCGTAGTACTGCATGACGAACGAGGCGAGCGCCTCCCCGGCTTCCGCGAGCGCGGCGCGGGGGAAGTAGCTGGTGGTGCCGAGATTACGGCCCCCGCGCACCAGCATGACGCTCACGGCGTACTCGCCCGCCTCGCCGACGATCGCAAACACGTCCACGTCGCGATGCCCTTCCGCGGTCACCACCTGCTGCGCCTGGATACGCTTGAGAGCTGCGAGCTGATCGCGGATCCGGGCCGCGAGCTCGAACTGCAGGCGCTCGCCCGCCTCCTCCATGCGCCCCTGCAGCTCGGCGTTCACTTCATCGCTGCGGCCCTCGAGCACCTTGACCGCCGCCGCCATGTCCTGGGCGTAGCCCTCGCGCGTGATGAGCCCGACGCACGGCGCCGAGCAGCGGCCGATCTGGTGCTGCAGGCACGGCCGGCTGCGGTTGGCGAAGAAGCTGTCGCGGCAGTTGCGGATGCGAAACAGCTTCTGCAGCTGGTTGAGGGTGTCGCGCACCGCGCCCGCATTGGGGAAGGGGCCGAAGTAGCGGCCGGCGCCGCTGCGCGCGCCCCGGTAGAACATCAGCCGCGGAAACTCGTGCTCGACGCACAGCTGAATGTAGGGAAAGCTCTTGTCGTCGCGCAGCACCACGTTGAAGCGCGGTTTGTGCGCCTTGATGAGATTGTATTCGAGCAGCAGCGCCTCGGTCTCGGAGTTGGTCACCGTGACTTCGATCGCGTCGATCTGGGCCGTGAGCGCCTGCACCTTGGGATGGACGTTGCCGGCGGCAAAGTAGGTTCCGACCCGGTCTTTGAGGCTGCGCGCCTTGCCCACGTACAGCAGCTCGCGCGCGGCGCCGAACATGCGGTACACGCCCGGACGCCTGGGGAGGGAGGCGATGAACTCCTTGGGATCGAACACGGCCGGTGGCTTTCTAAGGAGCCTGCAACGCCGCGGGCACGGCCAGGCCGGCGAGCTCGCAGGCCCGCGCCATGACAGCTGTGAACATCGCCGGGGTGAGCCGTCGGGTCGAGGTGTTGTAGCGGCTGCAATGATACGAATCGAGCATGCATTGCGCTCCATCGAGCACGTGTTCGCGTCCGTGTGCGAACAGGTAGCGCCCGCGCGTGAGCCCGCGCGCCATGAGGACCGCATCGTGGGCCACGCGCCCCAGCGCCAGGTATACGCGCACCGTGGACAGCTGCCGCAGCTCGGCGGCGAGGTAAGGGTTGCAGCAGCGGATCTCCTGCGGCAGCGGCTTATTCTCCGGCGGCACGCATTTGACCGCATTCACGATGCGTGCGTTCGAGAGCGTGAGTCCGTCGTCGGCGGAGGCGGACAGCGCCCGGCTCGCCAGCCCCGCCTGGTAGAGCGTCTGGTACAGCAGGACGCCTGCGTGATCTCCGGTGAACGGCCGGCCGGTACGGTTGGCGCCATGCATGCCGGGCGCGAGCCCCACTATGAGAATGCGCGGCTCAGGGGCACCGAAGGACGGCACCGGTCGCGCCCAGTACCCGGGGTGACTGGCGCGCGCTTGCGCGAGAAAGTGCGCGAGACGCGGGCAGCGCCTGCAGTCTGGATCGTACGCGGCGGCCGGCTCGTGACTGATGCGCCGCAAGGCTCTCAGGCAGACACGGCCCCGGCACGCTTGCCGGCGCGGCGGCTCTGACTGCGCTCGGCGATCAGCATGGCGAGCTCGAGGGCCTGCTCGTGGTTCAGGCGCGGATCCACGCTCGAACGATAGGCGCGCTGCAGGTCCTGGTCGGTGAGTCCGCGCGCACCGCCGGTGCACTCGGTGACGTCGTCCCCGGTGAGCTCGATGTGCACGCCGCCCAGATACGATCCGAGCTCGGCGTGGATGCGGAACGCCAGGTCCAGCTCCTTGAGGATGTTCTCGAAGCGGCGCGTCTTGATTCCGCCGGTGGTCGTCTCGGTGTTGCCGTGCATCGGATCGCACACCCACAGCACCGTCTGTCCGGTCTGGCGGACCGCTTCGATCGCCTTCGGGAGCGAGGCCGCCACCTCCTTCGCCCCGAAGCGGTGTATGAACGTGAGCCGGCCGGGCTGATTCTGCGGGTTGAGGGTCGTCACCAGGCCCTGCAACCAGGCTGCGTCCATGGCGGATCCGACCTTGACGGCGATGGGATTGGAGATGCCGCGGAAGTACTCGACGTGCGCGCCCTCGAGAGCGGCGGTACGCATGCCGATCCACGGCAGGTGCGTCGAGAGGTTGTACCAGCGGTTCTGCCGGGGAAGGAAACGCGTCTGCGCCTGCTCGTAGTGCAGGTGCAGGCCCTCGTGACTCGCATAGAAGTCCACCAGCGTGGCTTCGTGAACCTGGCGGCCGCTGATGCCCTCGAAAAAATCCAGCGCATCGCCGATCGAGCTCACGATGCGCTGATAGGCGTCCTTCAGCGGCGCCTGGTGCACGAACCCCAGATCCCAGTACTCCGGATGGTGCAGATCCGCGAACCCGCCCTCGACCAGCGCGCGCACGAAGTTCAGGGTCAGCGCGGCGCGCTCGTAACCGCGCAGCAGCAGCTCGGGGTCCGCCGCACGCGCCTCGGGGGTGAATTCCGGACGATTGACCAGGTCTCCGCGATAGCTCGGCAGCGTGACCCCGCCGCGCGTCTCGGTGTCCGTCGAGCGGGGCTTGGCGTACTGACCGGCCATGCGCCCGACGCGGATGATGGGTTTCTTCAGTCCGTGCAGCAGCACGAGACTCATCTGCAGCAGGATCTTGAGCTTCTTGGCGATGGTGTCCGACTCGCAATCGGCAAACGCTTCCGCACAGTCACCGCCCTGCAGCAGAAACGCCTCCCCGCGCTGGGCGGCGGCGAGGCGCCCGCGCAACGTCTCGATCTCCCAGGAGACCACGATCGGCGGCAACCGCGAGACGTGCGCCACAATCCGCTCGAGTGCGCGCGGATCCGCATACACCGGCTGTTGCTGGGCCGGCCGCGTCTGCCAGCTGGCGCTGTGCCAGGAGCTGCTTTCCGGTGATCGCATCTCATTGATCCTAGCACGCTTTCCTCAAGGGTCCGGCCACCGGGGCGTCGCCTGCCGCGCGTGGGGGGCGTCACCTACGTCGGCGGCGCGGCGGCGCTGGCGCTCGCGGCGCTTCGCGGGCAGAATGCGCCCCTTTTCCAAAGGGATTCTATGTACCGCGTACTGGTTCTGGGCGCCGGCAAGATCGGCGCATTGATCTGCGGATTGCTAGCCGAATCGGGCAGTTACAAGGTTCAACTGGGCGATATCGACGGCGCTGCGGCGGAGGCGGTGGTGCGTGCCCACGAGACGCGCAACATCCTCGCCTTCGCGCTGGACGCCACTGATGCGGCGGCGCTCGCGCGCCATCTCGCCGAGCACCCGCTCGATGCCGTGGTTTCCGGCCTGCCGTACTACTGCAACCTCGGGGTCGCCGCGGCCGCCCGCAAGGCGCGTATCCACTACTTCGACCTGACGGAGGATGTGGATGTCACGCGCGGCGTGCGCACCCTCGCCGCCGGGGCGGGGCAAGCATTCGTGCCGCAGTGTGGTCTCGCGCCCGGATTCATCAGCATCGCCGCCGCCGAGCTGATCACTCATTTCGACGCGTTGCGGGCCGTGAAGCTGCGCGTCGGCGCCCTGCCGCAGCACCCGAACAACGTCCTCAAGTACTCCCTCACCTGGTCCACCGAGGGACTCATTAATGAGTACGGCAATCCCTGCCAGGCGGTGAGCGACGGGCGGCTGCTCGAGGTTGCGCCTCTCGAGGGACTCGAGGAGATCGAGATCGACGGCACACTGTATGAGGCGTTCAACACCTCGGGGGGCCTCGGGTCCCTCGCGGAGACGCACGGCGCGCACATCGAAACGATGAACTACAAGACCATCCGTTACCCCGGTCACTGCCAGCAGATGCGCCTGCTGATGAACGACCTGAAGCTCAATCACGATCGCGGCACGCTCAAGCGCATTCTCGAGAACGCCGTGCCGCAGACGCTCCAGGACGTGGTGATCGTGTATGCGGCGGTCACCGGCACGCAGGATGGACAGCTGCGCGAGGAAAACTACGTCAACAAGGTCTATCCGCAGGTCATCGCCGGGCGGCTGTGGTCGGCGATCCAGGTCACCACCGCCGCCGGAATCACCGCGGTGGTGGACCTCGTGCTCGAGCACCAGGGCCGCTACAGTGGCTTCGTGGCGCAGGAGCAGTTCCGGCTCACCGATATTCTCGCCAACCGCTTCGGGCGCTACTACGCGCCGGGCGGCACCAAGCACGTGTCCGGCGAGGTGGTGGTGTCGGGTAGAGCCGGCCACCAGCGCCGGCAGGCGGCAAACGGATGAGCAGGGACATCGATGCGCTGCTGAAGCGCCTGGGACTCGGCGCCGTCAACCCCGGCGCCTGGTCCGGATCGCGCGGCTGGTCCGACGCCACCGACGCCGCGCTCATGGACGTGCGCAACCCTTCGGATGGGACGCTGCTCGCGCAAGTGCGGCCCGCCAGCGCGCAGGACTACGAGCATGTGCTGAGCTCGGCGGTCGAGGCTGCGGCCGCCTGGCGCGAGGTGCCGGCCCCCAAGCGCGGCGAAGCGGTGCGGCTGCTGGGCGAGCAGTTGCGACGGCACAAGAGCGACCTCGGCACGCTGGTGTCACTGGAGAACGGCAAGATCCTCGCCGAGGGGCTGGGGGAGGTTCAGGAGATGATCGACATCGCCGACTTCGCGGTCGGCCAGTCGCGCATGCTCTACGGCCTCACCATGCACTCCGAGCGCCCGCGGCATCGCATGGCCGAGCAATGGCACCCCCTGGGCGTCGTCGGCATCATCTCGGCCTTCAACTTTCCGGTCGCAGTGTGGTCCTGGAACGCGTTTCTCGCGGCCGTGTGCGGCAACGCCTGCGTGTGGAAGCCCTCGCACAAGACGCCGCTCGCAGCGCTGGCGGTGCAGCGGCTGTGCAACAGCGTGCTCGAAGCCAACCACCTGCCGCCGGTCCTGCAGCTGTTCGTGGAGAGCGGCACGGAGCTGGCGACGCGCTTCGTGGCGGACCGGCGCGTGGCGCTCATCTCCTTCACCGGCTCGACGGAGGTCGGCCGCAAGGTCGGCGAGCGCGTCGCCGCGCGCCTCGGCAAGAGCCTGCTCGAGCTCGGCGGCAACAACGCCGTCATCGTCGACGAGACCGCCAACCTCGACCTCGCGGTGCCGGCGATCGTGTTTGGCGCCGTCGGCACCGCCGGCCAGCGCTGCACCAGCACGCGGCGCGTGTTCGCCCACCAGGCTATCGCCGCGGAGCTGGAGCGGCGCCTGATTCATGCCTACCGGCAGGTGCGCATCGGCGATCCGCTGCAGAGCGAGACGCTCATGGGCCCGCTGATCGACGCGCACGCCGTCGAGCGCTACCAGGCCGCCATCGCCAGCGCGCGCAAGGCCGGGGGCGAGCTGCTCTATGGTGGCAACGCGCTCGACCGCCCCGGCAACTTCGTGGAGCCGGCGATCATTCGCGCCCGCAACGACTGGCCGATCGTGCAGACCGAGACCTTCGCACCCATTCTGTACCTGATTCCGGTCGCCTCGCTCGCCGAGGCGATCGCCGCGCAGAATGCCGCCGCCCACGGCCTGTCCTCGGCGCTGTTCACCGATCGGCTGCAGAACGCGGAAGCGTTCCTGTCGGCCGCCGGCAGCGACTGTGGTATCGCCAACATCAATCTGGGCACCTCGGGCGCCGAAATCGGCGGCGCCTTCGGGGGCGAGAAGGACAGCGGCGGCGGACGCGAGTCGGGCTCGGATGCCTGGAAGGCGTACATGCGCCGCCAGACCGCTACCGTGAACTGGAGCCGCGAGCTGCCGCTCGCGCAGGGGATCGAGTTCAAGGTCGCACAGTAGGCGCGCGCCGTCAGCGTCCCGGCAGCCGCAGCGAGATACGTGCGCCACCGAGCGGGGAGGCGTCGATCGCGAGCTGGCCGCCGTACAGGTCCACGGTATCGTGCACCATGGCGAGCCCCAGCCCATGGCCCGGCACGTTCTGATCCGCGCGCACGCCGCGCTCGAGCACGCGCGCGCGGTCCTCGGCCGAGATACCCGGCCCGTCGTCCTCCACGATGAGGCTCAGGCGCTCGCGCGGGCCGGCGCTCTCGTCACTGCGCGCCGTGAGGCGCACCCGGCCGCGGCACCACTTGCAGGCGTTGTCGAGCAGGTTTCCCAGCAGCTCCGTGAGATCGCCGCGATCACCGACGAACAGTGCCGCGGGCGCGATCGCCAGCTCGAGCGACAGATCCTTGCCCGCGTACACCTTCAGCAGCGTGCCGCGCAGCTCGGAGGCCACCTGCGCCACCTCCACCGGCGCCTGCCCGAGCAGTGCGCCGCCGGAGGCGGCGGCACGTTTCAACTGGTGCTCGATGATGCCGCTCATGCGGTCGATCTCCGCCCCTACCGGTCCGGCGGGCGCGCCGCCGGACAGGCTCGCGCGCATGACGGCGAGCGGCGTCTTCAGGCTGTGCGCCAGATTGCCGAGCGTGTCGCGGTAGCGGCTGACGCGCTTGCGCTCCCCGAGCAGCAGCGCATTGAGGTTGGTGGCGACGCCGGACAACTCGCGCGGGTAGCCCGCGCCAAGGGTCTCGCAGCGCCCCTCCTCCACTTCGTGAATCTCCCGCTCCATGCGTCGCACGGGCGCGAGCACCCAGTGCAGCAGCGCGGCCAGCGTCACGAGCAGCACCAGCATGAGTCCCGCGAACCAGCCGATCAGCTCGCGGCGGAAGCGCCACAGCTGCTCCTCATAGGGGCTGAGGCTGACGGCGACGCTGAAGGTGATCGTGCGCTTGCCGTTCGGGTCGTCCGCGAACTGGATCGCGCGGCTCTCGATGGCCACGCGGTCGTGACCGAAAGCCGCGTACACGAGGTTGCGCTCCCCGGGCACGAGCAGCGCGCCGAAATCGCTGGTGGAAAGGCCCGCCGTCGAAGGCGAGCGCCACAGGTAACGCTGCGAGTGGATCTCCGCGTACAGCCCCGAGCGCGGGGTCGCCAGCCGTGGATCGAGCGTATGCGGGGCCGGGGCGTAGCCGCCGCTGGGTTGCGGCTCGGCTGCCGCAATCAGCGCCACCATCTGCGAGTCGAGCAGCTCGCGCAGCGAGCGCTCCGAGAGCGCCCGGAAACCGGTGTCGAGCACCAGCATCATCCCGCCGAAGAACAACGCCAGCGGTACGGAGACCGAAACGAGCAGCCGCCGACTGAGCGAGTGCACGGTCTGCTGTGCAGCGCGGCGCCGGCCGCCTCTAGGAGGCGGCGTCGCGCGGCAGCGCGAACCGATAACCCCGGCCGCGCAGGGTCTCGATGGGACGCAACTCGTCCTGCGGGTCGAGCTTGCGGCGCAGGCGCCCGACCAGCACCTCGATGACGTTGCTGTCGCGCTCGAAGTCCTGGTCGTACAGGCGCTCGGTCAACTCCGTCTTGGAGATCACATCCCCGGCGCGCAGCATCAGATGCTCGAGGATGCGGTACTCGAACGTGGTGAGCTCCACGGCTGCGCCGCTCACTGCTACGGTCTGCGCGCGCGTGTCCAGCACCACCGGTCCGCAATTGAGCTGCGGGCTCGCCCAGCCGCCCGCCCGGCGCAACAGCGCCTGCAGCCGCGCCAGCACTTCCTCGAAGTGAAAGGGCTTGGCGACGTAGTCATCCGCGCCCGCCTGCAGTCCCTCGACCTTGTCCTGCCAGTTGTCGCGCGCCGTGAGGATCAGGATCGGGTAGGTCTTGCGCGCCGCCCGCAGCCGGCGGATCACTTCCAGGCCCGGAAGGTTCGGCAGCCCGAGGTCGATGACGGCGACGTCCAGGGGGTATTCGAGCCCCGCGAACAGCCCCTCGTTGCCGTCGCGCGCCACGTCCACGGAAAAACCTGCGGCGGCGAGGCGCTCCTGCAGCGAGTCGCGCAGCGCCGCTTCGTCCTCGACCACCAGTACGCGCATGCGCCCCCTTCAGTGCGCGGCTACTGCACCGACCCGTCCGCCGCATCCACGCGCACCGTCCAGACTTTGCCCGAGTCGTTGAGCAGCCTCAACACGTAGACGGTGCGGCCGTCGCCCTTCTGCGCCTCGGCTTTCACCACGCGCGCGTGAAAGCGCTGTTCAACCATCCTGAC
>VBMV01000060.1:0-124066 GCA_005878835.1 Gammaproteobacteria bacterium | reverse complement strand
CAGCGCGCCACCCGTTCATGCGTGCGCGCAAGCGTAGCGCATTCGTGTATTGCGCTGCGACTTTCAAACCGCCGGCTGTTATGTTCAGGTGCCGTTCAGTTTTGCCTCGCGCCACAGGGCATCCCACTCGGCCGCCGACAGGCTCTCGAGGTCGAGGCTGCGTGCGCGCGCGAGTGATTCCATGGTGGCGAAGCGCCGCTCGAACTTGGCATTCGCGGCCCGCAGCGCGGCCTCCGCGTCGAGCTTCAGATGCCGGCTCCAGTTCACAATGGAAAACAGCAGATCCCCGAGCTCATCGGCGACCACTCCCGAGTCGCTCCCCGCCTCGCCCGCCTCCCCGGCGGCGAGCGCGCCATCCACCTCGTGCAGCTCCTCCAGCACCTTGGCGCGCACCTCTCGCGCATCCGGCCAGTCAAAGCCGACGCGCGCCGCCCGGCGGCCGAGCTTCGCCGCGCGCACCAGCGCCGGCAACGCGCGGGGGACGCCCGCCAACACCGTGCCCTCCCCCGCCGGCGCAGGCCCGGCCGACGCGGCGCGCTCCCGGGCCTTCTGTTGCTCCCACGCGCGCACCAGCTCCTGCGGCGTGGGCGAGGCGCCCGCGAACACGTGCGGATGGCGGCGCACGAGCTTGTCGTGAATCGTGGTGGCGACCGCGGCGAAGTCGAACCAACCGCGCTCCTCGGCCATGCGGGCGTGAAACACCACCTGAAACAGCAGGTCACCGAGCTCATCGCGCAGCCCCTCGCGCTCGCCACGCTCGATGGCGTCGGCGACCTCGTAGGCCTCCTCGATGGTGTAAGGGGCGATGCTGCTGAAGGTCTGCTCGCGGTCCCAGGGACAGCCGCGCTGCGGGTCGCGCAGGCGCGCCATCAGCGCGAGCAGTGCGCCGAGGGCGCGTTCGGCCTCACTCATCGGCAGGCCCGGCACACAGCCGATAGAGGGTAAGGAGCATCCCGGCGGTGGCGCCCCAGATGTTGCGATCACCGTATGGGATCTCGCAAAACTCCAGCTCCTCGCCGCTGATCGCGGAGCGGCGGCGGTGCCGGTGATGATTGGCGGGATCGAACAGGTAATCGAGGGGCACCTCGAAGGTGTCCTGAACCTCCTTGGCATCGAGCGACAGCTCGAAGCCCGCCTGCACCAGGGCGACCACGGGCGTGATGCGAAAGCCGCTGATCACGACGTGGTCCGGCAGGTAACCGATGACCGATACGAAGCGCTCCGCCAGGCCGATCTCCTCGCGCGCTTCGCGCAGTGCCGCAGCCAACGGGCTGCCGTCGGCGCTCTCGATGCGCCCGCCCGGGAAACTGATCTGGCCGGCGTGATTGCGCAACTGCGTCGCGCGCTGCGTGAACAGCACCGTGAGCCCGGGGCGCTCGATGAGCGGTATGAGCACCGCGGCCGGCACCGGGTCCTGCGGCAACAGGCGCCGCTGCGCGGCAGAGATGGGCTCGAACATCCCCGGTACCAGCCATTGCGACACGTCGTGTCGGGGAGTGGAGCCGGCGAGCCGCGTGCGGATGATCTGCGCCCAGTCGCGCTGCGCCGCACCTGCAGCAGGGCCGCTGGTTGCGTCCTGCACAGCCAAGCCGCGCTCACCCCCCGCCGCTGCCGCCGCCCTTGATCCCGCCGCTGGTGAGCTCCGCCGGGTCCAGGAGGCGCGCCAGTTGCTCGGGCGGCAGATCGGTCAGCTCAGCTGCGACCTCACGGATCGGTCGTCCTTCCGCGTACGCCCTCTTGGCAATGGCGGCGCCCTGCTCGTAGCCGATCACCGGATTCAGCGCGGTCACCAGGATGGGGTTGCGGTCGAGCGCCTCGGCGAGCCGCGCCGTGTTCACCGTGAAACCCGCGATGGCGCTGTCGGCCAGCAAGCGCGCCGCCCTCGCCAGCAGCTGGATGCTCTGCAGGAGAGCGTGCGCGATCAGCGGCAGCATGACGTTCAGCTGGAAGTTACCCGACTGTCCCGCGAGGGTGATGGTGGCATCGTTGCCGATCACCTGCGCCGCCACCATGGTGGTGGCCTCGGGGATCACCGGGTTGACCTTGCCGGGCATGATGCTGCTGCCCGGTTGCAGGGCCGGCAGTGCAATCTCGGCGAGCCCCGCGAGCGGGCCGCTGTTCATCCAGCGCAGGTCATTGGCGATCTTCATGAGACTCACGGCGATCACCTTCAATTGTCCGGACAGCTCCACCGCGGTGTCCTGCGCCGACAGCGCTTCGAAGTAGTTGCGCGCCGGTGCAAACGCGACGCCGGTGAGCGCGGCGAGTTGCTCGCAGAAGCGCCTGCCAAATTCCGGATGCGCGTTGATGCCGGTGCCGACGGCGGTGCCGCCCTGTGCCAGGGCGAGCAGGCGCGGCTCCACGGACCTCAGCCGCGCCGCGCCACTCTCGATTTGGGTGCGCCAGCCCGACAACTCCTGCGCCAGCGTCACCGGCATCGCGTCCATCAGGTGCGTGCGGCCGGTTTTCACGACGCCCGCGACTTCACGCTCGCGGCTGCGCAGCACCTCGGCGAGGTGCTCGAGCGCCGGCGTGAGCTCGCGGCGCACCGTGAGCGCGGCGCTCACATGGATGGCGGTCGGAATCGCATCGTTACTGCTCTGGCACATGTTGACATGGTCGTTGGGATGCACCGCGCTGCCGAGCCGCCGGCTCGCCAGCGCCGCGATCACCTCGTTGGCGTTCATGTTGCTGCTGGTGCCCGAGCCGGTCTGAAAGACGTCGATGGGGAACTGCTCATCGTGCACTCCGGCCGCCACTTCCGCCGCGGCCTCTTCCACTGCCTGCGCCACCTTGGGCTCGAGCAGCTTCAGGTCCCTGTTGACGCGCGCCGCGGCCTGTTTCACCAGGCCGAGTGCGCCGATGAAGGGCCGCGGCATGGTGAGGCCGCTTACCGGGAAGTTCTGCACCGCGCGCTGGGTATGCGCCCCCCACAGCGCCTCGGCCGGCACCTTGATCTCGCCCATGCTGTCGCGCTCCACCCGAAAGGAAGTCCTCATGCATGCACTCCGCGCACCTGCCCGCCGGCTGCGGCAACTACGCCCAAGCCGCAGCACCGTATGCGTTATCATGGTAGCGCATGTCCGCGAGCTCCAGCGATCTACTGTCGGCGCTCGACGCGCTGTCGCCGGTGGATGGGCGCTACCGCGCCGCGAGCGCGCCGCTGCGCGGCCTGCTCACCGAGGGCGGACTGATCCGCGAACGCATCCGTGTCGAGGCGCTGTGGCTGCTGCACCTGGCGGCGGCGGTGCCGCAGCTGCCCGGCGCGCAATTCACGCCCGCGGTGCGCGAGCGCGCGCGTCAGCTGGCGTCCGCGCCCGAACCGGCGGCGGCGGCGGCGGTCAAGGCCATCGAGGAGCGCATCAATCACGACGTCAAGGCCGTTGAGTACTACCTGCGCGAGCGTCTGGCGGCGGTCGGGGCCACGGACGCGACGCTCGAGCTGGTGCACTTCGGCTGCACCTCGGAAGACATCAACAACCTCAGTTACGCGCGCCTGCTGCAGGCGGCGCGCGCCACGCTCCTCGGCACGCTCGAAGCCCGCACGGCCGAGCTGACGGCGCTCGCGCATCGCTACGCCGACACCGCCATGCCGGCGCGCACCCACGGACAGCCGGCCAGCCCCACTACCCTCGGCAAGGAGCTCGCCAACTTCGTCGCGCGCCTGCGGCGCGCCCAGCGCCGCTGGGCGGCGGTGAGCATTCTGGGAAAGTGGAACGGCGCGGTCGGCAACTTCAACGCTCACGCCGCCGCGCTGCCGGCGGTGGACTGGCCGGCCGTTGCGCAGGCGTTCGTCACCTCGCTGTCGCTCGAGTACAACCCCTGGACCACCCAGATCGAGCCGCACGACTGGATCGGCGAATACTGCGATGCCCTCGCGGGCGCGAACGTGGTGCTCATCGACCTCAGCCGCGACCTGTGGGGATACGTCTCGCTCGGCTATCTGCGCCAGCGCGCCGTCGCGGCAGAGGTCGGCTCATCGACCATGCCTCACAAGGTGAACCCGATCGACTTCGAGAACGCGGAAGGCAATTGTGGCGTGGCCAATGCGCTGCTGCGGCACTTCGCCGACAAGCTCCCGGTGTCGCGCTGGCAGCGCGATCTGAGCGATTCAACCGTGCTGCGCAACCTGGGTGTGGCGCTTGGGCATGCGCTGATCGCCTGGAGCGCGCTCGGACGGGGACTGACGAAAATCGAAGCCGATTCCGAGCGCATGGCCGCCGATCTCGCCGCCACCCGGGAGGTGCTGGGCGAAGCGCTGCAGACCGTGCTGCGCGCCGCGGGTGTGCCGGGCGGCTACGAGCGCCTGAAGGAATTCACGCGCGGCGTAGGCGTCGACGCCGCCGCCCTCGCCGCCTTCATCGACACTCTGCCGCTCGCCCCGGCCGAGAAGCGCCGCCTGCGCGCCCTGCAGCCGGCCGACTACACCGGGCTCGCCGCGCAGCTGGCGCGCCGCATCTGAGGGCCGCAGGCGCAAACCGCCGCGTCGGCGCACCGGCCCCGCGCTGGCGCACGGCCCCGCGCTGACGCAACGGTCCCGCGCCGGCCTGTCGGCGTCTCACGACAAGCCCAAAGTGCGAACTGCGCCGCGTTTTTGACTCGCTGCCGGCCGGTGCGGGCGCCAAACCGTGACCGGTTCGGCAAGGAAAACCCCACGGCCGTCACTAAAATCCTGCGCAGCCTACCTTCCGTGCAGGCGAATGCGGGGCGCCACTCGTGGCAGTAACCGGGGAACTTGACCTGAACAGCGCTTTGGCGCAGCTCGCGAACGCGCGCTATGCGCCCGAATCCTCCGGCCCCGGCGGCCCTGCCCCCGCGACGCGCCAGGGGGCCGAGACGCTCACCGTTCTCACCTCGCTCGCCGAGGTTCGCGCGGCGGTCAATGAGATCGCGGCCACCGCGCAGCGGCTGATCTCGATCTACACCCCCGACCTCGAGCCCGACCTGTTCGATCAGACGGCCTTCCTCGAGATCATCAAGCACTTCGTCCTGACGCGCAGCTTCTCCAAGGTGCGGGTGCTGCTGGCCGAGCCGACCCGCGTCATGCGCGACAGCAACCGCTTCGTGGCCATGGGGCGGCGCCTGTCCAGTTGCATCGACATCCGCTACGTGGCCGCGCAGTCGCCGCAGCGCGCCTCTGCGTATCTCATCGCCGACGACCGGGCGATCGTCTACCGGATGCGCGCCGACAGCTGGGACGGTGTCGCCGACATCAACAATCCCCCCGCCGCCCGCTTGTATCTGCAGGAATTCGATCAGGTGTGGAACGCGAGCGCGGTCGAGCGCGGCCTGCGCACCGCACGCCGCGGGTAGAAATCGCTCCCCGACCGTCGCGCCGCCGACGGCTATAATCCCCCGCATGCCCCGAACGCCTGACGTAACCGTCGCGGCCGTCACGGAGACGGCCGGCCGCTTCCTGGTCGTGGAAGAGCGCATCAACCACCGGCTGGTTTTCAATCAGCCGGCCGGACACGTCGAGCGCGGTGAGACCCTGTTTGCGGCGGTGGTCCGCGAGGTACGCGAGGAGACCGCGTGGCGCTTCGAGCCGCAGGCGCTGCTGGGCGTGTACCTGTGGCGCAACCCCGCCAACGGGCGGCGCACCCTGCGCTTCGCCTTCACCGGTGCGGTCGCGGACCATGACGCCGGACAAAAGCTCGACCGCGGGATCGTGGGCACGCACTGGCTGTCGCCACTGGAGCTCGAGGCGCGCGCGGCGCGGCTGCGCAGCCCCCTGGTGCTGCGCTGCGTGCACGACTACCTGGCGGGCCAGCGCCTGGCGCTCGAGCCGCTCGCCGGCCTCGACCTGCGCGCCGCCAGCTCCGCCAGCGCCGACGCGGTGAGCCTGTGAGCGCCGGGCGCGTCATCGTCGGGCTCTCCGGGGGTGTCGACTCCGCGGTCGCGGCACTGCTGCTCAGGGATGCGGGCTGGGAGGTGCAGGGCCTGTTCATGAGCAACTGGGAGGAGGACGACGACGGCTACTGCACCAGCGCGCGGGACTTCCAGGACGCGCGCGCGGTCGCCTCCGAGCTCGGCATTGCTCTGCATCGCGCCAGCTTCGCGCTCGAGTACCGTGAGCGCGTGTTCGGGCATTTTCTGCGCGAGCACCGCGCCGGCCGCACGCCCAATCCTGACGTGCTGTGCAACCGGGAGATCAAGTTCGGGGTGGCGCTGCAGTGGGCGCGGCGCCTGGGCGCGGAGCGCTTCGCGACCGGGCACTACGCCCGGCTGCAGCACGGACCCGAGGGCGCGGGCCTGTACAAGGCGCGCGATCCCGCCAAGGATCAGAGCTATTTCCTGCACGCCGTGGCGGGCGAGGAGCTGGCGTGCACCCTGATGCCGCTGGGCGAGTTGCACAAGAGCGCGGTGCGCGAGCGCGCGCGCCGTGCCGGGCTGCCGGTGTTCGACAAGCCCGACAGCACCGGGATCTGCTTCATCGGCGAGCGTCCGTTTCGCGAGTTTCTGGCGCGCTTCCTCGAGCGGACCCCCGGGCCCATCGAAACCCCCGCCGGAGAGCGGCTCGGGACCCACGAGGGACTGCCTTTCTATACGCTCGGCCAGCGCGCCGGCTTAGGGCTGGGCGGACGGCACGGCCACCCCGAGCAGCCCTGGTACGTGGCGGCGAAGGATGGCGAGCGCAACGCGCTCATCGTCGTGCAGGGACACGATCATCCGCTGCTGTCGAGCAGCGCACTCACCACGGGAGCGTGGCATTGGCTCAGCTCCCCGCGCCGCGAGGTGTTCCGCTGCAGCGTGAAGGTGCGCTACCGCCAGGCCGATCAGCGGGCGCTGCTCGAGCCCCGCTCGGACGGCACTGCACGCGTGGTGTTCGATGAGCCGCAGCGCGCCGTCACGCCCGGTCAGTACGCGGTCGCCTACGAGGGCGAACGCTGTCTCGGCGGCGCCGTCATCGAAGAGATCGCGCCGGCGGTGAGCCAGGCTGCCGCTGCCTGAAGGGGGCGCTGAAGGCGGCAGGGGAGCGCCGCGCCCGATATAATCGCGTGTGCCACGGAGACACGCATGACCAACAGCTTCCGCGCGCGCTCGACCCTCACGGCCGGCAATCGCTGGTACGAGATCTGGAGTCTCGCGGCGCTGCCGCAGGACAAGCTCGCGCGCCTGCCCTACTCGCTGAAGATCCTCCTCGAGAATCTGCTGCGCTTCGAGGACGGCGTGAGCGTGACCCGCGCCGACATCGAGGCGCTGCTCGAGTGGGACCCTGCGGCCACCCCTGCCCACGAGATCGCCTTCACCCCCGCGCGCGTCATTCTGCAGGACTTCACCGGCGTGCCGTGCGTGGTGGACCTCGCGGCCATGCGCGATGCCATCGTGCGCCTGGGCGGTGATGCCGAGCGCGTCAACCCGCTGAGCCCGGCGGAGCTGGTGATCGACCATTCGGTGCAGGTCGACGAGTACGGCACTGCCGGTGCGCTCGCCGCCAACACCGCCATCGAATTCTCGCGCAACCGCGAGCGCTACTCGTTCCTGCGCTGGGGGCAGACGGCGTTCCGCAACTTCTCCGTCGTGCCACCCAATACCGGCATCGTTCACCAGGTGAACCTCGAGTTCCTGGCAAGGGTGATTTTCGACACCGAAGCGGGCGGCACCCGCCGCGCCTACCCGGACACGCTCGTCGGCACCGATTCCCACACCACCATGATCAACGGCCTGGGGGTGCTCGGCTGGGGCGTCGGTGGGATCGAAGCCGAGGCCGCCATGCTGGGCCAGGCCGTGACCATGCTGATCCCGCAGGTGATCGGCTTTCGCCTCGACGGGCGCCTGCAACCCGGAGCCACGGCGACGGATCTGGTGCTGACCGTGACCGAGATGCTGCGCAAGAAGGGCGTGGTCGACAAATTCGTCGAGTTCTTCGGTGATGGCCTCGCGAACCTGCCGCTCGCCGATCGGGCGACCATCGCCAACATGGCGCCCGAGTACGGCAGCACCTGCGGCATCTTTCCGATCGATGCGGAAACGGTGCGCTACCTCGAGCTGTCCGGCCGGCCGCGCGAGCGCCTCGAGCTGGTGAGCGCGTACGCCAAGGCGCAGGGCCTGTGGCGCAACCAGGGCGCGCGGCCCGCCCGCTACACCGACGAACTCGAGCTGGATCTGGGCAAGGTGGAACCGAGTCTCGCCGGACCGCGCCGCCCGCAGGACCGCGTGCCGCTGAAGACGGCCAAGGCCGTCTATGAAGTCAACGCAGCCAAGGCCGCCGAGGAGCGCAAGGCACGGAATCCCGCCGCAAAGGGCGTGGCTCCCGTCGCGCTCAATGGAGAGCGCTTCGAGCTCAAGGACGGCGCGGTGCTGATCGCCGCCATCACGAGCTGCACCAACACCTCCAATCCCTCCGTCATGCTGGGCGCGGGCCTGCTGGCGCGCAAGGCGCGCGAGCGCGGACTCAAGGCGAAGCCGTGGGTAAAGACGAGCCTCGCGCCGGGCTCACGCGTGGTGACCGATTACTTCGCGAAGGCGGGCGTGCTCGATGATCTCGCCGCTGTTGGTTTCAATCTCGTCGGCTACGGATGTACAACGTGCATAGCCGAGGGAACCCCGGTGCTGCTCGCCGACGGCACGAGCCGACGCATCGAGCACCTACCCGAGGCAGGCGGTACCATAGTTTTCGGTCCGGATGCCACGCGCCGCCTCGCGTGTGCCCGACAGACTGAGCTCATGGCGCGCGGAGAGCGCGAATGCGTGTCGCTGACTCTGCAGGACGGACGCACGCTCGTCTGCACACCTGACCACGAACTGCTACGTGCCGACGGACAGTGGGTGCGCGCCGATCAACTCAAACTCGGTCGCGACCGCGTGGTCATGGGGCTCGAGGCCCCGCTCGATGAACCCGCGGCTGACGAGACGGGCTATCTACTTTGCGCCGGCAAATTCGAGTTTTCCATGGAAACGGAGGCTGAGCGGCTGCGCACACTTGCTTTTGCACGTCTGCTCGGGCACCTGCTGAGCGACGGCTCGATCAGCCATGCAGGGCAGGCGCGGATGAACGTCGGCCAGGCCCTGGATCGCGAAGCCGTACTCGTCGACATCGAGCGGCTGACCGGTAAGAAACCGCTCGCAACAGCCTACGACGAACGCAAGTGGTCGATTGTGCTTCCGCGGGAACTTACCGCCGCAGTGACGGCACTCGAAGGCGTGCGGGTCGGTCGACGCATCGACCAACCGCCTGTCCTCCCGCAGTTTGTGCTCGCCGAGGACTGCCCGGTCGCGGTGGTGCGCGAGTACCTAGGTGGGCTTTTCGGCGCGGACGGGCACTCCCCAGCGTTGCGCCGCCCTGGCCCCTCACCCGAAGCGTCCAGTTTGAGTCGGATTGCGTATTCGCAGAGCAGCAAGCCAGAATTCGTCGAGGCGACCAAAGCGATGATGGAGCAGGTTGTGAACCTCCTCGTGCGCTGCGGCGTAAAGGCGCGCGGCGCGAGCATTCGCAACTATCCAGTTCGGCACGCTGCGACCTCATACCCTCAAGCGCGAGACGGTATTCCGCGCCGCGAACTCCGACTTGAGTTACCTGAGGGGCTGTCCTTTGTCGAGCGCGTTGGATTCCGTTACTGCGTCGATAAGTCCCTGCGCGCAAGCGCCGCAGCGGTCTACTGGCGCACCATCGACACCATAAACCGCCAGCGCCTATGGATGGCCGACCGGCTCGAGGAATTGCATCAGGCGAACGCGGAACTTTCGTTGTCGAACACGCGCGCGCTTGCAGCCGCCGAACTCTCTACAGGCGAGACGCCGTTGTTTCCCCATTACTCGTTACTGGAGGGCTATCGCTTCCACTCCAACTTGCGGGCCGTCCAGCGACATGGCTTCCGGCCTTTCCACCGCGGCAGCCACGCTATCCCCTCACCGGAGGTGCTTTTCTCAGAGTTGGGCGTTCGAGGTTGGTTTGTAGCGGAGGCGCCCGATAGCGTGGAGGACCCCAAACGCTATTGCACAGCAAAGGATGCACAGACGCTGCCAACCTTTAACCTTGCGGTCACTGATAGGCGCACAGTTGGCAAGCGAGCCGTGTTCGATATCGCCGTCGACGACGTGCACGCATTCATTGCGGCCGGCACGAGCGTGCATAACTGTATCGGTAACAGCGGACCACTGAAGCCCGAAATTTCTGCCGCAGTCAAAGCTGGCGATCTAACAGCGTGCTCAGTGTTATCCGGCAACCGCAACTTCGAGGGCCGCGTGCATCCGGAAACGCGCATGAACTTCCTCGCCTCCCCGCCGCTGGTGGTGGCGTATGCGCTCGCCGGCACCCTCGACGTGGATCTCACCACCGAGCCGCTCGGCACCGGCAGCGACGGCAAGCCCGTGTATCTCAAGGACATCTGGCCGAGCGATGCGGAGGTGCAGGCCCTGCTGCTGCGGTCCATCGACTCGCAGATGTTCCGTGACAGCTACGCCAGCGTGTTCAAGGGCGATGACAACTGGGCGAATATCAAAGTGCCCGCCGGCCAGCGCTACGCCTGGGACGCGCGCTCGACCTACGTGAAGAGCCCGCCGTACTTCGACGCCATGGACATGACGCCGCCTGCGCTGCGCGACGTGCGCGGCGCGCGCGCGCTCGCGGTGCTCGGCGACTCGGTCACCACCGACCACATCTCCCCGGCGGGCAACATCGCCAGGAGCAGCCCGGCGGCGCGCTATCTCATCGAGCAGGGCGTTACGCCTGCGGACTTCAACTCCTACGGCGCGCGGCGCGGCAATCACGAGGTCATGATGCGCGGCACGTTCGCCAACATCCGGCTGCGCAATCTGCTGGTGCCGGGGGTCGAGGGAGGCGTGACCGTGCACCTGCCCGACGGCGAACAGGGCTCCATCTACGACGTGGCCATGCGCTACGCCAAGGAAGGCACGCCGCTCGTGGTGCTCGCCGGGCGCGAGTACGGCACCGGCTCCTCGCGCGACTGGGCGGCCAAGGGCACGATGCTGCTGGGCGTGAAAGCGGTGATCGCCGAGAGCTTCGAGCGCATTCACCGCTCGAATCTCATCGGCATGGGCGTCGCGCCGCTGCAGTTCCTGCCCGGACAGAGTGTCGCCTCGCTGAGGTTGACGGGGCGAGAAGTGTTCGACATCACGGGGCTGAGCCGCGGCGGTGCGGCCGAGGTCACCGTCAGCGCCACCCCGCAAGAGGGCAAAGTCGTGCAATTCACGGCCCGCCTGCGCATCGACACCCCGAAAGAGCGCGAGTACTACCGGCACGGCGGGATCCTGCAGTACGTGCTGCGCCAGCTGGCCTCGGCAGGCAGCGCCGCCTGACCGATCCCGTCGCTACCGGCAGCAGCGGGACGGAGGGCCCACGCCAGGCGCCGGGGCGAGTGCTCGCGCTGTTCGATCTCGATGGCACCATCACGCGCCGTGATACGCTGCTGCCGTACCTGGCGGGCTTTCTGCGGCGGCACCCGCAGCGCCTCGTGCGGCTGCCGCGCCTGCTCCCGGCGCTGGCGCGCTTCCTGCTGCGGCGCGCCGATCGCGGCGAGCTCAAAGCCGCGCTGCTGCAGGCGACCCTGGGGGGCTGCCGGCGCGCCGAGCTCGACGCCTGGACGGCGCACTTCGTAGCGGGGCTCCTCGGGCAGGGGCTCCTCGGTGATGCCCTGGCGGCGATCGCCGCACACCGCCGCCGGGGCGATGCGCTCGCGCTGCTCAGCGCCAGCCCCGATGTGTATGTTCCGGCCATCGCAGCGGCGCTCGGGTTCGGGGAAGTGCTGTGCACGGGAGTGGAGTGGGACGGGGACCGGCTGGTCGGCACTCTCACGACCCCGAACCGTCGCGGTGTGGAGAAGGTGCGTTGTCTTGCGGACTTGCGCGCGCGCCATGGGCAGCTGCCGATCACCGCGTATGGCAACACGCCCGGTGACCTCGCGCACCTGGGGCTTGCCGACCGGGGCGTTCTGGTAAATGGCAGCCGGCGCGCCCGGCGCGCGGCCCGGCGCGCCGGGGTCGACTGCCGCGTGTGGCGCTGAAGCGCCGCGGTGCGCGAGCCCCGCGGCGACACACGGTGACCTTTTGGCACGCCGGCCGGTCTACTGCTCACGGAGGTTATCAATGCTCACGCGCGTGCCCCGGATCGCCCCATCCGAGATCACCCCGCCGGAGGTCTACTTCAGCCGGCGCACGCTGCTGGCCGGCGCGCTGGCGAGCATGGCGAGCGCCTCGCTGCCGGCCGTGGAAGGCGCACCACCGGCGCAAAGCGCGCTTGGTTACCGGCGCAATCCGCAGTATTCAGTCAGCGAGCCGCCCAACAGGCTCGAGGACATCGCCGGCTACAACAATTTCTATGAGTTCGGCACCGACAAGGAATCCCCCAGCCGCTATGCACACACGCTCAGGACCCGACCCTGGAGCGTGACGGTGCAGGGCGAGGCGGAGGTGCGCGGCAGTTTCAACCTCGAGGACCTGCTCAAGGGACAGGCGCTCGAGGAGCGCATCTATCGATTCCGCTGCGTCGAGGCGTGGTCGCTGGTGGTGCCGTGGGTCGGCTTTCCCCTGAGCGATCTGCTGGCGCGTTTCAAACCCACCTCGAACGCCAAGTACGTGGAGTTCACGACGCTGTACGATCCGGCGCAGATGCCGGGACAGCGCTCGGGGGTGCTCAACTGGCCGTACGTCGAGGGACTGCGGATCGACGAGGCGATGCACCCGCTCACCCTCATGGTGGTCGGGCTCTACGGCAGGGTCCTGCCCAACCAGGACGGCGCGCCGCTGCGCCTCATCGTGCCCTGGAAGTACGGCTTCAAGAGCATCAAGTCGATCGTGCAGATCCGCTTCAGTGCGCGACAACCCAACACCGCCTGGAATGTCGCGGCTCCGCAGGAGTACGGGTTCTACGCCAACGTCAACCCGCAGGTCGATCATCCGCGCTGGAGTCAGGCCAGCGAGCGCCGCATCGGCGCGCCGTTCCTGGCCGCGCGGCAGCCGACGCTGCCCTTCAACGGCTACGCCGCGCAGGTCGCGAGTCTGTATCAGGGCATGGACCTGCGACGCTACTTTTGAACCTCACGCAGCGCTATCGCTACCTGTACAAGCCGCTCGTGTTCGTCGCGGGCGTGGCGCCGCTCGCCTGGATGGTCTGCGGCGCGCTGCAGCTGTTCGGCGCCAGCCTGGGTGCCGACCCGGTGAAGAAGCTCGAGCACGAATGCGGCAAGACCGCGCTCAACTTCCTGATGCTCACGCTCACCGTGACCCCGGTGCGCGAGCTCGCCGGCCTGCCGCAGCTGCTGCGGCTGCGACGCATGCTCGGATTGTTCGCGTTCTTCTATGCCGTGGTGCACTTCACCGTCTACCTGGTGCTCGATCTGGAGCTGAACTTCCGCCTGCTGGGGGCCGATATCGTCAAGCGCCCCTACATCACCATCGGCTTCAGCGCGCTGCTGCTGCTGCTGCCGCTCGCGCTCACCTCCACCAACGGCATGATGCGGCGCCTGGGGCGGCGCTGGCACAGCCTGCACCGCCTCATCTACCCGATCGCCGCTCTGGCGCTGTGGCATTTCTACTGGCAGGTGAAACGCGACGTGCGCGAGCCGCTGCTGTATGTGGGGATGCTGGCGCTGCTGCTGGCGTACCGGCTGCTGCGCTGGCGCGCGCGCGGCGCGGCGCGCGCCGTGCCTGCCATGGGGCCTGCCGCACGGCTCACATCGAGGTCCGGATCTGCCACAGCTCCGGAAAGAACTTGAGCTCCAGCGCCTTGGCGAGATAGGAAACGCCACCGGTGCCGCCGGTGCCGGGCTTGTAGCCGATGATGCGCTCGACGGTCTTCAGGTGATGGCAGCGCCACAGCTGGAAGTTGTGGTCGAGATCCACCAGGCGCTCGGCGAGCTCGTACAGGTCCCAGCCCGTTTCCGCGTTGTGATACACGCCGAGCCAGGCGCCGGCCACCTGTTTGCTGGCGCGGTAGGGCTCGCTGAAATCCCGCGACAGGTAGTCCTGCGGAATCCCGTAACCGCGGCGGCTGAGCAGGCGCAGCACCTCATCGTACAGCGACGGTGAGGCGAGTGCGCGTTGCAGAGTCTCGTACGCGTGCGCGTCGCGCTGGTGCACGGCGAGCATCTCGGCGTTCTTGTTGCCGAACAGGAACTCCAGCAGGCGGTACTGCAGGGACTGAAACCCCGAGGAGCGCCCCAGCGCGTTGCGAAACGCCGTGTACTCGAACGGCGTCATGGTCGACAGCACATCCCACACCGAGATGAGCTGCGTCTGGGTGCGCGAGATGCGCGCCAGCATCTTCAGCGCCGGATCGAGGTCATCGCGCCGCACGCACTCCAGCGCCGCCGTCAGCTCGTGCAGCATGAGGCGCATCCACAGCTCCGACACCTGGTGCACGACGATGAACAGCATCTCGTTGTGCTCGCTCGACAGCGGCTTTTGCGCGGCGAGGAGCTTGTCCAGCTGCAGGTATTCGCCGTAGGACACCGAGGAACCGAGGTCCCAGTGCACCGCCTCGTCGGCGAGCTCTACGCGCTCGGATTTGTCGTAGCGGCGGGTCGTCATGGTGAGCGATGGTACACGTCGCGCGCCGCGCGGCAACTTGAGGGGCGCAAAGGCTTGACGAGCGCACGTCGAATTCCGCTAGGATCGCGCGTGAGCACCCCCATCCTCGAAGTCCGCGAGCTCGTCAAGGAGTACCCGGCCACCCTTGCCGTGGCCGGCGTGTCGTTCAGCGTGCCCGAAGGGGTGTGCTTCGGCCTGCTGGGCCCCAACGGCGCCGGCAAGACCACCACCATCGAGATCATGGAGGGGATCCTGCCGCCGACCGCGGGCGAGGTGTGTTACCGCGGCGAGCCGCTCGGCAACCGCTTTCGCCAGGAGGCGGGCATTCTCTTCCAGAAGACGGCGCTGCAGGACTTTCTCACGGTGCGCCAATGCATCGCGCTGTTCCGCGGGCTTTACACCGCCGGGCTCGAGGTCGATGAGGTCATGCGCCTGTGCGCGCTCGAGAAGCTCGCCGGGCGCGATGCCCGCAAGCTCTCCGGCGGCCAGCAGCAGCGGTTGCTGCTCGCGATCGCACTCGTCAACGACCCGGCGGTGCTGTTCCTGGATGAACCCACCACCGGGCTCGATCCGCAGGCACGGCGCAACTTCTGGGAGCTGGTGCAGTCGATCAAGGCGCGGCGCAAGACCATCATCCTGACGACGCATTACATGGAGGAGGCGGAGCTGCTGTGCGACGAGATCGTCATCATGGACCGCGGCCGCCTCATCGCCCAGGGGCCGCCGCGGCGTCTGCTGCACGAGCACTTCGCGGAAGTGCTGCTGGAGCTGCCACGCCAGGAGTTCCCGCCGGCGGCGCGCGCACTGCCGCTCAGCATCATCGACGCGAGCGATCGGGTGGAGATCAGCACCCACGACCTGGAGGCCACGCTGCGCACCCTGCTGGAGGCGAAGGTGCCCCTCAGCAACCTGCGCATCCGCCCGGCCAACCTCGAGGACCTGTTCCTGGAGCTGACCGGCACGGAGCTGCGCCCATGATCAGGCGGCTGCTGTCGGTACTGCACGCGCGCAACCTCGAATTCGTGCGCGACCGCGGCACGCTGGTGTTCACGCTGCTGCTGCCGGTCACGCTGGTGATCGGCATGGGCTTCGTGTTCGGCGGTCCGCAGCGCCCGCTGTTCAAGGTCGGCGTGCTCGCCGGGCAGGAGGACAGGCAGGCGCACCCGTTCCTGCGCGAGCGCTACGTCGCGTTCATCACCCTGGCGGATGACGGCGCGGCGCTGCGCAAGGTCACACACCAGCAGGTCGACCTGCTGCTCGACCTGCGCGCGCCGGAGCGCTACTGGGTAAACACCGACTCTCCCAAGGGCTACATCGTGGAGAAGCTGTTGCTGGCGGCCGAGCCTGCCGCGGTCCGTGAGCCGGTGACCGGCGCCGCGGTGCGCTATGTCGACTGGCTGTTTCCCGGCATTCTCGGCATGAACATGATGTTCAGCTGCCTGTTCGGGGTCGGTTACGTGGTGCTGCGCTATCGCAAGAGCGGCTTCCTCAAGCGCCTGCACGCCACGCCGCTGACCGCCTTCGAGTTCCTCAGCGCCCAGGTGCTCTCGCGCCTGGGGCTCATCCTGCTGGTCACGGCGATCCTGTACGCCGGCATCGGCGCCGTCATCGGCTTTCACAACGCCGGCAACCTGCTGTTGCTCGCCCTGGTGGGCGTAGTCGGCGCCCTGTCGATGATCGCCCTGGGGCTGACGATCGCGGCGCGCTTTTCCAGCGAGGAGCTGGTGGGGGGGCTGCTCAACGTGCTCACCTGGCCGATGATGCTGCTCTCGGGGATCTGGTTCTCGCTCGAAGGATCACCGCCCTGGGTGCAATGGGTAGCGCATGTCTTTCCACTGACCCACGTGCTCGACGCCGCGCGCGCGGTGATGCTCGATGGCGCAGGCCTGCCGCAGATCGCGCCGAACCTGCTGTATCTGGCGGCCACCGCACTCGCGTTCCTTGCCTTCGGGGCCTGGTCCTTCCGTTGGCGCATCGAGTAGGAGACGGCGTGCGTTTCTACAGCGACAACACCGCCACGGCCTGCCCCGAGATCCTGGCGGCGATCATCGAGGCCAACCAGGGGCTCGCGGTCGCCTACGGCGACGATCCATGGACGCAGCGCCTCGATGCGGTGCTCGGCGGATTCTTCGGCGCCGAGGTGCGCGCCTTTGCGGTCGCGACCGGCACCGCCGCCAACGCCCTGAGCCTCGCCACGCTCTCGCCCCCCTACGGCGCGATTTACGGCCACGAAGAGGCGCACATCGCCACCGACGAATGCGGCGCGCCGGGCTTCTTCTGCGGCGGAGCGCAGCTCGTGCCGCTGCCGGGCGCCGCCGGCAAGCTCACACTCGAGGCCCTGCAGCTCGCCCTCGACGCGCACCCGGCTTCGGTGCACACCGTACAGCCGGCGGCGGTCTCGCTCACGCAGGCCACCGAGCTCGGTACCGTGTACCGGCCGGCCGAGATTGCCGCGCTCAGCAACCTCGCGCACCAGCGCGGCCTCAGGGTGCACATGGATGGCGCGCGCTTTGCCAACGCGGTGGCATTCCTCGACTGTCATCCCGCCGACCTCACCTGGCGGGCGGGGGTGGACGTGCTGTCGCTCGGCGCCACCAAGAACGGCGCGCTGGCTGCCGAGGCGGTGGTGTTCTTCGATCGTGAGCTGGTGCGGGATTTCGAGCTGCGGCGCAAGCGCGCCGGACATCTGCTGTCGAAATCGCGCTACGTCGCCGCGCAGCTGCTGGCGTACGTGGAAAGCGGAGTCTGGAGGCGCAACGCCGAGCGCACCAACCGCCTGGCGCAGGACATCGGCCGCGCCGCGGCCGCGAGCCTCATGCACCCGGTGCAGGCGAACGAAGTGTTCGTGGGACTCGGCGTGCAGCGTCGCCAGGCGCTGCGCGCCGCCGGCTTCGAGTTCTACGACTGGGGCGCCGAGGGCGCGGGCGCGGCGCGCTTCGTGGTCTCCTGGGATCAGCCGGATGCGGACGTGCCGGCGCTGTGCGCGGCGCTCGGCCGGTTGTGAGCGCCGCCGCAGGCGGCGGCCCCGGCGTCGGCTAGAGCTCGCGCAGGCTGGTGGACACCGGCGCTCGCGCGGCACGGATCGCCGGCAGCAGGCCGCCGATCATGCCGATGAGCACGGCGATGATGAGTCCCCGCGCGACCAGTTCGGGAGTGACCTTGAAGTTGAACACCACCTGGGTGAAGTTCTGCCCGAGCGTTGCCACCGAGAGACCGTTGAACAGCAGGTAGGCGATCAGCGCCCCGAGCAGGCCGCCGGCGAGCGCCAGCAGCAGCGCCTCGATCATCACCGAGACCAGCACCGGCAGCCCGCCGAAGCCAATCGCCCGCAGGGTCGCGATCTCCTTGCCGCGTGCGGCGACCGCGGCGTACATGCTGTTGAGCGCCGCAAACACCGCGCCGAGCGCCATGATGAGGGTGACCACGCCGGCGAGGAACCCGATGGTCTTGCGGAACTGTTTGGTCTGACCGCTGAAATAGTCCTGCTCGCGCAGCACGTCCAGTGTCAGGCGCGGATCGGCCGCCACCGCGCTCTTGAGCCTCCGCAGGCCATCCGCCCCATCCAGGGCCACCAGCACCGAGCTCGAGCCGTTGCGGCCGAAGGTGCTGCGCGCGACATTGATGTCGGTCCACAGCTCGCTGTCGTGCGCGTCGCCGGATTCGAACTCCCCCACCACGGCCCAGTCCGAGCCGCGCATGCGCACCACTTTGCCGAGCTCCGCTCCCTGGAACTGGCGCAGCACGCCGCGGCCGACGATCAGCTCCCGCAGGCCGGGCGTGAAGTTGCGGCCGGCGACGATCCTCAGTCGCGGGCGCAGCGCAAAGGCCGTGGGCTCCACCCCGCGCACGGTGATGTTGGCGCCGTTCTTGACGTCGTCCTTGCGGATCAGCTCGGCGATGATCAGCATTTCGGCGGACGCCAGCGGTTTGCCGTCCGCGCCCGTGGCGATGCCCGGCTGCTGCTCGATCAGCTCGGTCGAGTCGCGATCCAGCCCGGAATTGAGCTCGGCATTCGAGCCGCCGCGCATGATGATGGCGGCATCGGCTCGGCCGGTGGCCTTGAGGGTGCTTTCAAAGCCGGTGGCCATGGCCAGCAGCGCGGTGAACACCGCCACCACCCCCGCCAGCCCGATGACGATGACCAGCGAGGAGCCCCAGCGCTCGGGAATGCTGCGGATATTGATGCCGGCGATCGCCAGTGCCTGAGTCAGCAAGGGAGCCCTCCTGATGAGGGTCCGTCAGCGGCCGGCCAGCGCATCGACGATCCTGAGGCGCCGCGCCCGCAGCGCCGGCAGCAGCCCGACCGCGATGCTCATGAGCACGATGGCCGCGATTCCGATCAGCCACACCGACACATCGAGTCGCAGCGCGAACTGCCCCCCGGTGCCCTTCTCCACCATCGCGCCCAGTGTCGTCGCCAGCAGCAGCCCCAGCAGGCCACCGAACAGGCACAGGGCGACGGCCTCGGCCAGCACGAAGCCGAGCACGCTGCCGTCGGTGAAGCCCAGGGTCTTGAGCACGGCCAGCTCGGGCACCCGCTCGCGTACGCTTTGCGCCATGGTGTTGCCGACCACCAGCAGCAGCGTGAAGAACACCGCGAACAGGATCCAGCGCACGATCAGGCCGATGTCGCCGACCTGCTTGACGAACCCCAGGTTGAAATCCTTCTCGGTCTGGGTCTTGGTCTCGTCCGGGGAGTTCTCGAACATCGCATCGACCGTCCTGCTGACCGCCTCGGCCCGATTGCCGTCGGTGAGCTCGAGTATGAAGAAATTGGTGCGACCCTTGCCGAACTGGTTGGCCTCATCGAAGTAGTCGTGGTTGATGAAGGCGACGTTGGTGCGCTTCTTCCAGTCCTCGTCCTTGCCATCGAATATGCCGACCAGATCGAAAGCCCAGGCCTTGCTGCCGTTCTTCTGCGGATAGATGTTGGACGAGATCGGGATCTTCTGGCCAATCTTCCAGCCGTACTGGTTGGCGAGCTGCCGGCCGGCGATCATGGCGGTGCGGGTATGGGCGAACTCCTGCCACTGGGCGTCAGGCATCAGGTACTCGGGGTAGACGTCGCGGTAACGCAGCGGATCGATTGCAAACACGAACAACGGGGTGTTTTCCTGCCACACGCCGCCGAACCACTGCGAGTAGGCAACCCGCGCCACCCCCGGCACCGCCTCGAGCTTGGGCACCATGCTGACCGGCAGCGGCGAGGTGAACGACACGCGCGCCTGCACCATCAGGCGTGTCGCACCGACAAAGTCTGCGCCGGCGTTGAAGATGTGGTTCACCGACTGCAGCAGGCCGAACAGCAGGAACGCCATGATCACCGACAGCAGAGTCAGGATGGTGCGCGTGCGCCGGCGGAACAGATTGGCGATGACGAAGCCGCTGCGGGTCATGGCGAGTCCTCGCGCCGCCTCAGGCCGCCTGCTCCAGCAACTGGCCCTTCTCCAGATGCAGGGTGCGGCGCGCGAACTCGGCGGCCTTGGGATCGTGGGTGACGATCACGATCGTCTTGCCGTGCTCGCGGTTCAACACCTGCAGCAGGCCGAGGATCTCCTCCGCGGTCTTGCGATCCAGGTCCCCGGTGGGCTCGTCGCACACCAGCAGCTGTGGGTCGGACACCAGCGCGCGGGCGATCGCGACACGCTGTTCCTGGCCACCCGACAGCTCCCGGGGCTTGTGCTTGGCGCGATCGGCAAGGCCGACGACCTGCAGGGCCACCGCGACATTCTTCCTGCGCTGCGCAGCGGAGAGCCTGGTCAGGAGCAGCGGCAGCTCGACGTTGCCCTCGGCGCTGAGCACCGGCATCAGGTTGTAGAACTGGAACACGAAGCCGACGTTGTGTGCGCGCCAGTGTGCGAGCTGGCCGCTGGAGAGCTGGTCGATGCGGCTGCCGCCGACCACGATCTCCCCGGAGGTCGGCTTATCCAGACCGCCGATCAGATTGAGGAGCGTGGTCTTGCCCGAGCCCGACGGACCCATCAGCGCGACGAAGTCGCCCTTAGGGATGTCCAGAGTGAGGCCGTGCAGAACTTCGATCTTCTGCTTGCCGCGCTCGTACACCTTGGTGACGCTGCGGACCTGGACCATGGACTCGGACATGGGAACCTCGGCTCAACAGAGGATGGGTATTCACTCACGGCTTGGCGGCGGTCGCAGCCGCATCGTCCTGGAGTCCCGCCGGCGCGTCGACGATCACCGCCTCCCCGGGGCTCACGCCGGCCAGTACCTGGCGTGAATCGCCGATCGCGCCGCCGAGGGTGACCGTGCGACGCTGCGCCCTGCGCTCCTTCAGCACGAACACGACGTCCCGCTCGCCTTCCTTGCGCAGGGCGGCGGCAGGCACCAGCACGCCCCGGACTCGCTCCTCGGTGCGTGCGGCAGGCTTGTGCTCCTCGAGGAACGACACGCGCACACCCATGTCCGGCACGATACGCGGGTCCTTGGCGTCGAGGCCGATGCGCACCTTCACGGTCGCCTTGGCACGATCGGCGGTCGGGATGATGGCGATGACATGCGAGGGAATCCTCCAGTCGGGATAGGCGTTCAACACCGACTCCACCGGTTGCCCCGGTTGCACGCGGTTGATGTAGGCCTCGTTGACGTCCACCTCGATCTCGAGCGAATCCATGTCGACGATGGTGCCGATTCCGGTGCGCGTGAAGCCGCCGCCCGCGGAGAACGGCGAGACGATCTCCCCCACCTGGGCGGCCTTGGCGATCACCACGCCCGTGAACGGTGCGCGCACCGTGCAATAGCCGAGTTGCACCTGCGCCGAGCGCACATTGGCCGCGGCGAGCTCGATCTGCTTGCGCTGCCCCTGTACCTGGGCCGCTCCGGTCTCGACCTGGGTGCGCGCCTGCTCCACGGCCTGCTGTGACACGAGCTTGCGCGCCACCAGATCCTCGGCGCGCTTCACGTCGCGTTCGCTCTGCGCCAGCTGCGCCTCATACTGCACCAGCAGCGCCCGTGCCGAATTCAATTGCGCCTGCGCCTGGGCGAGCGCCGCGCGCTGGGCAGTGTCCTCCAGGCGTCCGAGCACCTGCCCCGACTTGACGTGATCGCCTTCCTCGATCAGCACTTCGGTCAGGGTGCCGGTGATCTGGGCCGAAACGGTCGCCTCCCGGCGCGCGGTGACGTAGCCGGTGGCATCGAGCACCGAGGCGCTGGCGGCGCCGCCGCTGGCGATCGGCTGCGCCACGACGGTGCGCACCGGCAGCGCCGCGCCGCCGGGCCGGCCAAACCAGGCGCCGGCGGCGATGAGCCCGACAAGCACCAGCGCGCCAGCGGCGATCCAGCGCCGCCGCCTCGGATCGAAGCCAGTCTCCCGCTGGGTGCGATCGATGCGCAGCTGTCCCAACAGCTCCCTTTTTTCCGTGTCCGGTGGCATTGATCACGTGTACCTGCGAAAGCGCGGAACGATATCACAGCCGTCGTGAATTGCCGTTCGTCCGCAGGCTCTCAACCGGAAATGATCTGCGCCATCAGGCGGCGCGCCTGGCTGAACTCCGGCGCGAGCAGCAGCGCGTGCTCGAGCGCGTCACGCGCCCCGAGCGTCTCGCCGTGATCGAGCAGGTCGCGCGCCAGCAGCTCATACGCCTCGGCGGCGCCCCAACCCGGCAGCTGCTCGGTGCCGGCGCGCTCGAGCTCGAATGCCGCGACCGCCTGGCGCAGCTTCACGAGCGCGCGCTCCTTGTTGCCCCCCAGCTCCGGGGCGAGCTGATAGTCGCTCATGGCGTCGATGAACAGCACGCGCGGGTTGCGGGCCGCCAGCCGCAACGCCCGGCCGACGTCGCGGCGCAGGCCCCTGGCGGCGTGCGCGGCGTGCGTGCGCTCGGCCTGGGTCGCCCGGCACGCGGCCCGCAGCGCCAGGCCTTCTGCAAAGTCCGCCGCCACGGCGAGCGCCTCGTCGAGCTCGCTCACGCAGCGCTGCGCCAGTTGCGCCGCGGAGGCGCCCGGCGCGGCGGACGGGCGCTGCGCGACGAGCTGCGCGAGCCGCCAGGCGAGCAGCGCGGCGTAATAGCCGTGCAGCTTATCGTGCGATTCATCCGCCGCCACCGTGTCCTCGAGGCTCCTCAGCGCACTCGCATCCTCGGTGTAATAACCGTACTGGATGCGGGCCTCGATGTCGCGCCACGAGGTCTCGACGCGCACCGCCCCCAGGCACACGCTCACCAGCGCAGGCGCGGTGAGCACACCGCACCAGCAGCGCGAGCGCCGCTCGCGCCCTGGGCAGGGGCGGCTTTCAGAGCTGCGCTGCAAACTGCCGCCGTTCAGTAGAATGTGCGCGCGCATGCGAAACCATAGCACAGCCTCGCCGGCGCCCTGCGCCTCGCCGGCGCCGCTGATCGACATCGGCGTCAATCTCGCGCACGACAGCTACGACGCCGACCGCGACGCGGTCATCGCCCGCGCGCAGGCGGCGGGCGTGGTGCAGATGCTGATCACCGGCTCGAGCCTCGCGGGTACGCAGCGAGCGCTGGCGCTCGCGCGCGCCCATCCGTTACGACTGTTTGCCACCGCCGGGGTTCACCCGCATCATGCGGCCGAGCTCACCGCGCCGCGCGCGGCCGAGCTCGAGGACCTCGCGCGGCAACCCGAGGTGGTGGCGGTCGGTGAATGTGGGCTCGACTATTTCAGGGATTTCTCGCCGCGCGATGCGCAGCGGCAGGCCTTCCACCGGCAACTCGAGCTAGCGGCCAGGGTCGGCAAACCCGTGTTCCTCCACCAGCGCGACGCGCACGCCGATTTCGCGGCGATCCTGCGCGAGCACGGCGCGGCATGGCGCGGCGTGGCACATTGCTTCACCGGCTCCGGGGAGGAGCTCGCGTGCTACCTGCAGCTGGGGCTTGCGATCGGCATCACCGGTTGGATCTGCGATGAACGCCGCGGCGCGCACCTGGCCGCCCTCATGCCGCAGATTCCAGCCGAGCGGCTGCTGCTCGAGACCGACGCGCCCTATCTGCTGCCGCGCGATCTCAAACCCCGACCCGCCTCGCGCCGCAATGAGCCGGCGTACCTTCGACAGGTTGCCGCCGCGGTGGCGCACGCCCGCGGCGAGTCACTCGAGGCGCTCGCCCGCTCGAGCAGCGCCGCGGCGCGCGCCCTGTTCGGGTTGCCGGACGCCGTGACGGCACCCCAACTCTCCTGAGAATCGACACACGAAATTTACCCTAAGTGATTGATATTTAATGAGGCCTGACATGGACCTGAAACGGCTGAGCGGCTCGATCGCAAGAACCTGGGAGACTTCCATCGTCGAGCGGCTCAGCGCGTACGTGCGCATTCCCAACAAGTCGCCCCTGTTCGATCCGCAATGGGAGAGCCACGGACACATGGAGGCGGCGGTACAGCTCATGGCGCAATGGTGCCGCGCGCAGCCGCTCACCGGGATGCGCGTGGAGGTGCGGCGCCTGCCCGGCAGGACCCCGCTGCTGCTGATCGACGTGCCGGGCGAGCTGCCGGGGAGCGTCCTGCTCTACGGGCATCTGGACAAGCAGCCGGAATTCACCGGCTGGCGGGCGGGCCTCGGGCCCTGGGAGCCGGTGATCCGCGAGGGCAAGCTCTACGGTCGCGGCGCCGCCGACGACGGCTACGCGGTCTTCAGCTCGCTCACGGCGATCGCCGCGCTCAAGGAACAGAAGGTGCGCCTGCCGCGCTGCCTGGTGCTGATCGAAGCCTGCGAGGAATCAGGCAGCGATGATCTGCCGGCGCACCTCGAGTCCCTCGGCGCAACCCTCGGGGAACCCACGCTGGTGGTGTGCCTGGATGCGGAGTGCGGCAACTACGAGCAGGTGTGGTGCACGACCTCGCTGCGCGGCAACCTGGTCGGCACGCTGCGGGTACGCGTGCTCACCGAGGGCGTGCACTCGGGCATGGCCACCGGCATCGCGCCGACCCCGGTGCGCATTCTCGAGCAGCTCCTGGCCCGTATCGAGGATCCGCTCACCGGCGATCTGCTGCTCGATGAGCTGCACGTGAGCTTGCCGCGCGACCGGCGCGCGCAGGCGGCGGCCGCCGCGCAGGTGCTCGGGGACGCGGTGGCCGGCAAGCTCCCCTGGGCGCAGGGCGTGCAGGCGGTATCCAATGACCCCACCGAGCTCATCATCAACAGCACCTGGCGCGGCACGCTGGCGGTCACCGGCGCGGAGGGGTTGCCGCCGCTCGGGTCGGCGGGCAACGTGTTGCTGCCCGAGCTGGCAGTCAAGCTGTCCCTGCGACTGCCGCCGACGTGCGATGCGGCGCGCGCGAGCGCCGCGGTGCGCGAGGCTCTGGTGCGTGACCCGCCCTATGGGGCGCAGGTGAGCTTCGATGCGGGCTCGGCTACCGGCGGCTGGAATGCGCCCGCGCTCGCGCCCTGGCTCGAAGCTTCCATCGGCCGCGCCTCACGCGCGCTCTACGGGCGGGATGCGGTGTACATCGGCTGTGGCGGGACGATCCCGTTCATGGGCATGCTGGGCGAGCGCTTCCCGCGCACCCAGTTCTTCATCACCGGTGTACTCGGGCCACACGCCAACGCGCACGGTCCGAACGAGTTCCTGCACATCGGCTACGCCACGCAGCTCACGGCGTGCGTGTCACTGGTGCTGGCGGATCACGCGCAGACCCTCGCGCTCTAGCGCATGTGGCGCATGTGGCCCATGTAGCTGGGCTTCACGGTGTCCTTCAGGCGCTGCCATGCCTCGCGCAAGCGCGCATCGCTCTCGGACGGCGCCGTGAACTCGGTGGTCGGAAACTCGGCGCGCAGGCCATCGAGCATCAGCGTCCACTTCGGCAGACCCTTGGGGAAGCGGCCGCGGCGCGTGAACACGATGCGTCCCTCGACCGGCACGTCTCCGGCAACCGCCTTGACGGCGGCGATCCGGTCGTACAGGGCGCTCTGCGGATTGGTGAAGGTGAAGCGGTGCGGGCCGTCCATGACCGTCCACTGCGCCATCTGGTCACCGCCGAAGATGTTGCCGGTGACGTCGCGCAGGTCGATCACCACCACGCCGCGCGTCGTGAGCAGCAGGAAGTCGATGTGGAAGCCGCCTCCCATGCCGTCGGGCACCAGCGTGTCGATGAGGTGATCGGCGGCCCCGCCGGTCACCGCGACCCGCAACGCCTTGCGGGCGCGATAGTGGCCGTACCAGCGCCAGGCCAGGGCCGCGCCGAAGCCGAGCGCGGCGGCGCATGCGATCAGCACCCACGCGGTCGGGGGCAACTGGCTCAGATCGTTCACTGGCCCAACTCCGGTTGCAGAGCGGCGCGCAACGCGCTCAGGTCGGCGTCGATTTCAACACACTGCGTGGGACGCGCGAGGAGTTTCGCGAGCGCTTCCGGCACCGGCACCGCCCGCTCGATGAGCGGTTCGACGATCTCGCGGAACTTGGCCGGGTGGGCGGTCGACACCAGCACCCAGCGGCCCCGCTCGCGCGCCCGCTGCGGCAGCCGCTCCCAGGCCTGCGCCGCGGTCGCGGTGTGCGGGCACCAGATCTGGCCGAATTGCCGATAGCCGGCGCGGATGCGCGCACGGATCTCCTCATCCGTGACCGCGCAGGCACTGACCACGGTGCGCAGCTCCTCGAGGCGCGGAAACAGCGCGCGCAGGCGCTCCATGTTGCTCGGATCGCCGACGTCCATGGCCGAGGCCAGCGTGGCGATGCTCGGCCGCGGCTGCCATGCGCCGCTCGCCAGATAGTCCGGCACGGTGCGGTTGGCGTTGTGCGCCAGCACCACCTCGCCGATCGGCATGCCCGTCTGGCGCGCCCACAGGCAGGCGAGCGCATTGCCGAGATTGCCGCTCGGCACGATGAACGACGCGCGCTCGCCGTGGGCCCGCCAGACGCCCAAGCTCGCCGCGGCGTAATACACGCACTGCGGCAGCAGGCGTCCGAGGTTGATGCTGTTGGCCGAGGACAGCAGCGAGCGAGCGCCCAGCTCCCCATCGAGGAACGCCTGTTTCACCAGGCGCTGGCAGTCATCGAAAGTGCCCCGAACCGCCAGCGACCTGACGTTGCCGCCCCAGCAGGTGAGCTGGCGTTCCTGGGTCGGGGACACCAGTCCCTTGGGGTACAGCACCGCAACCTCGACTCCCGGGCGCTCATGGAAGGCCGCCGCCACGGCGCCCCCCGTGTCTCCGGAAGTCGCGACCAGAATGGTGAGCGCCCGCTCGCCGCGCCCGCGCAGACGCGCGAAACAGGCCGCGAGGAAGCGGGCGCCGAAATCCTTGAACGCCGCGGTCGGACCGTGGAACAGCTCGAGCACCGAGAGTCTGCTCTGCCCCGGCAGAGCCACCAGCGGGGCGGGGAAGTTGAACGCTTCGGAGGCGAGCGGGGCCAACAGCGGCGCGAGCGGATCGCCGGCCACGAACGGTGCCAGCAGCCGCACGGCGACGCTCGCCAGGTCGAGCGCGCCCTCGAACTGCGGCGGCGCGAGCCGCGGCCAGCCGACGGGCACGTACAGCCCGCCGTCGGGCGCCAGGCCCTGGAGAACCGCGGCGCTGAAGCCGGCGGCGGGAGCCTGGCCCCGCGAGCTCACAAAGAGCGCTGTTGATGTCATCGCGCTCACCCGATCAGCCGCGCGCCCGATGATTGCACTGCGACGACCCACGCATCGGTGGCCAGCGCGTGCCGCCCGAACGCGCTTTGCATCGCGGCGAGCACCGCGGCAGCGCTCGCCTCGGGCGCCCAGGCGAACATCGAGGGCCCGGCGCCCGAGATCGAGCAGCCCAGCGCCCCAGCCTCCATGGCGCCGCGGCGCACGTCCGCAAAGCCCGGAATGAGCGCCTGGCGCTGCGGCTCGATCACCACGTCCTCGAGGGAAGCGCGGATCATGTCCAGATCGTCGGTGTAGCAGCCGGAGATGAACCCGGCGAGGTTGGCCGTCTGCCACACGAAGTCCGACATCTGCACGCTGGCCCTGAGGATGGCGCGCGCCTGGCTGGTGGACAGGAACATGTGCGGGTGGACGATCACGGCGCGGATCCCGGCCGGCACCGGGATGTGCTTCACGCGCGGGTGATCGATGCCGACGGTGAGCACCAACCCGCCGTACAGCGAGGCGGCGATGTTGTCCACGTGACGCGCACCGCTCGCCACCGCCTCTCCGGCCATGGCGAACTCCAGCAGCTCGAGCGGGCTGCATGCTTGCGGCAACAGCGCATTCGCCGCCACCACGGCGCCGACCGCCGAGGCCGCCGAGCCCCCCAGACCCGAGCCGAGCGGAATCCCCTTGTCGATCTCCAGCGCGAACCCGAACCCCGGGCGCCGCGCCTCCTGCATCGCCAGGAGCGCGCGCCCGGCGGTGTTGTCGCGCGGCTCCCTGGGCAGCTCCCCGGCGACGCCGCGCACCGCGTCGATGGCCACTCCCGGTGCGGCGCGCCGCCTCACCGTCACGCGATCCCCGAGCGCATCCACCGCAAATCCCAGGATGTCGAAGCCGATGGCGACGTTGCCCACCGAGGCCGGTGCGAACGCCGTCGCGCGCGCGAGCGCCGCCGCACTCACAGCCGCGCCCCCAGGTAGGCGGCCAGGCGCAGCAGGTCGGCGAACACCCCCCCGGCGGTGACCTCGGGTCCGGCCCCCGGTCCCTGCACGATGAGCGGGTTGTCGCAGTAGCGGCGCGTCGCGAAGCGCACGACGTTGTCGGTGAGCGCGATGTTGGCAAACGCGTGGTGCGCGTCGAGCTCCTTGAGGCCCACGGTCGCCGCGCCCGCCGCGCTCAGCGTGCCGGTGTACCGCAGCACCTTGCCGCGCGCGCGCGCCGCCGCCAGGCGCCCGGCAATGGCGGCGTCGTAACGGGGCAGCTGCGCCATGAACTCCTCGATCGAACCGCTGGCGAGCTCCGCAGGCACCAGGCTCTCCACCTGCACGTCCTGCAGCTCCAGCGTCAGGCCCATCTCGCGCCCCAGGATGATGAGCTTGCGCGCCACGTCCTCACCCGACAGGTCATCGCGCGGGTCCGGCTCGGTGAAGCCGCGCTGGCGCGCCTCCTGCACGATCTCGGAGAAGGCCACCCGCCCGTCATAGACGTTGAAGAGATAGGCGAGCGTACCGGAGAAGATGCCCTCGATACTGGTGATCTCATCACCGGTCTCGCGCAGGTCCCTGAGCGTATGCACGACCGGCAGCCCCGCGCCGACGGTGGCCTCGTACAGGTAGTGCGACGCACCCGCGCGCCGCGCCTCCTGCAGGCGATGGTAGTAGGCGAGATCCGCGCTGTTGGCCTTCTTGTTCGGCGTCACGATGTGGATGCCGGCCGCGAGCCACTCGGCGTAGCGGCCGGCGATCGCGGCGCTCGCCGTGCAGTCGACCAGCACCGTATGCGGCAGGTAGTCGACGCGCACGTGCTCGACGAAGCGCGCCACCTCCGCCGCCGTGCCGCTGTCGCGGTAGAGCGCGCGCCACTGCCCGAGCGCCACCCCCGGGTCCGCGAGCAGCATGCGTTGCGAGCCGATCACGCCGCGCACGCGCAGATCGAGGCTGCACTGCCGGTGCAGCCGCTCGCTCTGCGAGGCGAGCTGATCGAGCAGCACGCGGCCCACGGTTCCAGGACCGATCACGCCGATCGAGAGCGTGTGCGGCGACAGATACAGACCCGCATGCACTGCGCGCAGCGCGCGCGTGGCGCTGCGTCCCTCGACCACCACGGAGATGTTGCGCTCGGAGGCGCCCTGGGCGATGGCGCGCACGTTGACGCCGGAGGTGCCGAGCGCGGCGAACACCTTGGCGGCGACTCCAGGTGTACCGGCCATGCCATCGCCGACGACCGCCAGGATCGCCAGATCCGGGTCGACGTCGACGCTCTGGATCTGGCCTTCCTGCAGCTCGCGCTCGAAGGCGCGGCGCACCACGCCGGCTGCGCGCTGCGCCTGATCCTGCGGAATCGCGCAGCAGATGGAGTGCTCGGAGCTGCCTTGCGAGATGAGGATGACCGAAATGCCCTCCTCGCGCAGCGCCCCGAACAGTCGGTGGGCGGTGCCGGGGACGCCGATCATCCCGGCGCCCTCCAGGTTGATGAGCGCGACGCGGTCGATGCTGGTGATGCCCTTGACGGGCAGCGCGGACGAGGGCCGTGCGCAGATCAGGGTGCCCGGCCTGTCGGGCGCAAAGGTGTTGCGGATCCAGATGGGGATGCCGTCCTTGACCGCCGGCGCCATGGTCTGCGGGTGCAGCACCTTGGCGCCGAAATACGCCAGCTCCATCGCCTCGCTGTACGAGAGTGAGTCGATGACCGTGGCATCCGGCACGCGCCGGGGGTCGGCCGACAGCACCCCATCGACGTCGGTCCAGATGTGGATCTCGGCGGCGCCCAGCAGCGCTCCGAAGATCGAGGCGGAGAAATCGCTGCCGTTGCGTCCGAGGGTCGTCTGCACGCCGCGCTGGTTGGAAGCGATGAACCCGGTGATGATCAGGGTGCCGCCGAAATCCGCCGGCACCAGCGCCTGGAGATTGGCGCGTGATTCGGCCCACTGGATGCCCGGACCCAATGGCCCCCATTGCGCCACCACCACCCGCCGCGCGTCCAGCCACTCTACGGCGCCCG
Source organism: Gammaproteobacteria bacterium (assembly GCA_005878835.1). Classification (GTDB taxonomy): domain Bacteria; phylum Pseudomonadota; class Gammaproteobacteria; order Steroidobacterales; family Steroidobacteraceae; genus 13-2-20CM-66-19. Next base: position 94,054 of record VBMV01000060.1, on the reverse strand, counting down.
GGCGGCGGTGGGCGCGCTCCTGGAAAAAGCGCTGGAACAGCCGCGTCGACCAGATCTCGCCGTAGCCGGCGATGAGATCGCGGACGTTGTGGGCGGCGGCGCGGGTGAGCTTGACCGAGTGCAGGACTCCCAGAAGGTCATGGCAGTCGCGGTCGAAAACCCCGAGGTACGACTGGGCCGCGGCCGGCGTGAGCAGCTCCCCGGCGATTCCCGCGTGCCGCGTACGCAGCTGCGCGAGTTCGCCGCGGTAGGTGTCATCCTGGCGCTCGGCGAGCGCCACCAGGCGCAGCAGCGCGTCGGTCACGCCGCCGCACGCAGACAGCACCACCCCCAGGCGGGCGGCCGGAGCGGAGTCGAGAATGGCCGCGACCTTGCGGAAGCAGTCGGCGTCGGCGACGCTCGACCCCCCGAACTTGTGCACGACCCAGGGAGTGGGGTTGAGCATCGCGTGCGACTCTACTGACGCGCCCGCGCCGGCGCAATGACAGCGTGCGGGCCGAGCGCCTCAGGCCGGCTCAGGCGCCGGGAGCAACACCGCACGCGAGCAGCGCCTGCGTGTGGCGCAGGAACCGTGTCACGAACTCCTCATCGTTGCTCACGCCGAACACGCGACTGGTCAGCGGGAAGCCGAGGAAGGGGAAGACCGCCAGGCTCACCACCGACAACACCAGCAGCTTCGGGTCGAGGTCGGCTCTCAGGGCGCCGCGCTCGATCTCCGCGCGCACCGCACGCTCGATGAGCGGCGCCAGGCGCTCCGGGAACTCACGCAGGAACATGCTGCGCATCGGCCCCCCGGGCACCAGCACTTCGCGCAGCACGAAGCCGGCGATCCAGGGGTTCGCCGCCCACACTCGCGTGATGTTGCTCAAGATGTCCGCCAGCTTCGGTGGGCTGCCGCCCATCTGCAGGGCCCCCGCGATCGGCGCCGGCAGCACCCCCTGCAGGATCTCCCGGTACAACCCGGGCTTGCCGCCGAAGTAGTAACGGATCATCGCGAAGTTGACCCCGGCGGCGGCGCCGATCTGCCGGCTCGAGACGGCGCGGTAGCCGTAGCGCAGAAACAGCTCCCGCGCGGCCCGGAGCAGCCGCTCGCGCACCTGGCCCGCACTCGCGCCCTTCGGCCGGCCACGTGCGCGGCGCTTGCGCGCCGGGCCCGGCGGGGCTTCCTCTGCCGGCGCACGCGCCGTGAGCGCAATTTTATTAACCATAAGTGTAATTAGAGCGCCCGCCGGCCGCGGGCGCAACGGCGCGCGCTGGCATAATCGCTCGCACGTGGAAGCATTCCTGGGTCCGCTGCTGCCTCTTTTCGAGCGCGAGCGCGCCGCCGGCCGTGCACTGGCGCTGGGCCTGCTGGTGCACACCGCGGGCTCGACCTACCGCAAGCCCGGCGCGCTCATGCTGATCGCGGCGGACGGGGAGTACGCCGGACTGCTCTCGGGGGGCTGCCTCGAGAGCGATCTGCGCGAACATGCCCGCACGGTCATCCTGAGCGGCGAGCCGCGCGCGGTGCACTACGACCTGCGCACGCCCGATGAGCTGCTGTGGGGTCTGGGGCTGGGGTGTGAAGGCGCCATGCATATACTGCTGCTGCGCGCCGGCCCCGAGAACGACTGGCAACCCCTCGCCCATCTCGCCGGCGCGCTCGCCGCGCACGCCGCCACCGCGATCGGCGTCGTGACCGAGTCCGCGCGCGCGGATCTGCCGGTCGGAACCCTGGCGCTGCCGAGCGCTGCGGCGCGGCGCGGCGCATCGCCGGCGCTGGAGACACCCGCCGTGCACGCCGCGCTGGCGCGGTGCGCCGCCGACGGGCAGGTCGGTTGGGTCGAAGGACACGGTCCGTCCTGGAGCCTGTTCGTGGTGCCGCTGGCGTTGCCGCCGCGGATTCTCGTGCTCGGCGCGGGCCCGGATGCTGCGCCGCTGGTGGATTTCGCGGCCCGCCTCAGCTGGAAAGTCACGCTCGTCGACCATCGCCCGGCGTACGCCGTCGCCGCGCACTTCCCGTCTGCGGAGCAGGTCGTCCTCGCCCGTCCCGACGCCCTGACCCAGGCGCTCGATCTCGCACGGTTCTGCGCGGCCGTGGTCATGAGTCATCACCTGGCTTCCGACCTCGCCTACCTGAGCACCCTCGCCGAGACGGGCATTCCGTACGTGGGATTGCTGGGCCCGGCCGTGCGTCGCGAGAAGCTGCTCTCGGACCTGGGCGCCGCCGCGCACCGGCTGCGCCCCCGCCTGCATGCGCCCGTCGGCTTGGCTCTGGGCGGGCGCACGCCCGAGGCGATCGCGCTCGCGATCGTCGCCGAGTTGCACGCGTTCGTGCACGGGTGCGCCACGTGTGACCCCGCCACGTCGGCGGGGTGATTTCGCGGTGGGTAACTAACTATATTTAACTTGTCTATTCAATGTGTTATGAAGTGTATTTCGCGTCACTTGTCGCAGTGACCCCGGCGCATGAGGCAACATGGCTGAAGGCTGCGGCGGAGGAAGTGAACAGCGTGTGGAACTGGGCGAATGAAGTCAGCATGAGGGCGGCGGCATGAACACCGGGAACGAGGTTCAGCTGATCCGGGCCCAGCTCACCGCCGAGCGGCAGCACGCCAGCACCGTGGCCAACGCCTGCGCCACGGCATTCGGGCGTCGCAACGCAGTTGCCTTGAGCAGCGGCTCATCGCTGGAGGAATTCCAGCAGGCCTGCGTGGATTATCTGGTGCGCGTGCTCGCGTGGTTCGAAGAGCGCGACCAGCGCCTCACCGACCTGTCGCACGCACGCCCGACGGCCGCGGATGCGGGCCGGCGCACACTCGAGGACACGTTGGCGAGTCCGGGCCGCAGCCGCGAGGCGCTCGAGAAACTCGCAGCGGCCCTGGCGTGCGCCGCAGCTTCGCCGGACAGCCGCGCGCAGGAGAGCTGGCGCGAGTTTGCGCAGTTCTTCAACAGTGTTTGGGGCGCGCGCCGCGATGCCATCGACGCCTGGCTCGCGGCGAACCCCAGAACCACCGACTGGCGCCACATCGCGGGTATCGATGCCGACTCGATCCTCGAGGAGCGTAATCGCTACGCGCGCGTGCGCGCGGCCCTGCCCGCGGGCGCCTCGCTCGCCTTCCCGCGGCCGCGAGGCTCGTAGCCCTTGCTGGCATCCGCGGGCAGCGGGCGCGTGGGGAATGGCTTGTACGCGGTGGTGCTGGCGGCCGGCGCCTCCACCCGCTTCGGGTCGGCCAAGCAACTGGTGCGGGTCGCGGGACGGCCGCTGCTGCACACGGCGGTGACCCGGGCGGCCGAGGTCACGGGCAACGCTCTCATCGTGGTGCTCGGCGCCGGGGCGGCCGAGCTGGCCCCACTATTGAAACACTCCCCCGGATCGATCGTCGTGAATCACGAGTGGCGTGAAGGCCTCGCCAGCTCGATCCGCGCCGGCGTCGCGCGGCTGCCGGCGAGCTGCACCGGGGTCATGCTGCTGCTCGCGGATCAGCCGGCGGTCAGCGCGGATGATCTGAAGCGCCTCGCCGGCACCTGGCGCAAGCAACCCCAGTACATTGCGGCCGCGCTGTACGCGGGAACCAGCGGCGTGCCGGCGATCTTTCCGCGCAGCGCGTTCCGCGATCTGGCCGAGCTGCGCGGTGACGTCGGCGCGCGCGTGCTGTTACGGCGCAGCGCCGACCGGGTGGTGCGGGTGCCCATGCCCAGCGCGGCGCTCGACGTGGATACCCCCGAGGACCTGCTGGCGCTGGAGGCGCCGAAGTGACCCACGCGGCGGTGGCCGCCGCGCCTTCAGGTACGACCACGAACCTTGGGGCGTTGCGCCGCCGCAAGGATGCGCTGCGCCTGCAGCAGATGGGGACGATCGATCATCTCGCCGTCGAGGCTCGCCACACCGACGCCCGGGGCGGCAGCGAACGCCGCCACCACGCGTCGCGCGTGCTCGCGCTCCGCCGCGGTGGGCGTAAACGCGGCATTGATGGCGTCGATCTGCTCCGGGTGGATGGCGAGCTTGCCGCTGAAGCCATCGCGGCGGGCGTTTTCCAACTCACGCTGCAACCCGGCCGCGTCGCGCAAGTCGGTGTGCACCCCATCGATGGCCTGGACGCCCAGCGCCGCGGCGGTGAGCAGGCAGGTGGTGCGCGCCAGTTGAAAGGTGAACGTGAGGGCACCGCCCCCATCGCGCTTGGCTGAAGCGCCCAGCGCCGCACTCAGGTCCTCCGCGCCCCAGGTAAGCCCCAGCAGCCGTGCCGCCGTGGTCCGCGCGTCGCGCAGGACCGCCGGATACTGCGGCAGCGCCAGCAGTCCCTGCGGCGTCTCGGTGGCAACGACCAGGAGGCGCGTCGCGCCGCCGGCCACGCCCCGCCGCGTCTCGAGCGCCGTGACGTGGGCTGCGGCCTCGACGATCTCCCCGGGCGCGGAGATCTTGGGCAGCACGATGCCAGCGGGCAGCTGCTCGGCGCACACGAGCTCGAGGTCCTCGCGCAGCAGCCCGCTCGAGGGCCCGTTGACCCGCACCCACAGCTGCGGCCCGGAGCCGCCGGCTCGCGAGCGCAACAGCTCAGCCACCCGGGCGCGCGCGTCCGGCAGGTTCGCCGGGTCCACCGAGTCCTCGAGATCGAGGATCAGTGCGTCCGCGTCGGTGGCGAGCGCCTTTTGCTGCTTGCGCGCGCTGTCACCCGGAACGAACAGCAGCGAGCGCAGCGGCGCCGTCAGGCGCTCCGCGCTCACGCCGCCGGCCTCTTCATCATCAGCGCCGTGCGGCGGCAGGAAGCGACCTCCTCGTCGCGCTGGTTCCAGCCGCGATGCTCGAATACGACGATTCCCGAATCCTGGCGCGACTGGCTGTCGCGCTTGGAGAGCACCGTGGTGGCGACGTGCAGCGTGTCACCGATCAGCACCGGGCGCGGGAAGCGCACCTCTTCCCAGCCGAGATTCCCCAGGGTGGTCCCGTAGGTCGTGTCGTAGACCGACAGCCCCACCAGCAGGCCGAGCGTGAACACGCTGTTCACGATGCGCTCCCCGAAGGGCGTGCCCTTGCAATACTCGGCGTCCAGGTGCAGGGCGGCCGGGTTCATGGTGAGGGCGCTGAACAGCAGGTTATCGGTCTCGGTCACGGTGCGCCGCACCAGGTGCTCGAAGCGCTGCCCCACGGCGAATTGCTCGAAATAAAGTCCCGCCACGTTCGCCTCCGGAGAGCTGCGGCGCTAGTGTTGCATAGGCTCATAACCCCAGAAAGAGGTGCACCCAACCAGACGGTATTTAGAGGCCTGGAACTGCGCGCCTATAGTCTGCTGGCATGTACCGGTACGACGAGCTGGATCAGGCGTTTGTCGATCAACGCGTCGCGGAATTCCGCGATCAGACGCGGCGCCACCTCGCGGGGCAGCTGTCCGAGGACGAGTTCCGTCCGCTGCGCCTGCGCAACGGGCTGTACATCCAGCGGCACGCTCCCATGTTGCGCATTGCCATCCCGTACGGGCTGCTCGCCTCGCGTCAGTTAGCCAAGCTCGCCGACATCGCGCGCCGCTACGACCGCGGTTTCGGTCACTTCACCACACGGCAGAACCTGCAGCTGAACTGGCCGAATCTCGCCGACGTCCCGGACATCCTGGCCGAGCTCGCCGGCGTGCAGATGCACGCCATCCAGACCAGCGGCAACTGCGTGCGCAACGTCACCGCCGATCACATGGCGGGCATCGCGCGCGACGAGATCGACGATCCGCGGCCCTACTGCGAGATCATCCGCCAGTGGGCCACCCTGCACCCGGAATTCACCTACCTGCCGCGCAAGTTCAAGATCGCCGTCACGGGCTCGCCCGAGGACCGCGCGGCCTCCGAGGTGCACGACATCGGGCTGCACCTGGCGCGCGATGCACGGGGCGACATCGGCTTCACGGTGCTGGTGGGCGGGGGCCTGGGGCGCGCGCCGGCGATCGGGCAGGTGATCCGCGATTTCCTGCCGCTCCCCGAGCTGCTGTCCTATCTGGAGGCGATCCTGCGCGTGTACAACCGCCACGGCCGGCGCGACAACCTCAACAAGGCGCGCATCAAGGTGCTGGTCAAGAGCTTGGGTATCGCGCGCTTCCGCGAGCAGGTGGAAGAGGAATGGCGGCTCGGCCGCGCGCGCGCGGCGCGCCTGCCGGCGAGCGAAGTCGAGCGGGTACGCAGCTTCTTCAGGCCGCAGCCCTACGAGACACTGGAGGACTTCGACGCCAGCGCCGGCCGCGAGCCGGCTTTCCAGGCCTGGTATCGCTACAACACCCGTCCCCACCGCGTGAGCGGCTATCGCGCGGTGTTCGTGTCGCTCAAGGCGCACGGACAGAACCCGGGGGACATGAGCTGCGAGCAGATGGAGGCGGTCGCGGCGCTGGCCGAGCGCGTGAGCTTCGGCCTCATCCGCACCACCCACAATCAGAACCTGCTGCTCGCGGACGTGCGCCAGAGCGAGCTGTACCAGGTGTGGCTCGAGCTCGCGCATCACCAGCTGGCCATGCCGAACATCGGCACGCTCACGGACATGATCGCCTGCCCGGGGCTTGATTTCTGCTCCCTCGCCAATGCCGGCACGCTCGGGGTGGCGAAGCAGATCCAGGAGCGCTTCGACGATCTCGACTACCTGTACGACCTGGGGGACATCGAGATCAAGATGTCCGGCTGCATGAACGCCTGCGGCCACCACCACGTCGGCCACATCGGCATCCTCGGCGTCGACAAGCACGGCGAGGAGTGGTACCAGATCACCCTCGGCGGCTCGGCGAACGGCTTCACCGCGCTCGGTGAGGTCATCGGTCCCTCGGTACCGAAGAGCGAAGTCGCAGCGACCATCGAGCGAATCGTCGAGCTGTATCGCACGCTGCGTGCCGAGGGCGAGCGCTTCATCGACACGTTGCGCCGCGTGGGCCTTGCGCCCTTCAAGGAGAGCGCCTATGCGACGCATCCTGCGGCGGCGTGAGATCGTGGCGGACGACTGGGTTCACCTCGGCGAAGAGGCCGCCGATGGCGCGGCGCTGATCGTGCCGCTCGTGGAGCTGCGCAAGGACCCGGGACGCTGGCGGGAGTGGTCGGGGCGGCTCGGCGTGCGCCTCACCCCCGTCGACCGGGTGGAGGAGCTGGCGCAGGAGCTGCCGCGGCTGGACCTGGTGGCAGTGGAATTTCCCAACCCCAGCGATGGCCGCGGGTACTCGCAGGCGCGGCTGCTGCGCGAGCGGCTGGGGTTCAGGGGCGAGCTGCGCGCCGTGGGCGCCGGTGTGCGCCAGGACCAGGTGTTCCTGCTCGCACGCTGCGGCTTTGACGCCCTGGAGCTCGCAGCGGGTGAGGATGCGCAGGCCGCCCGCCGCGCGCTCGAGCGCTACGACGTCGCCTATCAGCCCGGTTCCGCCGCGGTCGGCCTGCGGGCGCAGCGCTTTTCGGCCCAGTAGGCGAGCCGCTCAGCAAATCACGCGCAAGGACTTCACCGGCGGCTTAGGGCCTCAGCGCTGCGGCAGCGCAATGTCGGCAAACAGCTGGGTCACTTCCTCGGCAGAGGTGGCGCGGTGGGCCCGTTCCACCAGGCGCCGCTCGAGGTGCGGCGCGAGCAGCTGCGCAAACTCGTACATGTACCTGCGCAACAGCGTGCCACGGCGGAAACCGATCCAGGTGGTATGCGCCGCAAACAGGTGTGAGGCGTCCACGGCGATGAGATCCGGATCGCGCTCATCGACCGCCATGTGCGCGACGATGCCCACACCGAGCCCGAGACGCACGTAGGTCTGGATCACGTCCGCATCCCGCGCGGTAATGGCGATGTTCGGCGTCAGCGCCGCCCTGGCAAACGCCTGATGGAGCGACGAGGGCCCGGTGAAGCTGAACGTGTAGGTGATGAGCGGGTACCCCGCCAGCGCCTTGAAGGTCAGGCGTGCGCCGTTGGCCAGCGGATGGTTGCGGGGAACGATGACCGTGCGATACCAGCGGTAACAGGGCAGCAGCGTCAGGTCGGAAAACAGCGCTTCCGAGCCGGTCGCGATGGCGCAATCGATACGATCACTCGCCACCATCTCCGCGATCTGCTCGGAGGTGCCCTGATGCAGGTTGAGGCGCACCTGCGGGTAGCGCGCGCGGAATTCCCGGATCACGTCCGGCAGCACGTAGCGCGCCTGCGTATGGGTGGTGCCGATCGACAGGTTCCCCTTGCCCTCATCGCGCAGCTCGGTCGACAGGTGCCGGATGCTCTGGGCTTCCTGCAGGATCTTGAGCGCCCGCTCGATCACCTGCTGCCCGGCGGGCGTGATACGGGTGAGGTTGCGCCCCTCGCGCACGAAGATCTGGAACCCCAGCTCGTCCTCGAGGAGCTTGATCTGCTTGCTCACGCCCGGCTGCGAGGTGTGCAGCTTCTGCGCCGCCGCCGTGATGTTGAGCCCGTTCTGGGCGACGGCGGCGAGATAACGCAGCTGGTGCAGCTTCATTGCCCGCCAAGCCTAACCCAACCGGCACCGTCCTGTTACCGCTCCATAACCGCCGCGCAGCCCCTCAGAAGCAATCATTCGTTCTGCGCGGCACGGTGCCATCGTTATAGTCCCAGCCACCATGGGAGACCTGGCGGCGCTCGAGCTGGAACACAAGGCGGCGGCCGTGCGCACGCTGCTCACCGGCGCCTTGGGCCAGCACGGGCGGCTCGTGTACTCGAACAGCCTGGGGGCCGAGGCCATGGTGCTCACCGACGTCATCTGGTCGTACCTGCCGCAGATCGACGTCTTCAGCATCGATACCGGGCGCCTGTACGAGGAGACCTATGAGCTCCTCGAGAAATTGCAACGCCGCTACCGGCGCACCGTCCGGCTCGTCTACCCGGACACCGAGGCGCTCGAGCGGCTGGTCGCTCGCCAAGGTGTGAACGGCTTCTATCACAGCCTCGAGGCGCGCCTCGAATGCTGCCGCATCCGTAAAGTGGAGCCCTTCAAACGCGCGATCGCCGGCTACAGCGGCTGGATCACGGGTGTGCGCCGCGAGCAGTCGGCGGGCCGCGCCGGCGGCCGGCCCGTGGAGTGGGACGCGGAGCATGGCCTGTACAAGGTGAGCCCGCTGCTCGATTGGACCGAGGCCGAGGTGTGGCAGTACATCCGCGCGCGCCGCCTGCCGTACAATCGGCTCCACGATCGCCAGTTTCCGAGCATCGGGTGCTCCCCGTGCACCCGCGCGATTCAGCCCGGCGAGAGCCGCCGTGCCGGCCGCTGGTGGTGGGAGCAACCGGAGTCGCGCGAATGCGGTCTGCATCCGAGAGTGCCTCCTGCGGCCATACCCGCCTGAGCCCGGCGGCTGCCGCCATGGAGTATCTGCCGGTGTTTCTGCGCCTCGGCGCCCGCCCCGTCGTGGTGGTGGGCGGCGGTCAGGTTGCGCTGCGCAAGGTGGCGTGGCTGCGCAGGGCGGGCGCCCACGTGACGGTGGTCGCACCGCGCCTGCATCCGCAGCTCGGCGAGCAGGCCGCACGCGGCGAGCTCGAGTATATCGCCGCCGCGTTCTCCCCGGCTCACCTCGCCGGCGCCGTCGCAGTGGTGGCTGCAACCGGCGATCGCACGACCAACGCCCGGGTCTCGAGGGCCGCGTGTGAACGAGGCGTGCCGGTCAACGTCGTCGACGATGCCGAGCTCTCGAGCTTCATCTTTCCGGCCATCGTCGATCGCTCGCCGATCGTCGTCGCGGTAGGCTCCGCCGGCCACGCGCCGGTGCTGGCGCGGCGCGTGCGCGAGCAGATCGAGGCGCTGCTTCCCGAGCGTCTCGGCGCGTTGGCGCGCTTCATGGGCGCGCGCCGCGAGGCCGTGCGGCGTGCACTCGGCGCCTTCGCCCGCCGCGGGTTCTGGGAACGCATCGCCTCAGGCCCCGTCGCAACGCTCGTGCTGCGGGGCGAGGGGGAGCGGGCGGAGCGGGCGCTCGCGCGGGAGCTCCTGACCTCGCGGCTCACCGGACTGGGCGAGGTCTACCTGATCGGAGCCGGCCCCGGCGATCCCGATCTGCTCACGCTGCGGGCGCTGCAGCTGCTGCAGCGAGCGGATGTGATTCTCTACGACCGCCTGGTGAGCGAGGCCGTGTTGGAGCGTGCGCGCCGCGACGCGCAGCGCATCTTCGTCGGCAAGGCGTACGGCGCGCACGGCCAACAGGAGCACATCCACGCGTTGCTGGTGCGCCTCGCCGGCGAGGGCAAGCGCGTCGCGCGCCTCAAGGGCGGCGACCCGTTCGTGTTCGGGCGCGGAGGCGAGGAGATCGAGGCGCTCGCCGCGCACGGCATCCCCTACACGGTGGTCCCGGGAATCACGGCCGCGCTCGGCGCCGCCGCGGCCGCCGAGCTGCCCCTCACCCACCGCCGCCTGGCGAGCAGTGTCAGCTTCGTGAACGGACACGCGGGCGATGGCGCCCTGCCGGACTGGCGCTTCTTCGCGAACCCGCGGCACACGGTCGTGGTCTACATGGGCGTGGCACAGCTGCCGGGCATCATCGCGAGACTGCGCGCCGCGGGAGCGGCCCCCGGACACCCGGTGGCCATCATCGAGCGCGCGACGCTGCCCGGACAGCGGATCCTGCGCGGCACACTGGGCGACATCACGGCGCTGACCGCAGCGCAGCCGGTCCAACCGCCGGCGCTGCTGATCCTGGGCGACGTGGCGGCGTTTGCGGCCACGGACACGGGCGCCGCGCTCACCGCGGCGGCGGCGGCGGCCGGGGTGCCGGCGTGAGCGTCGCGGGCGGCGACGCCGGCGGCTCCGTGAGCGGCTTCGTCGGCGCGGTCGGCAACACCCCGCTCATCCGGCTCAGGGGCGTGAGTGAAGAGACCGGCTGCGACATCCTCGGCAAGGCCGAGTTCATGAATCCCGGCGGCTCGGTCAAGGACCGCGCGGCGAGCGCGATCGTGCTGGAGGCCGAGCGCCGCGGAGAGCTCCCCCCGGGAGGCACGGTCGTCGAGGGCACGGCCGGCAACACCGGCATCGGGCTGGCGCACGTGTGCAACGCACGCGGCTATCGCTGCGTCATCGTCATGCCCGACAACCAGTCGCCGGAGAAGTACGCTCTGCTCAGGATGCTGGGCGCCGAGGTCCACCAGGTGCCCACGGTTCCCTACAGCAATCCCAACCAGTACCAGAAGGTCGCGCAGCGCCTCGCGGCATCGCTGCCGAACTCCGTCTGGTCCAACCAGTTCGACAACACCGCCAACCGCGACACCCACGCGCGCACCACGGGCCCCGAGATCTGGGCTCAGACCGACGGTCGGATCGATGCGTTCGTCGCCTCCACGGGCACCGGTGGCACCTTTGCCGGCGTCGCGGAGTATCTGAAGTCGCGCCGGCGCGCGGTACGCTGCGTGCTGGCCGATCCCCCGGGCAGCAGCCTCTATGAATACGTGCGCAGCGGGACGCTCAGGGCAACCGGCAGTGGCTCGATCACCGAAGGCATCGGCATCGGCCGCGTCACCCGCAACCTCGAGGGCGCACCGATCGATGAGGCCGTGCACATCGAGGACGGCGAGACGGTGCGGCACGTCTACCGGCTGCTGCACGAGGAAGGGCTGCTTCTGGGCAGCACCAGCGGCATCAACGTCGCCGCAGCGGTGCGCGTGGCGCGCTCTCTCGGGCCGGGACACATCATCGTGACGGTGCTCTGTGACGGCGGGGCAAAGTATCAGTCACGGCTCTTCAATCGCGCCTGGCTCGAGCAGAAGGGTCTGGCCGCGTACGCGGCGACCCCGCCCGAGCGTGCGCCCATCACGCTGGACGCGGCGCTGGTCGCATGACCGTGGCGCCCGAGGTTCCCTGGCTGGTCTTGATGCGCACCTGAGACGGCCCCGCGCCGCCATCCCGATGAACGGCACTTCCGGCCCCGCCGAGCTCGATGCCTTGCGCCTGAGTCTCGAGGTAGCCGCGCGCAGCGTCGGCTTCAGCCTGCCGCTGGCGGTGCTGGTCGCCTGGATCCTGACACGCGCGCGCTTCCCGGGCCGGATACTGTTCGATGCGTTCGTGCATCTGCCGCTGGTGCTGCCGCCGGTGGCCGTGGGCTACGTGCTGCTGATCCTCTTCGGGGCGCGCGGACCCATCGGCGCCTGGCTGCGCAGCCATTTCGGCATCGAGCTGGCCTTCACCACCGCCGGAGCCGCGCTCGCCACCGCGGTCATGACCTTTCCGCTGATGGTGCGCGCGATACGCCTGTCGCTGGAGAACGTCGATCGCGGGTTGGAAGAGGCGGCGCGCACGCTGGGTGCGGCTGCCGTGGACCGCTTTGTCTCGATCACCCTGCCGCTGATGCTGCCCGGGATCCTCGCCGGGGCCGTGACGGCCTTTGCCGCCGGCCTGGGCGAGTTCGGCGCCGTCATCACCTTCGCCTCCAACATTCCCGGCGCGACCCGCACGCTCCCGCTCGCGCTCTACACCGCGATGCAGTCACCCAGCGGGGACGCGCTGGCGTTGCGGCTCGCGATGCTGTCGTTGGCGCTCGGCCTGCTGGGGCTGCTGGCCTCCGAGCTGCTGGTGCGGCGCGTGCGCCGCCTGCTCGGCCGCTGACATGTTGCACGTGTCGGTGCTCAGGAGGCGCCCCGGGTTCTGCCTGGAGGCGACCTTCGCCGCACCCACACCCGGCATCATCGCGCTGTTCGGGCGCTCGGGCAGCGGCAAGAGCACGCTCGTCAACATCATCTCCGGGCTCCTCGCACCCGACGCCGGCGAGGTGCGCCTGGATGACGAGGTCCTCACCGACACGCGCGCGGCCATCGCCGTACCGGTCGAGCGCCGGCGCATCGGGTACGTATTCCAGGACGCGCGGCTCTTCCCGCATCTTTCGGTCAGCGGCAACCTGCGCTACGGCGAGAAGCGCGCACGCGCCGCGTCACGCATCATCGGCTTCGACGAAGTCGTGTCGCTCCTGGGACTGGCGCCGCTGCTCGCGCGCCGGCCCCGTGAGCTCTCGGGAGGCGAGCGCCAGCGCGTGGCTCTCGGGCGCGCCCTGCTCGCGCAGCCGCGCCTGCTGCTGCTCGATGAGCCGCTCGCCTCGATCGACGTCGCGCGCCGCGAGGAGGTCCTGCCCTATCTGGAGGCGCTGCGTGACCAGCTCGCGATCCCGATGGTTTACGTGAGTCACCAGTTCGACGAGGTGCTGCGCCTCGCCACCCACGTCGTGCTGCTGGAGGCAGGCAGGGTGCTGGCGCAGGGAGCGGTGAACGAGGTGAGTCTCCGGCCCGAGCTGCAGAGCGTGGTGGGACCGGATCTGGTCGGCGCGGTGCTCGAGGGCGTCGTCGTGCGCCTGGACCCCGACAGCGGCAGCGCCGAGCTCACCGTCGGCACGGGCACGCTGCAGGTCAGTCTGCGGGATGTTCCGCTGGGCTCACGCGTGCGTCTGCAACTGCTGGCGCGCGATGTCATTCTCGCCACTCAGCCGGTGCAGGGCCTGTCCGTGCGCAACGCGCTCGCGAGCACCGTGACGGCGATCTCGAACGATGACTACGGGGCGGTGCTGGTCAGGCTCGACGTGGGCGGGGAGACCGTACTCGCTCGCATCACGCAAAACGCCCTGCGGGCGCTCAACCTGCGCCCGGGGGACGCCGTGTGGACGCTGGTGAAGGCGGTTTCGACGCGCGGGCATGCGTTTCGGCTGGCCGCGGGGCCTTAGTGCGCCGGCGGCGTACAATCGCAGGCCCGCGTCACCTGAGTCTCATGCCAGCACCTCATCCACCACTGGGCGCGTACTACCGCACCGAAGGCGAGCGCAGCGCATGGGTGCGCGGCATTTTCGATCGCACCGCCGCCGACTACGATCGCCTCGAGCGCATCGTGGGGCTCTGGACCGGCTCCTGGTACCGCAGGCGAGCCCTCAGGGATGCGGGCCTGAAGCCGGGAATGAGCGTTGTGGACGTCGGCACGGGCACGGGGCTGCTCGCCTGCGCCGCCGCGAGGATTGTCGGTGATCCCGCGCGTGTCACCGGCGTGGATCCGAGTCCGGGCATGCTCGAGCACGCCAGGGTGCCGGCAGGCCTGCGGCTCCTGAGCGGCCACGCCGAAGCAATTCCCGCCCCGGACTGCAGCGCCGACTTTCTCAGCATGGGCTACGCGCTTCGCCACGTCGGCGATCTGTCCGCGGCGTTCGCCGAATTCTACCGGGTCATACGACCAGGCGGACGCCTGTGCGTGCTCGAGTTCACCCAGCCGGCGGGGGCGCTGCCGCGTGTCCTCGTGAAGGTCTGGCTCAACGGGTTCGTGCCCGTGATCGCGGCACTCGTCGGCCGTCGCGACGCGCGCGTGCTCATGCGCTACTGCTGGGACACCATCGCGGCCTGTGTGCCACCCGGGAAGATCCTGCAAGCCATCGGCGCGGCCGGCTTCGTGGACGTCGAGCGGCACGTCGAGCTCGCGGTATTCTCGGCGTACCGCGCGCGCAAACCCGCCTAGATTCTGTCATGCGAGGCGCTCGCCAGCTCTGCCCGAAAGTCCTGCGCCCGGGCGGACGGAGCATGAGGTTGTCGCGCCCTACGCGTCGGGCACCAGCTTCTCGCTGACCATGGTCAGCACGTCGTAGTTCGCAACCACCTCGCCGCTCTGATTGGTGATCGCCGTGTCCCAGCGCACCTCGCCGTAGCCGGCCCCAAGGCGCAGGGATTTCTCCTTGCAGGTGAGGCGCACCTTGATGCGGTCGCCGGGCTTGACGGGCTTGGTGAAGCGCAGGCCGTCGATACCGTAATTGGCGAGCACCGGGCCGTAGGGCGGATCGACGAACAACCCGGCGGCCGCCGACACCAGCAAGTAGCCGTGCGCGACGCGAGCGCCGAAGAGTGGATTGCGGGCGGCCGCAGCCTCGTCCATGTGCGCGTAGAACCGATCGCCCGACAGCTCCGCGAAGCGCTCGATGTCCTCGAGCGTGACCTCGCGCTCGGCGGAGTTGAAGGTATCGCCGATCGCAAGCTGCGCGAAGGGTTTACGGAACGGATGCGTGCCGGGCTGCAGCTCGCGTGCGCCCCTCACCCACCGCCCGGTGACCGCCGTCACGACATCGGGGGTGCCCTGCACGGCGGTGCGCTGCATGTAGTGCATCACGCCGCGGATGCCGCCCATCTCCTCGCCGCCGCCGGCGCGCCCAGGACCCCCGTGCACCAGGTGCGGCAGCGGCGAGCCGTGGCCGGTGGACTCCTTGGCGCAGTGCCGGTTCACGACCACGACGCGCCCGTGATACGGCGCCAGTCCCAGTACCAGCTGCGCCGCGATGGTCTCGTCGGCGCTGAAGATCGAGCCGGCGAGACTGCCGCCCCCGCGCCGGGCGAGCGCGATGGCCTCCTCCACCGTGTCATAGGGGACGAGCGTGCACACCGGACCGAATGCCTCGACCGAGTGAACCGCGCGGGCACTGCCCGCATCGCGGCAATACAACAGGGTGGGGGACACGAAGGCGCCGCGGTCGGCGTCGGCACCCACGGGCTGCGCCCTGCCGGCATCGCCGTACACGACTTGCGCCTCGCGCTTGAGCTTGCCGAGCTGCTCGAGGACCTCGCGTCGCTGGCTCAAGGAGGCCACCGGGCCCATGCGCACGTTCGGGAGGCGCGGATCACCGACGACGATCTCACCGAGCGCGCTCCGCAGCGCGTCCAGCACCTCCGTGACGCGGCCCGCGGGCACGAGCGCCTTTCTGATGGCGGTGCACTTCTGGCCGGCTTTCACCGTCATCTCACGCACCACCTCGCGCACGAACAGCTCCAGCTCCGGCGTGCCGGCCCCGGCGTCGGGACCCAGCACCGAGGAGTTGAGCGAATCGGTCTCCGAGGTGAAGCGCACCGAGTTGGCGCTCACCACCGGATGCTGGCGAAGCTTCAGCGCCGTGGCCGCAGAGCCGGTGAACGACACCACGTCCTGGCAGGTGAGATGCTCCAACAGATCCCCGACGCCCCCGCAGATGAGCTGCACCGCGCCTTCCGGCAGGATCGCGGACTCCACCATCCGCCTGAACACGCGCTCGGTGAGGTAACAGGTCTGCGAGGCGGGCTTCACGATCGCCGGCACGCCGGCGAGCAGTGCCGGCGCCAGCTTCTCCAGCATGCCCCACACCGGGAAGTTGAACGCGTTGATGTGCACCGCGGCGCCCTCGAGCGGCACGCACACGTGCTGCCCCACGAACGTCCCGGTCTTCGACAGCGCTTCCACGCCGCCATCGACGTACACGCGGCTGTCGGGCAGCTCGCGCATGCCCTTGCTCGCGTACACGAACAGCGTGCCGATGCCCCCGTCGATGTCGATCCAGGAGTCGCCCCTGGTCGCCCCGGTGGCGTAGGAGAGCGTGTAGAACTCCTCCTTGTGCTCGGTGAGAAACCTGGCCAGTGTCTTCAGCAGCGCGGCGCGCTCGTGGAAGGTGAGCTTGCGCAGGGCGCGCCCCCCGACCTCGCGCGCGTGCTCGAGCAGCGCGCCTGAGTCGAGCCCGTCCGCGGTGGCGTTGGCGATGACCTCACCCGTGGTGGCATCGCGCAGCGCCACGCCCGCGCCGAGGCCCGCCCACCATTTACCGGCGACAAAACTCTGAAGCTGCATGGTGTCGTTTACTCCCCGCTGACCACCTGGCCGTCGATGCGGTAGGAGCGCCCGCGAAACAGCGCGATGCGCTCGCCGCGCTGGTTGGAAACGCCGATCTCGTAGATGCCGTTGCGCCGGGTGCGCCACAGCTCGCTCGCCTCGGCCGTGAGCTCATCACCCTCGCGGGCGGCGGCCAGAAAATCGATCGTGGCCGCGGCCGCCACGGTGCTCTCGTTGTGCGAGTTGCACGCAAACGCAAAGGCGCTGTCGGCGAGCGCGAAGACGATGCCGCCGTGACAGACGCCGTGGCCGTTGAGCATGTCCGCACGCACCGTCATCACGACTCGCGCCCACCCCGGGCGCATTGCGGTGATCCGCATGCCGAGCGCCTGCGAGGCGCGGTCGCGCTCGAACAGAGCCGCGGCCGCACGCTCGGCGCGATGCTGCGCCCCGCCGGCCGTGCCCGGCGCATCCTTATCTTTCATGAATGAAAATCCATCGGCGCCGCTTCAGCGTCCCGTGAAGCGCGGCGTGCGCTTCTCGGCGAACGCCGCGACCCCTTCCGCGTAATCCATGCTGTGACCGAGCTCGCCCTGGTAGTCGCGCTCGATATCCAGCTGCTGGGGCAGCGTGCGAGTCAATCCCTCGTAAATCGCCTGCTTGGTGCGGGCCAGGGCGCGGGTCGGTGCGGCGGCGAGCTGCCGCGCCAGACCCTCGACCACGGAGGCGAGCTCACCGTCCTCGACGCAACGCCAGATCAGCCCCCAGGAGGCCGCCTGCTCGGCGCTCAACTTGTCGCCGAGCAGCGTGAGCCCCAGCGCGCGCGCCGCCCCGACGAGGCGCGGCACGGTCCACGTGCCGCCCGAATCCGGGACGAGCCCGAGCTTCGCGAACGCCTGCACGAAGCTCGCCGAGCGTGCGGCGATCACCAGGTCGCAGGCGAGCGCAATGTTGGCGCCGGCCCCGGCCGCCACGCCGTTGACCGCCGCGATCACCGGCATGGGCAGCGAACGCAGCGCCAGCACCAGGGGCTTGTAGTTCCTCTCGATCGAGGCGGCCAGGTCAGGCGGCGCACCCCCCGGCGCAACCGCCCGATCGTTGAGATCCTGGCCAGCACAAAAGCCCCGCCCTGCTCCGGTAATCACCAGCACCCGGGCGGGAGAGTCCCTGAGCGCCAGCAGTGCGGCGCGCACCTCGGCGTGCATCTCGGTGTTGAACGCGTTCAGGCGCTCGGGTCGATTCAACGTCAGGCGGGCAACCCCGTCCGCCGTCTCGAAGAGAATGTTCTGATAGCTCACGTGGGACTCCGCTGACCGAAGGCGCTACGGCGTGCAGCGCGGCGGTCACTTCTCGTCGTAATCGAGCTCGAGCGAGGCGGTCCTGACGCGCGACTGACACGCCAGCACGTACCCCTGCTCGAGCTCCCAGTCCTCCAGCGCATAGTTCTGCGCCATCGCCACTTCACCGCGAACCACCTTGGTGCGGCAGGTGGAGCACACGCCCGCGCGGCAGGAGAACGGCAGCTCGATGCCGGCGCGTGCGGCGGCGTCGAGCACCGTTTCGTCATCCATTTTCATGCTGAAAGCGCGGCGCCGGCCGTCCATGAGAATCGTGACCTCGGCTTCTCCGGCCCCCCGCCCCGCTGCCGGTGCCGCAGCCGCACGGGCCGGCGCCTGAGCGCCGCCGCGGGCGGCGTCGGCGGCGGTGGTCGCCACCGTGAAATGCTCCGCGTGCACACGGGCGGCCTCCACGCCCAGCTCGTGCAGCGTGGCGGTGACCTGCTCGATCATGTCGCCGGGACCGCAGACGAAATATTCCCTGACCTCCTCGGGTAGGAACAGTGTCGCCGCGAATTGCCGCACCCGTGCCGCATCCAGCCTGCCGTTGTACAGCGCGACTTCCTGCGGCTCGCGACTCATCACGAAATGCAGCGCCAGTCGCTCGAGGTAGCGGTCCTTGAGCGCCAGCAGCTCCTCCAGGCACATCGCGCGGCCGGTGCCGCTGTTGCCGTAGAAGAGCATCACCCGCGCCGCGCCGCGCGCGAGCAGCGTGCGCACCACCGACAGCACGGGTGTGATGCCACAACCGGCCGCAAACGCCACATAGGTCCCGGCAGCGGCCAGGGGCTCCCGCGGTGTGAAGCTGCCGTTTGGCGGCAGGACGTCCAGCCGGTCCCCGGGGCGCAGCCGCTCGGCCAGGTGGCGCGACATGCGCCCCAGGGCATGCACGCGCGGCACGATGCGCAGCGGCCATTCCCCGGGCGCGTTCACCACTGAATAGGTGCGCCGGATTTCCTCGCCGTCGATCGCAGCGCGGATCACGACGTGCTGCCCCGCGCTGCCGCGGTACTCATCGCGCAGCTCCGCCGGGACCTCCAGCGCGATCGCCACCGCATCCTCCGCATCGGGGGCGAGCTGCGCGACCTTGAGCGGATGAAACTTCAGCATCTTCTAAAGGCACTTGAAGTAGTCGAAGGGCTCCCGGCAGGCGCTGCAGCGGTAGTGCGCCTTGCAGGGCGTCGAGCCGAACTCGCTCACGCGCTCGGTCGTGCGGCTGCCGCAGCGCGGACAGGGCACGAGCGGCGCGTTCCACAGGCGGCGCGGACTCGACACCGGCTCTTGCGGGGGCGCAATGCCGCAGGCCTCGAGCTTCGCATGCGCCGCACTCGTCAGCCACTCGCTGGTCCAGGGTGGCGACAACACCTCCTCGAGCACCGCGTCCGCCAAACCGGCCGCATCGAGCGCCGTCCGCACCGCCGTGCGGATGACCTCGGTCGCGGGGCAACCCGAGTAGGTCGGCGTGATTCCCACATGCAGCCGCCCATCGGCCTCGAACCGCACGTGCCGCACGATCCCCAGGTCCACGATGCTCAGGACCGGGATCTCGGGATCGGCCACCTCGGCGAGCAGCGCCCGGATGGCCTGCTCGCGTGCGGCGGCGCCCCCGGGTTTGATCACGGCGGACATCGTGCCGACCTCACCAGCGTACGCCCGGATAGGTGCGCTGCAGGTGCTGCATTTCCGCGAGCATGTGACCCAGGTGCTCGGTGTGCACGCCGCGCCGGCCATGCCAGGGGTAGGGTTGCCCCGGCGGGCGCTGCAGGGTCGCGGCCTGCAGATCCTCATCGATGCGCGCCGACCAGCGCGGCGCAAGCTCCATGAGCGCCGGGGCGATACCGGCGGCCTGCATGCGTTCATCGACCTCATCGGCGGCGAACAGCTCGGCGGTGAAACGCCACAGGGAATCGAGCCCTGCCTGAACCCGCTCGTGACTCTCCGCGGTGCCGTCGCCGAGACGTATGAGCCAGCCGCTGCTGAAGCGATGGTGATAACGGGTTTCCTTGAGCGCCTTGGCGGCGATGGCGCCGAGACGGCTGTCCGCGGACCTGAGCAGCCCTGCGTAGATCTCCAGCTGCCAGGCATCGATGAGCCACTGGCGCACGATGGTGTGGCCAAAGTCGCCGTTCGGCTGCTCGGCGAGTGTCAGGTTGGCGAAATCCGGCGCATCACGCAGAAAGGCCAGCGCGTCCTCGTCACGCCCCCGGCCCTCGAGCTCGCCCGCGTAGGTGAGCAGCAGCCGCGCCTGCCCGATCAGATCGAGCGCGAAGTTGGCGAGTCCCAGGTCCTCCTCGAGTGCCGGCGCGTGACCGACCCACTCGCCCAGGCGCTGCCCGAGCACGAGACTCGTGTCAGCGAGGCGCAGCACGTAGCGAAAGTGCGCCGCCTGCTGCGCCGGGTCGCGCTCGCTCGGCGTGCGGCTCCTCGCGCTCACAGGTTCTTGACCTCTTCCGGGATGGCATAGAAGGTCGGATGCCGGTACACCTTGTCCCGCGCCGGCTCGAACAGCGCGTCGGCCTCTTCGGGGTCCGAGGCGATGATATCCGCCGAGCGCACCACCCACAGGCTCACGCCCTCCTGGCGGCGCGTATACACGTCGCGCGCGTGCTCGATCGCCATGCGCGCGTCCGCGGCATGCAGGCTCCCGACGTGCTTGTGCTCGAGTCCC
The DNA here is from genome assembly GCA_005878835.1 of Gammaproteobacteria bacterium. Taxonomy (GTDB): domain Bacteria; phylum Pseudomonadota; class Gammaproteobacteria; order Steroidobacterales; family Steroidobacteraceae; genus 13-2-20CM-66-19. The sequence goes on along the minus strand of VBMV01000060.1, from coordinate 73,574 downwards.
GAGCGCGAGCGGATGAAGACTTCATACAGCGGCCAATCCTCGCTCATGAGGCCTCCGGTTCCATGCCGCCTGCGGCCTGCGGTGTGCGGCGGTGTTGCTTCACGGCGTGCGCGGCCGCCGCCTCGCGCACCCAGCGACCGGCCTCATCCGCCGTGCGCCGCGCCTCGAGCCGTTCACGGTTGCAGGGTCCGTTGCCCTTGAGCACCGCGTGGAACTCGTTCCAGTCGATCGGGCCGATCAGATAATGCTGCGTGCCGGGATCGAAGCGCAGCTCGCGGTCGGGGATCGAGAGCCCGAGAAACTGCGCCTGCGGCACGGTGATATCGATGAATTTCTGGCGCAGCTCGTCGTTGCTGAAGCGCTTGATCTTCCAGCGCATCGACTGGGCGGTGTGCCTGGAGTCGGCATCGCTCGGGCCGAACATCATGATCGAGGGCCACCACCAGCGGTTGAGCGCGTCCTGCGCCATCGCCCGCTGTGCGCCACTCCCCTGCGCCAGCGTCAGCATGATCTCGAACCCCTGGCGCTGATGAAAGCTCTCCTCCTTGCAGATGCGCACCATGGCACGCGCGTACGGGCCATAGGAGCAGCGGCAGATGGGGATCTGGTTCATGATCGCCGCGCCATCGACCAGCCAGCCGATCGCGCCCACGTCCGCCCAGGTGAGTGTCGGGTAGTTGAATATGCTCGAGTACTTGGCGGTGCCGGACAGCAGCTGCTCGAACATCTGCGCCCGCGAGATGCCGAGCGTCTCCGCGGCGCTGTACAGGTACATGCCGTGGCCGCCCTCGTCCTGCACCTTGGCGATCAGCACCGCCTTGCGCTTGAGGCTCGGCGCGCGCGTGATCCAGTTGCCCTCCGGGAGCATGCCGACGATTTCCGAGTGGGCGTGCTGGGAGATCTGCCGGATCAGGGTGTGGCGGTACGCATCGGGCATCCAGTCCTTGGGCTCGATCTTGTCCTCGGCATCGACGCGCGCCTGAAAGCGCTGCGCCTGCGCAGCGGACTCGCCGCTGACGGCGGGCGCTGGCTCCTTGCCGTGGGTATCGAGCGCCTGGGTGTACATGGAGGTACCTGCGGCCAAGACCCGGTCTGATATGACACAAGACTAGCACGGAGACGCAGGTTTTTGTGTCACAATTTTCATCAGCCATGAACCGCACCCCGCGCGCGCCGCTACCCGCCCCCGTTCGGGCCCTGCTGCGCAATTTTCGCGCGCAGCGCCCGCTGCGCGGCGGCTCGCTCCTCATCACGGTGTTCGGCGACTCCATCGCCCCGCGCGGCGGTGCGGTCACCTTGGGCAGCCTGATCCGCCTCGCCGCGCCCTTCGGCCTCACCGAGCGCCTGGTGCGCACCTCGGTGGCACGGCTGGCGCGCCAGGGCTGGCTGGCGGGGAAGCGCTCCGGCCGCCGCAGCGAGTACCGCCTCACGCGCACCGGCGCGGAGCGCTTTGCGCAAGCGACCCGGCGCATCTACGGCGAGAGTCCCTCGCTGTGGGACGGGAAGTGGACGCTCGTGGTCGTGCCACCGGGTGGGCCGCGCCGCGCGCAGCTGCGCGAGGATCTGAAGTGGCTCGGCTTCGGGCAGCTCAACCCTTCCCTCTTCGCCCATCCCGGCTGCACCCCCGGACAGGCACGCAGCTGGTTGCGCACTGTACGCGGCGCCGAGGATGCACTGCTGCTGCAGGGCATCAGCACCGATCTCGGCAACGACCGCCGGCTCGCGACGCGCGGCTGGGATCTGCAGGACCTCGCCCGCCGCTACCGCCGCTTCGCCGCGAGCTTCGCGCCGCTGTACTCGGCCCCGAGCTCGGTCGCAGCCCTGCCCCCCGACACCGCGTTCCTCATCCGCACGCTGCTGATCCACGAATATCGCAAGATTCACCTGCGCGATCCGCTGCTGCCGCCGGCGCTGCTGCCGCCTCACTGGGTGGGCGCGCGCGCCTACCAGGTGTGCGGCAGCCTGTACGCGCGGGTGTTCCCCGCCGCGGAGCGCTACCTGTCGGCGAGCGCGCACCGGCTGCATCGGCCGTTGCCGGTGGCGCATCCGGCGGTGCACGCGCGCTTCGGCGGCATCGCGCGTTTGACGCGGCTTGCGGCCCCGAAGCGCAAGATTCGCTTCGGGGTCCTGAGGGGCAAGATCAAAGTGGCCGACGATTTTGATGCGCCCCTGCCGCAGCAGGTGCGGGCCGCGTTCGCGGGCCGGTCGCATTCAGACCGCAAACGTTGACCCGCAGGACGGCTTCACGTATTTTACGTGAACCGGAGCCGACGCCATGAGACCCAAGCACAACATTACGGTTGCGATAGAACCTTCTCTGCTGAAGAGAGCCCGAGCCGTCGCGGCGCGGCGCGGGCGTAGTGTCAGCGCCCTGCTAGCCGATGAGCTGCGGCAACTGGTGGCCGCCGACGCCGGGTACGCGGCGGCACGCAAACGAGCCCTGGCTCTCCTTGCAGCCCCTCTTGCTCTCGGAGGGAGCCCCTTGAACCGCGAGACGCTGCATGAGCGACGTCGTCTTCGTTGACACGAACATCCTGATCTACGCGCACGATGTGGACGCGGGGGCAAAGCGCAGTCGAGCTGCCGAGAAGCTGCGACAACTGTGGGAGTCCGGTGCCGGACGACTGTCCGTACAGGTGTTGCAGGAGTTCTACGTCAACGTGACGCAGAAGCTTGCGACGCCCGTTGCTCGATCAACGGCTCGCGAAGTCGTCAGCAGCTACGGTGCGTGGATTCGCGAGCCGACTACGGCGGAGACAGTGACTCGGGCGATCGATATTGTCGGGTTGGCACAGATTTCGTTCTGGGACGCATTGATCGTGGCATCCGCCGAGCAGGTGGCCGCCACATATATCTACAGCGAGGATCTGAACCCGGGCCAGACGATCGCGGGGGTCACGATCGTCAATCCGTTGGCTGACTAACGCACCGGCCGCCGGTCGATCACGCGCCGCGCCTTGCCGGATGAGCGCTCGATCGAGCCCGGATCACACACCACGACCTGCGTCGCGATGCCGATCATCGCCTTGATGCTGCCCTGCAGTTCACCCTGCAGGCGCGAGCGCCGCGGCCCATCCGCGCTGATGCTCTCCAGACACTCCACCTTCACCGCCAGCCGATCCAGGTGCCCCTCGCGCGTGAGCTCGAGCTGGTAGTGGGGCGCGAGACCTGCGAGCTTCAGCAGCAGCTCCTCGATCTGACTCGGGAAAACATTCACACCGCGGATGATCAGCATGTCGTCCGAGCGCCCGGTGATGCGCGCCATCCGGCGCATCGAGCGCGCGGTCGGCGGCAGGAGCGCGGTCAGATCGCGGGTGCGGTAGCGGATCACCGGCAGGGCTTCCTTGGTGAGCGAGGTGAGCACCAGCTCGCCCGGCGCGCCGGCAGGCAACGCCTCCCCGCTCGCCGGGTCCACGATCTCCGGGTAGAAATGATCCTCCCAGATGACCGGCCCGTCCTTGCTCTCGATGCACTCGCTCGCCACCCCGGGCCCCATCACCTCCGACAGCCCGTAGATGTCCAGGGCCTGAAGTCCCGCGCGGCTCTCGATCTGCGCGCGCAGCGCTTCGGTCCAGGGCTCGGCACCGAAGATGCCGGTGCGCAGCGAGCTCGCCGCCGGATCGAGCCCCTGGCGCACGAACTCCTCCACGATGGAGAGCATGTAGGAGGGCGTGACCATGATGATGTCGGGCCGGAAATCGCAGATGAGCTGCACCTGTCTCTGCGTCTGCCCCCCCGACATCGGTACCACCGTGCAACCCAGCAGCTCCGCGCCGTAATGTGCGCCGAGACCCCCCGTGAACAGTCCGTAACCATAGGCAATGTGCACCATGTCGCCGCGGCGCCCGCCCGCGGCCCGGATGGAGCGCGCCACCAGCGCCGCCCAGGTGTCGATGTCGCGGCGCGTGTAGCCCACCACGGTCGGCTTGCCGGTGGTGCCGCTCGAGGCGTGAATGCGGACCACCTGCTCACGCGGCACGGCGAACAGGCCGAACGGATAGCCGGCGCGCAGATCGTCCTTTTCCATGAAGGGAAAACGCTCGATATCCGCGAGCGTCCTGAGGTCGTGCGGGTGGACCCCGGCCCGCTCGCACTTGTCCCGGTAGAGCGGTACGTTCCCGTAGGCGTGACGCACCGACCACCTGAGGCGCTGCAGCTGCAGGGCGCGCAGCTCGTCCTCGCTGGCGCGCTCGATCGCTTCAAGCTCGGTGGTTGGCTGCCCGGACACGGCAGCCCATCATCCCACTACTGCGGCCAGCCGGTGAGGGTCTGCACGAACACCTGCAGGAAGTGATTGGCCCGGTGGCCGTCCATCACGCGGTGATCCAGGGTCAGCGTGACGTAACAGCGCGGCCGCACCACGACCTTCTGCTCGTCACCCTCCTCTACCACCACCGCTCGCTTCTCGAGTTTGCCCACTCCCAGGATCGCCGCCTGCGGCTGGTGGATGATGATCGGGGCCGCCAGGAGGCTCCCGCTGACGCCGTGGTTCGAGAGGGTGAAGGTGCCCCCGCGCACATCCGCCGGCGACAGGGTGCCCGCGCGGGCACGCCTCACCAGCTCATCCAGTTCGCGCGCGGTGTCGAACAGATCGCGCGCCTGCGCATCGCGCAGCACCGGCACGATGAGCCCCACGTCCTGTACCGCGGTCGCCACACCGATATGGATCGAGTCGTAGATCTCGAGCGCCGTGTCGGTCCAGCGGCTGTTCGCTTCCGGCACGGCGCGGATCGCGGCTACGGCGGCCTGCACGAAGTAGGCGGTGAGCGTCAGCGGCGCCCCGCGGCGCGCGAACTCCTCGCGCCGCAGCGCGCGATCGGCGAGCACCGCGCTCAGGTCCGCCTCGAACACCGTCGTCACGTGGGGCGCGGTGTGCAGGCTCTGCACCATGTGATCGGCGATGCGCTTGCGAATCGCGGTGTGCGGCACGCGGTGGCTGGTGCCGATCCCTTCGGCCGGCGCCCCGGTCTCCGAGTCAGGGGCGAGCGCTGCTGCGGGCCGCGTGGCGCCCGCATCCCGCCGGCGATCCGGTGCGCTGCCCGGGGCCGCCCGCAGCACGTCCTCGACCGTGATGCGGCCCGCCGGCCCGGTGCCGCGAATCGCCGACGCATCGAGCCCGCGCTCACCGAGCAGGCGGCGCACCGCCGGACTCAACCCGCCCCCAGGTGCCCGCGCGCGGCTCGCGCTGCGCACGGCGACGGGACTGGCGCTCGGCGCGGCCGCAGCGGCGGGCCGGGACGCCGGGGCGAGCGCCGCGGCGGCCGTGACCGCCTCGATGCGGCCGAGCAGCTCACCGGGGGCGATCTCCTCCTGCTCGTGCTTGACGATCTCGCGCAGCACGCCCGTGCCGGGCGAGGCGACTTCGACGGTGACCTTGTCGGTCTCGATCTCGATGAGCGGCTCGTTCTCGGCGACGCGCTCGCCGACCTGCTTGAGCCAGCGCAGGATCTGCGAGCGCGTGCCTTCGGTCTGCTCCGCGGGAGCCCGGATTTCGACGCCGCCGCCCATCGCAAGGCTCACAGGCTCGCCAGCCATTGCATGGACTGGGTGATGCGCCCGACGTCCGGCAGCGCCGCATCGAGCAGCACCGGGCTGTGGGGGCTCGGGATGTCAGGCATGGCGAGCCGCTCGATCGGCGCCTCCAGGCTGAAGAAGCTCTCCTGCGCCAGGCTCGCGGCAATTTCCGCCCCGAAGCCTGCGGTCAGGTTGTCCTCGTGCACGATGAGGCAGCGGTGGGTCTTCTCGACCGAGGCGTGTACCGCCGCCTTGTCCCAGGGCGACAGGGTGCGCAGATCGAGCAGCTCCACGTCGACCTGCGAGCGTGCGCAGGCAAGCTCGCAACGCTCCACCATGGCTCCCCAGCTGACCACGGTGAGCTCGGTGCCGGCGCGCAGCAGCCGTGCCTGGCCAAAGGGCACCACGAACTCGTTACCCGGATAAGGGCGCCGCGCCCAGGCGCCATCGAGCATGGCCCGGTGCTCGAAGAAGATCACCGGATCATTGCCCCGCAACGCCCGCCGCAGCAGGCCCACGGCGTCCTCGGCGTTCGAGGGCACCGCCACCTGCCAGCCTACGCCGTGCACCCACGCGACCTCGTTGGTCTGGCTGTGCCAGGGGTCGCCGCACTTGAAGAACCCGCCCGGCATGCGCACCACCATCGGGGCGGCGAAGCGATTGTGCGTGCGCCAGCGCAGCGTCCCGCAGTCGTTCAACTGCTCGGCCGCGGAATCCGCGTACTTGCGGAACTGGATCTCCGCCACCGGCAGCAGCCCCGCGAGCGCCAGGCCGACCGCCCGTCCGATGATCCCCTCTTCCGACAGGCTGGTGTCGAACACGCGCTCCGCCCCGTACTTGTCCTGCAGCCCGAGGGTCGCCCCGTGCACGCCGCCCTTGGGGCCGACGTCCTCGCCGAACACCACCATGCGGGGATTGGCGGCGAGCTCGACATCGAGCGTGCGGCGGATCGCGGTGAGCATGTTGATGCGCGTGGCTTGCGGCTGCGCCGTCAGGCTCGAAGGGGCGAACACGTGCCGCTCGGGAGCGAGCCCGCCCTGCTCCTGCAGCGAGTGTGTACCGTGGGAACTTTCCGAGAAAACGTGGCGCGTGAGCTCCTGCGGGTCGGGTGGCGGTCGCGCCAGCGCCCGCTCGATCGCCCGCTCGACCTCACGCCGCGCCTCGCTCGCCAGGCGAGCCCATTCCCCCTCCGCCATCACGGCCGGGACCAGAAACTCGTGCAGGTGCGTAAGCGGATCCCGTGCGCGCTCATCCGCGAGGATTTGCGCCGACTTGTAGGCCTGCGTGTCCTGCCCGGAGTGACCGGACAGGCGCGGAACCGTCAGACGCAGCAGCAGCGGTGAGCGCTCCTCGCGCACCCGCGCGACCGCGCGTCGCGTCAGCTCGGCCGCCGCGGGCGGATCGCTCCCGTCGCCCTCGAGGATCGTCAGGCCGGCGAACGCGCGCAGGTTCGCCGCGATGTTGCCGCCGGGGGTCTGCAGATGCGAGCTCACCGAAATGCCAAAGCCGTTGTCCTCGATGTAGAACAACATCGGCAGCTCGAGCGTGGTCGCGATATTGAGCGCCGACCAGAAACCATTGGTGGCGCAGGAGGCGTCCCCGCCGAGCACCACGGCAATGCTGCTCGCGTAGGAAGCATCCCGTAGCACTCCATGCCGGTAACGAATCGCCTGCGCCCAGCCGGCCGCGGGCGTGTACTGCGCCCCGACGCCGCCGCACGCGGGCAGCACGGTCGGGCCGGCGTGGCCCGGGAGATTGAACACCACGCCGATGTCGCGTCCGCCGCTGAAGGAGCCGCTGCGCGCGAGCGGGCCGGCCGCAGCATCTTCCAGGCTCACACCGAGCGCGAGCATCAGCGGGCGCGAGCGGTAATAGACCGCCACCCCGTCGTGCGCGTCCGTGAGCTGCAGCCCGAGCAGGATCTGCGCCAGGTCATGACCGCGCGCCGAGAACTGATAGAGCACCTTGCGCTCGGGCAGGAGGCGGGTCTCCTCGATGTCATCGAGCGCCCGCGAGGCGTGCACGAGCGATGCCACACGTGCCCAGTCGCTCGCCTGGCCGGGCGCCACTTTGGCGCGTGAGGCGTGGGTCATCGCGGCAGGCCGTGCGGACATGGCGCATGAGCTTATGCTCTAAGTCGTGCAATTACCTTGCTTCAATTGCCCCCCTGGGCCCGCTTCTGGCAATATTATTGCGCAACATCAGGAGGCCTGTGACCCGGACCCTCGATCGCCTCGACCGGCGGATCCTCGAGGAGCTGCAGTCGGATGCGCGCATCTCCAACCAGGAGTTGGCGAAGCGCGTCGGGCTGTCGCCCGCGCCGTGCTGGCGGCGCCTGCGGGCACTGGAGCAGGCCGGGTTCATCGCCGGCTATGCGACGCTGTTGCGCGCGCCGGCGATCGGCCTGCCGATTCTCGCCTACGCCCTCGTATCCCTCGAGAACCATCACCCCGAATCGGTGCGGCAATTCGATCAGCTCGTGAAGGAGCGCCCCGAGGTGCTCGAATGCCACTCCATGAGCGGCGCGAACGACTACCTGCTGCGCATCGTCGCCGCCAGCATGGAGGCCTACGAGCACTTCCTCTCGACGCAGCTGCTGCAGCTCGGCGCCGTGCGCTCAGTCAACACCAGCTTCGTGCTGCGCACCAAGAAGTTCACGACCCGGCTGCCGCTCGCCTGAGCTCGCGCTGGCAGGCGCAATCGCTCACGTCGGCGCCGGCGAACCAGAAAGCGGACCCCGGCAGCCGTATGTCGGCGTGGCGCCACGCGGCATCCAGCTCCTGGCGCGCGCGGGCGGCCTCGTGCGCTCTGCCCTGCGCGGTGAGCGCCGCGGCGAGCCCCTGCAGCGCCCAGCCGTTGCCGGGGTTGCGCCGCAGATCCTCCCGGTAGACCTCTTCCGCACGCCTGGCCTGCCCGGCGAGCAGCAGCTGCGCGCCGAGAAGATGGCGGACGGGGAAGAACCAGTCCGCGGGCTCGTTGTACGAGAGCCGGTCTTCGGCGGCGACCGCCTGCTCGAGGAGCGTGATCGCGTCTGCGCCGCGCTCTTCGGATGCGGCGATGCGCGCCGCGACGATCGGCCACGCCACACTCAGCACGTCCCGCAGCGTGTTGAATCCCGCCGCGGTATCCGCCGCAACCGTGACGTCGAGCTGCTGCAAGGCGGCCAGCGCGCCGCGGGCCTCATCGATCCGGCCACGCGCGGCGAGCGCCACGCCGCGGCCAAAGAGATAACCGGCCATGAGACCGCTGGCCCGCGGATCCGGCGCCAGCAGCGCGATCATCTCGTCCCACAGTCCGAAGCGCACCAGCGCCGCGTACTGCTGGGTGAGACTCCAGCCCGAGTCGCCCATGGCGAGCATCATGTCGAGGGGGACGGTCTGCGGCACGCTCTGCACCGCGGCGAGGGTCTCCGCCTTGCGTCCCTCCATGGCCGCCGAGAAGGCGAGGAACGCGTAGTTGTGAGCGAGATACATGCGGTAGTAGTCCGGCGCCGCGGTGGCGCGCAGGTACGCCTGATCAGCCGCGACGCCGCGGCGGTTCGCCTCGGCTGCCTCCTCGTAACGCCCGAGGCGCTGCATGATGTGCGCCGGCATGTGCTCCAGATGCCCCCCCGAGGGCATCATGCCGGGCAGCCGTGCGGCGCAGACCAGCGCCTTGCCGGGATCGGGCGAGGCCTCCATGACGTGAATGTAGTAGTGATTGGCGCCCGGGTGGCCGGGGCTGCGTTGCAACACCGACTCGAGCCGCGTCTCGATCTGCAGCGTCCCTGCGACCGGCTGACCATCCGCGGTCCACAGCTTCCAGGCATGCACGTTCATCTCGCTCTCCGCGCACAGGGTCTGCACGTCCAGATCATCCGGGAAGCGCTCGGCCACGCTGCGCATGGCCGCGGCGTAGGCGCTGAGGACGGCGTCGGACTGCGCGGCTGCCGGCGGCTGCGGCGCCGGATAACGCGCCGCGAGCGCGTCGATGAGCGCCTGCTCGACGGCGGAAGCCCGCGCCGCGCTCTCCTGTGCCTTGTGCAGCGCCTCCCAGGCGACGCGTGCGCGCGTCTCGGCCAGCGCCGCAACGTTGTAGTTCGGTCCTACGGTGAGCGCCACGCCCCAGTAGCACGCGGCGCACGCCGGATCGAGCTGGGCGGCGCGGGCAAAGGAGCGGGTCGACTCGTCGTGATTGAACGCCCACAGGAAGCGCATGCCCTGATCGAAGTACTGCTGTGCGAGCGGCACCGAGGTCGTCACCGCGCGGTGAAAATCACCCAGTCCCTGGAACAGGGAGGCCCCGCGAGCCCACTCCGCAATGCTTGCGGGCACGCGGGGCGCGGCGTGCTCGTTGCCCGCCGGCGCGTCCGCGTGCGCGGCACTGACCAGCACCAGCGTCGCCGTGATCACCGCGAGCGTGCGTGCGCGTTGCATGGTCAGTCGCTCCAACCCTTGCCGGAGGCTGCCAGGCGCTCCAGCAGGGGTGCCGGACGCCAGCGCGCGCCGTGTGTCGGCGCGAGGCGGCGCATGGTCTGCACCACCCGCGCGAGCCCCGCCTGCTGCCCCCAGTACATCGGGCCGCCCTTGTAGGCCGGGAACCCGTAGCCGTTCACATACACGACGTCCACGTCGCTGGCGCGTATGGCGATGCCCTCTTCGACGATGCGCGCGCCTTCGTTCACCAGCGGGTGCAGCAGCCGGTCGAGAATTTCCTCATCGGGGATCTGACGGCGCTCGATGCCAAGATCGCGCGATACCGCCTCGATGAGCGCCAACACCTCCGCGTCCGGGGTGCGCGTGCGTCCCTCGTAACGGTAGAAGCCCTGACCCGCCTTCTGACCCAGCCGTCCCTCGCCCACCAGGCGCTCCAGGATCGGCGAGCGGCGCTCATCGGGAGGCAGCCTGCGGCCCTTGCGAATGGCCAGGCCCACATCGTTCCCGGCCAGGTCCCGTACCGCCAGCGGCCCCATCGCGAAACCGAAATCCTCCATGACGCGATCGATCTGCTCGGGCGTGGCCCCTTCTTCGAGCAGGAATTCGGCCTCCGCCCCGTAGAACATCAGCATGCGATTGCCGATGAAGCCGTCGCAGTTGCCCGCGAGTACCGCGATCTTGCCGAGGGTCCTGGCGAGCGCCATCACGGTCGCGATGGTCTGCGGCGAGGTGTGTTGGCCGCGCACGTTCTCGAGCAGCCTCATGACGTTCGCGGGACTGAAGAAATGCGTGCCCACCACCTGCCCGGGGCGCGAGGTGCTGGCGGCGATCGCGTCGATGTCGAGGCTCGAGGTGTTGGTGGCGAGAATGGCGTGCGGCGCCGCCGCCTGATCGAGCCTGGCGAACACCTCCTGCTTCACCTTCAGGTCCTCGAACACCGCCTCGATGACGATGTCCGCGGTGCCGAGCGCCGGGTACTCTGTGACGCCCTGAATCAGGGCGAGCGCGCGCTCGGCGCGCTCGCGCGTCAGGCTGCCGCGCGCCACCGAGCCGTCGTAGTGGCTGCGCACGAGGCTCAAGCCCCGCTCGAGCGCCTCGCCCGACAGCTCCAGCACCGACACCGGAATGCCGGCGTTGGCGAATGTCATGGCGATGCCGGCGCCCATGGTGCCGGCGCCGATCACCGCGGCACGCCGGATCGGCAGCGCGCTCACCTGCGCGCCGAGGCCCGGAATCTTGCGTGCCTCCCGCTCGGCGAAAAAGACGTGTACCAGCGCCCGGCGCTGCGGGCTGTCGCGGCACTCGATGAAATACCCGCGTTCGCGCGCGAACGCCGCCTCTTTCGGCAGCGTGCAGGCGGCTTCGATGCTGTCGACGATTCTCCAGGGCGCGAGTTGCCCGCGCGCCTTAGGCTCGAGCCGGCGCCGAAACGCGGCGAACAGCTCCGGACTCACGTCGCGAATGCGCTCGGTCAGATCGCTCGCGATCCGCAGCGGGCGCCGTTCGCCGGCGGCCCGCCGCGCGAGCGCGAGTGCGCCGGCGAGTGCCGGCTCGGCGAGCTCGTCCACCAGGCCCAGCTCGAGCGCGCGCGAGGCGCTCAGGTGGGCGCCGGAGGTGATGGCTTCCAGTGCCGCCTGCGGCCCTGCGAGGCGCGTGAAGCGCTGCGTGCCGCCCGCGCCCGGGATCAGCCCGAGCTTCACCTCCGGCAGGCCGACCCTGGCGCTCGCGGCGGCGACCCGCCAGTGGCAGGCGAGCGCCAGCTCGAAGCCACCGCCGAGAGCCACGCCCTCGATCGCGGCCACGATGGGTTTCGTGCCCGCCTCCATCTTCGCCTGCACCTCGCGCGTGATGGGCGACTTCAGCACCAGGCCCGAGGCCACCTCATTGATATCCGCGCCGGCGGCGAACGTGCCGTCGGCCCCCGTCACCACCACCGAGCGCACGGCCCGATCCTGTTCGGCCCGTTGCAGCCCCTGCAGCAGCCCTTCGCGCACCGCGAGACTCAGGGCATTCACCGGCGGATTGGCGATCGTCAGCACGGCGACCTCGCCTTCCAGGCGATAGTTCACGGCGGGCACTTGTTCCTCCGGGCGAGCGACGGCGCGAATGCGCGCATTGTACGACCCGGCGCGCGCCGCGCGTGCGCCGTGACACCGCCACGCGGCGGTGAGCCGCTACACTGGCGGCGAATGGACAGCGCGGATGTGATCGTGGTCGGGGCGGGCGTGGTCGGGCTCGCGGTGGCGCGGGAGCTCGCGCTGCGGGGCCGCGAGGTCCTGATTCTCGAAGCCGCCGGGCGCTTCGGCACCGGCGCCAGCTCGCGCAACAGCGAGGTGATCCACGCCGGCATCTACTATCCGCGCGGCTCGCTCAAGGCACGCCTGTGCGTCGCGGGCCGTGAGCGCCTGTACGAGTTCTGTCGCGAGCGCGCCATCGCCCATCGGCGCTGCGGCAAGCTCATCGTCGCCACCAGCGAGGCGCAGCTTCCCGAGCTGACCCGGATTGCCGCCGCGGCGCGCGCCAATGGCGTGGAACTGACACTCCTGAGCCGCCCCCAGGCTCTGGCGCTCGAGCCAGGACTCTCCTGTGCCGGGGCGCTGCATTCACCCCTCACCGGCATCGTCGATTCACACGCTCTGATGCTGGCGCTCCTCGGGGAGGCAGAGCGCTACGGCGCGACGCTCGTGTGCGCCAGTACCGTCACGCGCGTGGTGCTCGAGGAGCGCGCGGTGGACATCGGCGTAAATGGCGCCGAACCGGTGCTGCGTGCCCGCACGCTCGTCAACTGCGCCGGGGTGCAGGCGCCGGCGGTGGCGCGCCTGATGGAGGGCTTTCCGCCGCTGCACATCCCGGTGGCGTACTTTGCCAAGGGCAACTACTTCACGCTCAACGCCCCCGCGCCGTTTCAGCGACTGATCTATCCGCTGCCCGAAGCGGGCGGGCTCGGCATACACCTGTGCCTGGACCTGGCGGGGCGGGCGCGCTTCGGACCGGACGTGCAGTGGATCGAGGCGTGCGAATACGCAGTGGACGGGCGGCGCGCCGCGGCGTTCTATGCGGCCATCCGTCGCTACTGGCCCGAGCTCCCGGACGGCGCGTTGCAGCCGGCTTATGCCGGCGTGCGCGCCAGGATCTTCGCTCCGACGCAAGCCGCCGCGGATTTTCGCATCGATGATGCGCACACCCACGGCGTGCCGCCGGTGGTCAACCTGTTTGGAATCGAGTCGCCGGGCCTCACGGCCTCGCTGGCCATCGCCGGCGAGGTCGCGGCCCGGGTGAGCTGAAGATTCGCACGCTGCGGCGTCGGACAGAGCGGCGCGCGCTCGCCGCGCGCCTTTCAGCTCGCGTGGACCGCCTCGACCTGGATCGCGAGCTTCACATCCATCTTGAAGCCGTAGGTGTCGCCGAACTTGATGCCGTAATCGGCGCGGTTGAAGCTCGCCGAGGCATCGGCACCGCAGTGCTCCTTCTTGTCCATCGGGTAAGTCATGCACTTGAACTGATTGATGGTGAGCTTCAGCGGATGGGTCACGCCGTGCAGGGTGAACTGCCCGTCCACCTCTGTCGGCGCGCCGTTCTTGAAGCCGGCCAGCGTGCCCTTGTAGGTCGCGGTGGGATACTTCTCCACGTCGAACATCTCGGCGGATCTCGCGTGCTCGTTGAGCTTGGGCATGCCGAAGTCGATGGAGGAGGTGTCCACGGTAATATCCACCGTCCCGGTCCCCTTCTGCTTGTCCAGCACGATCGTCCCGGAAGTCTTGTCGAACTTGCCGCGCCACACCGACATCCCGCCGAAGTGATCCGCCTCGAAGCTCGGATAGGTGTGGGCCGGGTCGATCGGATATGTCACGGGCTCGGCGAGGACGGAACCTGCCGCAAGCGCCAGCATTGCAGCCGGCAGCGCAATCTTCATCACGGGAGCCTCCTGGTGGTAATCAGCGCGGCGCGTAGCGTAGCGGCCGCCCGGCGAAAGGGCCACCTCCCTTTGTAGGGACCCTGGGCGCGGCGAGCGGCGAGTCAGCGGCCGGCCGGGTGTCGGGCCTTCAGCCCGAGCGCCTTCGCGACCACCTCGTGCGTGATCTCCCCCGCGTGCACGTTGAGACCCGCGGCGAGCCCGGGGTCGCGCCCGAGCGCCGCCTGCCAGCCCAGGTCGGCCAGCGCGCGCACGTAGGGGAGTGTTGCGTTGGTGAGCGCGAGCGTCGAGGTGCGGGGAACCGCGCCGGGCATGTTGGCGACACAGTAGTGGATGACACCGTCCACCACGAAGGTCGGCTCCGCGTGGGTCGTGGGCCGGCTGGTCTCGAAGCAGCCGCCCTGGTCGATGGAGATGTCGACCAGCACCGCGCCGGGTTTCATGGTCGAGAGCATGGCGCGGGTGAGGAGTTTGGGCGCGGTGGCTCCGGCCACCAGCACGGCCCCGACGACGAGGTCGGCATCGCGCACCAGCCGCTCGATGGTGGCGGTGGTCGAGTACTCCGTGCGCAGCGCCGGGCCGAACATGGCCGACAGCTCGCGCAGTCGATCGACCGAGCGGTCGACCACCGTGACGTCGGCGCGCAGGCCGACCGCCATGTCCGCCGCGTGGGTACCCGCGACGCCACCGCCGAGGATCACGACTTTCGCCGGCGGCACACCCGGCACCCCGCCGAGCAGGATGCCGAAGCCGCCATTGGCCTTCTGCAGGCTGGCCGCTCCCACCTGGATCGACATACGGCCCGCCACCTCGCTCATGGGCGTGAGCAGCGGCAGCGAACCGTTGGGCGCCGTGACCGTCTCGTAGGCGATGGCGGTGACGCCGGACTTCATCAGAGCCCTGGCCTGCGCCGGGTCGGCGGCCAGGTGCAGGTAGGTGAACAGCACCTGGCCCTGGCGCAACATCTCGCACTCGGCCGGTTGCGGCTCCTTGACCTTGACCACCAGGTCGGCGCGCTCGAAGACTTCGCTGGCGCGCGCGGCGATCGCGGCCCCGGCGGCGCGGAACTGGGCGTCGTCGACTCCGATGCCGTTGCCGGCGCCGCTCTCGACGAGGACTTCGTGTCCGGCGGCCACCAGCTCGCGCACTCCCGCCGGCACCAGGCCGACGCGGTATTCATGAATCTTGATTTCCCGCGGAACCCCGACGCGCATAGAGCCTCCAGCCTTCTTGATCGGCAGCCAGATTAGGATTCAGCGCGCGGAGACTGTTGCCAAATCCAAGGTCCGGGCCCGCCGGCTATGGCAGAATCTGCGGTCTACCCGCCGTTCTGTGAAGGAATTTTGCGCCCATGGAGCTTGACCGCTACGATCGCGCCATTCTGCGCCTGCTGCAGCAGGACGCCCGCATCACCAACACGCGGCTCGCGGAGAAAGTGAGTCTGTCCGAATCGGCCTGCCTGCGGCGCGTGCGCGCGCTCGAGGAATCCGGACTCATCGAGGGCTACACCGCGCTGATCGATCAGCACAAGGCCGGCTTCCCGGTGAATGTGTTCGTGAGCATCACGCTCGATCGGCAGAGCCAGGCCGGGCTGGAGGCCTTCGAGAGCGCGGTGCGCAAGGTGCCGGAGGTCATGGAGTGCTATCTCATGACCGGCGAGCATGACTACCTGCTGCGGCTGGTGGTGGCGGACCTGGCGGACTTCGAGCGCATTCACAACCAGCATCTCACGCGCCTGCCGAGCGTCGCGCGCGTGCACTCGAGCTTCGCGATGCGCACGGTCACACGCGCGACGAGTCTTCCGGACAGGTAGCCCGCGACTGCGGCGCGCTGGGCGCTAGCCGCGCGCGTAGGCAGGCAGGCCTTGCGCGAAATCGCGCAGCGCGCGGATGCCGCTGCCCTCGGCGCGGCTGCACCATTCACGCAGCTGCGCCACGGCGCGGGCCGGATTCGCGCCCGTGCCGTTCCACAGCAGCTGCAGACTGTCGCGGTACTCGACCACCCGGCGCAACACCTCGTGGCGCTCGAGCAGCTCGCGCAGCTTGCGGCGCGCCTCCTCGGCCAGCAGCGCCGGATGCCGCACCAGCAGCTTTGGCGCGATCACCGGCAGCGAGCCGTGAGGCTCACGCCGCGCCAGCTCACGGCACACGGGCAGCACCACGCGGCGCGCGTAGTCGCGCAGCACGTGCATGCGATGGGTGAAGAGCGCGTTCACGGTGTCGGCGTTCAGGTCGCGCCGCCGGCGCTCGAGCTGCGGGCGCGGCGCGACCCAGCGCACGCGCGCCAATCCCAGGGCGCTGAACAGGCGTATCCACAGCCAGCCGATGTCGATCTCCCAGCGCTGCACCGCGAAGCGCGCCGAGCGCGGGAACGCGTGGTGATTATTGTGCAGCTCCTCGCCGCCGAGCAGCAGCGCCCAGGGCACGAGGTTGGTCGCGGTGGACGGCATCTCGAAGCTGCGGTAACCGACCGCGTGCCCGAGCCCGTTGATGACGCCGCCGGCAAAGAACGGCTGCGCCACGAGGTGCACGGCGATCATCACGATGCCCGGAACGCCGAACAGCAACAGGTGCGCGGCGACGAACACCACGATGCCGTGGTGCGGGTAGGCGCTGTAGAGGCGCCGTTCGAGCCAGTCCTGCGGCGTACCGCGCCCGTAGTTCTTCAGCGTCTCGGCATCGTGCGCCGCGACGCTGTACAGCTCATAACCCTCGAACAGCACGCGCCGCAGTCCAAACACCACCGGGCTGTGCGGATCGCCCGGCTGATCGGCGTGCGCATGGTGGCGGCGGTGGACCGCGACCCACTCCTTGGTGATCGCTCCGGAGCTGAACCACAGCCAGAAGCGGAACACGTGCCGGAGCGAGGGGTGCAGGATGAGGCCGCCGTGGGATTGATCACGGTGCAGGTACAGCGTCACCCCGAGAAACATCGTCTGGATGGTGACGAAGGTCACCAGCGCATAGCCCCACACGGGCAGCTCGATCAGGCCATAGGGCAAGAGACTCATCCGGGCGCTCTCCTTCGACGTTTGAGCGAGTCTGGCGCCGAAGGGTAAGGCAATTCCGTGACGTTATGGCGAATTCCTGCTGCGCCGCGGCAGCAGTTCACACTTCCGGCAACCGGCGCGGGCCAGCCGCACAGCCGTGGCGCCGCCGCACGGGTGTGACGCCGCAGCACGCCGGTGGCGCCCCCGGCGGCGCCACGCGCCTCGCCCTCATGCGAGCAGGACGATCTTGCCGATGTGCAGGTCGGATTCCATCAGCTCGTGGGCGAGCGCCGCATCGGCGAGCGGGAAACGGGCGTGGATCACGGGCTTCAGCCCGCGGGAGGCGAACAGCGGCCACACGTTCTCCAGCAGCGCCTTCGCGAGGCGGCCCTTGTTCTCTACCGGCTGGGACCGCAGGGTCGAGGCGGTGAGCGTGAGGCGCTTCGCCATGAGCGAGCGCAGATCGAGCTCCGCCCTGGTGCCGCCCTGCGTGGCAATGAGCGCGATCCTTCCCTCGAGCGCGGCGGCGGCCACGTTGCGGGCCAGGTAGTCCCCGCCCACCATGTCGAGAATGACATCCGCCCCCCTGCCCTCCGTCGCACGCAGCGTCGCCTCGACGAAGTCGCTCTCGCGGTAGTTGATGGCCGCATCCGCCCCCAGTTCGCGGCACGCAGCGCATTTCTGCGCGCTGCCCGCTGTCACGATCACGCGCGCGTCGAACGCCTTGCCGAGCAGGATCGCGGTGGTGCCGATGCCGCTGGCGCCGCCGTGCACCAGCAGGGTCTCGCCGCGCTGCAGGCGCGAGCGCTCGAACACGTTCAGCCACACGGTAAAGAAGGTCTCCGGCAGCGCCGCGGCTTCCTCGAAGCTCAGCTGCGCGGGCACCGGCAGGCATTGCACCGCCGGCGCGGCGACGTACTGGGCATAGCCGCCGCCGGCCACCAGCGCGCACACCCGGGCGCCCTCCGGCGGCTCGCGCACCCCGGGACCCAGGAGCACGACCTCGCCGGCGAGCTCCAGGCCGGGAATGTCAGTGACGCCCGCAGGCGGCGGGTACAGGCCCTTGCGTTGCAGCACGTCCGGCCGGTTGACGCCCGCTGCGACGACGCGAATCAGCACCTCCCCGGCAAGCGGTTGCGGCACGGGCCGCTCCACCGCGCGCAGCACCTGGGGTGCCCCGGGCTCGCGGATCTCGACCGCGGTCATGGTGCGGGGAATCACGGTGCGCGGCATGTTGAAGCGGCGCGGCGCCCCGCGTCAACCGCTCAAGCGGCGGGCCACTCAGGTCGGCGGCGCCGTCGTGCCTTGCGCCGGCTCCACGCGGTGACCACAGCGGTGCTGGAACCTCTCCCGGAACCGCTCGCGCTCCTGCGGCGTCATGCTCGCCCAGCGCTCGCGCCACATGCGCGCTCGCCAGTGACCGTGCCAGCCGCCCCGCCCGCGCAAACTCCCGAACAGGATACGCGACAGCAGCAACAGCCCCACCGCCTGCCAGTACTGCAGCGCCGGTCCCCGAAACAGGCTCGGGACGAGCCAGTTCCACAGGCTCATCACCACCAGGCTCAGGACCGCGATGGCGGCGATCGCCAGCGCCAGCAACGCAGCCCCCTTCACTACCCAACGAGCTCGACCTCTCACATCGCTCTCCTCATGTCAGCAACCAATCGTCCCAGGCCGCCCGCAGCCGCCGCTGCAGGTGCAGCACCGCGTAGCGCTTGCGGGCGAGCAGCGTGTTGACACTCACCCCCGAGCGTGCCGACAGCTCCCTGAAGGACAGACCGTCGAGCTCGTGCGCCACGAACACCTCGCGCTGCTCGGGCGGCAGCTCCCCGAGCGCCGCCTCGATTTCCCCGAGCAGCAGCTCACGGATGACGGCAAACTCCGGTTCGCCATCCGGGGCGGGCAGCAGATCCTCGAACGCCTCGTCGGGCTCCTCGCCCTGCGCCGCGCGCCGGTCCGCGAGCGGCTGCGGCTTGTGCTTGCGAAACCGGTCGATGATGCGATGGCGCGCCACCCGGGTGAGCCACGCGCCCGCCTGCTGCACCGGCTGCATCATGCGGTAGGCCAGCACCAGCTCGTACAGCGCCTCCTGCAGGACATCCTCGGCTTCAGCCGCATCGGCAATGCGCCGGCGGATGAAAGCCAGAAGGCGCCCACGCTCGCGCTGCACCGTGGAGGCGATCTCGCGGTCCTGCGCGGCGGCGATCAGGGGGTCAGTGAGCGCGGCATCCATCTGCTGTTCAAGACGAGTGACTGCGGAAGATATTGTGGCGGGGAACGGACGCGGGGAAGCTAACGCGCGCCCGTGGCATCCGCGCGAGCGAGCGGCCCGAACCGCCAGATCAGGATCGGCAGCACCACGAGCGTCATGAGTGTGGACGTCGCGAGCCCCCCCAGGATGACGCTCGCCATCGGCCCCTGCACCTCCCGGCCCGCCTCGCCGCTGCCCAGCGCGAGCGGCAGCAGACCGAGCGCCGTCACCAGAGCGGTCATCAGAATCGGCACGAGCCGCTCGCGGGTGCTGCGCAGCACGGTCGGCAGGGACCACTGCGCACCCTCGACCGCCAGCAGATGCCCGAGGTGGGCGATCAGCAGGATGGCGTTGCGCGCAACGATGCCGAACAGCGTCACGAATCCGACCAGCGAGCCGATCGAGAGCGTCGCGCCGGTGAGCGCCACGGCGAGCACCCCCCCGACGAGGGCAAAGGGCGCGGTGGCGAGGATGAGCAGCACGCTGCGCGCATCGCGAAACGCCAGCGACAACAGCAGCATGATGCCGAGCGCGGCGAGCCCCGAGTGCACCAGCAGCTCATGGCGCGCCTGACGCTCGCCGCTCGCGGCGCCGGCGAAATCCAGGTACACCGTGGGTGGCAGCTTCACGCGCCTCGCGACCGCCTTCTGCAGCCGCGCCACGAAACCGCCGATGTCGGAGGTCGTGGGGTTGAGGGTCACCACCTGCCGGCGCCGCGCCCCCTCGTGCATGATGCCGGTGCGCCCTTCGGTGAGCGAGAGTGTGGCGAGGTCCTTCAGCGGCACGGTCAACCCGTTCGCAGTCCGCACCAGCAGTTGCCCGATCGCCTCCGGATCGACGCGCTCGGCCGGCGGCAGCCGCACGGTGAGATCGATCACCTTGTTCGCGTCGTAGACCTGCGCCGCGGTCGTACCCTGGTAAGCCGTCTCGACCGTATCGAGCACGTCGGCGGCGGTGAAGCCGTATTGGCCCAGCTGCTCGGGCCGCAGGTCCACGCGCAGGAACGGTGCTCCGGAGGGGGCCTGCACCTGCACATCGCTCGCTCCCGGCACCGTGCGCGCCACGGCGGCAATCTCGTCCGCCACCCGGTCGAGCTCGTCCAGATCCGGGCCAAACACGTTGACGGCCACGGGCGCGACCTCACCGGACAGCGACTCGCTCAGGCGGTCGCCGAGAAAGGTCAGCACCTCGGTGCGCAGGCTCGGGTAGTGCTGCAGCGCTGCGCGGATGGCCGCCTGGGTGGCTTCTTCGGCGCGGCCCGACATGCGCCCGAGCTCGACGTGAAACTCGCTGCGGTTCGGCTCCCAGGTGTCCTCGCCGGATTCCGCGCGACCCATGGTCTGCTCGACGGTCACGATGCCGGGGATCGCCAGCAGGTCGCGCGCCACGCGCGCGCCGAGGGCCCGCATGGCGGTGAGCGAGGTGCCGGGGGTGGCATACGCCTGCACGACGAAATGGCCCTCGCGAAACGGCGGCATGAGCTCGCTGCCAAACAGCGGCAACGCCGCCGCGGCGAGCAGCGTCACGAGGGCGGAACCGATGATCACGCGGCGCGGGAAGGCGCTCCAGCGGCGCAGCAGCGCCTCGTGACGGTCTTTCAGGCGCGTGAGCCACGCGGCTTCCGCATGCGGCTCGGTGCGCCTGAGCAGCAGCCAGGCGGCGGCGGGTGTGACGGTGAGCGCCACCAGGAGCGATGCCAGCGTCGCCAGCGAGAAGGACGCGGCGAGCGGCGCGAAGAAACTGCCCTGCAGCCCGGACAGCAGCAGCATCGGCGCCAGCACCAGCACCACGACGAAGGTGGCATACACGACCGGCGCGCGCACCTCGAGGGTTGCGTTGTGGATGACCTCGCGGGCCTCGAGGCCGTGGGCGTGTGTGCCACGCAGTCGCCGCACGATGTTCTCCACGCCGATGATGGCATCGTCGACCACCACGCCGAGCGCCACCGCGAGCCCCCCCAGGGTCATGGTGTTGATGGTCCAGCCGACGGCGTCCACCACGATCACGGCGGCGAGCAGCGCGAGGGGAATGGAGACGAAGGTCACGGCGACGCTGCGCAGGTCGCGCAGGAACAGGAACAGCACCAGCGTGATCAGCACCGCGCCCAGCACCACGTCCAGGCGGATGCCGGCGAGTGCGTTCTCGATGAAGTTCGCCGGGCGGTGCAGGCCCGGGTACAGCGTCACGCCGCGCGAGCGCAGGGCCGGGGCGAGCTCCGCCAGCGCCGCCTCGACCGCGCGCGTCACGATGAGCGTGTTGGCACCGTACTGGCTGGAGAGGTTCAGCAGCACGCCCAGTCTGCCCATGATGAGCGTGTCGCCGAACTTCGGCGCCACTCCGTCCGTCACGGTCGCAAAGTCGCGCAGCCGCAGGGGCAGCGCCGTCCCGGCGGGGGCCGCCGGGGCGGGCGCCGCGACGGGCACCACGGCAGCCCCGAGCGCCGCCACATCGAGTGTCTGGCCGCGGCTCTCGATGAGCACGCGCTGGTTGGGAGTCTCGATAAAGCCCCCACCCCGCACCCCGGTAGCGGAGCGCACCGCCGCCACCACGTCGCCGAAAGCCAGGTCGCGCGCGTTCAGCTCCCGCGGCTCGACCTGCACCTGCAGCTGCCGCTCATCGCCCCCGTAGAGCGTCGCCCGGGCGACTCCGGGAACCGCGAGCAGCCGCGGCCGGATGGTCCATTGCACCAGATCGCGCAACTGCATAGGCGAGAGCTGCTCGCTCACGAAGCCGAGCTTCAGCAGGTCCATGGTCGAGGACGTCAGCGGCTCGAGCTTGGGCGGCTTCACCCCCAGCGGCAGCCTCGCGGTGACCTGACCGAGGGCTTCGGCGACGATCTGCCGCGCGCGGTACGGATCGAGGTTCTCCTGGAACACCACGGTCACCACCGACAGCCCGGAGATGGTTTCCGAGCGCACCGCCTGCACGCCGCTCGCGCCGCTGATCGCCTGCTCGATCGGCAGCGTCACCAGCAACTCCACCTGCTCGGCGACCAGCCCCGGCGCCTCGGTCTGCACCGCCGCCTGGGGAGGCACGAACTCCGGGAACACGTCGTACTTGGCGCGCGCCAGCACCAGCACTCCGTACAGGGCGAGCATCCCCGCCAGCACGCACACCACGATCGGAAAACGCAGGGACCAGCGGACGATCGCGGCGAGCACGTCAGTCCCCGCCGCCGGCCGGAGCTTCCACCCCCAGCAGCGCTGCGGCGCCGGCGGCGACGACGCGCTCGCCCGGCACAAAACCGCCCGAGACGAACCACCCGGCGGTGAGCGGCTGGAAGCCCGTCACCTCGCGGCGCACGAAAGTGGCCGGCCCCGTCTGCACGTACGCCCACACCTGCGAGCCCTCGCGCAGCAGTGCGCCGCGCGGCAGGATGACTCCCGCCGCTGAGGCGGGGGCGGGCAGCTGCGCGCTGAGCATCTGCCCGACCGCAAGCTGGGCCTGCGAGCCGCTGAGCTCGGCGAGCACCCCGCGGGTCTGCAGGCGCGGATCCGCGACCGGCAACATGCCAAGCACCTTCGCCTGCATCGTTGCCGCGGCACTGCGCAGGCGCACGACGGCGCCCGCCGGGGGCACCGGCGCCTCGGGGGGCAGCTCGATGCGCACCAGCTCCGAGCGCACGTGCGCCAGATCATTCAGCAGCGCGACGCGGCGCCGCTCCGGCAGGTGCGCCACACCCTCGCCCCACTCGAGCAACAGGCGCCGCTGCGCGCCGCTCACGCGTTGCAGGTCGGCCTGCGCCTGCGCCTCGGCCATCTCCAGTGCGCGCGCCGAGGCGGTGCGATCCTGCGCGTACAGCTGGCGCGTGCGGCTGGCCTCGGCGCGCGAGGCCGCGAGACTCGCGGACGCCGCCGCCAGATCGGCGTCGAGCTGGATCAGCGGTCCCGGGTCGAGCACCCGTGCGGTGCTCGCGTGACCCTGCGGCGCCGGCGCCGCGCTGAGGATCTGCGTCTGCACTCCAAGCCGCGCCTGCTCGGCGGCACTCAGTGTGATCGGCGGCGGGGGGGCGCCGCCGCCTTGCGCGTAACCGGCGCCGCCCGCACCGACGCCCAAGGCCAGCAGCACGCCAAAGCTGCGCCGCACGCGCGCGTACCTCGTCATCTCGTGACTCCGTCGTTGGACACCGGCGGGGGCGCCAGGGTTGCTGTGAGCGTGAGCTCCGGTCCCTCGAGCGGCCGGCGCAGCGCATCCTCGAGGGTGGCGAGCGCCTCCTGGGCGGTGCGCACCGCATCCAGCACCTGCAGCTCCGCGAGCGTGTGCGCCACGCGCGCGGCAACCAGCTCGGTACGGTCGTTGGCGCCGGCGTCGAAGCCACGCGCAGTCTGGGCGTAAATACGCTGCGCGGCGTCGTAGACGGGCCCGCGCACCTCGGTGAGCCGCGCGCGGGCCAGCTGCCACTGGCGGATCGCCTCGTCGATTTCCTGCCAGGCGAGCGCGACCGTGGCCTCCAGATGCGCGCCGGCCTCCTCGCGACGCGCCTCGGCCTCGCCGATCGCGCCGGCGTTGCGGTTCATGAGCGGCAGCGTGAGACCCAGGTTGAACTGATAGCGCCTGATCCCGTGATCCCACGTATAGGCCGGGCCCAGGTGCACGTCCGGGTACTGTCTGGCGACCTCCAGGCGCAACGCCTGCTCGGCCGTGCCGTAAGCGACCACCGCGCCGTGCACGTCGGCGCGCGCGAGTAACGCCTCATCGCGGGCGCGCTCGAGCTGCAGCGCATCGACGGCCGGCGGATCGTCGAGCTGCTCCCAGCCGAGCTTCAGGCCCGCCAGCACCTTCACCGGCACACCGACCGCGACCGCCAGCGCACTGCGGGCGAGGCTCGCGCGCCGTCTGGCATCGTGCAGCTGTTGCTCGTCCTGCAGCGCATCGCGCACCAGACGGTCGAGGTCGCCGCGGCTGGCCGCGCCCACCTCGAGGCGCCGGCGCGCCATGTCGAGCTGGGCCTGGCGGTCGGTGTTGACCGTTTCACGCAGGGCGATCTCGCGCTCGGTGATCAGCAGGTCCGCGGCCGCGCGCCGCAGCGCACCGCGCTGCTTCCAGGTGAGCTCGGCAAGATCGTAACCGGCGCGTTGCGCGGCGAGGTCGGCGAGCGCGATGCGCGCGCCGCGCCGGGCCCCCGCGTCCAGCAGCCAATCGGTGACGACGGCCCACAGCCACAGGGGCGCGCCGTCGTGCTGGTTCGCATACTCGGACATGAGTGTCACGGTCGGATTGGGGTGCTCACGCGCCGTGCGGGTGCCGGCGGTCGCGACCCGCGCGCTGGCCCGCCCGGCGGCGAGGCCGTCATTGAAGTACAACATGGCAACCAGCAGATCCGCGCGGTCCCATTGCGGGCGCGGCCAGGCGCGCGCGGGCAGCTGCCGCTCGAGCAGCGCCCGCAGCTGCGGATCGCTCAAGGTACGCTGCGTGAAGCCGACCGCGATGCGCTCCGGGGGGCGCGGGCGCGGCGTGTAGTGGACGCAGGCCGAGAGCAGCGCCGCGAGCAGGCCCACAGCGCCGCCGAGGAGCCGTCGCCTGGTGGTCACTCCTTCCATTGCGACTGCAACGCCAGCGTGCCAGAGCGTCCCTCGACCGTGCCCGCCACGATGCTGCAGCGCGCGAGGCGGGCGAAATCCAGCTGCCCGGCGTAAGTCGCCAGGTCCGTCAGGCGCGTACCGCGCTGCTGCCAGGCGCGCAGCAAGCGCTCGAACGAGGGCAGATACGCGCCGCCCTCGAGCTCGGCGTGCAGTGTGAACACGTGATCGCGCGCGGGCGCGCCGGCCGTGACGGCGAGCAGGTGATCGACGGGATCCATGCCGCGCAGGTCGGTGCGGCCGATCAGCTCATCGAGCGTCGGCAGGGTGGTCGGCAGCTGCGGAACCGCGGCCGCGCCGTGGTCGAGCAGCGGCACAAACGGCCCGGTACCGCGCGTATCGGAGGCATAACGGAAGCCGAGCTCGCGTTGCAGGGCCGCTACGTAACGGTTGGTCTGCCATCCAGCCGCGCCGTGCACGAGCGGCGCCCGGCCGAAGATCTCCACGAACTGATCACGGGCGAGGGCCAGCTCGCGGCGTGTCCACGGCTCACTCGCCCGGGCGACGCGATCCTGCCAGCGCACGTGATCCCAGGTGTGCACGCCGACCTCGAACCCGCGCTGCGCAATGTCCTGCAGCTGCGCGGCGCAGCTCCGGCCGATGTGCGGGCCCGGCAGGAGCACTCCGTACAGCAGCGTCTTCAGGCCGTAGTGCTTCAGCACCGAGGTGCGCTTCACCTTGCCGAGGAAGCCGCGGCGCAAGACGCGCTTGATCGCTCGGCCGGTGTGATCGGGGCCGAGGCTGAAGAGGAAGGTCGCCGGCACGCCCAGGCGCTGCAGCAAGTCCGCGCGCCTTCGCGCGTGCCGCGATAGGTGTCGACGTCGATCTTGAGGGCAACCAGCGGCACGGTCAGCGAAGCGGCAACGGTGTCGTAAGCTCGCGCGCCCGGGCGGCGAGATCGATCGGCCCACGGTCAGTGGCGGCCGCGCGCAGCGTCAGAACTGCGCCATCGGCACAGGCGATGTGACACTCGCCCTCGGCGGCGAACAGCCGCACCCCGACGCCTGCGGGCGCGCGGCGCGCGCTCACCCGGGTGCGATGGATGTCCCAGCGCTCGCCGGCAATTTGCGCGAACGCGCCCGGAAAGGGTGGCGCCACCGCCCGTACCAGATTGTGGATCTCCAGCGCCGGGCGGTCCCAGTCGATGCGCCCGTCACCCGGCTCACGCCGGCCGAAGTACTGTCCCGGCAGGATCATCTGCGGCCTGCGCGCGGCGGTGCCGGCGAGCAGCAGCGGCAGCGAGCGCGCCAGGATCGTCTCGGCGGCCACGGTGACCTTGGCGAACACCTCCCGGGCGTCGTCATCCTGCAGGATGGGGACGGCGAGCTGGTCGACGATGTCGCCGGCATCCGCGCGCTCGACCATGTAGTGCAGGGTCGCGCCCGTCTCGCGCTCGCCCCTGAGGATCGCCCAGTTCACCGGCGCGCGCCCGCGGTACTTCGGCAGCAGCGAGCCGTGCATGTTGAGGGCGCCCCGGCGGGCGGCGCGCAGGAGCGGTGTGCCCAGGAGCGAGCGGTAGTAGAAGGAAAAGATGAAGTCCGGCTGCAGCTCGCCGAGCGCGCGCTCGAGTTGCGGGTCGTTCGCCTGCGCGGGTGCGATCACCGTGAGTCCATAGTCGGCCGCGGTCGCCGCGACGCTCGCATACCACTGCCTCTCGCGCGCATCGTCGCCGACGGTGACCACCAGCGGGATTTCGACGCCCGCGGAGATGAGCGTCTTGAGGCACCGGACTCCGACATCATGATAGGCGAAGACGACGGCTCGCGCCCGGCTCACTCCGACGCTCCCCGCACGCGCACCGCGCTCGCCAGCGGCGCAGGCAGCTGCGCGGCACCGGCCTGCGCGAGCCGCTCCGTCGCGCCCTGCTCCGCCTGCTCGAGCACCGCCGCCACCATGTAGCGTGGGCGCTGGCGCACCTGCTCGTAGATGCGGCCCACGTACTCGCCGACCACTCCCAGGCCGATGAGCGCCACGCCGATCAGGAAGAAGGCGATGGCGAACAGGGTAAACAGACCCTCGGCCTCGGGACCGACGATCAGGCGGCGGATCACGAGATACACGACCAGGATCAGGGAGCTCAGCGCGATCACCCCGCCGGCCATGGAGAAGAACTGCAGCGGCGCCACCGAAAACCCGGTCATCAGATCGAAGTTGAGTCGGATGAGCCGGTACAGGGAGTACTTGGTCTGCCCGACCGCGCGTTCCCCATGCGTCACCTCGATCTCCACCGGATGGCGCGCGAAGGTGAAGGCGAGCGCGGGCACGTAGGTGCTCATCTCGGTGCAGTGGTTGAGCGCATCGACCACGCTGCGATGGTAACCGCGCAGCATGCAGCCCTGATCGGTGATGCGGATCGAGGTGGTTCTCTCGCGCAGGCGATTCATCAGCCGCGAGGCCGCCTTGCGCCACAGCACGTCCCGGCGCCTCTTGCGGATGGTGCCGACGTAGTCCGCGCCGGCGTCCATGGCCGCGATCAGTCGCGCGATCTCCTCGGGTGGGTTCTGCAGGTCGGCATCCAGTGTGATCACGTAAGTGCCGCGCGAGTGCGCGAAGGCGGCGAGGATGGCCAGGTGCTGGCCGGCATTGCGCGCCAGCAGCACCACCCGCGTCACGTCCGGCCGCCGCTCGAACTGCTCGCGCAGCTCCGCGACGGAAGCGTCCGAGCTGCCGTCATCGACGAACACGACCTCGTAAGAGCGTCCCAGGGCATCGAGCGCCGGGTAGAGGCGCTCGAACAGCAGCGGCAGCCCCTGCTCCTCGTTGAACACCGGAATGACGACCGAAACCTGCGGGCTCATGCGCCAGGCCCCCGCACGATGTCGTTCACCGCCCGCACCACACGCTCGACCTCGTGAAGCTCCATCGCCGGAAACAGCGGCAGCGTCACGGTCTCGCGGCCGATGCGCTCGGCGTTGGGGAACTGCCCCTCGCGATAGCCGAGCGCCCGGTAGGCGCTGAACAGGTGGATCGCCGGATAGTGGACCCCGACGCCGATGCCGCGCTCCTCCATGGCCTCGATGAACTCGCGCCGCGAGATGCGCAGCCGCGCGAGCGGCAGGAGCGGGGTGAACACATGCCAGCTGTGGCCTGCATCCCCGCGCTCCGGCAGGCGCAGCGGCGCATCCGCTCCCCACAGCTCGAAGTAGCGCGCCGCCAGCGCACGGCGCCGGGTGTTGAATTCCTCGAGCCGTCGCAGCTGTCCCAGGCCCACCGCGGCTGCGACGTCCGAGAGGTTGTACTTGCCGCCGGGGAGCAGCGTGTCGAACCCGTCGGGCCCGGACTTCACCTGGCCGTGCCAGCGGTGCAACTCGATCGCCTTGAGCTCCTCGGGCGAGCCGCCCGAGATCGCGCCACCCTCGATGGTGGTGATGTTCTTGTTGGGGTGAAAGCTGAAAACCACCAGGTCCCCGAAGCTGCCGATGCGCCGCCCGCGCCAGGCGGAGCCGATGGCATGCGCGGCGTCCTCGATGACGCGCAGCCGGTGCTGACCCGCGAGTGCATACAGCCGCTCCATGTCCACCGGCAGGCCGGCAAAATGCACCGGCAGGATGGCGCGGGTGCGCGGCGTGATGGCCGCGGCCACCTGCTCCAGATCGATGTTGCGCGAGTCCAGGCCCACGTCCACGAACACCGGGCGGGCGCCCACGCGCACGATGACGTTGGCGGTCGCCACGAAGCTCAGCGCCGGCGTGATGACCTCATCGCCCTTGCCGATGCCACAGGCGAGCAGCGCCATCTCCAGGCCTGCCGTCGCGGAGGTCTGGGTACGCACTGGCCTTCCACCGAAGTAGCTCGACAGCTCAGCCTCGAGTTGCGCGACCTTCGGTCCGCTCGCCAGCCAGCCCGAGCGCAGCACCTCGGCCACCGCCGCGATGGTGTCCTCGTCGATGCTCGGGCGGGTAAAGGGCAACATCGGGTCTACCTGCCTGGTCGAATCATTCATGAGCGGGCCACCACTACGACACCCAGGATGATGATGCCGATTCCGGCGACGCGCTGGGCGTTGGGTATCTCGCCCAGGAGCCACCAGGCGAGGCCGACATTGATGACATAGCCGAGCGACAGCAGCGGATACGCCTGGCTCACCGGCACCCGTGACAGGCCCACCAGCCAGACGAGGACGCTGAGGCCGTAGGCGCACAGCGCATACCATAACGAGGGCACGACCAGCAGGTCGAGCCCCTTCTTCCACACGCCGGCGTCGCCGGCAATGAGCGGGCCACTCACGCGCGTGGCGGCTTTGAGCCCCAGCTGCGCCAACGCGTTGAGCAGCACGCCACACGACAGGATGGCAAAATCGGCAAGCTTCACAGGCGACTCACGGCGACGGTGTAGTTGTCGGCGGCAATCACGCGCCCGGGGAGCCCCTGCCGCCGCCACTCATCCCAGACTCCGGGATCGAAGAATGCCACGGCATCGCCCCCGGCGCTCCAGCGAGCGGCGAATTGCGGCAGCGCCATGCGCTGGTCCGGCTGCTCCTGCAGCCCGAACTGCAGCTCTCCCTCGAAGCCCACCAGCTGCAGCGTGCGCCCCAGGTACGGCGAGAGGGTCTCGCGATACTGACCGACGCTGTAGAGCGGCGTGCGGGCACCGATGAAGGAGCGCGCGGCGCTCACCAGATCGCGCGCCGAGCGCGCCGGCGGGATGACGGTGTACGCGCACAACAGGCACTGCCAGGCGAGGATCGCGCTCGCGGCGGTCACGAGCGGCGCAGAGCGTTGAATGGAGGCTTGCCTCATGAAGCTCACCGCCACGGCCGGCAGCGCCGCCAGCGCCCCGGTGATCGCCCACCACAGCGCCTGATGCGGTACGTAGCTGTTGCGCCGGGCGCTATAGACAAGGAGTCCCGCCGCAACGACCAGCACCAGTGCCGCGCCGATGCGCGCGGCGTGGCGCGCGAGCTCCTCCCCGGCGCCGCTCACTGCGCCGGTGAGGGCCGCCAGCACCGGCAGCATGGGCAGGATGTAGGGGGCAAGCTTGGAGCCGGAGGCCGAGAAGAACACCAGCGTGACCGCGGCGAAGATCAGCAGGAACTTGAGGGGCTTGAACGGCGCTGTCCCGCTGCCTGCGGCGGCGGCCGCGGGCGCCGTGTCGGGGGCGGCGTCTCGCCAGGCCCGGCGGCAGCCCCGCACCAGCGGCGCGATCCATGGCAGCACCCCGAGCAGCAGCAGCGGCAGGAAGTACCACCACGGCTCCACGCGCTGGTGCACCGTGGTGAGGAAGCGCGTGAAATGCTCGTGTACGAAGAAGAATCCCGGGAAGCTGGGATTGCGCAGCGATACCACGACGAACCACGGCGCGGCGATAGCCGTGAACAGCGCCAGGCCCGCGCCCGGGTGCAGCCGCCGCCAGGTGTGCGTGTCACGCTCGCTCAAGCTGTAGAGGATGAGCGCAGCTGCCGCGAGCACCCCGACGACGATTCCCTTGGAGAGCACCGCCAGGGCGCCCGCCCCCCAGGCGGCGAGCATCCAGCCCCGTTCGGCGGCGGATGCCGGCGGGGCGCTCTGCGCCAGGGTGAAAGCCAGCACCGCGGCCGTCAGCCAGAAGGTGAAGCCGCCGTCCAGCAGGTTGAGATGGCCGACGATCACGAAGAACGGACTGACGGCGAGCGCCGTCACGGCCAGCAGCGCGCCGTCGCGCCCGTACAGGCGCGCCACCCAGGTAAACACCAGCGGCAGGCACGCGAACGCCAGCCCCACGCTCCACAGCCGCGAGCTCCACTGCTCGAGGCCGAATGCCCGGTACGCCGCGGCCGTCGCCCAGTACTGCAGCGGCGGCTTTTCGAAGTACTTCAGGCCATCGAACCTTGGAGTGATCCAGTCACCGCTCGCGAGCATCTCGCGCGGGATCTCGGCGTAACGGCCCTCGTCGGGATCGAGGAGCGGGCGCACTTCGAGGGTCGCGAACCAGGCGGCGCCGAGGATGACCCACGCCCGCCAGCCGAGCCGGCCGCCGCGCCGCCCCTGCCCTAGTCGTAAGTCCATGCCGCCGGCGGTTACGCCGCTAGATGCCCGCCGCCATCGCCGCAGCGCGCGTGCCGAAGCCTTCCTGCTTCACGTAGAACTCGATGGTGCGCCGGATTGCGGTATCCATGTCGGTGCTTGGCTGCCAGCCGAGATCGCGCCGGGCGGCTTCGACGTTCGGTACCCGCACCTGGATGTCCTGGTAGTACTTGCCGTAGTACTCACCGGCGGAGACGTCGACGACCTCCGTGGCGCGGGCGTTGTCGCGCAGCACCGGAAACTCCTGCGCAATCCTGATGGTGCGCTGCGCGAGATCGCGGATGGAGATGCAGTTGTTCGGGTTGCCGATGTTGAAGATACGCCGGCTGGCGCGGCCATCCTTGTTCTCGAGGATCGTGAGCAGGGCTTCGATGGCATCGTCGATGTAGGTGAACGAGCGCTTCTGGCTGCCGCCGTCGACCAGCTTGATCGGCCGCTTGTAGAGCACGTTGGAGAGAAACTGGGTGAACACCCGCGAGCTGCCTTCCTTCGGCTCCTCGACGTTGTCGAGATTCGGACCGATGAAATTGAACGGCCGGAACAGGGTGTAGTCGAGGTGGTCGCGCACGCCGTAGGCGAAGATGACACGGTCGAGCAGCTGCTTGGAGGCGGCGTAGATCCAACGCTGCTTGTTGATCGGGCCGTACACCAGGGGACTCGCCTCCTCATCCAGCACCGCATCGGGCGACATGCCGTAGATCTCGGAAGTCGAGGGGAAGATGAGACGCTTGCCGTACTTGACGCAGTGGCGCACGACGTCGAGGTTGGCCTCGAAGTCGAGCTCGAACACCCGCAGCGGGTGGGTCACGTACTGCGCCGGGTTGGCGATCGCCACCAGCGGCACCACCGCGTCGCACTTCTTGACGTGGTACTCGACCCACTCCTTGTTGATGGTGATGTCGCCTTCGACGAAGTGAAAGCGCGGGGTTGGGGGCAGATCGCCCAGCTTGTTGTCCGCCAGGTCGATGCCGTATACCTCCCAGGGCCGGGTGCGCAGGATCGCATTGGTGAGCGCGCTGCCGATGAAGCCGTTTGCCCCGAGAATCATTATTTTCAGTGCCATACCCGTCCTTCCACGCACCTGCGCACCACCCGCGAGCGCTCAACAACGCCCCAAGCGTAAGCGCGTAATGCTAGCATTTTCCGGCATTTTCGGCCGGCGATGGGCCGCGCGCGGACCTGCGGCGCGCTGAAGCACCGGCCGCCCTTTGGACAGGAGATGTCTCATGCGCTCGGTTGGCCGCGATGCCCTGTTCAGCCTGGCGGCGCTCCTGGTGAGCGTGATCCTCGTTCAGTCGCTCTACGCCACCGTCATCCGCCCGCGTGCCGAGGCAATCCTCGCCGAGCCCGCGATCCCGCAGGACCAGCTCAAGCCCGGACAGCCGGTGCCCCACAACCTGCGCTCCCCGTTCGTGATCCTGAAGGATTACGAGCAGGAGGCGGCGCTGATCCTGGCGACCTGGGCGCTGTCGCTGATCGCGTACCAGGCGCTTGCTGTGGCCCGTAACCGGCGCCTGCTGGAGAAGCCCTACATCGAGATCGGCGAAGGGCACGTGGTGCTGCCCGATGACGCGCGCGCCTATGGCCGACCGATCGAGAACCTGCCGCGCGAGGAGCAGGAGATGCTGTTGCCGCGCGCGCTGCTGGTGGCGCTGAATCGCTTCGGAGCGACCCGCAGCGTGCAGGACGCCGCGGAGGCGGTGCGCGCCGAATGCGAGAACGAGCTCGATCGCCTGGACGCGCAGCTGTCCATGGTGCGCTTCACCGCGTGGGCGATCCCGGCCGTCGGGTTCGTGGGCACGGTGCGCGGCATCGGCCGCGCCCTGCAGGAGGCCCAGGGTGCGCTGCGCGGGGACATCTCCGGCGTCACGCTCGGGCTGGGCATCACCTTCAATGCCACCCTCACCGCACTGATCTCCTGCATCGTGGTCATGTTCTGCCTGCACCAGCTGCAGCAGGCTCAGGATCGCCTGGTGCTGGATGCGCGCGGGTACATCGACCGGCGCCTCATCCGCAACATGCGGGTGAACTGACGGCGCCGCGCCCTCAGCAGCAGCGGCTGACGCCGCTCCACTTGCGCCGTTGCGCGTCCTCGTAGAACGCGCGCCGGCTCAAGGGCGGCTCGAGCGCGTGCCGCGCCGCCTGGTGAGCGCGATAGCGCTCATAAGCGTCATCGCCCGAAGCCGCGCGCAAGGCGCTCCAGAGCGCCCCAGCGTGCCGCGCGGCCAGGCGTGCCACGCCCCTCATGGCTGCACCTGCGCCGCCGCGCTGTGCAGGCGGCTTGGCTGATACGGCGCTTCCGAGCTCGAGCGCAGCGCCAGGCCGCGCAGGCGCCGCACGCATATCCTCGCCATGTCGAGAATCACGAACCACAGGATCGCCAGGAGCAGCATCGTCAGCCAGGCATCGAGGCGCTGATTGACTATGAGTTGCGGGGCTACGGCAGCGCGCTCCGGCGGCAGCGCCCCGAGGGCCAGCTGGCGCGCCAGCTCATTGGCGGCGGCGAACAGCCCGACGCGGGCATCGGCGCTGGTGATCTTCTGCCAGGCCGCGGTCGTGGTGACGAGCGCCAGCCATGCCAGCGGCGCCAGCGTCACGAGCGCATAGCGCAGCTTGCCGGACTTGATGATGATCCCGGTCGCCACCGACAGCGCGATGCCGGCCAGCATCTGGTTGGAAATGCCGAACAGCGGCCACAGGATGTTGACACCGCCGTTCGGGTCGATCACGCCGATGTACAGGAAGTAACCCCAGGCGCCGACCATGAGCGCGCTCGCCAGCAGCACCGACGGATACCACGAGGTACGCCCCAGGGGCTGCCACAGGTGCCCGAGCAGATCCTGCAGCATGAAGCGGCCGACGCGGGTGCCGGCATCGAGCACCGCCATGATGAACACCGCCTCGAACATGATGGCGAAGTGATACCACAGCGCCAGCAGTCCCCGGCCGAAGGTGCTGCCGAAAATGCTCGCCATACCCACCGCCAGCGAGGGCGCCCCGCCGCTGCGCGCGAACAGGGTGCGCTCGCCCATGGCGCCGGCGAGCGCCTGCATCTGCTGCACCGTGACCGGGAAGCCCCAGCCGCTGATGGTATGCACCGCCGCCGCCGGGGTCGCGCCCACGACGCCGGCGCCGGCGTTGATGGCGAAGTACACCCCCGGGTCGAGCAGCGTCGCGGCGATCAACGCCATGATCGCCACGAACGACTCGAGCGCCATGCTGCCGTAGCCGACGAGCCGCACGTCCGCCTCGTTGGTGATGAGCTTCGGCGTCGTGCCGCTCGCCACCAGTGCGTGAAACCCCGACACCGCGCCGCAGGCGATGGTGATGAACACGAACGGAAACACCTTGCCGCCGAACAGGGGACCGGTGCCGTCGGTGAACGCCGTCACCGCCGGCATCTTGATCTGCGGGTGCGTCAGCACGATGGCCACCGCCAGCAGCGCCACCGTGCCGAGCTTCAGGAACGTCGACAGATAGTCGCGCGGGGCGAGCAGCAGCCACACCGGCAGGATCGCGGCGCAGAAGCCGTAGAGGATCACGAAGCCCGCGAGCGCGATGGCCGCATAGTCGAACAGCGGGCGCAGCACGGGCTGACGATCGATCCAGCCGCCGGCGAGCAGCGCCAGCAGCATCAGCGCCACGCCGAGGAGCGAGGCTTCCAGCACCCGTCCCGGACGCCACAGGCGCAGGTACAGACCGACGATCAGCGCCGCGGGAATGGTCGCGAACACCGTGGAGCTGGCCCAGGGGCTGTGCTTCATGACGTTGACGATCACCAGCCCCAGCACCGCGCTCAGGATGATCATGATGATGAGCGTGCCAACGAGAGCGGCAAAGCCGCCGAGCGGACCGAGCTCATCGCGCGCCATCTGGCCGAGGCTGCGCCCGTCACGGCGCGTGGACAGCAGCAGGATGATCATGTCCTGCACGCATCCGCCCAGCACCGCCCCCACCAGGATCCACAGCGTGCCCGGCAGATAGCCGAACTGCGCCGCGAGCGTCGGGCCCACCAGCGGTCCCGGGCCGGCGATGGCGGCGAAATGATGGCCGAACACGATCGCGCGGTGCGTCGGCACGAAGTCGCGTCCGTTGTTGAGCCGCTCGGCCGGAGTGGCGCGCCACGCATCCACACTGAGCACGCGGGCCGCGATCCAGGCGGCGTAGAACCGGTAGCCCAGCAGGTAGACGCACACCGCCGCCGTCAGGATCCACAGAGCATTGATCGGCTCGTGCCGCTGCAGCGCCACAGCGCCGATGGCGATGGCGCCGACGATCGCCAGCAGCGCAGCGGAGATTCTCCTCATCATGGGGTGGTCTGCGAGGCGCGCAGGCGCCGCAGTGCGCGGGCGTAGCGTGCCGCGATCGCATCACGGTCGCGATGCCGTCCGTTGCTCACGACCTTGACGCCGGCGCGCCACACGCAGTCGATGACGCCGCGGCCACCGGCGAAGATCCAGCTGTCCAGGATCTCATCGTCGCGCCGCTCGAGCAGCGCCGGATGAGCGGCCGTGAGGCTCACCACATCCAGCGGCGCCCCAGGGGCGAGTCCCGCCGCACGCCCCGCTCCCGCCGTGCCCGCCTGCAGCACCTGCCGGCCACCCGCGAGCGCGCCCTCGAACAGGCAGCGGCCGGTGGAGGCGCCGGCGCCGGCGGCGAGCACGTTGCGCGCGCGTTGCTGCAGGCGCTGCGAGTACTCGAGGGTGCGCAGCTCCTCGGCGGCATCCAGCAGGATGTTGGAATCGCTGCCGATGCCGATGCGGCCGTCCTGGGCGAGGAAAGCCGCGGCCGGGAATATTCCATCTCCGAGACTCGCTTCGGTCAGCGGGCACAGGCCGACCACGGCGCGTCGCGCCGCGACGCCCGCGAGCTCGGCGGCCGTGGCGTGCGTCGCGTGCACCAGGCACCAGCGTTCATCGACCGCCTCCCTCTCGAGCAGCCATTCGAGGGGCGGGCGGCCGCTCCACGCCACGCACTCCTCGACCTCGCGGGTCTGCTCCGCGATATGGATGTGGATCGGGCCGCCGGGCGCGAGTTGCACCACGGCGCTGAGCTCCTCGGGACTCACCGCGCGCAGGCTGTGCGGCGCCACGCCCACGAGCGCCCCGGCGAGCGTGCGCACCGCCTTGCGGCTCGCCTCGACGATGCGCGCGAAGCGCTCCGGGTCGTTGATGAAGCGGCGCTGCCGCGTGGTCGGTGCGGCGCCGCCAAAGCCGCCGTGCGCGTAGAAGGTCGGCAGCAGCGTGAGTCCGATCCCGGTGTGGCTCGCCGCCGCGACGATACGGCCGGCGAGCTCGCCCGGATCCGCGAACGGCACACCGCCGCGATCGTGATGCAGGTAGTGGAACTCTCCGACGTGCGTGAAGCCCCCCTCGAGCATCTCCGCGAACGCCAGCGCGCTGAGCGCCTCGAATTCGTCCGGATCGATGTGCTCGACGAAGCGGTACATGAGCTCACGCCAGCTCCAGAAGCTGTCGTCCCCGGGTCCGCGGCGCTCGGTCAGCCCGGCAAGACCCCGCTGGAACGCGTGGCTGTGCACGTTGGGAAGACCGGGCAGCGCAATCGCATGGCGCTCATCGGTGGGCGCCGGTGCCGCGTTCTCCGTAACGCGCTCGATGTATCCGTCGGTGGCGCTCAGGCGCACGCCCCGCGCCCAACCCTGCGGCAGCAGCGCCGATTCAAACCACAGGCTCGACATGGGATACATTATTGATGATTGGCCGGCACCCCGCAGCTGCAGGAGGTTCGCCCCCGTGCTCGAGGAGTCTTCAGCCCCGTGGCTCACGGTGCGGCGCGGCTCCGCGCCCCTGCTGCTGTGCATGCCGCACACCGGCACCGACATACCGGCGGCCGTGGAAGCGGCCCTCGCCTCCCCGTGGCTGGCGCGCAAGGATACCGACTGGTGGATCGAGCGCTTGTACGGGTTTGCCGAAGCCCTCGGCGCGAGCATCGTGCGCACCGGCGTCTCGCGCACCGTCATCGATCCGAATCGCGACCCGTCGGGCGCCTCGCTCTACCCCGGACAGGCCACCACCGAGCTGTGTCCCACCACCACTTTCGACGGCGAGGCCCTGTACCGCGCCGGGTGCGCGCCCTCCCCCGCGGAGGTCGCCGCGCGCCGGCGCCAGTACTTCGAGCCGTACCACCGGGCCATAGAAGCAGAAATCGCGCGGCTGCGCGGCCTGCACCCGGCGCTGGTGGTGTACGACTGCCACTCGATCCGCTCAGCCGTCCCACGCCTGTTCGCCGGTCTTCTGCCTCACTTCAACCTCGGCAGTTTCTCCGGCGCGAGCTGCGCGGCCTCACTGACGCAGGGCATCGAGCGGCTGTGTGACGCAACCGGCCTCTCCCGCGTCACCAACGGCCGTTTCAAGGGCGGCTACACGACCCGGCACTACGGGCGTCCGCAGGGCGGCGTGCATGCCGTGCAGATGGAGCTCGCGTGCCGCGGTTACCTGCGCGAGCCGCTCGGGGAGGTCGACGAGGCTAACTGGCCATGCGCCTGGGATGAGGGATTCGCCGCCCCGATGCGCGCCGTGCTGGAGCGAGTCCTCACGACGTGCATCGGGTTTGCGTCCGAGGCGCAGTCCTAGAAGCGGAAACCGAAGCGGATCGGGAGGTACTCGGTCGGCTCCTGGGTCTCGATGCGCTCGTAGCGCGCCTCGACGAACCAGGACTGGCCGGCCGGCAGCGCGAAGTCCACACCGACGCCCGCGTTCCAGGCGAAACGCGTCGTGTCCTCGCTCGCCACCACCGCGCTGGGCCCGAAGCCCGGCCCGCAGAAGAACGGGTCGCACAGGAAGCCGTTCTGCGTGAGATCGATGCGGCGGTAACCCAGTCCCACCCCGCCGGTCACGTAGAAGCGCGTCCAGGCGCTGACCGGCGCCTCCAGCACCCCGTTCAGGAACCCGGTGACCGTCTGGCCGTAACCATTGTCGACCGGCGTCTGGTTCACCGCCTGACCGAGTGAGATGAGCTGGTCGGTGGCGCTGAAGCGGTTGTAATTCAGATCCGCCCGCAGCATGAACGGCTGCCCGGGAACCGGCCGCAGGGTGAATCCGGTACCGATGCTCCAGCCGCTGTCGAGAAAGTCCGCGGTGCGTCCTTCGGTTACGCTCGCGCCGCCATCGATGAACCACTGCAGCGGGCGCCCGGGCGGGTACTGATACACCTGCGCGAACGCCGGCGCACCACAACCCAACAGTGCCAGGGGCGCGAGTAAGCGAATGTAAGACTTCATGCGTTGCATCATCCGGTCCTGCGGCTGAATTGGGACTGAATTGAGACTACGCCGTGCGCGCCCCGGTTCCCGGCGTCTGCCTGAGCCCGCGGCGTCGGCGCAAGCCTCACGCCGCGCGATGCAGCCTGCGACGCATGGCGCGCGCAATCTCGTGGACTTCGCCGATCCCGAGGGCGTTGGCACACAGGAAGAACGCACCAGCGCCGCTGCCGATGACAAGCAGCAGGCTCACGCACTTCGGCCAGAAGCGCTGCACCGCCCAGTCGGCGAGCAGGAAGTGGGCTCCCGTCCAGCAAATCCCCAGCAGCACCGCCGAGGCCAGCGCCACCCTCCACAGCAGCGCGAGCATCGCCCGCGATTCCAGGCGCCCGAGGTGCGAGCGCATGAGGAAATAAAGAATGAGGAAGTTGCTGGTGGCGACGCAGGCGGTGGAGAACGCCAGCCCGCGGTGACCCCAGCCGAAATGCAGGGTGAACATCCAGTTCAACAGCAGATTCAGGCCCACCGCGAGAAAGCTGACCACCATCGGTGTCTTGCGCCGGTCGAGCGCGTAGAAAGCGTTCACCAGCACCTTGAGCGCCGCGTAGCCGCACAGCCCGATGGCGTACAAGCGCAGCGCCGCCGCGGATTCCGCCGTCTCGCGGGCCCCGAAACGGCCGTGCTGGTAGAGCACGGAGATGATGGGCTCGGCGAGCATCATGAGACCGACGCTCGCCGGGATGGTCATGAGAAACGCGAGCCGCATGCCGCGCGCCAGCTCGCTGCGAAACGCCGCGGTGTTGCCGCTCGCCGCCATGCGCGCCAGCAGCGGCAGGGCGACGGTGCCGAGCGCGACGCCGAAAATCCCCAGCGGCAGCTGCATCAGGCGAAACGCCACCGTCAGCCAGAATGTCGGGCCGTCGCCGAGCTGCGAAGCGAACACCGAGTTGACCAGCACGTTGACCTGCGTGGTGCTCGCGGCGATCACCGACGGCCCCATCAGGCGCAGGATCGCCCGCACCCCGGGCTCGCGCCAGCGAAAATCCGGGCGAAAGGCGTAGCCCCCTTGGCGCAGCGCCGGCAGTTGCACCAGCAGCTGCAGCGCCCCGCCGATGAGGGTGCCGATGGCGAGCCCCAGGATCGCGCGCGGTCCGAAGTGCGGGTCGAGCCAGTACCCCAGCGCCACGCCGGCGATGATCGACCCGAGGTTGAAGAAGCTCGAGGCCAGCGCCGGAATGCCGAACACGTTGCGCGCGTTCAGCATGCCCATGACCAGCGCCGCCAGTGACACCAGCAGGATGAACGGGTACATCACCCTGGTGAGGGTTATGGTGAGCACCGCCTTGCCGGGATCGAAGCCGGGCGCGAGCGCGGCCACCAGCCAGGGCGCCGTGATGATCCCCAGCACGGTGATCGCGCTCAGGCAGACCGCGGTGAGGGTTGCGACCTTGTTGGCGAGCCGCCAGGCCGCGGCGTCACCTTCCAGCGCCGCGGTGCGGGTGAACACCGTGACGAACGCGGTGGAGAGCGCGCCTTCCCCGAACAGGTCGCGCAGCAGGTTGGGAATGCGGAAGGCGATGGTGAACGCGTCCATGACGCGCCCGCCGCCAAACAGCGCCGCGAAGATCTGCTCGCGCGCCAGCCCCAGCACGCGGCTGCAGAGCACCGCCAGTGCGACGACCCCGGCGGCCCTGGTGTTCAGTCTTTCAGCGCGGGACTGCGCTCCGGCCGCGGCCGCGGCGGGTGTGTCGCCTGGTGGCATGCGGCCGCCACGGTACCACCGTTAGCGCGCGCTGCGCACGCTGGAGCGCATTTCCGCAAGAACGCACGCGACCAAGGGCCCGGTATGCAGCTGCATCGGAGTGAGCCGCTCCAGCCTCCCTGCCGCAGGCCACCGCGGCTTGCCGTGCCGCGCCGGCACGTTATATTGTTGTAGCGATAATATTACCGCCGGGCGCGCACCGTGCGCCCGAGGACCCGCCGCCATGAACTCCGACGTCATCATCACCTGCGCCATCACCGGCGACGACACCCGGGTCACCAAGAGCCCGCACTGCCCGATCACGCCCGAACAGATCGCGGCTGCCGCCATCGACGCGGCGCGCGCCGGGGCCGCGATCGTGCACATCCACGTGCGCGACCCGGAAACCGGCGAGTTCAGCATGGCGACCCGCCACTATCGCGAGGTCGTCAAGCGCATCCGCGAGAGCAAGGTCGACGTGCTCGTCAACCTCACCTGCGGCATGGGGGGCTATATCTGTGTCGGCCGGCGCGGCCTCGAGGACACCCCGGCCGCCGGGACCGACTTCGTGAGCCAGGAGGAGCGCATGCGGCACGTCATCGAGCTGTGCGGCGAGGGGCTGTACCGCCCCGAGATCGCCACCCTCGACTGCGGTACGCTCAACTTCGGTGATGGCAACCGCGCCTACATTTCCACGCCCGACTACCAGCGTCACGGCGCCGGCGTCCTGCGTGACCTGGGCGTGAAAGTGGAGCTGGAAGTGTTCGACACCGGTAATCTGACCTTCGTGAAGCAACTGATCAAGGAAGGCCTGATCCCCGCCCCCGCCATGATCCAGCTGTGCACCGGCATCCCCTACGGGGTGCCCGCGGACGTCGGGCACCTGCTCGCCATGGTGAACACGCTGCCCTCGCCGTGCGTGTGGAGCTCCTTCGCGCTGAGCCGCATGCAGATGCCGTGGGTCGCGCAGTCGATACTGCTCGGCGGCAACGTGCGCGTGGGGCTGGAGGACAACCTTTATCTCAGCCGCGGGGTGTATGCGAGCAACGCGCAGCTGGTCGAGAAGGCGCGCACCATCATCGAGGCCATGGGCGCGCGGGTCGTGTCCGCGGCCCAGGCGCGGGAGCGGCTGCAGCTGCACTGACGTGTCGGGCGTACCCATCTACCAGACCGCGATCCTGCCCGAGTGGATCGACTACAACGGCCACCTGCGCGATGCCTACTACGTCCTGATCGTCAGCCTGGCCTGCGACGCACTCATGGATCGCTTGAGGATGGACGCCGCGTACCGGCAACGCACCCTTTGCACCCTGTACACCGTGGAGATGCACATCCACTACCTGCACGAGGTCAAGGCCACCGACACCGCCATCGTGGCGGTGCGCATCGCGGGCGCGGACCACAAGCGCATCCACGCCGCGTTCGAGATCCTGCGCGCCGGCCACACGCCGGCGGCGGCGGCCGCGGAAGTGATGCTGCTGCACGTGCGCCGGCAGCCGCAGGCGCCGACCACCACGCCCTTCCCGGCCGAAGTGAGCGCCGCGATCGCGCAGTTGCGGGCAGCGACCGCCGGCCTGCCGGCGTCGGTCCCGGGATCGCGGCGCATGGAGCTGCGCGGCACGACCGGCGCGCCATGAGCGCGGCCCCGCTGCAGCGGCTGCTGGCGCCGCGGAGCCTGGCGCTCATCGGCGGCGCCTGGGCGGATGCGGCGCTGGCGGCGAGCCGCGTCATCGGCTATTGCGGTGAGGTGTGGCGCGTGCATCCGCACCGCCCCTGCGGGGACGGCGAGCACTATTTTCGCTCGGTCGACGAGTTGCCGCGCGCACCGGATGCCGCCTTCATCGCCGCCCCCAACCACGAGGTCCCGGCCATCGCGGCGGCGCTCGCCCGGCGCGGCGCCGGCGGTTTCGTGTGCTTTGCCGCCGGCTTCTCCGAGACCGGCAGCAGCGAGGGCGAGCGTCTCACGCGCGAACTGCTCGCCAGCGCCGGCGCGCTGCCGTTCTTCGGCCCCAACTGCTATGGCTTCATCAACTTCTTCGACGGCGCGGCGCTGTGGCCCGATCAGGTGATCGGGAGCCGCTGCCAGCGCGGGGTCGCCCTCATCTGCCAGAGTGGCACGATCGCCCTCGACCTGTCGTTCAACGATCGCTCGCTGCCGATCGGCTATGTGCTCACCGTCGGCAACCAGACGCGCCTGGCCGCCGAGGATCTCATCGAGCTGCTGGCGCAGGACGCGCGCGTCACGGCCTTCGGCCTGTACCTGGAGGGTGTACGCGATGCAGCGCGCTTTGCCCGGGCGGCCGAGCGGGCGCGCGCCGCCGGCAAGCCCATCGCCCTCATCAAGGCGGGACGCACCGCGGCGGCCACCCGCACCGTGCGCACTCACACCGGCTCGCTCGCCGGTGCGGATGCGGCCTTCGCGGCTTTCTGCGCACAGGCGGGCATCGCCCGCTGCGAATCGCTCGCCACGCTGTGCGAAACGTTGAAGATCTTTCACAGCGGTGGTCCGCTGCGCGGCCGGCGCGTGCTCACCATGGGCGCCTCGGGCGGCGACATGGCGATGACCGCCGACGCCGCACGCCATCTGGGACTGGACTTCGCACCGATTCCGGCGCCCGCTGCCGCCAGCCTGCGCGAGATTCTCTCGGATCGCGTTCATATCTCCAACCCGTTCGATTTTCACACTCATGTGTGGTTTGATCCGCCCCGGCAGCACGCGATGTTCAGCGTGGTGCTGCGCGCCGGCTACGATGTCGTCGCCTTTCTGGTCGACTGCCCGCCCGCGGGCGCGGCCGATGACACCGCCTACCTCAGCGCGATCGGGCAGTTTGCGGCCGCGCTCTCCGCGACGACGACCCGTGGAGTGGTGATTGCCTCGCTGCCCGAATCGCTGCCGCGCGCCACGCGGGAAAAGTGTCTCGCGGCCGGCATCGTGCCCCTGCAGGGCCAGCGCGAAGCGCTCGAGGCGCTCGATCTCGCCGGCGCGGTCGGCGAGACCTGGGCGCGCGGCGCCGCGGTGCAGCTGCAGCAGCCACGCGTCGCCGCCAGCGCCGCGCGCACGCTGGCCGAGCACGAGGGCAAGCGCGCGCTCGCCGCCTTCGGCGTCCCGGTGCCGCGTTGGCGGCTCGTCGCAGCCGCTGAGACGAGCGTCGCGGCCGCGGCGCTCGGATTTCCGGTGGTGATCAAGGCCGTAGGGAGCCAGGTGGAACACAAATCCGAGCTGGGCGCAGTGGTGCTCAACGTGCGCAATGCCGCGCAAGCCGCCGCCGCCGCGCAGCGCCTGTCCGCGCTCTCCGCGACCCTGCTCGTCGAGGAGATGGTGAGCGACGGTGTCGCGGAGGTCCTGGTCGGCGTGAGCGTCGATCCGCAATTCGGACAGCTCCTGGTGCTCGGCGCCGGCGGCGTGCTGACCGAGCTGCTGCGCGACAGCGTGACTCTCCTGCCGCCCTTCACCGCCGCCGCCATCGAGACGGCGCTCGGCACACTCAAGCTCGCAAAGCTGCTCGCCGGTTACCGTGGCCGCCCGCCGGCAGACGTCGCTGCGCTGGTGCAGACTGC
Organism: Gammaproteobacteria bacterium; assembly: GCA_005878835.1. Lineage (GTDB taxonomy): Bacteria > Pseudomonadota > Gammaproteobacteria > Steroidobacterales > Steroidobacteraceae > 13-2-20CM-66-19. Next base: position 30,393 of record VBMV01000060.1, on the reverse strand, counting down.
TCTCGCCTGCACCCGCTACGCCGCGGCCAACCTCGAGCGCCTGGTGGAGCTGGACCTCAATCCCGTCATCGTGCGCCCGCAGGGCTCAGGCGCCGTGGCAGTCGACGCTTTGATCCGCCTGGAGGAACACTGACATGTCCGACGGCATCAGCACCGCAACCCGCGGTGCGGTTTTCGAGGTGACCATCGACCGTCCGAAGGCGAACGCCATCGACCTGGCGGCGAGCCGGCGCCTGAACCAGGCGTTCGCCGCGTTCCGTGACGACCCGGCCCTGCGGGTTGCGATCGTGACGGGCGCCGGTGAGCGCTTCTTCAGCCCGGGGTGGGACCTCAAGGGCGCCGCCGGCGGCGAGCAGTCCGACGAGGACTGGGGTGCGGGCGGATTCGGCGGCCTGAACTACCCGCGCAACCTCGACAAGCCCCTCATCGCCGCGGTCAACGGCATCGCCTGCGGCGGGGGCTTCGAGATCGTGCTGGGGACGGATATCATCGTGATGGAGGAGCACGCGAAGTTCGCGCTGCCCGAAATAAACGTCGGCGTGCTCGCGGACGCCGGCACCATCAAACTGCGGCGGCGCATCCCCTACCACGTCGCCGTCGAGTTCCTGATGACCGGCCGCTGGATGGACGCCGGCGAAGCCAAGCACTGGGGCCTGGCCAACCATGTCGTGCCCAAGGGCCAGGGTCTCGCCAAGGCGCGCGAGATCGCCCAGCAGCTCACCGCCGGTCCGCCATTGTTGTTTCCGGCCATCAAACAGCTGCTGCGCCACACCGAAATGGTGCCCGAGCACGCGGCGTTCGAGTTGCACGACAGCCTCGACGCGGTGCAGAAGGTCATCCGCTCGGAGGATCTGAAGGAAGGCGCGCGCGCCTTCGCCGAGAAGCGCAAGCCGGTGTGGAAGGGGAAATGACACCGGCCTCAGCCGCCCAGCGGCCGCAGCAGCGCGCGCGAGATGATGTGCCGCTGCACCTCGCTGGTGCCCTCCCAGATGCGTTCGATGCGCGCATCGCGCCAGATGCGCTCCAGCGGCAGCTCGCTCATGAGCCCCATGCCGCCGTGAATCTGCAGCGCCTCGTCGGCGACCATCGCCAGCATCTCGGTCGCCTTCAGCTTCGCGATCGCCATGTCCATGTCGGTCGCGAGCTTCTGATCCAGCTTCCACGCCGCTTCCAGGGTGAGCAGCTCGGCGGCGCGCAGCTCGAGCGCCATGTCCGCAAGCTTGAAGGACACACCCTGGAATTTGCCGATCTGCTGTCCGAACTGCACGCGATCGACCGCCCACTGCTTGGCGCACTCGAGCGCCCGCTGCGCGCGCCCGAGGCAGTTGGCCGCCACCTGCAGGCGCGTCGCCCCGAGCCAGGTGTTGGCAAGCTCGAATCCCCGCTGCAGCTCCCCGAGCACTGCCGACTTCGGCAGCCGGCAGTCGCTGAACTGCAGGATGCTGTTGGTGTAGCCGCGATGCGAGACGTTCTGATACCCGGGCCGGATCTCGAAACCGGGCGTGCCGGTGTCGACCAGGAACGCGCTGATGAGTTTACGCTTGCCGCGCGCGGATTCCTCCTCGCCGGTGGCGGCAAACAGGATCACGAAGTCCGCATGGTCGGCGTGACTGATGAAGTGCTTGGTGCCGTTGACGATGAAGTCGCCGCCCCGCGGCACTGCCGTGGTCTGCATGCCGCGCAGGTCCGAGCCCGCCTGCGGCTCGCTCATCGCCAGGCACTCGGTACGCTCGCCGCGCACTGCCGGCAGCAGGTAGCGCTCGCGCTGTGCTCCCTGACAGGCGAGCAGGATGTTCGAGGGCCGCGCGACGCAGGCGTAGTGCAGCACGTAACCCGTATAGCCGAGCTCCTTCTCGTACAGCATCCAGCTCACCGCATCGAGCCCGGCGCCACCGACCTCGGTGGGCATGTTGGCGGCGTACAGGCCGGCGGCGATCGCCCGCGCCTTGAGTTCCTGCCGCAGCTCCTCGCGCAGCCGGCCGCTCTCTTCGACCTCGCGCTCGTGCGGCACGAGCTCGCGGCGGACGAATTCACGCGTGGTTGTGACGATCAGCTGCTGTTCTTCGGTGAGCGCAAAGTCCATCGGATCCTCCTCACGCGGTCTGGTCGCCCCCGTGCGCGGCCTGCAGGTCCGCCAGCCGCGCGCGCACCCCGGCCTCCATCGGCGAGGCCTTCCCGGGCGGGCTATTCACGTGCAGGTACAGCTGCCGCGCGCTGGCGACCAGGGCCTCATCGTGCCGGCGATGCAGGTTGTGCAACAGCCGCACGCGCTTGTCATCGACCGCCAGCACCCGCGTTGTCACGTACAGGGGTTCGAGCGCGCGCGCCTGCGCCTTGTAGGTGAGGTGTGTTTCGACGGTGTACATCGCCCGTCCGGATCGGCGGTACCCGTCATCGACGCCCGCGTACCTGAAGAGCGCGTCGGTGGCATCGCCGAACACCTGCAGGTAGCGCGAATCGGTCATGTGACCGTTGTAGTCGATCCACTCGGGCCGCACGTAGGTCTCCAGCAGTCGCAACGGCTCCTCGGCTGCGGCGATACGCGCGCGGGCGCCGGCAGCCGCGGCTTCGTACAGACGTTCCTCGAGCGCCCGCAAGGTGGCGCCGGCGCCGATGTCGTAGGGCTTCAGCACCTGCTGGATCGCGACCAGGTAGTCGTCCCGCAATCGCTCCAGCTCGCGGATCGAGCGTCCGGCGGCCTGCGCCTGCGTGCCCGCGACCATCTTGTCGATCAGCGCCTCGGTCAGCTGCGGGGCCTCGAGTCTGGTCCACGGCCATTTCAGGCACGGTCCGAACTGCCTGAGCATGTGACGCATGCCGCTCTCACCGCCGGCGAGGTGATAGATCAGGTTGGTGCCCATGGCCGCCCAGCGCAGGCCCGGGCCGTACACGATCGAGTCGTCGAGCTCGCCGGTGGTGGCCACGTCCTCATTCACCATGTGCAGGAGCTCGCGCCACAACGCTTCCTGCAGCCGGTCGGTGAGATGGCCCGGCACCTCGCGGCGCACCCTCAGGGGATGCATGCCGATGTAGGTGAAGAAAACGCTGGCGGCGTCCAGGGCCGCGGTCGAGGTCTGTCGGCCGCCGACCAGCTCCACCAGCGGCAGCAGGTACACGGGGTTGAACGGATGCGCGACCAGGAAGCGCTCCGGCGCCAGCATGTCGCGCTGCAGATCCGAGGGCATGAGGCCGGAGGTGCTGGAGGCGATCACGACATCGGCCGGCGCATGATGGCTGACAGCGGCGAGCACCCGCTGCTTGAGCTCCAACTGCTCGGGGATGTTCTCCTGGATGAAATCCGCCTGCCGTGCCATCGTCGGCAGGTCGGTGGTGAATGACAGCTTCCCCTTCGGCGGCAGGGGCGCCAGCGTGAGCCGCGCCAGCGCGCCTTCCGCGTTGGCGACTGCGCCGCGGAGCCACTCCTGCATTTCCGGGTTGAGGTCTGCGGCCAGGACGTCGATGCCGAAGTGCAGCGCGCGCGCGGCCCAGCCACCGCCGATCACTCCGGTACCCAGCAGACCCAGTGTTCTGACCTGTCGCATGATCGCGCCCGCACTCCCGGCCGGTTTTTTTAATGTCGTCATAATAATATAATCTACGGCTACGCCGCGCCGCGGCGGCGCAGGCTGGCTAGGGCCGCGAGCGGCGCGACAGCTCCTCGCAGAAGCGCCGCAGGCGGGTGCAGGCTGCGTCGAGCGTCGCCTCGTCGGTGGCGAAGCACACGCGCACGCAGTGCTCGCTCGAGCGCCCGAACGCCGCGCCATCCATCACCGAGACGCGCTGCGAGGCGTACAGGCCGCGCATGAATTCCGCGCCCGAAAGCCCCGTGGCGCGCACATCGATCAGCATGAACATGCCCGCTTCGGGCGCCATCGCCTGCAACGTCGGGATGTCGCGGATACCGGCGGCAAGGCGCTCCTGGCGCGCCGCGCACAACCCGCGGATGCGCTGCTCGGCCTCGGGTGCGAGCGTGAGCGCCGTGAGCGCCGCCTCCTGGATGAAACCCGGCAGGCCGAACAGCATGCACATCGCCAGCTGTTCGGCGTGCACCGCCAGTTCCCGGGGCCCCACCAGCCAGCCGGCGCGCCAGCCGGTCATGGAGTGCGACTTCGAGAGACTGCCGACGGTGACGACGCGCTCGGGCAGGCGCGCCGCGAGACTCGGCACGGCTCCACCGCTCGCCAGCCCCGCATACACCTCGTCCGAGACGAGCCACAGGTCGTGGCCTCGCGCCAGCTCCGCGATCACGCTCAACTCCGCCTCGTTCAGCACCACGCCGCTGGGATTGTTCGGTGTCGCCCAGAAGATCGCGCGGGTGCGCGGCGTGATGAGCGCGGCGAGCGCGGCCAGGTCCGGACGCCAGCCGGCCGCGGCAGGCACCCGCACCAGACGCGCCCCCGACACCTCGATGGTGGCGGGGTAGGTCGGGTACAGCGGCTCGAAGGTCACGACCTCATCCCCGGGTCCCGCGAGGCACAGGGAAGCCACGAACAGCGCGTTCTGTGCGCCGGCAAAGTACACCACGTTGTCGGGCCCGACCGGCTGACCGCAGCGCGCCGCGTGCGCGCGGGCGATCGCCTGGCGCACGGCCGGCCGCCCGGCTGCGGGCACGTAGTGCGTGTCGCCGCCGCGCAGCTGCGCGACCGCACGTTCGACCACGGCCGCGGGCGTGTCCAGATCCGGATCGCCTACGCTGAGCACGATCACGTCCTCGCCGCGCTCGCGCGCCGCCGCCGCCTGGTAGTGAGTGAGCCACGCATCCGCGCCATCGCCGCTGATGCGGTGCACGAGTGCCGAGAATTTCACGTTCGTACTGTGCGTGTGCGGTGTTAACATTTCAAGCTCATGAGCGCCACTGCCTGGACTGTCGGACGCTACGTTGTCGAGACGCTCGCGGCCAACGGCATCGATACCGTGTTCGGCATTCCGGGCGTGCACAACATCGAGCTGTACCGCGGCCTGGAATTCGCGCGCCTGCGCCACGTGCTGGTGCGCCACGAGCAGAACGCCGGCTTTGCCGCCGACGGCTACGCGCGGGTGAGCGGCTGCGCGGCGGCGGCGTTCGTGATCTCCGGTCCCGGAGTGACCAACGCTCTCACCGCCGTCGCGCAGGCGTATTCGGATTCGGTGCCGCTGCTGGTCATCGCGAGCAGCCCGGCGCGCGCCTGCCTCGGCAAGGGCTGGGGCGTGTTGCACGAGCTCGACGATCAGCGCGCCATCGCTGCCGGGGTCGCCGGTCTCGCCCGCAGCGCCCGCGGCGCGCCGGACGTGCGCGATCATCTGCGGGCGGCATTCGCCACACTGCACGCCGCGCGTGCGCGGCCCGCCTACCTCGAAATCCCGCTCGACCTGCTGGGCGAGCCCACCACCCTGCGCCCGGAGCGTTTCGCGCGCAGCGGCGCTGCGCCACCTCCTTCGCCCGACGCGCTCGCCGCGGCGCAGGCGCTGCTTGCCGAAGCGCAGCGGCCGCTGATCATCGCCGGCGGCGGCGCGCGCCGCGCCGGCGGCGCGCTGCGCAAGCTGGTGGAGGCGGTCGACGGTTACCTCATCACCACCGTGGCCGGCAAGGGCGCGGTGGCGGAGAGCCACCCCGCCAGCCTCGGCGCGAGTCTGCCGTATGCACCGACCCAGGAGCTGGTGGCCGCCGCCGACGTGGTGGTGGCGGCGGGCACGGAGTTGTCCGAAACGGACGTCTACACCACCACGCGCCTGGCGATGAGCGGGCGCCTGGTGCGCCTCGACGTCGACGACCAGAAGCTGTCCGATCAGTTTGCGGCCGACGTGCTGCTCAGGGGCGATGCAGGCGCGAGCCTCGAGGTGCTGGCCGGCGCGAGTCGCGTGCGCGCGGGCTGGCGCACCGCGGCCGGCGCCGCCGCGGCCTATCGCGCGCGCATCGATGCGCAGTTTGACTCCGACACACGCGCACGCCTCGCGGCCGTGCGCGCCTTGCGCGAGGCCCTTCCCAGCGACGGCGTGCTGTTCACCGACATGACCCAGATCGCCTACCTGGGCAACTACGCGTTCGCCGCCGAGCGTCCCGGGCTGTGGTTTCACCCTTCAGGCTACGGCGCCCTCGGCTACGCGCTGCCCGCCGCCATCGGCGCCAAGATTGCGCAGCCGGCGCGGGCCGTGGTGGCGCTCGCCGGAGACTTCGGCGTGCAGTTCACGCTGCAGGAACTGATGACGGCGGTGGAGCTCGATCTCAGCCTGCCGCTGGTCGTGTGGAACAACGGTGCCCTCGGGCAGATCCGCGACGACATGCGTGCCGCCGGTATCGCCCCGATCGGCGTGGTGGCGCGCAATCCGGACTTCGTGGCCCTCGCCGGCGCCTGTGGGGCCGCGGGCGTGAGGGTGCACGAAGCGGCGGCGCTCGCCGAGGCGCTGCGCGCGGCCCTGGCGCGGCCGGGCCCGACGCTGGTGGAAGCCGTGGCCGAGGACTTCCACGCGCCCTGAGCACTCGCCAATCATCCGCAGCGCTCGCGCGATGCCCGACGCGCCGAGGCCAGCATCAGGGCCGCCGCGTACATGACCACGACCACCACCAGCCACCGCAGCCACCCCACGGGCAGCGATCGCACGATGAAGGCGGCGCACAGTACCCCGGGAACGCCGCCGAGCGTCAGCCCGAGCGCGGCGCCGGGATGATAGCGCCGCGTGCGCACAAAGCGCGTACCGCCGACGGGCATCAGCAGCGCGCATGAACCCATCATGATCGGAAAGGCCACCAGTGGACTCATGCCGAGCAGGCTCACGAGGATGAGGCACGGTGCATACAGCCCCACACCCAGCATCATCAGCGCCCCGAGCAGACAGTTCGCGCACACCGCAAACACGAGTGTGGGCCCGTGAAGTCCCAGCGCCTCACCTCCGGGCGGCAACCAGGCGAGATTCTTCGCCAGCATGAGAGCTGCCGCGACCAGCAGTGCCACGCCCATACCGAGCTGGATGAAGCGCCGCGGGGCGCGCGCCACCATGCCCGCGCCCAACCAGGCGCCGACCACTGCCGCGACGATCATGGCGATGAGCGTCGTGAGGTCCACCGTGACGATCGCCACAAAGACGAGCGCTTCCACCACGGTGGGCAAGGCGTCGCCGACGTTCAGGGTCCCCGGGATGTCCTCGTCCGCCATGCGATGCTGCATCTTGAAGATGGCGGTCGTGGGCGCGAAGCATCCGATGCCCAGAGTGTCGAAGAAGTTGGTGCCGAAACCGACCAGGACATCCGCCGGGCGAGGCTTCGGGCTCCCGCCCGCCGCCCGCTCGAGGGCGAACCAGCGCCACAGGTAGCCGAGGCCCGCGGCCAGGAACGCCGTCAGGAGCGCGTAGCGGCCGTTGAGGTACAAAGGCTCGACTCCCAGGGGCCTCAGTTGAAACGGCGCAGATCAAATGGTGTCACATCGTGGACGGGCTCGCGGCCGCAGACCAGGGCGACCATCAGATCGGCCGTGACCGGTGCGAGCGTCAACCCCAGGTGCTGGTGGCCGATGGCGTAGAAGAGCCTCGCGGCACCGGGCGCCCGCCCGATCCCCGGCAGGTAGTCCGGAAGAACCGGACGCGGGCCGACCCAAGCGCAGCTCTCGCCCTCGCAGCGGTAGCCGAGACGCCGCAAGTTCGCCCGCAAGCGGGCCGGCTTTCTCGGATCGGGCGCAGCCTCGAGTCGCGCAAACTCCATGTAGCTCGACGCTCGCAGCCGCGCGGCCATCGGCGTGACCACGATGCTGCGGTCCATGTAGACGAGCGGCGCATCGACGAGCGCCGCGTGTCCTGGCAGCTCGATGTGATAACCGCGCACGGCCTCGAGCGGCGCGCGCAAACCGAACGGGGCGAGCAGCGGCCCCGACCACGCTCCGGCGCATACGATCACCGTGGCTGCGGTGAAGACGCCCGCATCGCTGAGCATCTCGATCTGATCACCGCGCGGCGCCAGTGAGCGCACCCGGGCGCGCTGCAGTGTCGTGCCGCGCTCGACCGCTGCCCGCGCCAGCACCTCGCACACGGCGCGCGGGTCCAGTACATGAGCGCTGTCGGGGAATCTCAGACCCGCAATGGTTTCATCGCCCGCGGCACTGGCCACGGCACGCAGCAGCTCGGCGCCCACCGGGTCCGTCGCCACGCCGAGCCGCCTCATCCGGCACGCCTCGGCGCGCGCCCGCCTGCCGGCCGTCGCGCCGAGCCAGACCTGATAGTGGCCGTTGCGGCGCAGGAGCCCCGGAGTGCCGAGCTCGCGCAGCAACCGCTCCCAGGCTGCGCTCGCGGGTCTGACCAGCGGCGCGAGATGCTGCGTGTTGGCGCGGCGGCGGAACGCCGCGGCCGCGAAACGCGGGGCCCAGAGCGCGACCCGCGGCAGCGTGCGCCACGGAATATCGAGCGGCCCCCCGAACGCGAACAGCTCACGCCAGAAGCCGAACAGCAGCCCCACCGAGGGCAAGGGCTCGATCAGCTCCGCCGCGATGTGTCCCACATTGCCAAAGCTCGCGCCGCCGACGCCCGGTTCCTCGGGGTCGGCGAGCAGCACGCCCCGGCCCTCGCGAGCCAGAGCGCAGGCGATCGCGCAGCCGATGACGCCCGCGCCGATCACCGCGACCCTGTCTTGCTCCCCCATGCATCGAGCGTATACGATCTACAGCGGAGTATCCGCCTGACCACGCCTCTCAAATGCTCCTGGTCCGGAGTCTTTCCGGCGGCTACCACACAGTTCGGCACCGATCTCGCGGTCGATCTGCAGGCGACCTGCGCAGTGCTGTCGGCCCTGGTGCGCGACGGCGTTCACGGCCTGGTGCTGCTGGGCACCGTGGGGGAAAACAACTCCCTCACCGCGCAGGAGAAGCGCGCGGTTCTCACGGCGGCCGTCGGCGCAGTCGGGGGCAAGGTGCCGCTCATCGCCGGCGTCTCGGAGCTGACGACGAGCAGCGCGGTGGCCTACGCGCGCGATGCCGAGCGCATCGGCGTCAACGGCCTGATGGTGCTGCCGGCGATGGTGTACGTGCCGACGCGCGCCGAGCTCGAGTATCACCTGCGCACCGTGGCGCAGGCGACCTCGCTGCCGATCATGCTGTACAACAATCCACCGGCCTATCGGGTCAACATCGAGATGGAAAGTCTCAAGCAGCTGGCAGAGCAGGCGAACGTCGTGGCGCTCAAGGAGTCCGCACCCGATCCGCGGCGCTTCACGGATGTGCTCAATGCCCTGGGCGATCGCTACGTACTCTTCGCGGGGCTCGATGATTTCGCCTTCGAGGGCCTGATGCTCGGAGCGCGGGGCTGGGTGTCGGGGCTGACCAACGCCTTCCCCGTCGAGTCGCTGGCACTGTGTGAAGCCATCCGCAACGGGCAGCTGGAGCGCGCCCGCACGATCTATCGCTGGTTCATGCCGCTGCTGCACCTCGACTCCGAGCCCGATCTGGTGCAGTCCATCAAGCTCGCCGAGGCCATCATGGGACGGGGCTCCGAGCGTGTGCGCCCGCCGCGGCTGCCGCTCGCCGGCGAGCGCCGCGCCACGGTGATGGAGCGGGTCGAGCGCGCACGCGCCGCACGCCCCGCGTGAGGGCTCACGTGGCGGGGACTCGGGAAGCTCAGGTCCAGGCGATCCAGGTCATCGACTCCCACACCGCCGGTGAGCCGACCCGGCTGGTGATCGACGGGGGCCCGGACCTGGGCGTCGGCCCGCTGGCGCAGCGCGTCGAGCGCTTTCACCAGCAGTTCGATGCGTATCGCTCCGCCATAGTGAACGAGCCGCGCGGCTGCGACACGCTGGTCGGAGCCTTGCTGTGCAAGCCGCATCGTCCCGACTGCAACTGGGGCGTGATCTTCTTCAACAACGTGGGCTATCTCGGTATGTGTGGTCACGGTACGCTCGGCCTCATCGCCTCGCTTGCCCACGCAGGCAGATGCGCAGCCGGGACGTTTCGTATCGATACCCCGGTCGGAGCCGTGAATGCGCAGCTGCATCCCGACGGCCGCATCGAGGTCGAGAACGTCACCAGCTACCGCAAGGCGCGCCAGATCGCCGTCGCCGTGCCCGGTGTCGGCGACATCCGGGGCGATGTGGCCTGGGGCGGCAACTGGTTCTTTCTAACCGACGGGCACGATCTCGACATCAATCCGCAGAACCTCGAGGCCCTGACTGAGTTTGCCTGGCGCCTACGGCAGGCCGTGAATGCGCAGGGCTACCCTGAAGTGGATCACGTCGAGCTGTTTGCGCCCTCGACCCGCGCCGGCGTGCACAGCCGTAACTTCGTCCTCTGTCCGGGCAGAGCCTACGACCGCTCCCCGTGCGGCACGGGCACCAGCGCCAAGCTCGCATGTCTCGCCGCCGACGAAGGCCTTCGGGAAGGCGACCCGTGGATTCAGGAGAGTCTGATCGGCAGCACGTTCAGCGCGCGCTACCGCTGGCACGCCCGCGACCAGGGGGAGATCACCCCGATCATCACCGGCACCGCGCACGTCACCGGGGAGGCGCGCTTGCGACTCGACCCGGCCGACCCTTACTGCTGGGGCATTCGCCCCAGCTAGACCCGGGAGCGTAGGACTTTGTAAGATCACGCCTACAGACGATCAAGGGCCTGGCGTACGGTGAAGCTTTCCGGGCAGCCGATACTGTGGCCACGACGCAGTGCTCGAGCTTCGCACCTGGCAGCCACGCCAATCGGAGGCTGAATGCCAAGCGTACTGATTGCGGACGATCACGCGATGATGCGGACCGGGCTCCGGCATTATCTGGAGCAGGACCGGTCGATCGACCCGATCGCCGAGACGGGCAGCGGTGAGGAGACGCTGCAGGAGCTGCGCAAGGCTCAATGGGACCTCGTCATCCTCGACATCAATATGCCCGATCGCAGTGGCATCGATATCCTGCGGCATATTCGTGCGGGCTACCCCAATACCCGTGTTCTCGTGATGAGTGGCTTCTCCGAGAAACAGTATGCGATCAACGTGTTACGCGCCGGCGCGTTCGGTTATCTCGCCAAGGACCAGGCGCCCGAGGAATTCATGCGGGCGGTCCACACCGTGCTCTCCGGGCGCCGCTTCGTGAGTGCCACCCTGAGCGAGATGCTGGTGAGCGCCCTGGATGAGCCGACCGACCAGCCCTTGCACGCGGCGCTCTCACAGCGGGAGTTCCAGATTCTCTGCAAGCTTGCCGTCGGACGCAGCGTTTCGGAGATAGCTGAGGAGCTCTTCATCAGCGTCAAGACCGTCAGCACCTATCGGGCGCGGGTCCTCGAGAAAATGAATCTTGACACCAACGCCGATCTGACGGCGTACGCGCTGCGCAACGGCCTGGTCCAGTAGCGTGGGCGGGCACCGACACGCTTCGACGGTGGGCACCGGCAGCCGCCGGCACGCGGGCTGCTTAGGCTTCGCGCGGTGAGCAATCCCACAGCGCCTGGTGGCTTGCGCTGGATCACTCCGGTCGCTTCGATTATGCCGAATAGCCCTGCCTTGCGGGTCCTGCTTGCCGAGGACTCATCGTTGCTCGCTGCGCGGCTGGCAGAGCTGATTCGGCGCCTGCCGGACGTGGATCTGATCGAGACCGTCGATACGGAAGCCGGTGCGCTCGGCAGCATCGCGGGCTCGCAACCCGACGTCGTGATACTCGATCTGCACCTGCGCACCGGTTCGGGCTTCGGGGTGCTGCGCTCGCTCGCCCGCGCCGGACATCGACCGAAGGTGGTCGTTCTGACCAACTTCGGCCTGCCCGAGTATCGACACGAGGCCGAGTTGTTCGGCGTCGAGGCGTTTCTGGACAAATCCCGTGACTACTTCCGCCTGCCCTCGCTGCTGCGTGGCTTTGCCAGAGAACGCGCGGGCGGGGACGCGTAGCCCGCCGCCGCGGTCGTCCCCTGCGTTGGATTGAGGATTGATTCGGTCGCGAGGATTTTCTCCAGCGGCAGGCGCACCTCGATCTCGGTGCCGCCACCCATGGCGCGCAGCGCGTGCCACTGACCTCCGAGCCCCAGGGCGCGATGCCGCATTGCCGCCAGGCCGTGCGGTCCGGGCGCCTGCCGCGGCTCGAGCGGCAGTCCGATACCATCGTCCTGGACGCGCACGATCAGCGATTGGTGCCGCGACTCGATGGAGACCTCGACGTTGCGCGCCTGCGCATGCTTGACAATGTTGGTCAGGGCCTCCTGCACGATTCGAAATATGGCAATCGACGCCTCCGGAGTCAGGTCGAGCTCCTCCGGAGGATATCGCTCGGTGCAGTGCAGTCCCGCGCGTCCGCAGCTGTCCGCTACCTGCCAGCGCAGGGCCGGAAAGAGCCCGAGGTTATCGAGCAGGCTGGGGCGCAGATTTTCAACGACCCGGCGCTTGACCTCGACCCCGGCCTGCAGAGCCTCGTGCAGGCGCTTGAAATGCGCCTGCACCTCCGGATCGCTGGTGGCCACGCGATCCTCGAGCCAGGAGACGTCCATCCGGGCGGCGACCAGCAGCCCGCCGAGCTCATCGTGCAGCTCGCGTGACAGGGCCGAGCGTTCCTGCTCGGCCAGCGACTGAAGGTGAGTCGAGAGCTGCGACAGCTCCTCGGTGCGCCGTTTCACCTGCAGCTCCAGCTCGGTGCCGCGCTCGGTGAGATCCTCGGTTTCGCGCTCCTTGGAGCGCACGTAACTGACGACCAGGCGGCACAGCAGCAGCACCAGGAAAATGCTGGCTGCGAGCGCGGTGCTGGTAATCGCAAGATTTATCCAGCGGTCGATTCGCCACGACCGGCTCGCGGCCAGGATGTTGCCCGTCTCCTGTGCCTGGATCTTGCGCACCCGTTGCGCAAGCTGAGTCATGGTCCACTGGCCGATATCGGTACGAATCAGGTCAAGGGCCGCACTGGGCCCGTGTTGGCGGTAGAGATTCAGCGTCTCGGCCATCTCGACCAGCTTTGCGTTGCTGAGCCGTTCTACCTGCTCGACGTCCGCGCGCACCGTCGTGTCGGCGCTCGCGAACGCCTGGTTGAGCTGACGCAGCGCTCGAGGGATCTTGCCGACGGCTTCCTGGTAGGGCTCGAGGTATCCGGCATCACCCAGCAGTATGGAGCCGCGTTGGCTGCTCTCGGCCTGGCTCAGCAGCTGCCGGACTTCCGCCAGCGCCTGCTCACGCTGCGCGGCCCTTTCGACCTGTCGCCTCGCCTCTTCCAGCTTGCGTTGCCCCAGCTCGGCAGCGACGAACAATCCGAGCACCGTGGCCAGCAGCAGCGCGACCAGCGTCATCTGGCGGGCAGCGGCGGAATTCACGCTGGATGACCGAGGCATGTCCCCGAAACTCAATGGAACTCGGTATCGCGACACGAAGTCGCGGGCGATGTTCCACACTGAATGCATCATACCGCGATCGTTCCCCCGGGAGGTCCAGAAACCTCGACGCGGGCGCGTCGTCCATTCAGCGCGCAGCACCGTCCTCACCCTTCCCCCTGTCCCGCACCGTACGCGATCGCCGTGGCCCGATCATGATGAGCTTCGCGGTCGAGACCATTGGCTGTAGTTTCCACGGGATGGTGCCGCGACCGAAGCAGACGTTGGACGGCGCATCCGACTATCCACCGAGCAGGCAGAGCGGTCGGTCGGCGGGTAACTGAAGAGATGTTAGGATTTCAGCTACAGAAAACGGGGGGCAGTGGCGCGCACGCTCCGTTGTGCGCAGCAGCAGCGCTGGGCGTTGCGCTCACGCGAGATCCTGCGCGGCAAACTCGCTTTGATCAGCTCATCCAGGACGATGTGGGTGCGAACATGCTCATGGCGTATGACGAGGTAGGCCGGATGTAGGAGGTCCCCTACTGCACAATCCGACAGGAACCGACATCGAAGCGGGTTCGGTGCCGTCACACGATCTCATGCACAGCCTTTATGCTTGCGCCTCCGGTGGTCAGGCTGCGGGTGAGGAAGACCTCCCATGATGGAAGCTGCGTTGGTCTCGCGGGGCGCCGAACAAGGGGCACTCCGCGCGCGCAATGCGGAACTCGCCAGCCAGCTGCGCGCAGCCGCCCTCGAAGGCGACGATGCGCGCATCAGACGCCTGTTGTCGGAGCTGCTGCGCTTTCAGGGACTGAGCAAGGGACAGCGAGTCTCGCTGCAGATGAAGGCGTTGCTGAACGTCGTGCAGGCCTTGCGCTGCGTGGCGCTGACGGATGATCTCACCGGATTGTGCAACTGGCGTGGCTTCATGCAGATGGGCACGCGGCTGCTGGACGTCGCGGCCCGCGACGGGCATGCCGCCTACCTGATCTACTTCCAGGTGAACGATCTGCAGCGGATCACTGAGAAAATCGGCCGCTCCGCGGGCGAGGTCCTGATGCGGCAGATGGGCAACTTCATGCGCGATCTGTTCCCGAGCTATGGCGTCTATGAGGTCATCAGCCGGTTGAGCGGCGCGGAGTTCGCCGCCCTGACGACGAGCTCCGAGTACGCCTCGCGCAGCGCCATCCTGCTGCGCGCGCGCCGGCCGCAGACGCGAAGCTCCGATCTTCCTGGGCTGTCACTGAGCGTAGGAGTCGCGCACTTCAATTCACGGCGTCCCGTAGGCATCGACGAGCTGCTCACGGACGCCAGGCAGGCAATGCACGAGCACAAACGGGTATCGCAACTCGCGTCGTCCGAGATGACCCCCCACACGGTCTGACGCGTTTTTAACGGCCTCGAGGCGGAGGACGAGAGGTGACCTGAAGGTTCTGAGCGTGTCTGCGCTGCCAGGATGGCAGTGCGATCAAGCATGAAGACAATGCCAGGGATGGCAGCCGCGTCCAGGGACGGCAACGCTATCAGACCCCGCTCGGATCATACGGTCATCGCCCCCGCCTCCGAGGCCGCTCCTTTTTTCCCTGTCGTAGCCCCCGGCTCATCCATTGAGTTCGTCCGTGCGCGCTCGGCGGATACTCTGCATCTTGACCTGCGTCATCATCGCAGGGGGCGCGATGTGCGGATGCGCCGCATACAACGCCTACAGAAAGTGTCGACCCGACGGATGCCCCGGCGACGCGAAGATCACGGCTGAAGTTCGCACACAGTTGAATCGACACCCGGCACTGGCGCCGCCCAATCAGGTTTATGCGCAGACTCTGGACGGTGTCGTGTACCTGACGGGTCAGGTGGCTACGGACCTGCAGCGCGACACCGCCGAATCCGCCGCCCACGAAGCAACCGGTGTGAGTCGGGTCGTGAATACGATCGCCCTGACCTACAGCGGCAGGTGACGGGATCCGTTCAGTCGATCACGGCATCCTGCAACGCCTCGGGCCTCTCACACGTCTCGGCCAGTCAAGTCCTGGCGTGTCAGCGGCTGAATGGCGCGCTCCACCTTCTTGCCGATCTTCCTGCTCGCGATCTCCAGGTCATACTGCGTCTGTAGGTTCTGCCAGAGTTGCGCACTCGTACCGAAATAGCGTGACAACCGCAACGCCATTTCGGCCGTGATCGCACGCCGGCGTCGCACTATTTCTTGAGGGGCTCCGGTTGATTCGACGGCGGAATCATCAGATCGCGCAGCCGCGCTATCTAAGTACTTCAGCTTTTCACGCGCACGTTGCTGTATCCGCCGATCAAGTCCCCTTCACGAACTCACCGCTGAACACCGCCTGCGTGCCCTTGGTCCTGAAGGTCCGGATCACCTGATAGCCATAACGCTATGCGTTATTAACGTCAAGCGTTAAGGTTCTGGGGCGTGACGGAATCGAACGGTGCAGCCAACTTGTTGAGCGCACCGGCTTTTGATTCCCCGCGAGCGAACAGTTACCCGTACAGTTACCCGCACTATCGTTGCCCACCGGTGATACCTCGTGATCTCCGACGATCAGAAGTTCGGAAGGTAAGGGTCAAGGGTCGCAGCTTTGAATCCTGCCCCCATGTACCGCTTTGCCTAGCTTGCACGAACGTCGACAATTGACCCGACGCAGCCAGTCAAGAACGGCAGCTTTCGGGTAGGCAACTGACCAGGCTTCGTAACGCCGCTACTCGGGAAGCTTCATCTTGCGCAGGAACGCCTTGTAGCGAGGATCAGACTCAAGTTTCTCGAGCAGCCGGTCCCCCTTGACGAGATAAAGGTTCGAATCCTTCTGCGCGTAGGCGCGATCGAGCCATCGGAGCGCCTCATCAATCTCGCCCCTGTAGGCATGTGTTTCAACAATCTCAAATGCATCGTCGTTCGCGTGCTCGCGCGTGAGCGTGGCGAGCTGCGCATCGGAGTCCGCCTTGCGTCCGAGAGCGTAGTAAATTAGTGCGAGTCCTTGAGCTCGATCATCCGGTTCCGTTGACTGCTGTATTACCTTCAGGGCTTCATCACGCCGGCCACGTGCAAGTAAGACGAGCGCCAAGTTGGAGGGCGCGCTCGCATAAGTGGGACTGATCTCGAGCACCCTGCGCTCCGTCGCTTCCGCCTCGGCCAACCTTCCCGCCCGGGCATAAACCCCCGAGAGCACATTGAGTGCTCCTGCAAAGAGCGGGTCTCGCGCAATCGCAGAATCTAAAAGGCGGATGGCTTCGTCCCAATGACCGAGTGCCTCGGACAACCTCGCGGCGCAGGCCAGCACCGTGGGGACACGCGGCGACAACCGCAGCGCTTCCTTCAGCTCGGCGTCGGCGGCCGCCCAGTCCCAGTCGTAGGCGGTGTGAAGCCGGCCGAGCCATGCATGCGCCTCACCCGATTTTGGGTCGAGCCGGATTGCAGTCTCAAGACTGCGGCGCGCTCGCTCGTAGGTCTCAACCACGGGGGCAAATCCAAACTCCGCTTGCACGGCCAGCGTCCGGCCGAGTCCCACTGCCGCTGCCGCAAAACTCGGGTCGAGGTCAAGCGCTTGTTGGAAATGGTTGGCCGCAGCTTCGAAGCCCTCCCTGTTGTAGCGATCGTGAGCATGCAGTCCATGCAGGTAGAGGTCGTATGCCTCCGGATTAATCGAAGCGTTGTGCGATTGAAGGGTGTCAGTGCGGACGGTGATTTCCAACGCTCGAGCGACGCCCGCCGCAAGCTCGCCTTGGAGTCTGAGGACATCCCCAAAAGGTCGATCGTACGAATTTGACCAACGATGGACGCCGTCGTGTGTACCGACAAGCTGGGCAATAACGCGCACGCGGTCAGCGGACCTACGAACGCTGCCTTCGAGCACGTAGGCGGCGCCGAGCTTTGCGCCAATGGCGCGCAGGTCATCATTCTTTCCCTTGAACTGAAATGAGGAGGTACGCCCAATCACGCTGAGCGTTGGAATACCTGCCAGCAGATTGAGTATTTCCTCGGAGAGGCCGTCGGCGAAGTACTCCTGGTCCTTTTTCTCGCTCATGTCCGTGAACGGTAGGACGGCGACCGAGTTTTCTGAGATCGTGGGCTGAGCTGGAACACCGGCCGCAGGAGCAAGTGAAGTCGTAGCGACTGGTTTCTCCTGCACTACGTGGCTAGAGATCCAGAACTTGTTCACCAACAGCGCGGCGAGCGCCGCCACGACGAAGACGGTTCCGGCTGCAAACAGAATCCAGTTAGAACGTAACTTGGGATGTACCGCCCCCGCTGTGGAGTCTGACACTTCAAGACGCACAGCAGGATCGTTCCGCGGCGCGGTTCGCACGGGATCGCGAATCGCGTTGATCAGCTTGGCGTACGCGGCCTCCATGCTCCCCGTTTGAGCCTCGATCCACTGCGATTCACTGAGGAAGTACTCGAGGGCAGGGGTCAGTGGGGCCGCATCGATGCGCAATGCAATAATCGGGCGCTTCTTGGACGAAGCACGCTCGATCTCTCTGCTGACGTGTGAGGACCCGATGGCGCCTTCCGACAACACCAGCACGATGAGCTTGGCACTGCTGATGCCGCGAATTATCGCGTCCGCGTACTGGGCTCCGGCTTTTACGTCGCGCGGCGCGATCCAGCACTGAACTCCGTGTCGCTCCAGCGCCTCCACCAAGGCACCTGCGACGGCCGCGTCCCGCGATGCGTAGCTGATGAAGACGTGGATGCATGCGTTGGGAATCTGCATTGCCGCCGACGGGTCAGTCGGCGGCGGGCCCATTCCGGATCCGGGTGCTTCTCGGGACACTCCCCGCCCCCCATATGATATTGCTTCTTTCCGACAGGATGCGCCGGAGGCATCGGGCCCGCAACTTGCGGCCTGGCGCCGGCCTACTTTTTGCGAATCGACGCTATTTAGCCGCAGCAGCGTGTGGGGAATGGCCGCTTTCCGGCACACATTTCAGCAAGCCGTACTTCCGCTTTTGGCCGGACTCGGCCAAATCGTGCTGCGGCGAGCGATGAGAGAAACGGGGCTGAGGCGACGAGCCCTTAGCAGGTACGCCGATCACTCAGATCCGGCCGTGTCAAGGGCTGGATGGCGCGCTCGACCTTCTTGCCGATCCTCTTGCTGGCGATTGCCAAGTCGTACTGCGTCTGCAGGTTCTGCCAGAGTTGCGCACTCGTTCCGAAGTACCGCGACAACCGCAGTGCCATCTCCGCCGTAATCGCCCGTCGCCGTCGCACTATTTCATTGACCGTTGGCGCGGCCACACCGAGTTCCTTCGCCACCTTGTAAGAGCTCAATTTCAGAGGCCGCATGAAATCGTGGAGCAAGATATC
This sequence comes from Gammaproteobacteria bacterium, assembly GCA_005878835.1. Lineage (GTDB taxonomy): Bacteria > Pseudomonadota > Gammaproteobacteria > Steroidobacterales > Steroidobacteraceae > 13-2-20CM-66-19. The sequence continues at coordinate 11,859 of VBMV01000060.1, read as the reverse complement.
CCCGGGATGTACGGGCCGTAGTCTCTTAGCTGCCATGGTATCTACTCGCTCCTGAAGTGCGCTCAATGATAATCAACGATCTCGACATCGAACGCGTCTCCGTCCCTCCACTTGAAGCATACGCGCCATTGCTTATTAATCCGGATACTGTGCTGGCCTTGGCGGTCGCCTTTCAACGCGTCCAACTGATTCGATGGTGGAATCATGAGTGTCCTTGTTCCTGAAGGTCCGGATCACCTGATAACCATAACGCTATGCGTTATTAACGTCAAGCGTTAAGACTGGGGCGTGACGGAATCGAACGGTGCAGCCAACTTGTTGAGCGCACCGGCTTTTGATTCCCCGCGAGCGAACAGTTACCCGTACAGTTACCCACACTATCGTTGACCACCGGTGATACCTGGTGATCTCCGACGATCAGAAGTTCGGAAGGTAAGGGTCGCAGCTTCGAATCCTGCCCCCATTGCACGAACGTCGACAATTGACCAGGAGCCGTCGGTGGCAAACGGCAGCTATTGGAAGTCTTGGCTGAGGCAAAGCAGCAGCGGCCGCCTTGATCCCTATACCCGTGGCACCGCCGCCTATCTTCAACTCCACTCGCTCAGTCCTTCGAGCGTGCAGAGCTTCTTCCAGCTCGGGCGAGCTCTCATCCGCGCAGCATACTGATGCAGCGCCGGCCACCCGGTCGCCGGCCTTGGCATGTTCCGCGACCAGCGCATCAGCATGATCAGCATGAGGTCCGCTGCCGAGAACTCTGCGCCGAGCAGATACGGGCCCTTCGTCAGCAGATGCGCATCGATTCGCGCCCAAACGCTTTCTATCTTGCGGCACGTCGCGGCGTTCAGTATCGCTTGCGTGTCGGGGTCGTCGCTGACGTCTGCCGGATAAAACCACAGGCGGAACGCCGGCTGCAGCGTATCGGCGAGATACACGATCCACTGATACCACCCGGCGCGGCTCGCGGAACTCTCCGCCGGCGCCAACCGTGTCTCAGGATGTCGGGTCGCTATCGTCATCAGCAGCGCAGCCGTTTCGGTGAACGGTGTATCGTCGATCAGCAACGTGGGCACGACTCCGCCGGGATTGAGCCGCAGATAAGCCGGGTCGCGCTGCTGGCCAGCCTGCAAATCCACCAGCACCAGGCGGTATTGTGCGTTTGCCTCGATCAACGCCTGATGCACGCACATGCTGGCGGTTCCCGGGCTGTAGTAAAGCGTATACATGCCGTCTGGCTTCCTAGATCGCTCGCTCGGTGCGGCGGTGCAGCGGGACGACGATCGGGGGAGTTCGGTCTCTAGTGCGGTCAGGATGCCGCGTTAGTCCGACCCACCGAGCAACCGGAAATGGCGCGCAAGTCGCCGATGGCGCTCATTCTGCCACGCCCGCACGAGCTGGGTTAAGCTACCGCACGACACCCGGTTGCGGCGTGCACTCCGCCTCTAGGTCAGACAAGCATGGCCGACGTCTTCGTTTCCTACGCCCGCAGCGACAAGGCGCGCGTTGCGCCGCTGGTGGCGGCGATCGAGGCGCAGGGTTGGTCCGTATGGTGGGACCCGGAAATCGACCCCGGCCAGGAGTTTGACCGCCTCATCGCGGCGGAACTGAAGGCCGCCGCCGCCGTCCTGGTGGTCTGGACGCCGGATTCGGTGACGTCGCGCTGGGTGCGCGGTGAGGCGCGAGAGGGGGCGGATCGCGGCATCCTCGTTCCTGTGCGCTTTGAAGGCGCCAGCCTGCCGATCGATGCGCGCGCGCTTCATACCACCGATCTCGATGATTGGGGGGAGGATCCCCGCAGCCCGCAGGTGCAGGAAGTACTGCGCGCGGTCGGCGCAATTATCAAACGCGACCTCGGTCCCAAACCTGCAGGCGCCAGTTGCGACCCGGTACCGTCCGCTAGTGCCACCGAGCCGGCTCGCATTGCAATCTGCGTGCTCCCCTTCGCCAACATGAGCGGTGATCCGCAACAGGATTATTTCAACGACGGAATCACCGAGGACATCATTACCGAGCTCTCGCGTTGGCGCCTCCTTGCGGTGCGGTCTCGCTCGGCCTCTTTCCGGTATCGTGGCGTTGCAGTGGACATGAAGCAGGTCGCGCGTGATTTGAACGTTCGCTTCATCCTCGAAGGCAGCGTCCGACGGATGGGCGCGCGCATCCGTATCAATGCGCAGTTGATCGATAGCGACAGTGGCAGCCATATCTGGGCCGAGAAATTTGATCGGGATTTGGCAGAACTTTTTACTGTCCAGGACCAGGTTGTGCAGACGATCGTCAGCACGCTCGTGGGCCGGGTCCAGGCGTCCGATTTCGAACGAGTTCGACGGAAGCCGCCGGCGAGTCTCGCCGCCTATGAATGTGTTCTGAAGGGCAATGCATTGTCCTGGGACGATCCAGATGGCGCAGCGGAGGCCGCGCGATTATTTGAGAAGGCCATCGAAATCGATCCGGGCTATGGTTTTCCCCATGCTTTGCTTGCTTCGATATGGCAAGCGAAGTGGCGGGACGACCCGAGCGGCTCGGATGGTGCGTTGCGGAAGGCGTTTGCCCTGGCAAAGCGGGCAGTCGAATTGGATCAAAACGAGAGCACCTGCTTTGCTCTGTTGGGTTGGGTCGAATTGATGCGGCGGTCATATGATCTGGCGTTGCAACATGTAGGGCGAGCGGTCGAGATGAATCCGAACAACCAATGGAATGCGGCCGACATGGGGGGCATTCTGCTTTATGTCGGCCAAGCTGAAGAGGCGTTAGCGTGGTTCAAGCGCGCCAAGGAGATCGATCCATACTTCGATGAGCCCTGGTACTGGCGATCGGTTGGTGAGGCTCAGATGGTCTTGCAGCGGTATCAGGAGGCCTTGGCGGCGTTCGACCATCCGCCCGGCCGCACATATCGCGTCGCCGCATTTATGGCCGGTTGCTATGCCCGGCTGGCCGACATGGACCACGCCAGAGTCAGCGCGGCTGAGTGTCTGGCTATGAAGCGAGACTTCTCCATTGCACACTTTATGGCGAAACAGCCATTCAAGAACCGAGGCGATGCTGCGAGTCTGGCCGAATCGTTGCGTATGGCCGGCCTGCCGGAATGATGACCGAGGGCCTCGGTTTTTAGTCCGCTCTGCGACGCGACAATGACGTCCGACATCGATTCGAAAAATGCAAATGTCGAGCCGCCTTGGGTCGGCCAAGTAATCCATTTCTGGTTCGAGGAGCTGGCGGAAGCTGATTGGTTCGCAAAAAGCGACTCCGTTGACATGCGAATCCGCGAACGCTTTCTCACGCTACACGAACGGCTCGTGACACATGATGGCCTCGGCGTGACCGAGCCACACCCAATCCTCGCCGTCGTGATCGTTCTGGATCAATTTTCGCGAAACCTTTTCAGGGACAGCCCACGCGCCTATTCAGCCGATTCCATCGCGCGCCGACTCGCCAGAACTGCCATAGAACGGGGCTTCGACATCGCCATGACAAGACAGGAGCGGCTTTTTCTTTACCTTCCCTTCGAACACAGCGAGGATCGCGCGGATCAGGCGTATTCCATTAATCTGGTCAAACAGCTGGGCAGGGAGGACTGGACTCACTCTGGCGTGAAACACAAGGCAATCATCGATCAATTTGGGCGGTTTCCGCACCGTAACGCAGTACTGAACCGGCTTTCGACAGCGGACGAGATTGCGTTTCTGAAGGAGCCGAAGAATTCATTCTGAGCAGCTTGCCCGTAGGGCATCGTCCACGACGCCGGCGAACGGCCGGTTTTGGGCGACCACTCTGAACCCACGTATGGCAGCAACTGTCCGGACTCCGCCAAATCGTGCTGCGGCGAGCGACGAGAGAAACGGGGCTGAGGCGACGAGCCCTTAGCAGGTACGCCGATCACCTCAGATCCGGCCGTGTTAAGGGCTGGATGGCGCGCTCAACCTTCTTGCCGATCCTTTTGCTGGCGATTTCCAAGTCGTACTGCGTCTGTAGGTTCTGCCAGAGTTGCGCACTCGTTCCGAAGTACCGCGACAACCGCAGTGCCATCTCCGCCGTAATCGCCCGTCGCCGTCGCACTATTTCATCGACCGTTGGCGCCGCCACACCGAGTTCCTTCGCCACCTTGTAAGAGCTCAATTTCAGAGGCCGCATGAAATCGTGGAGCAAGATATCCCCGGGATGTACGGGCCGTAGTCTCTTAGCTGCCATGGTATCTACTCGCTCATGCAGTGCGCTCTATGATAATCAACGATCTCGACATCGAACGCGTCTCCGTCCCTCCACTTGAAGCATACGCGCCATTGCTTATTAATCTGGATACTGTGCTGGCCTTGGCGGTCGCCTTTCAACGCTTCCAACTGATTCGATGGGGGAATCATGAGATCGCGCAGATCAATGGCGCTATCCAAATACTTCAGCTTCTCACGCGCCCGCTGCTGTATCCGCCGATCAAGTCCCTTCACGAACTCACCGCTGAACACCGCCTGCGTGTCCTTGTTCCTGAAGGTCCGGATCACCTGATAACCATAACGCTATGCGTTATTAACGTCAAGCGTTAAGACTGGGGCGTGACGGAATCGAACGGTGCAGCCAACTTGCTGAGCGCATGGGCTTTTGATTCCCCGCGAGCGAACAGTTACCCGTACAGTTACCCACACTATCGTTGACCACCGGTGATACCTCGTGATCTCCGACGATCAGAAGTTCGGAAGGTAAGGGGCGCAGCTTTGAATCCTGCCCCCATTTACTGCTTTGCCCAGCTCGCACGAACGTCGACAATTGACCCACAGCGGTTCGCTTGGCAATGAGCGCTAGCCCAAAAGTCCGCTCTCCCACTACGTGAGTCGAACTTGTGCCAGCCCTGAAATATTGGGTCGACTAGAAGAACTCCGGATGGTCGGTGCGCAGCTTGCGTTCCAGATCATCGACTTGTTTGAGCATGTAGTGCGCGGGGCGGAGAGATCGAGCAGCATCCCAACAGGCCCAGGCGGCGTCGGCCCTGAAGGCGCTGTAGTACATGTTTCCGAGGTCAACCCAAGCGCCCGTGATGGTCGGTTCGGCGGCCAAGGCGGCGAGGAATAGGTCGATAGCCCTGGCACCCTGGTGCAAGCCAAAACGGATATTGCCTTCGAAGATATTGAGCACGTAACTGTGAGGCCCGGCCGATCGCTTCATCTTCTCAAGCGTGTCAGCGGCCACTTTGGCAGTGTTCGCGTCCTTGGGATTCAGGTTCCGCACAAGGCTCTGAGCGTCGGCATTAGCGTTGATCTGATCGCGGTGGGCAGCAACCCATGCGGTCGCCTCGCTCTGATCACCCGTCGAGAGCCCGGCCGCGAAGTTGGCAAGCATGGCATCGAAGATACGGCCGTCAGCGACCGCGGCATCGCGCTCATGCCGGAGGACGCCAGCATGTGCCTCAAAGTCCGCGGCCGATGAGGCTGAAAGCCGCCTCAGGGTTGTAAAGGGCTCGCCGTCCGGCGGATGGCGCGTGTAGCCATCCAGGGAGAAGGGGCTATCGGGCCGCTCGTCGATGCCCCGCAAAGTCAGCGTGCGAGTCTCTACTCCCACGTTCGAGCGGACGACGGTGAGGCGTTCAGGTACTCCGTTGCCGCGCTCGATGGCGGAGAGAATCTGTGGATGGCCGCCTGTTGAATAGCGCAGGAATCGCAGGTACTGGGTGAAGACCGCCGGAGGCAACTCACGGGTCTTTTGACTCACGGTCATCAACGGCTGTCCGTTCCAGCTGTAGTTGATCTCGTCACCCTTGACGTTGCAACCGATGACAGTTGCGTTGGCCGGATCGCTCATGGACATGAGGTTCTCCGTCAGCGCCGGGGCCATAGGATTGTCCTTGATTTTGCCGGCCGCCAAAGCTCTCCCCAGCATCATGCGGTTGGCAAACTCCGCCGCATCGAAGCCGACTACGGTATAGAGCGAGACTTCGTCATAGGTCTTCTTGGACTTGTCCAGTGCGTCAATCCTGGCCTTCTTAAAGTCGTACCTCGTCTCTGTGTCGGGATCGTCGATCTGCAAAGTGTCGCCCGCGAGAGTGACGGCCAGGGTGTGATTCGCGTCTGCGGGCAAAGACGAGCCTTTGACCTCTTTGGCCCCCTTGGCCGGCTCCGTATGGCTCACGACATCAAAAGTTAGTACCGTGCTGGCCCACAGCGGTGTAGCAAGGGCCGCGACGATGACCGCCAGAAGAAAGGGGTTACGCAACTGATTGGCGTTCATTGCAGCACGAGCCCATGCGCCGATACTTTCGTGCAGTCTACAGCGAGCCGTGAAGGGCAGTTACGTGGTGAGCAAAACTAGAACCCCGGTGACCGCTCGTGGCCGGGAGCTGCCTGTCGGTATCCGTCGGTCCCGGATCTAGGTTTTACGACCGCTCCTGACCCGTCGCCGTCGTTCATGAACGACTGGTTTCGGGTAGGCCAGTTGTCGTCGTGTCAACGGGCGGGTCCAAGGTAAGCATCAAACCAGGCAAGAGTTTCCTTGATGAACTCGGTAGAAGGAACTAAGTGTCCTGACGGGTAGACGAGCATCTTCTTCTGACCTTGGGAAGTTCCCAGCAAACGAAACATCGGCTTTTGAGAGGATTCGACCGGGAAATACATGTCGTAGGTCCCGTTCAGCATCAGCACCGGTTGCGTGACTCTCGGTAGATAGTTGATCTGGTCCGCTTCCGGCAAGGCCTTTTCCATTTCCATCCCGCCGACGTTCAGCACCACGGCTCTGATGCGCTTTTCCACCGCCGGAATGATTCCCCCCATGAAACCACCCCAACTCCAGCCAAGGTACGCGACCTTGTCTGCCTGCATGTCCTTGCGGGTCTCAAGATAGTCAATCGCTCTCGAGTATTCCTTAACCCACATGGTGACGTGATCCTTGTAGCGGACTGAAGTGTCCTGCAGTTCTGACTTCAGATCGTCCTGCCGTTCATAGGTACCCTTGTAGACCGGGTAGATCAATGCCCGTCCACTCTTGATGATGAAGTCCAGGCGACCGTTGATGAATGTCGGGTCGAAAGTGCTTTCATGAATTCCATTGGAGCCCGGGAAGAAGACGATGGGTTGCAAGGGAGCTGCGTAGCTCTTGGGCCGGAAGACGTAGATAACTAACCGCTCATTGTTGTAGCCGGCATCAATCGAAACGAGTTCTGCCTTCCACGCCTCGTTCTCGATTGTCTTTTCGATCGTCGCACCAAGCGGAGTCTTGTCATAGATGAACTGGCGCGAGAAGGTGGCAAAGGTTGTGTCGTCAACGGGCTTTTCCTTGGAATAGTCCCTGAAGTCCATCGAGATCGATTGCCGGAGCGCATTCGAGGCCGAACGCTCGGCGAACTGCTTGATGCATCTGAAGCCATTGGACTCGCCGCGGTTCAGTGCGGGCTGGGTGAAGCTGTCGTTGAACGCGTACGACGGATCCGTCCAACCGCCGCCCAGGATGAAGCGCTGATCCGAGTCACCGCTTTGAGTGAAGGTCCACTCGCGGGCGTTGCCCGCGAGATCGTAGACTCCGAACGTACTGAAGCCAGCGAGGCTGCCGACGGCGCTCGGCGACTTGTGGCTGAAATTGCTCAGCGGTAGCAGGAACTCTGACCGACTGGTATCGGCCACTGCGGCCCAGTGAAATACGGTCGGTAGTTGTTTGTGCACGAATGATGCGTATGCGGCCGCCTCGTACCACGACACCCCAGTCACAGGCTGATTCTCGGCGCCATCGGGGTAGCTTCCCGCTTCCCAGGTAGCAGGTCCTGGCCGATTCGTCCGGTCCGTGAACCTAGCCAATGCAGCGTTCAGCGGAATCACCTTGCTGCCATCGCGGATCGGGACGGTCCAATACGCCGCGTTGGTATACCCGCCGGCGTCAACGAATGCCTTGAACTCCTTGTTTGTGACCTCGAATCTATCGATCAGGAACTCCGGCACATCTCTGGGTCCATACTTCTCGAGGCCGACAATTTGGATGTCGGTCGTCGAGCGCGGGACGCGAACCATGTTCTCCGGCAGTTTCCCGAGCGGGTCCATTTGCAGATGTTCCTTGATGGGCGAAATCCGCAGGGAGAACATGGGCACGGCAAGTTCGATCGTCTGATAGCCGCTCTTCCTGACTTCCAGGCGCAGGTAATCACGTGGCACTTTCACGTTCTTAAGTGGCGTTATGCCCGCTGACCGCCAGTCGATGGTGGGCGTATCGTAGTCCTTCCAGAAGACCTCGGCTCCAGCAGGCTCGGTCTCGATCGATACGGTGTTCGCGATCGACGGCAACAACTTCGTCAAGGTTGGATCATTAGGCAGGTACCTCTCTGCCTTCATCGCCTTGTCGAAAATCTGTCTGTTGCTCCGAAACATCCTCGCCGTCATGTCTTGAATCTCGGGCAGCAGAACGTTCCGGGCATGCTCCTTCTCTCGCCACGGCGGTATCAGCATGAGCGCTGCGATGACTAGCAGCAGGGCGGGAATCGACAGTTGAATCATCCTCAGCCAGCCGGCTCGAAGGCGTCTTGATTTGACCGGAGCAGCGCTGGCGGGTAGTGGCTTGATTGCGGAACCGGCGGTCGGGGATTGTGAAGCAGATTCGATGAGATGCTGGGGCGCTGCTGTCGCGGCCGACACCTGCGGACTCGATATCGTATTGCTAAGCTGCAACTGCGCCACGCGCTCGGCGAAAGCCGCAAGACTCGCCTCGTCAGGTACGCGTGTCCATTGCACCGCCAGGAACGAATCCGGTACGTCTGCGTCCTTGTCCGCCACGGCATCCAAAACGACCGGCACGATGAATGTCCGGTTGCGACCCATCAAGTGCGAGCGCTGGTCGGCAAGGTGCCATTCCAGGCGAAAGTAGCCTTCAGCACGCTGCTGCGTGTGCTCGGAAATGATGGGAATGAACACCGTGCAGTCGCGAATCTGCTGCCGAATCTTCCGGTCCCAGACATCGCCGCCGCGCAGCTCACTTTGGTCGAACCAGACTTCTATACCCGATGCCCGGAGTGCTCCGCAGATGCGACCGGCTGCCTCAGCATCCTGCGAGGCATAGCTGATGAAAACGGCCTGCGAAGTGGCATTCATTGAGCGCGGCCGCTCTCGACCATGGCGAGCTACCCCCTATTGGCTCGAATCGTCGCGGATGCCGATCGGGTTGGCAACCCGATGAGGTTTCCGCGCCCGGACTGTCTGCTTACGGGCGCCAATTTCGTGTAACTGGAAGGCCGGTTTTGGCCGATCTGCGTGAGTTGACGGTCGACCCGCAATCGACATTCGGCAGCGCCACAGCCGACCCCGGGCCGCATTCGGGCGTCGCCGTCGCGCGGCCGGCGACCGCCGGCGTCATTTCTCCTGTACGGCCTTCAGCACCATTTCCGCGCCGCGGCGCACCTCCCCGCGGTACGGCTCGGTATCGGGCCGGCACGGCATGGGCATCGAGCAAGGCCAGTGCCTTCTGCGCCGCCTGTCGGGCCGGTTTCTTGCGCCCGTCCCGCAGGTACGCCTCGGCGAGGTTCTCATAGGCATCGGCCGAATCCGGATAGGCCAGCAGCACGAGCCCGAAGATCGCCACGGCGGACTGGGGATCGCCCCCGCGCAGGTAGTTCTCGCCGATCGTGGTGGCGGTGATCTCCGGGAACAGCTGCGCCTGCGGGTCCTTGCGGCGTGCCTCCCTGAGCAATTCGCTGACCTGTGCGACGCCTCCCGGTGCGCGCATCTGGTTGAGAAAGGTTGCGGACGACAAGGTGTCTGCGGGGGCGTGGCCGGGGGTCTTGATCAGGGTCGTGACCAGCCAGTCCACGATGAGATCGGGCAGCTCGGAATGGGTCTTGAACAGGTCGGTGCCGTGGTTCCCCGTGGCCGGAACCTTGCCGATGTCGAACGGCTCGTACCAGAGCCCACGGGGCGTCCCGCTGCCCCGAGTAATGCACGAATTTCCTGCTCGGGCTCGACGCCGTGATGTACAGCAATTCCATCGCCTCCGGGATCGGCGGGTATTCGTCGGAATCGGCGACGACGAAGAGCTCCGGCAGCTGCGCTGCCTGCTTCAGAAAATCCAGGCCCTCGCCAGAGGCCTCGCCGGAGATCAGGACCAGCGATCGAAGCATCAGTCGGACTATGACAACACTGGGGCTGATGTTCGCCTGGCCGGACGAACCGGATTTCTGCCGCGCTTGAGCTGCTGCTATCGCGGTTAACGACTACGCAAATTCCCGGTCACTTCAGACATTCCTTTTCTCCTTATTGAGGTTATATTCTCTTCTCCGCCGCACGCTGCTTCACCGGCATGACAAGCGGAAAGTCAATTTCCGTTCCGATTACCAGGTTTATGTAATTAGCGAAGGTGAATAAAGCAACGTTCGCGACGATCTCCTGTATTTCCTCATCCGAGCACCCTGCGGATTTCACCTTTTGGAAGTCTTCAGGCGTAACAGCGCCGCGCTCCCGCACGATAGCCGCGGCAAACTTCAGCGTCGCGTCGATTTTCGGATCGGTCGATCCGGCCATCCGGCACATCGCGAGCGTTTCATCCTTCATGCCTGCGCCCTTGCCTATCGCTGTAAAAGCGGAAAGGCAATACGGGCAGCCATTGATCTCCGAGACCGCTATCGCAATTTGGTATCGAGTCTCGAACGCCAATACGCCGCCTTCAAGCGTTGCGGAAAGGCCGAGAAAGCCCTGAAGTACGGCTGGCGAATTAGCCATCGTTTTGAAAGAGTTCGGGGCGGCGCCGTATTTTTTTACCACTGCATCGAGTAGTTCTTTCGCTTTTCCCTTGGCCATTCCCGGATCGATGGCCTTTATTCTCTGCGCGCTGTCCATCTGATTGCTATTCATACTTTGTGCTCCTCATGCTTTATGTTCCTCATACCAAGAGAGCTATGTCTGTCTCACCGTTCGAGAGGCACGTTCGCATCCCGATTCGGAGCGGGGTACTTCGTTGCAGAAACGTTTTGGTGGCATTGGGCTGCATGCGAATGTGCACCCGTGATCACTCGGCCAGTAGAGGCCGGGGTGGACTAAGATATATTTGTCCCGTGAATGAATCGAGGACTCGATGACTGAGCGCATGTCCGCCTTGCGGATTTTCGTGCGCGTCGCGCGCTCGGGGAGTTTCTCGCGTGCTGCCCGCGACCTCGGACTTTCCCAGCCGTCGGCCTCGCGCATCGTCGCGGCTCTGGAGCGGGAGCTCGGCGCGATGCTCTTCACACGTAGCACGCGCGCCCTGTCGTTGACCGAAGCAGGCGCCGAGTACCTCGGGCGCGTGGAAACGGCGCTCGCCGTCCTCGACGAAGCAGAGCACGCGGCGCGCGGTACCGGAGAATTGCGAGGCGTCCTGCGCGTCGCAGCCTCCTCGAGCTTCACCGAGCATGCGTTAATTCCACGGCTCGATGAATTTCTCGTGCGTAACCCCAAGCTGCGCATGGTGCTGCTGGTCAATGATCAGCGGCAGGCACTTATCACCGAGGGCGTGGACATTGCCTTCCGCTTTGGATCGCTGGACGACTCGGCGGCTACCGCGCGCCGACTCGGCAGCATCGAGCGCGTGCTGGTCGGATCGCCGGCTTATCTGCGCCGCGCCGGTCGCCCCAAAGCTCCGGATGACCTCAAGTCGCACGCGATCATCCAGGGACCGATCGGGATGGATGACTGGACATTCGAGAAGGACGGGCGCCGGGTCTCGCTTCGACTGGAAGGTCGCCTTGTCGTTTCGGCGAACGAAAGCGCGATAGCAGCCGCTGTAGCGGGGCTCGGGATCGTTCCCACATCAATCATCGCGTCGCGCAAAGAGCTCGCGAATCGCTCACTTGTTCGCGTTCTGCCTGATTGGCAGATGGGTTCTGTGGACGTACATGCGGTGTTTCCTTCTGGACGCGCAGCAAAAGCCGCGGCGCGCGCT
>VBMV01000044.1 GCA_005878835.1 Gammaproteobacteria bacterium | reverse complement strand
ACATGAAGGACTTCGCAGGCCGCACCGCGTTCGTCACCGGCGGCGCGAACGGCGTCGGCATCGGGCTCGTTCGCGCGCTGCTCGCGCAGGGTTGCAACGTCGCCATCGCCGACATCCGCCCCGCCTCCATCGACGCCGCGCTGAGAGCGCTCGACAACCCGCGAGCCATGGGCGTTGAGGTGGATGTGTCCTCGCGCAAGCATCTGGCACGCGCCGCGGAGGCGGTGGAGGCGAGATTCGGCGTCGTGAGCCTCCTGTTCAACAACGCGGGCGTCAATCTGTTTCAGACCGTCGAGGACTCGAGCTACGACGACTGGGACTGGCTCATGGGGGTCAATCTCCACGGCCCGATCAACGGCGTCATGACCTTCGTGCCGCGCATGATCCGCGCGGGCCAGGGCGGCTACGTGGTCAATACGGCCTCGATGGCCGGTTTCCTCGCGGCCGGCGTGTGCGGTATCTACAACACCACCAAGTTCGCCGTGCGCGGACTGTCCGAATCACTGCGCGCGAGCCTCGCGCCGCACGGCATCGGTGTGTCGGTGCTGTGCCCGGGGCTCGTCAAGTCCTACATCTACGCGAGCGACGAGGTGCGGCCGACGGGACTCAAGGCGGGCGCCAAGCCGGTGAACCCGGAGAGTGTGAAGCGCCTCGCGGCGGTGCACGAGTTCGGCATGGAGCCGGACGTGATCGCCGCGCGCGTACTCGAGGCGATGCGCGAGGATCGTTTCCACATCTTCACGCACCCCGAGTTCAAGGACGAGCTGGGCGAGGTGTTCGCTGAAATCCTGCAGGACTTCCGCGACTACCCCATCGATCCCGGCCACGGGCAACGGACCGATTTCGAGAAGACGCGCCGCGAGAGCTACCGCAAGCAGCGCCAGGGCCTGAAGGCGAATTGAGCATGCGCGTCGACGCACTCGATCACGTGAACATCATCACCTCCGATGTGGACAGCAGCGCGCGCTTTTACGCGGAGCTGTTCGGACTCGAGCCGCGCGACGGCCCGCCGCCGCTGACGCACGAGAATGCGCGCTGGATGTACGATGACGCCGGCCGCGCCATCCTTCACATCAACAGCCTGGAGTGCCCGCGCCACTACGACCGCGAGGTACGCCCGGGGCCGACCGGAGCGCTACATCACGTGGCACTCAGATGCTCGGGCTACGAGGAGCTGCGGGCGCGACTGAAGAGCCGCGGCCTCGAGCATCGGCTCAATGAGGTCACCGCGATCGGCTTGAAGCAGATCTTCGTCCTCGACCCGAACCAGGTGCTGCTGGAGCTGAATTTTTTCGGCGAGTGAGGGCTAGCGATCGGGGACCGAGCGCGTCACGGCGGTCAACACTTCCGCAGTCGTCATGACATCGCCGAACAACATCGCCATATTTTCCAACGTCGCATTGTGGGCAGCGTCGGTCAATGTCGCAGTGGCGTCCGACACGAAGATGACCTTGTAGTTCATCTGCATGGCATCTCGCGCCGTCGATTCGCAACAGCAGTTTGTCAGCGTGCCAGTGACGATCAGAGTATCAATACCGTGACTCTGCAGGAGCTCATGCAAGTGGCTCGCGCCGGGCACAAAGGCCCCGAAGCGGGTCTTCTCGACGAAGTGGTCGGATTCGGCGAGCTCGAGCTTCGGCCACAGCTGCCAGTAATGCGCATCGCGCGCGAAAGCTCTCGTGGCACTCGCAGCGCTCTGCGGAGTATTCAGGTACGTGAACCAATTCGACCAACTCGACTGGGAACCGGAGTCAACCGTCATGCGCAGAAAGACATTCCGGCCGCCACAACGGCGCACGGCAGCCGAGATCAAATTGACGTTCGGGACGATCTCCCGTGCCACCGGTACCTCGATCGGGGCGCCCGGTTCCATGAAGCCGTTCTGCAGGTCGACGGCGATGTGCGCGGTGTGCCCCATATCGAGTCGCTCGAAGGGATGGAGTCGTCCGCGTTGCGATTGGATCTGACTCAACAGTTCAGCAGTGAGGCTAACCGCGTGCATACTCCGCTCCTGTTGCGCCCGAGAGAGTGCGAGGCTGCTGCTCCTAGTGGCCTGTAACAACTGAACCTATACCGAGATGTCTGCTGGGATCGGCGTACTTCCACTTCACGGTCCGCGGTGCCTTGTTGTACTGGCGGATGTAGCGCATGAGCTTTCTCTTCAGATCGAAGACGGAGGTGAAGATGCCGCGGGCGATCACGTCGCGCTCGATCTTGCCGAACCACAACTCCACCTGGTTGAGCCAGGAGGAGTAGGTCGGGGTGAAGTGCAGATGCACGTTCGGATGCGCCGCGAGAAACTCTTGCACCTGCGGAGTCTTGTGCGTGGAGAGATTGTCGGCGATCACGTGGATCTCTTTGCCGCGCGGCTGATTGAGCACCAGCTCGGTGAGAAAGGCGACGAACTCCGCCGAGGTGTGCCGGACGGCTGTCTTGCCCAACACCTCACCGGTCTTGGTATTGAAGGCCGCATAGAGGGAGAGCGTGCCGTGGCGGTAGTACTCAAAGCCATGTCGCTCCAAGCGCCCAGGCGACAGCGGCAGCACCGGGTCTTTGCGATCAAGTGCTTGAATATGCGTCTTTTCGTCCACGCAGAAGATCGCCGCATGCGCCGGCGGGTTCAGGTACAGCCCGATGATGTCGGCGGCCTTCTTCTCAAAGTCCGGATCGTTCGAGGCCATGTAGCGCTCGATGCGCTGGGGCTTCAGGCCATGCTTGCGCCACACCCGCGCCACCATCATGTGGCTCACCCCCAAGTGCTCGGCCAGCCGGCG
>VBMV01000098.1 GCA_005878835.1 Gammaproteobacteria bacterium | reverse complement strand
TGGCTATTATCGGGGCGGGTTTTGTCACCGCTTCGACGCAGTCCATCTGGCCTGACCTGGTCGTCGGGCTCGGCATCGTAGGGATGAACGCTGGTGCTGCGCGTGAGGTGTGGCTCGCCGCACGTGACGAGCATAGAGACGCGGTTTCTGACCTGGCGGATAGCCGCAGGCATCGAAACGGTCCTGCTCTCGAGGATCGCAGCCGTACGGGTGATTCGGATGAACCCGATTGATTCCGAGCTGGAGGCGGCGAGCTGCAAGAGTGGGATAAGCAGGTCCTGTCGCTTCCCGCAGACATGAGCCACGGTGGCGCAATGCCTCGACGGTGCGCAAAGGTGCAGTCAGGCGGGAATTACGGCACGCAGACTAACACGAGGTCGCGCGTGCCGACTCGGGGCGGCACCACGGTTCGCGGTGCCGCCCCGAGAATTCCAGGATCAGTTATGAGGATCAGTTATGACCGATCTGCCCAACGCTTGCAGTTGCGACGCCGTCGGGGACATTGGCTGTTAGTGAGAACACGTCCTCGTCGTGGACGACGCCGTTCGCGGGCGTATAGGGATCGGCATTGCGCGTGTCCGACCAGATCGGATGCGCGTGAGCGCTCTGGTCGACGGCCAACCCGCTATAGTCGCCGTTGAATCCCGCCTGGTTGCCGTCCGGGGGTGCAAAGACCGGCGACACCACGCTGAAGTGGAACGGCGTGGCGACGTTCTCGCCGCCAGCCAGAACGTAGTCGGAGGGCTCGGCCTGAACACCGGGCTGCGGCGGGGCCTGGGTGGCGCCCGAGTTCTCACCGGGGACGCGCGCGCTGCGGTAATAGCTGACCGCGACGTGATCCTGGCTGCCGCTTTTCACCACGTCGACCGCAGGCATGTAGTGGTCCAGCGCCGTATCCGGATTTACGGTCTTGCTCGGCGACCAGGTGGCCCCGCCATCGGTCGATTCCGTCAGCTGGATGTCGTACTCCTGGTTGCGGTAATCCTGCCAGGCCACGAACAGGTGCCCGTTCGCGCGATTGATCCCGATCCGCGGGAAGTCATTGGTGCGAATGAACGGCCCCGGTACACACTCCTCGGGCCCTCGACCGAAGTTACACCGCGGCTCGTTGACAATGACATCGTCCCCGGCCTTCGTGGGTGTCCCGCAATTCAGCTGCGCTGTTCCGGCCGGCGAGCTGCCGCTGGGGTGGCAATGGACGGCAAGCTGTTGGCCATTGGGGTTGTCGATCGCCGTATCACCGTTGGTGAACACGACCACGAGATCGCCGTTCGGCAGCACTACTGGGTCCGATCCCTGGTCATGATTGCAGGAGCTCGGATTGGGTAGACCGAAGAAGCAGAGCGTCGCATTACTGCCGCTGATCTCGGCGGGGGTGGACCAGGTGCGCCCGTGGTCGGTCGACATGGAGCCATATATGGGTGAGCTGACGCCCGTGTTGAATACGGTCCAGGTCGCATACACGTTGTCCCGATTGGGGCTGCCGGGATAGGGGTCCGCGGTGATGAAGGGCTTGTCGTGAAACACGGTCGGGTCGTTATCTTCGACCACGATGTAGTTTCTGCCCGCTGAGGCGATGTTGAAGAAAAACGATCCGTCGGCACCCAATGGCGACTGGACGACATACAGCATGCTCGCGTTGCTACCGACATCGAATGCGACGCAACTGAAGAAGCCCCTGCCCGCCGAATCGAACGCCGGTCCCGGGTCGCTGGCCGCGTCGTAGGTGTGGCCCGTGCCGGGCCCGCCGTGGATGGTGTGCCGGTTGCTATCGCCAGCGACCGGCTGCGCCACGGTCATCGGATTGTTGATCCGCTGCCGGAACGGCGGGAGCAGATCGCCCCAGTGTTCGCCGTTGTCGAGACTGAAGTCGATGCCGCACTGGTTGAATCCAACCCGGCTGTCGTTCTGACCGGCCAGCAGACTGCCGGTCCGCGCTGGATTGACGGCGATCATCTCTTCGGCTTGGCGCCGGAAGGTGCAGTCCTGATTGACCCGCGTACTACCCGCGCCGGCGTTGCGTCGGCTGCAGCCGAGGGTGCCCGGGTTGATGCCGAGACTCGGAGCTCCGAGATCGTCCGGCGAGTTGGCGTCCGCGGCCTCCTGGCGGTCGTCGGCGGCACCAAGCGTCAGCGCCTCTATGGCAGTGACCAATGTGCCGCTGGAAATGAATGGCGCTGTCTTGATGCCGGTCAGACTCGGCAATTGCACTGGCTGCAGCTTGCCAGTGGCGGCATTGCGAATGACGCTGTTGGTTGTAGTTTGCCCGAGAGCCGGAGCTGGGTCGGCGCAAAGCATTGCGACCGTCAGACTGCTCGCGAGTGCCGTTACGACTCGGGGAAAGGTCGTCATGAGCAACTCCTTTTGCTATTTCACTGAACCACGAGCTCGACCGAAGGCGCGAAGGCTAGCCGATGCTGAGCAGATTTGTACCGGGGTAGACACCGTAGTTGACGACCTGAGAGTACTGTAGCGGCGTCGGTTATCAGCGCTGTTGGCAGTTCAGTTTTAGTTCGAGGTCGCGCGAACGGCGCACCGCGCCCCATCGCATTCAACTCAATACAACATTTGAGAGGCCGACATTGCGGAGGGGGAGCTGCTAGCAGTTGAAGCGTGAGCTCGGCGTGTAACTGGACCAGAGCCGTGGCGCGTGCGGCCTTCGCACCGGCGTCTGCATCACCACTGCGCTCACAGTGATCGCGACCACGCAGTCGGCAGACCGCGTGCGCTAATTTCCCGCGCGAGGTGATGGTCGACTCGCGCCTTGACGTTCCTCTAAGCGGTCTTCACTCGCACCGGCAACGAGCGGATCCGCGTGCCGGTGGCAGCGAAGATCGCATTGGTCAGCGCTGGAATGACCGGAGGTAATGCCGGCTCACCCAGCCCGGTCGGCGGCTTGTCGGATTTGACCCAAGCGATGTCTATCTCCGGTGTCATGGGAATTCGCGCCAGCGGGAAGTCATCAAAATTACTCTGCTGCACCGCCCCGTCGATGAATTCGATTGCCTGACCAGTCAGTGCCTGCGCCAGACCGTCGATCACTGCTCCGCGGACCTGATTCTCCGCGCCCATGGGATTTACGATCTGGCCGCCGACGTCTCCCGCGACCCATACCTTGTGGACGGTGACATCGCGGCCTGAGACGCTGGCCTCGACGACCTCAGCAAAATAACCCCGATGCGAGAAATAAAAAGCGAACCCCTTGGCCCTGCCGCGCTCAGTTGGCTTCTGCGTCCACGTCGAGGTTTGCACGACTTTCTCGACCACATCCCGCGCGCGTCCGGTGTCAAACGATGGTGAACGGTTGTCCGGCGCCGCAATCTCGCGGCGCTCACCGAGCAGACTCAACATGAGCTTCGGAAGATCCGTTCCCGCCGCAAGCGCGACCTCATCGAGGAACGATTGCGATGCGAAGCAGAGCGCGTTCGAACCGGGCGCGCGCAACGCACCGGTAGTCACGACAGTGGGCAGCATCGATTGGGTGTAATGAAGGTGCGGGATGAGTCCGGCCGGAGGCATCGTAACGTTGAAGCCCGCCGCCCTGGCGGGAGTCTTGCCATCACCGAAGGTCACGAAGTGATCGCTGAATGCGACGAGGTCACCGTTCGCGTCGATGCCCGCCTCGAAACTGTGCCATCCTCCGGGACGGTAGTAGTCCCGACGGATATCGTCCTCGCGCGACCAGAGGAGCTGAATCGCAACGCCCGGAATTGCCTTCGCAATCGCCGCAACCTGTACCATGTAGTCATTCATAAGCCTGCGGCCGAAACCGCCCCCGGCACGTGTCAAATGCAGGGTAACAGCGTCGGGTGCGATGCCGAGGGCGTCGTGGAGTGTCCCCAGTCCCCGTTGCGGTGTTTGGCTGGGCGCCCAGATCTCGAGTCTGCCTTTTTTGTACCGCGCCGTGCAGTTTTGCGGTTCGATCGTCGCATGCGCAATGAACGGATAGTCGTAGCGCGCCGAGATTCGCTGTGCGGATGAGGCGAGCGTCGCGGCCGGATCACCGTCGAGGCGCAGGTCAGTGCCCGCGCCGGCCGCTATAGCGGCATCAGCTTTGGCTCGATACACCGACGAGCTATGACCTTTGGCAGCGCTCAGATCCCAGTCGACTGCGAGCTTTGACCGGGCCTGATTGGCGAGCCACCAGTTGGAGGCCACAATCGCAACACCGTCGGCCAAGCCTGTGTCGGCATCACCATTGCCGATGATCGGCACGACATGTTTGACGCCGGGCGCGAGTTTCGCCGCCTTGATGTCGGCACTAACCAGGCGGCCGCCGTGCGCCGGCGCGACCTCGTAGACCGCGTACAACATGCCGGGCAATCGCGTGTCAACTCCGAAGATCGGTTGACCCTCCACGATCCTGGCGCTGTCGATGCCAACCAGCGACCTGCCGATGATGGTGAATTGTCCGGGTTCCTTGAGTGGTACGGTCTCCAGGTCCGGAGGAACCACTGTGGCCGCGACGGAAGCGACCTCGCCGTAGCTGACAGATCGTCCCGTGGCGCGATGGAAGATGCGTCCCCTGGCTGTGCTCAATTCGCCAGCGTCCACGCGCCACTTCATCGCAGCAGCCTGGAGCAGCATGGCGCGCGCCGCGGCGCCGGTTTGACGCATCGGCAGCCAGTTCTTGGGCGTTGCGGTGCTGCCGCCGGCCGACTGCTCCCCGTAACGCTTTTGATCGACGTCCGCCTGCGCGATGCGTACTTGGCTCCAGTCGCAGTCCAGTTCATCGGCCACCATCATCGGCAGCGAGGTCTTTACGCCTTGGCCGATTTCGGGATTCTTGGACACGATGGTGACAGTCCCGTCGGGTGCGATGGAGACGAAGGCGGAAAGCTGCGCCGGTGCAGCGGTCTTTCCCTCCATCGCGTCCAGAACTCCAGCGGGGAGTGGGATCAGGGCGTCAAGCGCCAGGCCGCCGCCAGCCAGCAGTGACGCCTTGAGTACAGTCCGCCGACTGGGGCCGGCGGCCGTGTTTTCATCCGACACGACCAGTCTCCTCTTCCATACCCGCAGCGATGCGGATCGCACTTCGAATCCGGTTGTAGCAGCCGCAGCGGCAGATGTTGCCGGCCATTGCAGAGTCAATCTGATCGATATTGGGCTGGGGTGTCTGCCCGAGCAGCGCGCACGCGGACATGATCTGCCCGGCCTGACAGTAGCCGCACTGCATCACATCAATTTTCAGCCACGCTTGCTGCAGTCGGGCGCCGATCTCTGTTCCGCCGATATGCTCGATCGTGTAGATCTTAGCGTGGCCGACACTGCCCACCGGCAGTTGGCAGGAGCGTCGCGCTGCCCCATCCACATGGACCGTGCAGGCGCCGCAGAGTCCCTTTCCGCATCCATACTTGGTGCCGACCAGTCCCAGCTCGTCGCGCAGCACCCACAGCAGCGGCATGTCCGGAGGAACGGCGACTCGCCGAACCGTGCCATTGATATTGAGTCGATACGGCATACGTGCACCCTGTGATCCCAGCGTGAGCCGCGAATATATCTCTTCCCCGCGAAGGGCAAAAAGCGCGCCTTCGTTAACGAGGCTGCGCCGTGAGCGCGGCCTCAGCAACTGATGCGCCGAGAGGACATTTCAATCCCTGTGGACGGATAGTTGACTGTTTCGAATTTCGTCGGGCACCGAACACGTCCTTAAAGCGTGCCTATTAGTCGCTTCGAGGGACAACGCGCTGCGCACGTCGGATGCGTTGCAGCTTGCGGTGGCCCTAGCAGAGGGGCTTACACTGGTGACCGCGGATCGGGAGTTTGCACGGGCAGGGAATTTCCTACCGTTCGGTCGATCTCGACTCGGTCGAATACCAGGCGGCCGACCGGGGTGGAGAGATCAGGGCAGCCTTGAGCGCACGCTAGGGAAGTTGCAGGCGTCAGAGAGAAGTGAGAACAAACGATGACTGAGGATGAGGACTTTATCCCATACCTGGTACTGGTCTGCTTCGACAGGGGGACCGATCTACGCGATCGCATCGAGGAGTCGCTGCCTCTGTTGCTGGAGGCTTTGAAGGAACTTGGAAACGTGCAGCCCGCGATGTCCTCTTACGACGGGTCAGTGGTCAGTTACCTGGTATCCACTTCAGCCGCCGTTCAACCCTGGCAGGTTCTGGAGCAGCTTAAGTCTCCGAAGTCTCGCCGTGCTTCGCCGCTCAAGACTCATGACAGGGTGTTGGTGATCTCCGTAGGACCTGGGCTCGCTCAGCGCATGGAGCGTGTCACGGATTGGCTCAGCGAACACGGCCTGCTTGCCTAATGGTTGTCAGTGCCATAAGCCGCCCGGACGCGACGGGGTTGGACTCCCAGGTGAGGCACACCTTGTATCTAGCTGAGATGTCACTCTCATTCGATTGAAATACTTACGTATTGGCTCCCCGGGTTGGACTCGAACGAATTCGTATGTAGTTGAATCAGAGCCGGAATTTCGGAAACGGCGTCGAAGTTACGCCGATTCCTACCCCACGAAACGTGCGCTGTCAGGATACAAGTTGAGACGTCCTTTGCCCCCCTTTGACGCGCGCAGAACCGTAACCGTATCCTTACCCGTACAAGAATTTCATGTTGGACGCGCTACTCGTCCACGTTGACAGGGGGTTCCCATGGGGCAAGCACACCAGTACGGCAGCACAATTCTCGTTCTCACTCTTCTGGCAGCAGCAGGTTGCGCCGGCACTGTACCGAAGGCGAAGTTCACACACGAGATCGAGTCCAAGGCGCGTGTGAGCCTCAACGATCAGACGAAGGTTCAAGTCGACGCCGCTGAGACGGTGAAGATCCTGAAGGCTGACCAGCAGCGACTTTCTGAAAAGATCCAGGCGCGAATCGACTCCCGCAAGGCGACCAACGCGCCAGCTGCGGATGTCGCGGCCCGCACCTATGAAGTCGCTCTGCACCTCACTCGTTATGAGAAGGGTAACGCGTTCGCGCGAGCCATGCTTGCAGGTTTAGGCCAGATCCACATTGATGGCACGATAACTATTTACCAGATGCCCGAACACGCCCTCGTCGGGGAGTTCCAACTTCAGAAAACGTTCGCTTGGGGTGGCATTTATGGGTCCGCAACGTCTATGGACGATATCGAGAATACTTTCGCAGACGGTGTTGCCGCTGCCGTGACGGGCCAGAAGGAAGAGTCGCAAAAGAAGAAGCCCTGAGCCGCTCACGCGCGCTGCGGGGTTATTGCGTGAGACACGCAGCGATGTGGTGTGGCAGTAGCTGGTGGCCTGGTTAGCTTGCACGGGCCGACGCCCCGAGATACTCGTTGAGTCAAGTTAGGTAATGGCCCACGGCGCCGCCGCGTCGATCTCACGCCACGCAGCAGGCGCCAAGCCGTGCACAGTGACCGGCCCAATACCTGCCCGCACCAGTCGCAACGTTGGGAAGCCGACGCGCGCCGTCATACGGCGAACCTGACGGTTCTTGCCTTCGCGCAGCGTTAGTTCGAGCCACGCCGTCGGAATCTTGGCGCGATAGCGGATCGGTGGATCGCGCGACCAAAGGTTACCAGGCTCATCGATGAGTCGTGCACCGACAGGTTCCGTCGTGAAATCCCCGAGGTCTACGCCGTTACGCAACTGGGTGAGTGCCGCCTCGGTCGGCACGCCTTCGACTTGCGCCCAATAGATCTTCGCGAGCTTATGACGCGGATTCGCGATGCGTGCTTGCAACGCGCCATCGTCCGTCAACAGCAGCAATCCTTCGCTGTCGGTATCGAGGCGGCCCGCGGGGTACACGTTTGCGACGTTGATGTAATCGGCAAGCGTGCGGCGGCCGGGTTCAGGGCGAAACTTGCAGATCACACCGAAGGGTTTGTTGAAAGCGATCAGCACGCGTGAACTAGCCGAGAAGGCGTTCGATCAAGTCCGGCGGCACGGTTGTGGCCGGCACGGAAAGAAGCGAACCGCGGCGATCGTGATGCCGGGCGCCGCGCCGACGGCCTTGCGGGCGCGGCTCGAACCACTCACGCACGTCGGCATCGAGGCCGAGGCCGAGCATGTAGTTGTAAAGAGCCTTGCGCAAGCCGCTGCCTAGGAAGTCATGATCCGTGCCTACGGGGTCGTCGAACTCAATGTCGTTATGTGCAAACGTAACGGTTCGTGGCGGTCGCAGTGTGATGCCGTATTCCTCGGGATGCAGACCTATTGGTGAGTGCGCCGTCGCCGCGAAGCGATGCCAGTACGCGGATTGGATGCAGCCGGCCGCGAAAAGCTGACGCACGCGCTCGAGCGCGTCGATCGTGTCCTGTGCGGTCTCCGTCGGGAAGCCATACATCAAATACGCGTGCACCATGATGCCCGCATCGCTGAACGCGCGAGTCACGCGCGCCACTTGTTCGACGGTGACGCCTTTCTGCATGAGCTCGAGCAATCGATCCGACGCCACTTCGAGCCCGCCGCTCACGGCGACGCAGCCGGCTGCGGCGAGCAGACGGCACAGCTCGGGCGTGAAGGCTTTCTCGAAACGAATATTGCCCCACCACGTGATGCTGAGTTTCTCGTCGATGAGGCGCTTTGCGAGTGCACGCATGCCTGCCGGCGGCGCAGCCTCGTCGACCAAGTGGAAGCCGGTCTCGTCCGTCTCCGCGATCAGCGCTCGAATGCGCTGCATGACGATGTCCTCGCCCGGCCGATCGTAACGGCCGATGTAGTCGAGCGAGACGTCGCAGAACGCGCATTTCTTCCAGTAGCAGCCGTGCGCCAGCGTAATCTTGTTCCAGCGGCCGTCCGACCAGAAGCGATGCATCGGATTTAGCATTTCCATGACGGATACGTATTGACCGAGCGGCAAGCCGTCGTAGGTCGGAATGCCCGTATCGCGTTGTGGAATGTCATGCTGAGTTAGATCGTTGTCGAGCACGACCTCGGTGCCTTTGCGCACATACGTGCGCACGAGGGCTGCTTGGCGGCCCCGCAGCCGGCTCAGCAGATTTAGCAGAGGCCGCTCGCCGTCATCGAGAGTCACGTAGTCGAAGTAGTCGAATATGCGCGGATCGCGCAGCGAACGGAGCTCCGTGTTGACCCAGCCGCCGCCGAGAATCAGCGTTGCGTTCGGTGCAGCCGCGCGGATCGTGCGCGCCATGCGAAATGCGCCGTAGACATTGCCGGGAAACGGCGCGGTCACGGCGACGACGTCAGGTGGTTGCGTAATTAGCTCGCGCGTGAGCTCGTCGAGCGTTGTGTCGACGAGTGTAGGCTCGCCCGTCAGCGCCTCGTGCAGCGGTTCGAACGAGGTGGCGCTTGCGGCGAGTCGCTCGCCATAGCGCACGAGCTCGAAGCGTGGGTCGATGCCGAGCCGCCAAACATCGGCGAGGTCGTCGATGTACAGGCTCGCGAGGTAACGAGCCTGCTCCGTCGTGCCCAGGGTGCCGAACGCGGACAGCAGCTGCTCGTCGAACGCCGCATGCTCGCCCGTGGGACGCGGGCTCAAATGCTCGAAGCGCGGCCCTTCGGGAAGGAACGCGCGCCCGACGATACGAAATGCCAAGCTCGGATCGCGACGTTGCAGGAACCGAATGGCCGGGCCCACAGTGTCCACGTAAAGCTTGGCATGCTTAAGAAAGTGAGCGATCGAGGGCGGCACCGGGCCACGCTTTCCGGCGGTCCGCACGCGCTGGCCGAGAACATCGGCTGCGCGCGCGACGAGCGGGCCTGAAAAGAGTCGCAAGAATAACGTGAGCGAGGCGTCGGCTTGTGTCAGCTCGAGCCCGAGGTCGGCTGCGTGCAGGCGCAGAAAGCCCATGAGATACGCCGTCGCGGGATACGGAGTATTCAGTTGGATCATCGGGGGTGTGACGAGCAGGAGGCGCATGGTACAGGCAGGGTAGCGCACGCGATGCACGACGGCATAGGGAGTAGCCAGTGCCAGCGTCGTGGCTTGATTCAGCCCCATGGCGACCTCTGGGCGGCCTGCGGGCCGCTCGCTCGGGCTGCGTCTCGGAGAGGGAGGGTCTCTACTGCCTCAGGGGAATTCGGTTGACGACGGCCGAAAGCGTCTCTTCACCGAGCGAGAGATACAAATGCTGTTCAGACACCGTCAGCGTGAACTGCGTTCGGCGCTGCAGCCGTTGCGCGAGATCTGCGAGCCAATCGAAGTCCATTGCGTAGAGTTCGAGCGCCTCGATGCGATGGATCCGCTCCCCGCGAAGCCGTGCCGCAAGCTGCAAGGCATCCTTGTGCGCATAGACGGCTACGCGCGGCGCGGCCTTGCTCGCCCGATGCAGCCGCATCGCGTCCGGGGCGCCGACATCAATCCACGCTTTCAACACCCCCGTCAGGTCGCGCACCGCGATCGCCGGCTCGTGAGGCTCGGACAATCCGTTCGAAAGCGCGATCCCTTCGGTGTACTCGAGACAATAGGCGAGCACCCGCGTCAACATGTGCTCCGGCGTCTCTGACGGATGACGGGCCACGCGAACCCTCAACGACTCGTAGACGCTGCTGTCGGAGTTCGCAAGCTCGATGTCGAATACGTAGATAGTGTCGCCGAGTGCCATAAATTATTTGCCACCGGCCGGTACGCGGGAATGCCAGCTTCCAGGTATTCCGCACGGTGTCAGGGTGTACGACGCTGTGCGTCCCGGCTCTCCGGAAGACTAAGCGATTCCCAGATTGCCAAGAGACGATTGCCGCTACGGCTAGTCCGCGCCCGGATTGCGCAGCGCGTAGGCACCTACGCTGCCAATCCTGGCAATCGATGCGCGAACATCCGCCCGGCCTGTCACTGCCACCCACCTCCGCCTGAGCTCCTGCGCGCGGGGCAGAGCAGCCGCTGGTCCGCTCTCGTCGAAGTGCTGCACGGACATGAGTGCCTTGATGCGCTCGTCGGGATTCTCGAGTCTCGCTATGAGCAACTTGGCAGCGTCGTCGATGCGATCCGCCATAATGAGCGCTTCCTCATAGGACTGGATGGCGTCGTCCTGGTGCACGCGCATGTAATCCAGGGCCCGCGCCGCTTCCGTCGAATCGCCGAGCTGGAGCGCCGCACTCAGCTGCACATCCGTCATCTGCATCTCGCCGAAAGGGCTCATGGTTCCCGGCTCGAGCTGTTTTATCTCGTTGCGAGCGTCCTCCGGCCGTTGCAGCCGGTTGTACAGGGTGCCCAGGTTGATCACCTGGCTCACGTTCACCGTGCCGTGCTCTTTCAGGTGGCTGGCGGCCTGCAGCTGCGTAATTGCGTCGTCCCAGCGCCCCAGCAGAAACAGCGCACGACCGCGCGTGTCTAACAGCCAGACGTACTGCTCGTTATAGTCCTTATAGTGCTTGCGCCCGTCCGGACCACTGGCCTTTGCAATCGCCGACTCGACGACCTGCAGCGCTTCCTCGGTTCGTAGCGCCGTAAGCAGATCCGCCGCAAGATGATTGACAGGTTCGAGCTTCGAGGGGTTGTCAGCCACCTCCTTGTAGGAGATCTCGACCTCACGGCGCAGGGTTTCCACCACGTCCAGCCGCCGCGGTAGCGAATCGCGGACCTCCTTGAAGCGGTTGTCCGCCAAGACGCTGATAATCGCGGAGGGATCGGTCAGCAGCGAGAGCGATGCGATTGCGCCACTGCGATCACCGTGGGCGAGCTGCAACAACGCCAGGTCCCGCCACCACGGACTGGGATCGAATCCCGGGCGCTTGAATTTCGCATCGAACAGCGCCTTGAGTAGCTCGTAGCGCGTGTTATCGAGATGCGGCACCCGCGCCGCCGTCACAAACACCTGCGAGGGCTCGAGATCCGACACGGTGTCGGGCCACGTGCGCGCAATCGTAGTAAGCGAATATGCCGCGTCCTGCC
This sequence comes from Gammaproteobacteria bacterium, assembly GCA_005878835.1. GTDB lineage: Bacteria > Pseudomonadota > Gammaproteobacteria > Steroidobacterales > Steroidobacteraceae > 13-2-20CM-66-19. Next base: position 17,559 of record VBMV01000098.1, on the reverse strand, counting down.
AGTCCTTTGTCTGCTGTGCCGCCTGCAGCCGCATGCGCCAGTCGCCGATATCGGCCGAGGCCATGCCACTCGAACGCTTGAGGAGGCCCTGGGCCCGCGGCGCATCCTCGACCGCCAGCGCTGTCAGGCCGGCCAGAAACAGCGCGACGTGCTGCTGGGGCTCCCCCAGGTCACCGAGGTGTCCGGAGTCGAGCAAGGGGGTGAAGGCCGCGTCGGCCTTCTCCCACGATTCGGCCTGCACGAGTTGCGCTGCGGCCGCCAGCTGCTTCCGTACGGCGGCCACGGCGGCTTCGGTGGCTTCGCTGGCTGCGCTCTTCACCGGCAGGCTGATGCGGAAGAAGCAGTCGGTGCGCGCAGCCTCGCGCTGTTTCACGAACTCTGCCAGCTGCTCCACCGGTACATGGTCGGCCAGCGTCTGGTAGTGATAGTCCAACAGCACTTGCTTGTCCGAATGCGAAATGCGCGATTCGTAGTGGAAGGTCGGCGTCTGGATGCTCTGCCGATCATCCTCGACCGGCAGGGACTCGGGCAGCTCGATGCGGACCTGCTGCGCGACGTTGGTGGGAAAGCCGAGCGCCAGCGGCGTGGTGCGCACGGTGGTCTCCGGCGGCTTCAGCAACCCGGTGAGCGACTCGGCTTCGAGCTGAAACACCTTGCGCGTGCCGTCCTTGGACAGGTCAAACGGCTTGTCGATCTCGTAGGCCTCGTCGATCCGCAGCTGGTTGCCCGAGCGGTCATCGTGGATCTGCAGCGGACTCGTGGCGCGGATACCCGGGTAACGCTGCTTGTAGAAATTGAGGTAGTTGGTGGCCACTTGCTGCGTGGTGGTCTCGCGCAGCGTCTGGCGGAGCGCATCGGCATCCGGGCCGCGATGTACGGTCGAGACGGTGAATGCCGCCTCCTTGTCGAACCCGCGCCGCAGGTCGATGACCGCAGTCACCGTCGCCATCGGCTCGGGCGCCGCGTCCGCCAGGATCGGCTCGAGGCCGGCGGATTCCGCGCCTACCACCAGCGCCGACCCGAAGTGGGCCTTGGCGACGTTCTCCAGGTCGCCACCCTGTGCGGTCTCGGTGGAGTCCAGCCAATAGGTGGAGTTGCCCAAGCGGGCCCGGACGATCGCGTGGTCGAACCCTGCCGGGCTCGCCAGCCACTCGGGCACGTGCTCCCGCAGGCGCGTGTTGACGAGCGCCGGCGCCGCATCGATGCCGACCCCCCGCAACAGCGTGACGGCCAGCATGGTCTTGTCTTTGCAGTCTCCCCAGCGGCGCTGCAGGACGATCGCCGCATCGGTCGGGCGGTAGGCTCCCGCTCCCAGCTCGACGCCGGTGTAGCGGATCTCGTCCTGAACGAAGCGCATGATCGCCAGAAGCCGCTCGCGGTCCGAGCCGCCCTGCGACTGGAAGCGCGCGATCAGCGCGCTCAATTCGGGCGTGGGCGCGCTGGTCGCGTAGAGCGGCTGCGCGGCGCTGGCGACGTCGCGCCAATCGGCGAACTGCGAAAATTCGATGCGTCCGTGCTGCGCGTACCAGCTGGGGGTACCGCCCTCGCGGAGCAGCGCCGGGATATCCCGCCAGTTCCATTCGAGCGTGCGCCAGCCGCCGTCGACGCGGGTCCTCGGCGAGCTGCCGCTGCGATCGGCGAAATTCAGCGGCTGGTCCGCGCGCACCACCATGCGCAGCCGCGAGACGGCGACCGGCACGGTCCAGTTGGTTGGGTACTGCGCGAAGAAGCGATTGCCCCATTCGGGCTCGGTGCGCTCGAGCGTGTAGCTGAAATCGATGGTGTCGCCGACCCGTACGTCGGCCATCACCAGGTGAAACGTCAGCGAGCCGTCGAGCAGCCCCTGCTCCAGGCCGGACTCGCGCTGCAAGACCTCGATGCGACCGCGCTTCAATTCGTCGACGGTCTCGATGCCGCGATGCACGGTTACGCCATGTACGCGCAGGTGCTCGCGCTCCGGATCAAACACGATCGAAACCTGCGACTCGCTGCTCACGCCGGCGGGATTCAGCGGCCGCACGACAAAGCGGCTATAGAGCGAGGCCGCGCCGTCCAGGCGTGCCTGGCGATCGACCAGCAGGTATTCGCTGCCGCTCGAGGCATTGGCACCGGTGGCGTACGCCGCGCCGAACGCCGGAGGCGGCTGCACCCAGCCGGCGGGCGGTGCGATCTCGTACTGCGGCACGCCGGTTTTGGGCGACTGGGCTACCGCCACGAGCGGGACGCACAAAGCGAGGGTCGCGATTTGACGAGGTCTCATGCGGGCCTCTCATCCATCCGCATATAGTCAAGGTTACGTTCGAGCGTATGTTAATAGATTTCCGGAGAAGCCACAGCGCGCCACGGCTGAACGAAATGAGCGTGCTGATACGACTTGAGACGCGGTGATTTGGGGTGTATTGGCTGCCGAAGAGATCCGCAAGCCGTTGACCGCGCAGACATTTGGCAATCCGCACGGCGGATCTACGTTACCCAGGTGGCGCTGAGCTGCGGCGATACGCCCTGATGCGCGAGAAGAAGTTGCGGCGCGGCGCGCGGACAGGCCGGCGCATTATCGTTGATCACCCTGTTTACTGTCGTTTCCAGTCGTCCCGCTGCCTAGTTCCTTTGAGAGGCGGTACGCCATCCACGCGAGCAGCACCACTCCGAGCCCCAGGGCCAACCACAGGACCGTCATTCTCCACGGAACCGTCCTGGGTGGCGGGCGCAATCGGTCCGCTCCCCCCAAGCACATGGGACGGTCCCGTTTGTGCCTGAACCACGGTGATCCCTTTGACGAGCGGATACCGGGGCCAGCGACGCCGATAAGTAGTGCAGACAAGAGCGATCGGGTCTCACGGGCGGATCGCTGCAATCAGCGGCTGGACTCCAAGCATCTGGATCGTCCGCTTTAGGTTGTATGCCAGTACATGCAGGCTAAGCTCCGTTCGGACTCTCGGTAGCGTTTTCGTCAGGAAGTGCGTCGCTCCCATCCACGATTTGAGCGTCCCGAACGCGTGCTCGACGGTCTGCCGACGTAGTCGGCCGGCTTCCGGCATGCGATCAAGCCGTGCCTGCATGCGGTCGAGCACATCCTCGTGCTCCCAACGGCTGATTCGGCGGTAGTCAGCGGCGGTACACGCGCTTCTCATAGGGCACCTAGGGCAGGCAGGAGCAGTATTTGTGTAGTGTCAGCCCGCCCTCGACGGCGGTAAAGCGCCAGACCGCACGTTGCCCCGCAGGGCACCGATACTCGTCTCGCCTCTTGTTGTAAACGAAGTCCCGCTTGTCAAAACGGCCGTCGGCGAGCGTCGCAGGACCAGCCTTGTGGTCTGGCCTCGAAATTAATGTCTCGCCGGCTTGCGGTGCCATCTGCCGCGTCGCGTGTCGGGATGGTCCGAAAGTTTGGCGGTACTAAGCTATAAGTCACATGAGATACAATAGATAACACAGTGATAAACAATGACTCGTTTCCCCGGGTTGAGGCCGAGCGGCCTCGTAAGTGATTGAGCGCACGAGAGTTACTGGATCTGTGCGATGGACCTACCCCGAGCGTTACCCGGCGAAACATGCGCTGTGGCGATTCAACGTGAGACACGCTGTGCTCTGGTAAGCCGATCGCAATTCTAAGTATCGCGCTGGTGCCGCCACGCGCTCACGGCCGATCCGCGGCAGCCCTGTGTTCTCTGCGGGCTACCCTCAAGACTGCCCGTGCGGCGTGTGCGTTCATCGCAGCGATGCCGAGCCCGAGAAATAAATCCGGCCAACCGGAATGCGTATAGGCCGTAGCGAACCCGACCGCGATGATCGCGAGGTTCGCTACCGTATCGTTGCGAGCCGAGAGGAAAGCTGCTCGTGTGAGACGGCCGCTGTGGGCCCGGGACCGCGCCAGCATGAACGCGCACGATAAATTGATCGCCAGGGCACCCAGACCGGTTAGCGACAGGGGGAGCGGTGCCGGTGGCATCGGAGCCATAAGCTTTTCCCACGCTGTCCACAGTGTCGCGAGACCGGGGACCAGCAGGATCCCAGCGAGCGCCACGACTTTGCGCAGGTTCGCGATCATGGCTTGGGTCGGCGCTCGCTCCCCGCTCCTTCGAGGAGTTCAAGACGCCGCTCTTGAATCCTTGAATCCGCGGTGCCTTGATCGATCGGGTCAACCTGCCTGAGCCCACCGACGGTCGGCCGCAGCTTGCGCGTGTCACGACCATGATCTCCCGAATCGTTCTCTCAGACTCATTTTCGCGTCAGCGGCGGCATGGCTTGCGAACCGTACGGCCGCAGGGGGGATGAAGCGTCGGAAATCTTTACAAAAAGCCCGCATGCGTGCGAGCTCGAGTGCCGCAGTCGCTTGATTTCCGGGAGCGTGCGGGAGTCGGCACGAAAGCTGCTTCAAGTCACTGAAAGGACAAGAGGATGTGGGTATCACGACCCCAGCTTCAGGCACCCGGCGGCGGGGGGTGCTATGCGGATCCTCCTAGTAGAAGACGACGATGTCGTTGCAGCCTTAGTCGTTGCAGGGTTGGCTCGAGAGGGCTTCTGCATCGATAGAGCCGTTGAGGGGCGGGACGCATTCCATCGCGCGCTCGATGAATCCTATGACCTGATCATTCTCGATGTAGTCATTCCGCATATCGATGGCCTCGAGTTGCTGGGCAGGCTCCGAAAGGAGGGGAGTGCGGTTCCAGTGCTCATTCTTTCGGCAAAGGACAGCCTCCAGGACCGCGTTCGAGGGCTCAACTGCGGGGCCGATGACTACCTCGTCAAGCCGTTTGGTTTCGCCGAACTCTTGGCGCGCGTCCGTGCGTTGCTGCGACGCCCCGCGGAGATCGCGCAATCCTCGCTGCTTGTCGGCCAGCTCGAGATAGATTTCGCCGCTCGCAAGGTGACGCGCCATGGAAGGGTGATCAGTCTAACGCGCAAGGAGTTCGCGTTGCTTGAGTATCTCGTGCGCAACCGCGGAATTGTGCTGACGAGGGCCATGATCGCCGAGCACGTGTGGGATCAGCATTTCGAGAGCTTCAGCAACACTATCGACGTCTACATCCGGTATTTGCGCGAAAAGCTCGAGGACGCAAGCGAGCCGAAGCTCATTCAGACTGTCCGAGGCGTCGGGTACGTTCTCTCAACAGAGGATCCGTGAAGCTAGGCTCACTTCGTTGGAGGCTCATTGGTGTCTCGGGCTCACTCGCGCTCATCGCTGCCCTTGCGGTGGTCGCGATGTTGGAACGGCGCGTCAGCGAACAATCTCTCGCTGAGATTGCCGAGACCCTCGAAGAGGAGGGCGATGAAGTCGTTGCGTTCCTCGAAGATCCAGATCTGGCGCCAGCTGTCGACGATTTTCTGCGCATCGAGACCAGTCATCGATTCAAGCCGCGCCTTTACTTCTACAAGATTCGGGGAATCGACGGCCGCACGCGTGCGCAAAGTGCAGGCGCTCAAAGTGTCACGCTGCCTCTTCCAACGCGATGGAACCTCTCGACGCGCGGACAAGTCGTCAGCCTTGAGACCGTTTCGAACGCCGGGGTAGACGAGCCGCTGCTAGTCCGCTCGGAACGGGTCGAAGTGAAGGTGCGTGACCGTGAGCGAGAGACCCTCATCATTCAAATAGCCGTTTCTCTGGGCTCGTGGAGGACGGAAGTGCGGAAGCAGTTCATTACGGACGCGCTCACCAGCGCTGCGATTCTGGCCGCTATGTTCCTCCTGATCTGGTTCGTGACGGCGATGTCCCTGCGCCCGGTTGCGGCGATCACGAGACAAGCCGCGCATATCGGCGCCAGAAACCTCGATGATCGCATCCCGATCGCAGGCGCAGCGGACGAACTGGACGAGCTTGCGAAGGTGCTGAACGCCATGCTCGATCGGCTGGCCGACTCTATGCGGCGGACCGCGGAGTTCTCGGCGGATGTCGCACACCAGCTACGCCCGCCACTGACGAGAGTCCGCGCAAGACTCGATCTGTTGTTGCGCGGAGAGATTCCAGCCTCGCTGCGAGGAGAAATCGAGGCGCTTGGCGAGGAGGTCGTTCGTTTAAGCCGTCTGTGCGGCCACCTCTTGCTGCTTGGCCGCCTCGAATTGCCTGGCGGTGAAGCTCACCTGCTAGGCGAACGGATCGATCTCAAGGAGGTTGCCGAGGAACTGGTCGAGCAGTGTTCGCCTATGGCACACGAGCGCGGGCTTGCCCTCAAGATCGGGGCGCCGGTGCCCGCTCACGTGCGCGGGAACCGAGTCTTGCTAGTCGAAGCACTCCTAAATCTCATCGACAACGCCGTCCGGTGGACGCCGAGCGGCGGGACGATTCGCGTCTCGGTGGACTCCAACGGACGGGAGGCGGTCCTGTCGGTTGCGGACAGCGGGCCGGGCATTCCGGAAGCAGAGCGCGAACGCATTTTTCAGCCCTTCTACCGAATGGGCGAAACCGCCGTGACGCATACGTCCGCGGGCTCCGGGCTGGGCCTTGCCATCGTGCGAGCAATCGCGCGCACACACGGGGGGCGCGTCGAGCTTCTGTCGTCCGCTGGCCCCGGTGCGGAATTTCGGGTCGTCTTTCCGGCCTTCCCCGCTGACTGATCAGCGTTCCCGTGCGAAGCGGTATTCGCCCCGAAAGCCGCTCGCCCGCCCGCCAGTCGACGCCACACGGGTGTTCGCATTTCCAATCTGGTCTTAAGCAAGCTCTAATCTCCCTCTAATCTATCGCGGTGTAACCTGTCGCTGCGTTTGATGCCCCATCACAGTCATCGACCATTAAAAATGGGGCCACTGGCGCAGACGGGGGAACATCCATCCGATGGCATCGGCACTCGTTCTCAGTCCGTCCGACTCTCGGAATGACTCAGACGGAGAGGCTCGCGCAGCAGGCTCGTGCGGCGCGAGTTCCATGACATCCCCAGACAGCACGACTTCTGTCGAGGGAGTCGATGCGCGAATGCGAGAGGCTGGGGAGAACCGTCTGCGCATTCTGCTTGTGGACGAACACCTCTTATTGCGGCAGTCCCTGAGGGCCCTGCTCGACACCGATCCTGCGCTTGAGGTCGTCGGCGAAGCGCGGACCGTCACTGAGGCGCTGAAGGCAGTGGACAGGCTCAAGCCCGGGTTGGCGCTCACGGATCTCGGCCTGCCGGACGGAACGGGAATCAACCTCGCATCCGAGTTGCGTGCGCGCGGCTCGCTCACTCGTATTTTCATACTCTCGGCGCACGCCATGCCAGAGCATGTCAAGGCCGCGCTGGATGCCGGTGTGCTCGGGTATGCGCTCAAGGATGTCAGCTATGCCGAGCTGGTCAAGGGGCTCCACGCAGTGATCGCCGGCCAGATGTTTCTCTGCGTTCGTGGCTCTGATGAATCCATCAAGGCGGGAATTTTGCTCCAGTCAGCGCAGGAACGGCGGCCGAGCATTACCGACCGCGAGCGCGAAGTGCTGACGTGCATCGCACACGGCTACACGAACAAGGACATAGCGCGCTTATTGGAGCGCTCGGTCAAGACGATCGAGAAGCATCGCAGTAACATGATGCACAAACTGGATCTGCACTCCGCCGCCGCCGTGACTGTGTTCGCGTTCAACAACGGTCTGGCGCTTTGACTGGCGGATCCGGCGCGAAACTTCCTCCCGAGGGGAGCCACTGATCTCAGGCTGCTGCCTCGTGCTTCGCAGGGTTGAGCAGCAATTCCATCGTTAGATATATCACCCGTCGCCGATTTCGGTCGGGGCGATGTGCCGCACCCTTGCTGCACACCGACATCAAGGTCGAGTGATCGTCTTGTTCTCGGCCGCTAGTCGATCTTCTTGAGGCATGGATCGCCTTGAACCGGCGCGCGATGTCGGCGACTTGGCGTTGGGCATGTGACTGAAGACGTTGCGATAGACGTGCGTGATGCAGTGTCGCAACATGGTCGGTTCGGGCCGGCTGAAACTCCCTGCCGATGTCGAGGTCCCCACACCGCTCGCTCCAACTCCAAGCTGACGGTTGATTGCATACGCGGGTGACGTCGACCAAAACCAACGGGCGGACGGCACGGGCGGCGAATTCGAGCTCCGGCATCTGGGGCGGATTAGGAAGTCACTACCCTACCCTACCCGACACCGTCCGTGTGGCCGTTCCGGTAAGCAATCCGCCCAATTGTGGCCGAGCGTCTACGGCACTAGATTTCCGGCGGAATCAAAAACCATCGGTGTTTGCCGCTAGGAAACGCCGAAGAGCGGCAGCCGCCGAATCTGCAGATGTGCGCAGAAGAACATGGCAACTGCCGCAGACGCTCGACGCTTTAGGTGGGGAGTAAAGACCATGCGAACTACGCTTCGTTCACTGGCCGAGAAAGGCTGGGGTCTCGGTGTACTGGCCTTCATCCTGGCTGTGATCATCGGGCCTGCCGCCGTGATGGGTCAGCAGGCGACCAACTTCGGAAGTGCTTCCGGGGTGACGTGCCCTAGCGGCAACGTCATTTGCAACGGATCCATCAACTTCCTGACGACCGAGCTCTTCTTCGAGCCGGAAACTCCGGCACAGTCCTTGAAAGAAGGTGCGTCGACTTGGAACGAGCTCGAGCAGCTCTTGGATAATCCCTACGCTTACACCTGGGGCGCGGCTTGCAACGATGCCAAGGGCCTGATCCCGGGAAACGGGCAGGGCTACCCCACGTACTGCACCAACAGCACGTTTATCCGCCGTTCCACCTTCAGCGCTGTCACACTGCCTCCGCTCATGCTGCACCCACTGAACTACAATCCGCAAACCGGTTTTGGCGCGCAAATGCGGCTCCTCAACCCGAACTACGCGGGCGGGAACCTCAAAGTCAGTGGCACCATGCCTGACCCCTTTACTCCTGGCGGCCAGGTTGCCACTGGCATTTGTTACGGCATCGGCGTCGCTTCGTGTACGCCTTTCTCGCAGACCATCAACGTATCGTCTGGCGCAAGCCGCGGTCTCGAAGTCGGGACGGCAACGGCACCGGGAGACACGGAAATTGACATGAACGTGACCGTCGGGCGGAAACCCGGTTTCTGCCAGACCAACCCGGAGCCAGTTCCTATAACGGGTACGTACGGTTCCACTAGCACCGCATTCGACTCCGAGAACCTCATGAACTGCGGAGCCGATCCCGGGGAGCCTGGCGCTGCGAGCTTAGCCCACAACAATACAATTCCCCTTCTATGCGTGTCTGAGCTCCTGGGCAATTCTTCGTTGGCAGGTTACCTCTGTGAGGACAACATGGGACTGCCCATGAGCGGACAGTCAACCACGTCCTGGTACTCCATCCCGGCCGTTCCCGCGCCGAACATTCTTATCGCGGCACTGATGCAAATACCGAACGGAGGTCTCACAACCACGGATCCGGCAGGCGTCGCGCCTAGGGGAACCGGCGTCGTTCTGAACCCGGCAGCCGGGTTCCGGCTCAGCGACCCCGCGCGCGGAGGGGTGATTCAGCCGCTCAATATCGCCACGGGCGTGGGCGGTCTCCGCAAGCCTTCGCTGCGAAAAGCCGACGTCGGCGGAAATGGGACGAACCCCAATTACCTCTGGAACTCGGCGGGTGCGGTATCCACCGCGCGCCCCGATCCAACGGGCGCGGACTTGGCGCCGTCGAATGAGAACGACTTCGTTGGGCTCTACGGCACCGGAACCCTCCAGCAGCAGAAGCAGAATGCCCGGCTGGAGGCGATGGTGCTGGGCAAGTCGCTGTTCTGGGACCAGCAGGTGGGCAGCGATGCCGTGCAAGCCTGCGGCTCCTGCCACGCGCACGCCGCCGCCGACAACCGCACCAAGAACCAGATCAACCCCAACGGGCAGGATGGGTTCCGGGGCAACCCGACTAACTTCGCCGGGGCCCCGAACACCGTATTTGCCCCCTTCCCGCCCAACCATGACTTGACGCGGGCCGACTTTCCTTTCAAGAAGTTGACGGACCCGGAGGTTGCCGGCGACCCGCTGTGCACCACGCCCATCAGGGCGGACGTCACCGGGATCGCTTTCCCTGATGAGGTCGGGCCCGACAACCCCAAGGGAAACGTCTTGAATTTAGTATTTAAAGACAACAGGGTCTGCGACGCCGCCAACCAGATCAGCGACACCGAGGAAGTTGCCTCCTCAATGGGCGTGCATTTCGGCCTGTTCGGTGACATCCCGGCGGGAACAGGCACGGGCCTGGCCAATGCGGCGGGTCCAACGTCACCGTTTGGTCCAGCCTCGCAGGGTGTGCGGGCACTGATTCGCGATCAGCGCAGCCCTCTCGCGGCGGACAACGTTGACCCGTTTCCAGGCTTCCAAGGTGCAAGCGCGCTCGGCACTGTTGCTGAATTCCGCCGGGTGGAGCCCCGCAATACCCCCACCATCAACCTGGCGGACATGAACTTCGATAACTTCTGGGACGCTCGCGCCCGCCACGACGACAATGGCGGCAGCGTGTTCGGCGCGTCCGACCCGCAAGCCCACGTATGGGTGGATCAGGGCAGCGGGTTGTCGGCAACCCGCCAGCTCATCAAGTTCTCCAGCCTGGGTGCCCTGGCCAAGGGGCCGGCGCTGAGCAAGTTCGAGATGTCGTTCGATGGTCGCAACTGGGCCAAGATCGGCAAGAAACTACTGCAGGCGGGCGTGACACCGCTGGCCAACCAGCTGGTGGCTCCGACCGACAGCATCCTCGGCCGCTATTCCAACCAGGGTGGATCTGCTTGTGCGGGTTTGCCGGCTGCGGATCGTTCCGGAAACGGTACCGCCACCGCTGCTAACAAGCCCGGGCTGTGCATCAGCTATCCGGCCCTGATCCGGCACGCTTTCTACCCGGCGCTCCACAGCAATACCGGCCAGCACCTGAATGGCTGCTACACGGACGGTCGTGCCGACATTCATCCGAATCAGTGCGCAGCCAGCAGCGTCGCCATTCCGGTCCTGGCGAGCAACGCTGACGGTACGGGTGGTCATGTCGTTAATAGCGCAGCCGACCCGTTCGACAACTTTGTTCTCCAGGGGCCCGTCGCGGGCGCGGCTTCCCCAACCGACACCAACCAGTACAACCAGATGGAAGCGAACATGAGCCTCTTCTGGGGGCAGTCGATCCACCTCTGGGCGACCATCCTGGTGCCGGACAATACGCCGGACGACAAGTTCCTGGACGCAAATCCGGACACTGGAGCGACAACTGGAGAAACCGGGGAACCGCTGCTGGTTCTGGACCTGCCGAGTTGCTCCAATATCCCGGCGGGTTATCGCCGCGGTTGGTTCATAGGGTCTGACGGTTTCGCCCAGTATCGCGGGAGTTGCTTCACCGAGGTGGGTAATTTCAAGCGCGACCCGTACAACGCTAACGATATCGTTTTCTCCCAGAACGACACCGTGGGTCATCCGAGAATGACCGCTTGCACTAACGAGCTATTGGCCGCCGGCGGTATCCGGACATGCACAAACCGGGTTGCAGCAGGAGGCACCCGCACGGCAGGCGCCCCGGATCCCTTGCTGGGATTCGATCTCTTCTTCGGATCCAACGTGTCGCTCAAGAATCCCAACTTCCGGTCGGCGCGGTGCGGCGCCTGCCATAATGCGCCGGCCTTGACCGACAATACCGCGCCCTTCACCGTGAAGGCGCAGGAGGTTGACAATTTTGCGGAATTCCAAAGGGAGGACCCGCGGGTTGAACCGCTGACCGAGCCGCTGATCAAAGAACGCTTCATTACCGGCTTCCTGCTGGAATCGGAAATCAACGAGCCCGGACAGGACGCCATTGAGCGCAAGGCGCCCAACCTGGGTATTGCTACGGCTCCGATGCAGAACAACGGCAACTGCATCGTGGATACCTGTTGGGGTTATGCGTTCCCCGATGCCATCACGGCCGCAGTGGACGGAAGCGGGAGCGCGATCATCCATGCGGACTTGGGGAGTGGACCGGTTGCGGGAGGTGTTGGCGCGAATGGGGTTGGAGTCCCATTCACAGGGTTCGGCGGCGCGTTCCTCGACAACGGGGTGTACAACATCGGGGTTCGGCCGTGTGTGGCCGATCAAACGCACGTGACCGGGGCTTGCGAGGACACCGGCCGCGGAAACACGGACCCCTTTGGGTGGCCGCTTTCGCTGGCTGCCCTGATGCTGAAGAACTACGGCGGTCCAGGTCAGGACCCGGGCGTGCCGATAGCTCAATTCGATCGAAACGACAACGGTGCCAATGGACGTGCTGACGCTGACCCGTGCGCGCCGTACTGTGCTACGGGTGGGTTGTTTGAGATGAGCAAACAAGATCAGCACATCAACCCGGGCTGGACCGATGAGGCGTCTAATCCTCAAGTACCTGGGTACCTTGCGCCTTTCCTCAACAAAATCCCCGTCGGCGATGAGGCCCCGCAATCTGATGAGGCCTGCGGACCAGTCGGCGGATGCCCCAATACGCTCATGGACGTGGCCAATGAGGAAGGCTTTCCCGAGGTGCCCAACGATCCTCGGGGCAGTGCGGGCGAGGTACCCAACAACGCGTACGCGCCAGGCGATGCAGACGCCGGTCTCACCGGCGCAGGCTGTACTGTCGGAACGGGAGTGTTCCCATGTACTGCCGGTGTGAATGCCCCCCTGACAAAAAACGGCCATGCACAGATGGGTACCTGGCCGGTGGTGAACCGGGTTAACCGGTTCGGCAGCTTCAAGGCCCCGCAACTGCGCGAGGTGGAGCTCACGGGCCCCTACTTCCACAATGGCGGCAAGCTGACGCTGCGGCAGGTGGTTGACTTCTACGTGCGCGGCGGCGACTTCCCGGTCACCAACTCCGCGCACCGCGATTTCAACATCCTCAACCTGAATGCCGAGCTGCAGTCTGATCTCAGCGAGGCAGACAAGGTCGCCCTGGTGGACTACATGCTTGAGTTCACGGATGATCGCGTGGCACTCGAGGCGGCGCCGTTCGACCATCCGCAGCTGATCCTGCCTCTGGACGGCACAGCTCCCGAAAGTGACGGCACGATCAACCGGGATGCCATGCTGACGAGCTGCGTTCTAGCTCCTGCGCAGTTCGGTCCGGGACAGCAGTTCTGCAGCGGCAACGCCGCGGCCATCGCAGCTGCCCCCACTGCTACGGGCGCGCTGTTCCTCAACGTTCCGGCAACGGGCGCTGCGGGCAATCCGGGCGGTCGCATACCGAACTTCCTGGGTATCGCGGGCGCGGCTCCTGATGCCGCGAACCCGGGTGGCAGGCAGAGGCTCGTGGGTGCCGCCGCTTTCTGCGGGACTAATGTCACCTCGCAGTACTGCCACTGAGTTTGGCATGTGTCACACCCACCCCCTCTCCCGCAGGCCGGGGAGAGGGGGTTTGAGTCTAAAGACGCAAAACAACAGGGCGCTCCACAGGAGTAGAAAAGTGCGCTGCAAGAGTTTCATCTGGTTGCCGTCCGTGGTGACCCTTTTTTTAGCCCTCGGACCTGGCGCTGAATGTCTTGCTCAAATGCCGGCGCCGTCCGCTGTCAAGCAAATCCAGCTTTCCTTCAAGCGGGATCCCCGGCTTGTCGACCCGACGCGCGGCTTGGGGCCGTGGGTCAGTGGTTCTGGCTACGGAGGAGCCACCGGCCAAGACACGGTCGAGGTTCGAGCCGAAGGGGTTGATGCGGCAGGGAAGCCGGCGAAAATCAGCCCGCGATGGGTTCCGTCGGACCCCGGGATGGTGACGGTCTCACCCCGCGAGAGCGATGACGTAAAGATCACGGTGCACAAGGCGGGCGAGAGCAAGTTGAAAATCACTTATCAAGGCTGGTCGAAGGAGTTGGAGATCCGGGCGGAATACGTCAACAAGTTCATGGTGTTGGGGATCGGAGAGGTGAAGGCGGTGAAACCGGCGGCGCCCGTCGCCACAGCGCCGCCTCCACCTCCCAAGACCAAGAATGACGTCAGTTATGCGGTCGGCATGAATCTTGCCAAAGCTCTCGAGGAGCAGTCGGTGCAGGTGGATGTCGATCTTCTGATGCAGGGGGTCAAGGACACGCTTTTCGGGGGCAAAACGCTGATGACCTCGGAGGAGGCCTTGGCCGTCCTGCAAGGACTGGAGATCGACCAGAGGGACGTAGAGGCGGGTTTAAATAGGAAGGCTGTCGCCGAGAAAAACAAGCGCGAGGGCGAGGCGTTTTTAGCGGCGAACAAGGCGAAGGAAGGCGTAGTGACCCTGCCCAGTGGGCTTCAGTACAAGATCATCAAAGCGGGACATGGGAAAACGCCCACCGCGAGCGATGTGGTGAGCGTCCGATACCGGGGGACATTCATCAATGGGAAGGAGTTCGACAACACCTTCGAGCGGCAAGCGCCGCTGAGCTTCCCGGTCAAGGCACCCATCAAAGGCTGGACGGAAGCGCTGCAACTCATGCCGGAGGGCTCCCGGTGGCAGCTCTTCATGCCCTCCGATCTCGCCTATGGTGAGCGCGGAGCGGGGGGTGGCCACGGCGGTAGAAGGGCGGGAGGCCCCCGGCCGCAGATCGTGGGGCCGAATGCCACGCTGATCTTCGAAGTGGAGTTGCTGGCTGTCAACGAGCCAAACGCCCCCGCGCCGGTTTCGAACTCGACCGCCGCGAATAACGGGCTCACGCCCGAGCAGATCGCTGCGCTGAAGGCGGCGATTCAGGCGGCCGAAACAGCGCAGACAAATACAGATAAGACAAAGCAGTGACCTGTACGCGCAGTAGCGCGGTGGGACCGCTTTGATACTCAGACTTGAGGTGTGTCAATGAAAATTAAAAAAATGATTCGGGGCGCCATGGCAGTGGCGATTGTGCTGATCAGCGGCGCCGCGGCAGCGGTGCAGGCGGCTGGAGCGACCCCGGCAGCAGCGGCGGCGCCGGCTCCCAAAGCCCAAGCGGCTGCGCCTGCGGCGAGCAACAAGGTCGAGTCTGCCGGGCCGACAATCCAGAGCCATCGGGACAAAGTCAGCTACGCCTTCGGCGCCGACTTGGCCCGGGACCTGAAGCGCAAAGATGCGGGGATCAACCCTGACCTCGTGCTCAGAGCGCTGAGCGATTCTCTGGCGGGCAAAAAGCTCCTCATGACCGATGACGAGGTGACCGCCACGTTGAATCAATTCGCGGCGGAGCAGAAGCAGGACTACCAGCACGCCACAGCGATGATTGGGGAAAAGAACAGAAAGGCGGCGGAAGCATTCGTCGCACAAAACGTCAAGAAGGAAGGCGTCGTGACTCTGCCGAGCGGACTGCAGTACAAGGTCCTGAAGAAGGGCAACGGGAAGACGCCGGCGATCGACGACTACGTGCTCTGCAATTACCGCGGCACGCTGCTCGACGGCACAGAAATCGACAGCTCCTACAAACGCAAAGAACCTTCGACCATACCGGTCAAAGGGGTCATCGCCGGCCTCGGCGAGGCCCTGCATCTCATGCCGGTGGGTTCGAAGTGGCAGGTCTTCGTTCCGCCCGCGCTCGCCTATGGGAACAAGATCGTGGCCGGCATCGGGCCGAACGCCATGTTGATTTTTGACCTCGAGTTGCTTTCGATCAAGGACAAGCCTCAGACCGTGAGTCAGCGATAGGAGTTTTGCTCATGTTGTCCGCGCGCTCCGAATTTGCGATCGCCCTCGCAGTGGCCTGTGTGCTTGGGCTCCCAGCGCGTAGCTGGGCACAGGACCGGCAGGTGCACGAGCCGGCCGCTACGGGGACGCGCGGCGAACTTTCCGCCGCCCTGCAGGAGGTACCACCCGGGCGGGTCGTCGTGAGCTACGTCGATAGCAAGTTGACCATCAAAGCCCGAAACGCCCCGTTTATCGACGTGCTGCGGGAGGTCTGCAGCCAACTCGGCACCGAGCTCGACGCTCCCTCGGATGCCGATGACCCGGTCTTCGCCGTGTGGGGCCCAGGCCCGCCGCGGGAAGTACTGGCGGCTTTGCTCAGGCATTCGCGGTTCGATTATGCGCTGGCCGGATCAGCCGACGATCCGAACTCGCTCGCCTTCCTGGCAGTCTTCCCGAGGGCCACGGACGCCAAAGCAAACGCCGATGCCAAGACTGACGCCGACGCCGATACAAAACCCACGCCTGACGATGTGCCCTCTGTGGTGAGCCAGATGAGGGACCTTCTCGCGGCAGCGCGCGCCGAGGCCGCTCAGGTCGGCCAGCAAACGGGTGACGATGCCGTCGGCGGGGCGAATGCACTGCAAGCCGACCCCACCGCCGTCCTCGATCAGATCGAGGCGCAGCTGAAGGACGTTGAAGCGGCTGCGGCGGCTGCGGCGCAGTCCGAGCCGAGCCTTGTCGCAAGCGATCAAAACCCGACCCCGCGTCCTCCGGGCAGACGTCGGCGCTGACATCATTAGAGCCGGATTCGCTTGGGCGATCCGATCGCGTCTCAAGACTCGAGGACGTGACCCGCTGCTGCTCGCACGCCCACGTCCGCATACCCCGATACCAGTTCAACATGCGTGCCTCATCAACCTGCAGCTCTGCACGCAGGCTCCAGCGGGCGCGCTCGAGGCGATCATTGGCGCCGCCCGCGAGGATGCCGGCCCTGGATCGCTCGAATCTGTCGCCCGAAGCGGTCTGACGTACGGCCTCGTCTTCGCCTTTCGCGAACAGGTGATCCAGCAGCTTCAGCACGCCGCGCGCGCCGCTGTAGAACGCGACCTGCGCCAGCGCCAGGTCACGCTTGCCGGCGCCGGTGCCCTGGGCGATCGCGGTCTTACGATAGATTACCCACAGACGACGCAGTCGAGAGTTCAGTCACATCAATTCCTCGCCGGCTCTCCCTAGATCGGCGCCTTACGGCTCAGTGGTGCGCGCCGCCGACCCCTAAAGAGCCGGATCCGACGTTTCAGCTTCTTCACGTCCCTTCCCCAATCAGGTTCCGGTGCTGAACGGCGGATAGCGATCGGTCGAGAGCAGGAACGCATAGGCTGCAACCCGGAGCCACCAGCGGAACACTCCGACGACGAAGTCGAAGAGGGAACGCGGATAGCGACCCGTAAACAGTATCGCGAACCAGGCAATAATGACGCAGAAGAACGCCGCGATGCTGAGGAACCACAGGACAACGTAGTGCGGAATCGCCAGGAACCACTTGACGAGCGGCAGCCAGCGATTCAACTCCTGCTTTGCATCGGGGTAGGGAATTTGAATGTGCACGGCTTGCTCGTCGTCCGCCGAGGGATACTCGTCGCGTAGCAGTGCCAGATACACCGCGACGCGGGTACTGAACCTCGTCAGGGCCAGGTTCCAGTCGAACCACCATCGTGGGTACTTCTGGCGAAACAGCAGCATCAGCACAGTCGCCAGAAACACAATCCCGCCTGACCCAACCACGTGATTCGCCGCACCGGCGTGAACGGTGCCCCTCGTTAGGAGAGCGAGGATGACGGCGATGGGAATGACGGTGAACAGCCGGAAGACGGTCGTGAGTCGGTCGAGATCCCGGTCTGGGTAGTCAACCTGGAGTGTCGCCGGAAATCCAGATGGGACGTTTTCCATTGCTTGTCCTCCTGCGCGTGTCGTCGGTTACGGCTCGGCGAAGTATTGGGTCTCGTCACTGTTCTTGCTCTAGTCCCCAGAGGACGGCATCGCCGACCGGAGCGGGGAAAGGCGACTCAAGCGCCCTGATGGCTTCCAGGGGTAGCTCATGCCGGTTTG
>VBMV01000059.1 GCA_005878835.1 Gammaproteobacteria bacterium | reverse complement strand
CAACGTCGAATAGCCGATGCCGATCCGGCCCTGCGGGATCTCTCCCGACAGATAGTGCGCGGCAGTCTCGATCTCATCGGGCGGCAGCGCGCGCAGGAACGAAGCCAACTCCCGCACCTTGCTCAGGCGAGCGGCGGTGGCGCCCACACGCTGCGAGGTGCGCACGAGGTCGGCGAGCAGGGTCATGGGCTCGATTGTAGATCGTCAGGACGCGGCCAATCGCGCTTGGATGAGGCGCGGCATTCGCCCGCTGCGGGCGGACGAACTGTGCTTCAATACGATGGAATCACGGGAGAACGCATGGTTCACAGATCTCGACTGAAACTGATAGCCACGTTGCTGCTCGCCGTCGTGGCGGCGGTAACGGCGCAAGCGCAAAACTATACGCGGCCGAAGGTCCGGGCCATCACGGGATTCGTGCGCCTGGACCGCGAGGCTTACGCGCAGCAGATTGCCGAGGCTCTTTCTGTCTTGCGCGCGGCAAAGGGCGAATTCGCGAAGCAGGGGTATGAGGTCGAAACCCTCCGCATAGTGACTCAGCCGCTCGGGGAACTGGTGAGTGGCCTGTCCGATGCACAGGCGCTGGGATTTCTGAAGACCTTCGACGACCTGTCGGCCAAAGAGAACTTTCTTCCCAGCGTCGGGCCCGCCATGCTGCGCGACAGCGACGATCCGCGCGTCATGCATCTGCTGGCACGAGCTCTCTCATCGCTGCCCAACATCGAAGGAAATGCAATTCTGGCCGGCGAGGACGGGATCCACTGGAAAGTGATCCGCGAGAGCGCGGCCCTGGTGCGTTACGTAACTGACAACAGCCCGCACAGCCAGGGCAATTTCAACTTTACCGGGACCGCGATGCTCAAGCCGTATGGGCCGTTCTACCCCGGCACCTATCACACCGGCTCGGGCAAGCAGTTCTCGATCGGCTTGGAGGGAGCCAATGTCGTTCAGGAGGTCTTCGCGCGTACGCATGGAGACTTCGACGCCTCGGTCGCAGAGCTGACCAGGCAACTGACCGTTCACGCCAAGGTGGCGGAGTCGGTCGGCCAGCGGATTGCGGCGTCGAAGGACTGGGCCTTCATGGGCGTGGATCCGACCCCCGCTCCGCTCGGCGATGTGTCAATCGGTGCGGCTATCGAGACTTACTCGGGTTCGAGATTCGGATCGAGCGGCACGATGACGGCGGCGCTGATCATCACCACCGCGGTCAAGGCGATTCCCGTCACCCAGATCGGATATTCCGGGCTGATGGTTCCGGTGATGGAAGACAAACTTCTGGCCCGGCGCTGGGCGCAAGGCGCCTTCAATACGGATTCAGTGCTGGCCTACTCCGCCGTATGCGGCACCGGTCTCGACACGATTCCCTTTCCTGGGGACATCAGTGTGGATCAACTGGCGCGCATCTTCGGTGACATGGCCTCCCTGGCCTGGAAATGGAACAAGCCACTCTCGGCGCGGCTGCAGCCTGTCAAGGGTAAGAAGGCGGGGGACCAGACCGAATTCACCGATCCGTACCTGTTCAACACAACCGTGCATGCCGTGCCGTAATCGAAGCACCAACGACCGGCTGCCCCGGACGCGCCTGCCTGCAGACCCCGGCGCAGACCCTGCGGACCGGGGCGTGACTTCAGTGCTCGAGCATCTTCTTCAGATTGTCGAGACCGCCGCGATAAACGCCCTTGAGGAGCTTGGTAACGCCCGCATCGCTCTCGGCCTCGGGCGGATTGTCGGCGGGGTTCTTGCGCTTGCAGCTACCGCTCCAGATCACCCGGGTCGTACCCGCAGGCCCCGGTCGCACGGAAATCGTGGACGCATAGCCCGTGAACGGCAGCGGGGATTCCAGGATCTTGTAGCGATAGGAGTGATGCGCCGCGTCGAAGGCGAGCAGCCTTTCGGTGAATGTCGGGCCGTCCTTGATGGTGAGTTTTCTCACCGCACCGACCTTGCCGTTGCCTCCGGAGACCAACTCGTCGCTCGCGAAGCCCGGATGCCATTTGTTCAGGCTGTCGAAGTCCCTCACGGTCGCCCAGACCTCGTCGATGGGCGCCTTGATCTCGACGCTCTCGGTGACCCGCAGGGTTTTCGGGGGATCAGCCCAGGCCGCGCTGCCCCCAAGGCTCGCGCCAAGACTCAGAACCATCATGGTGAATTTCATTTGCTCGCTCCCCTGAACCCAGGCCGGAATTTTATCGCGCCGGGGCACGTCCCGGAAGAGCCGCGCGGCAAGCGCTCTCATGGGGGCGACCGGCACGCGCTCGGCACCTCAGCGCACCTCGACACTCTCTACCAGCATCACCTCGCAGGCGCCGGCGCCGGTATCCGTGCGCGTCAGCGAGGTGCGCAGCCACGCGCCATCGTCGCGGATCGCATCGACCAGCGTCCCTGCGAGATGTACCACCTGGCCGACGCGCAGACGCGCGAGTTCGGAGCGTATGCGCGCGTCAGCCGGGATGACGTGGGTGTTTGCGCTGTGGACGATCACGTCCTCGCGGGCGATGGGGAGCGGTCCGCGCGGGCGCCAGGTGTAGAAGCGTGCCCCCTGTGAGACGTCGAACGCCGCCAGCACGTGGTTGTCGGACATCGGCCCCCACCCGAGCGCCAGATCCTCGGGGACGAGATCGGCAAGCCGGTCGAAGCGGTAGTCTTCGCGGCTGAGGATCCGCGCGGTGATGTCGTAGCTGGCCCGGGCCGTCAGCAGCCAGCGGCCGTGGCGCGCGGGCGCTGCGCGCTCAATATCGGTTTGCACCGGCTCATCCGGCGCGAGCGCACCGTCCAGCGGGTGAACCGGCCGGCTCTCCCATCGCTGCCAGGCGTTACAGGTGCCGAGCATCAGCAGACCCGCCAGCAACGCAGTGCGTGCGTCCATGCGGCGATCTTGGGTCGCGGCGGCGCCCTGGCGGCGTGACCGCCATCACGTTTGCGCGAGGGTACTGCTCTCCCGGGACGCCCGTCCGCCGTGGTAAGGAGTCGCTCCCGGATGCCCAGCAAAGTGCCCTACGGATGCAGGCGCGGTTGGATCGTTGCCAGCCGCGTGCGCGCGCTGCGTTTTGGCTGTACTCTGATACCCATGTTCGCGATGCTCGGGGAGCGCACGGTGCAAGTGCCGCCGTTGCAGGCAGCAGCCGGCGCGGTGGTTATTTTGTGCGTCGGGGCCTGCTCGGGCGGAGGCGGCGGAGGGGGCGGGGGAAGCACCGGCTCGATGGGCGGGGGCACGTCCTGGACTCCCGGCGTATACATGCCCGAGTCGCACTTTGCCGCGCAATGCGCCGCGCCGCGAACCGGGACCGACCCCGTCACCGGCCAGCCTTATCCTGACGTGGCGGGCACCGCGGTCGATGAGAACAACTGGCTGCGCTCCTGGACCAACGATCTGTATCTCTGGTACAGCGAGGCGCCGGACCTGAATCCCGCCAACTACACCACGGCGGCTTATTTCCCGCTGCTGAAGAGCTCCGCAACCGACGCCCAGGGGCAGCCGAAGGACAAGTTCCACTTCACCTATCCCACCTCCACGTGGGAGGCGCTGTCCGTGCAGGGCCAGAACGTGGGGTACGGCGCGCAGTTCATAGTCCTGCAGCCGACTCCCCCGCGCCAGATCCTGGTGGCGTACACCGACCCCGGATCGCCCGCCGCCATGGCCCCGGAGAGCCTGGCGCGCGGCGCCAGCGTGCTCGCCATCGACGGCGTGGACGCCGTCAACGCCAATACTCAGGCAGAGGTCGATGTCCTGAACGCGGGTTTATTTCCCTCGAGTGTCGAGTCGCACACGTTTTCCATCCTCGATCAGGGCGCGGCGAGCCCGCGCATGGTGACGCTGCAGGCGGTCAACGTCACCGACGTTCCGGTGCAGGATGTGATGGTCCTGTCGGGCACGGGCACGAATATCGGCTACATGCTGTTCAACGACCAGCTGGCGACCTCGGAAGCCGCACTGATCAGCGCGGTAAACACCCTCAAGGCCAATCCCACTCCGATCACCGATCTCGTGATCGACATCCGCTACAACGGGGGAGGCTACCTCGACATCGCGAGCGAGCTGGCTTACATGATCGCAGGTCCGGGCCCGACCGCCGGACAGACCTTCGAGCTGCAACAGTTCAACGGCAAGCATCCGAGCACCAATCCGGTGACGGGCAGCCCGATCACACCGACGCCGTTCCACACCACCACGCAAGGGTTCTCGACGACCGCAGGCCAGGCGCTGCCGACGCTCGATCTCCCGAGGGTGTTCGTTCTCACGACCGCCGCGACCTGTTCGGCGAGCGAAGCGGTGATGAACGGGCTTGCGGGCGTGGGAGTACAGGTGATCCAGATCGGCAGCACCACCTGCGGCAAGCCCTACGGGTTTTACCCCCAGGACAATTGCGGGACGACCTACTTTTCCATCGAATTCAGCGGTGTCAACGCGAACGGCTTCGGCGACTATCCCGACGGTTTCACGCCCGGCGGCGCCAGCGGCGCGACCTTCCCGGGTTGCACCGTGACCGATGATTTCACGCACGCGCTCGGGGATCCCAACGAAAGCCTGTTGTACGTCGCGACGCACTATGCCCAGGCTTCTACCTGCGCAATTCCGCCGGCCGGCATTGCGCCACCATCGCCCTCCGCAAGCATTGCCATCCGCTCGCCGCTGCGTGAAATGCGCCTGCTGCGGCGTGACCCCGCGCCGCGTTAGCGCCCGCCCTGTCGCGCCAGCACCGCGGCGCCGCTCACTCGCCGAAGGCGGCGCGCAGGAAAGCCTCGCTCTTGCGCAGCATTTCGGCGCGGGCGTTCGAGTCATCGAGCTCGTGATCCAGGTCGTCCCAGGTCACGAGCTCGTGCCTGACACCGGCGCTCTCCAGGCTCTTTGCCATGTGGCGTGACTCGCTGATGGAGACGTTGCGATCGAGGGCGCCGTGGAAGAGCAGCACCGGCGCCTTGATTTTGTCCGCATTGCGCGCCGGGGAGCCGGCGCGCACCTGCGGCCCCTCGCCGATGAATTCGCTCTCCAGCCTGTAGTTGCTCCAGTTGCGCCACTCCTGCTTGGCTTCCTCGAGGTCGGTGACGGGCGCGATCGCGACCACGGCCTTGAAAACCGAGGAGTCGGTGACCGCCGCCTGCAGCGCCGCGTAACCGCCGTACGACCAGCCGACGATCCCGAGCTTGTCTGCTGGCGCGATTCCCTGCGCGACGAGCCAGCGCCCGGCATCGAGCACATCGCCGATGGCCGTGGGCCATGAGCGAAAGCCGTTACGCTGGTACCAGTCATCGCCGTAGCCGCCCGAGCCGCGGTAGTTGGGCTGAAGCACCACGTAGCCGCTCGCGGCGAAGAACTGCGCGAGCCAGTCGAAGCCCCACTCGTCGCGCGCGCCGGGACCGCCGTGCGGCATCACGATCGCCGGCAGCCCCTTGGCGCCCTCCTTGCCCGGCGGCCAGGTGAGGTACGCCGGCACGGCCACACCGTCCTTCGCCGGATAGCTGACGGGCTTCACCGTGGCGAGCGTCACCCCGTCCAGCTCCTGCCGCTTCGCCAGCAGCGGATGCAGCTGATGCGCCCCCTGGTCGAAGAGGTAGTAGCTGCCCGGATCGTTGTCGCGGCTGGCGAACACCAGCAGCTTGCTCTCGTCGACGCTCGCGTCGACGATGCGCACCGCCGGGTGCTGCGGCAGCGCGCGCCCGAGTGAGTCGACGATCTTCTTGGTGTCGGCATCGAAAAAGAACGCCGTGCGGATGTCGGTCACGAAACTGACGCCGACCACCCGATGGCGCCGTCCGATGCGGATCAGGTCGTCCACGTCGACCTGCGGGCTCGAGTACACGAGCTCTTCGCGCGAGGAGCCGTCCAGCGCGAGCGCGACGATCGCCAGCCGGCCGTCGATTTTCTTCGTGCCGTACGCGACGTTGCGCTCGCGATCGACCGCGTACGGCAGGAAGCCCGTGTAATCCACCTCGTTGTAATCACTGAGGCCCTGCCACTCGCGCGAGTTGGGGCGGCGATAAAGGAAATGCACGATGCCGGTGTCCTGGCCTCCGCCCTTGCGCGCGCCACGCACACCCATGATGCGCACCGTGCCGTGCCCGTCGCTGATGTAGCAAACCGCGTCTGACAGCGGCCGCTCGATCGTCTGCTTCTGCAGCGTGCGGGTGTCGAGCAGGTCGACACCCAGGCCCTCCTCGGAGGATCCGAGCCTGGAGCCGATATGCTCGTCGGGCAGGTAATGGCGGCTCATGAGCACCGCGCCATCCCGCTCCGCCATCCAGTCGATGACGTTGCCTCCGCCGAGCGCAAAGCCGCGGGTGTAGAAGTTGCTGGCGGTGCTCAGCAGCTGGTGATCGCTGCCGTCGGCGTTGACCGCCAGCAGGCGGTTGACCGGCAGGAGCGACAGGGACGGGTCCTTGAGGATGCCGTAGACGCGGCACACCAGCCGGTCGTTGGAGACCCAGTCGCACCCGCCCAGCCGCTCGGGCTTGCCGCTGGCCGTGAGCGCGGCTTTCGGCTTGGCGCCGGGATCGACGTGCACGGTGTACAGCACCGAGCCCATGCCCTGCGTGGGCGCGACGAAAGCGATACTGTTGCCATCCGGCGAGAGACTGACGTCGACTGCGCTCGGGCGTGCGCCGAACGCCGCGGCGGCGTCGAAGGCGCGCGCGCCGGACGAGGCGAGCACGGAGCCGGCGAGCGTCAGCGCGACGGGCAGGACTCGCATGGTTTCAGACCCCCACTTCCCGCGCCGACGTCTCACCGACATGCAGCTCGCGCGATGGCGCTGCCGGTCCGATCCGCCTCATATTCATATAGTATCTCCCCGGAGGGAGCCAGCCCGATGAGAATGAACGGCAGGATCTGCCTCGTCACCGGCAGCACGCACGGCATCGGACTCTCCACCGCAAAGGTTCTCGGGGCGCTCGGAGCCACCGTCCTCGTCCACGGCCGCGATGGCGCCCGCGCGCGCGAGGTGGCCGCATCCCTCAGCCGTGACACCTGCAACGCCAACGTGCGCAGCGTGCAGGCGGACTTCGCGCAGCTCGCGCAGGTCCGGCGGCTGGCGCAGGAGCTGGACTCGGCCCTGTCCCGGCTGGATGTGCTGATCAACAACGCCGCAGTGCTGGGCGCCAGGGGCGCGCACAGCGCCGACGGCTACGATCTCACCTTCGCCGTGAACCACCTGGCGCCCTTCCTGCTCACCAATCTGCTCCTCGACAAGATGAGACAGTCGGGCCCATCGCGCATCGTCGTGGTAGCCTCGGAGGCGCATCGGCGTGCCACGCTCGACTTCGGTGATCTGATGAATACGAAGGTTTCAGGCTTTCTCACCCCTTACCAGCGCTCGAAGCTCGCCAATCTGCTGTTCGCGCGCGCCCTCGCCCGGCGACTCGCGGGCAGCGGCGTCACCGTGAACGCGCTGCACCCGGGCCTGGTCAGGAGCCACCTGTTTCGCAACAGCCCGACGCTGCTGCGGGTGCTGCTGTCGAGCGTCGGGCGGGTGTTCATGCTGTCGCCGCAACAGGGCGCGCGCGGCAGCGTGTATCTGGCGGCTGCGCCCGAGCTCGACGGTCAGTCTGGCGGTTACTACCACGGCTGCCGGCGCGTGGCGCCGAGCGCGGCGGCGCAGAGCGATGCGAGCGCCGAGCGCCTGTGGGTGGAGAGCGCGCGGCTCACGGGGCTGCCCGCATGAGCCGGGCGTTCGTGCGCGAGTCCGACGCCGAGGCGTCGACGCTTCCGGAGCGCGCCGTCAGCCGGCATCCGAACTTCGTCACGCCGCGTGGACATGCGGCGATCGAGGCGCGCGTGCGCGAGCTGGAAGGGGAGCGGCAGGCGGCGCGCGAAAGCGGCGACGCGGCCGCCCGCGCGCACGTGGAGCGTGACCTGCGCTACTGGAGCGCGCGCCGCGCCAGCGCCCGCGTGATCGGGCCGGCGGCGGTCGTGGAGCGGGTGCGTTTTGGCATGCGTGTGACCTTGCAGCTCCGCGGCGGCTCGACGCAGACGTTCCGGCTGGTCGGGGAGGACGAAGCCGACGCCACCCACGGACTTTTGAGCTGGGTGGCGCCGCTGGCCCAGTCACTGCTCGGCAAGCAAGTCGGCGACAGCGTGCCCTTTCAGGGAGGCGAGGTGCTGATCGTCAGCATCGAGCCGTGAGGTAGCTGCGCCAGTACGCGCCTGACGATGCCATCGAGACGCTCCGGGGTCAGCTCGAGGAAGCCGGGTGCCGCGCGCACCCGGCGCGCCGTGTCCGGCGCGAGGCGCCGCTGCGCGCGGTACATGCGGGTGCGCACGGTGGTCTCGTGCACGCCGAGGGAGGCGGCGGTTTCGATCCCGCTGATTCCTTCCACCACCCGCAGCACGAACACGGTGCGAAACACCTCCGGCAGGCCGCCGATCGCGCCCTCGAGCTCGCACCGCTCCTGCGCCTCGTCGGCCGCAGCACCCGCGGGCGCCGGTGCTTGCGCCCCCGCTGCCTGCCACCGCGCCCCGGGCGGCGCAGATCGGGCGCCGGCGCGCAGCGAGCGCGCCTGGTTGAACGCCAGGCGCGTCAGCCAGCAGGAGAATTTTCCGGCGGGCGCGTAACGATTCAGATCGCCGAATGCCGCCAGGTGCGCATCCTGCACCGCCGACTCCGCCGCATCCTCATCCAGCAGCACGCTGCAGGCGACGCGGAACATCCGCCGGCTGTAGCGCCGGATCAGTGCCTCGATCGCAGGTTCCTCCCTGGCGCGTGCGCGCTCGATGAGCAGCAGGTCGGGCAGCCCGTCGGGTGCGGCCGCGGTACCGCCGCGCCGCGCGCGCGCGCCGCTCGCCTCGAGGATGCGGAGCTGTGTCACGGGTTCCAGCATGGGCGTCGACCTCAGGTGCGTATCCTATGGTTGACCATGAAAAACAGATCGGCCCGCGTCCCGGGCTTCTGAACGGGGGCAACTCCTCGCCCCATGGCGATAAGCTCGCTCCACCCGGTGAGTGGCTCGCCCGCGCCGACCGGTTCTATGACGCCTCGCTCGCCGTGCCGGCGCGCGACCCGCAGCTCATCCTCCGCATCGGGGAGATCACCGCGCTCGAGGTGCGGGTCACCGGGCTCGACTGGGCGTTTTCCCCCACGGCCGCCGTGGCGCGCGATCCTCGCTGGGGATGCTGCGCCGCCTGCGCGCCGCGCAGGTGCCGGTGGCTCACCTGGGAAGACGATGGCGAGCTTCAGCCGCCGCCCTGATCCCCCGCACCCGCGCCCACCGCCACCCAGGCGAGATCGGAGTTCGACACCGAGCCGAGGTTGAAACTGCGGGCGCTGGCTGCCATGCGGGTGAGCGCCTGGGCGAGCGGCATCGGCGGGGCCGTGTCGCCCTTCTTCGCCTTGTGGAAGCGCACCGGGTTGATGCGGGCGACGACATAGTTGCGCAGGTACGGGGACTTGAAGCCGCGCGCCTGCAGGGCGGCGATGATCCCCTTGACGCGGGCGTCGATCTCGGCGAGGCGCGCGGCGTAGTCCTCGCGTTGCCGCAGGCTCGCCGCGAGCGTGTGCTCGCTGAAGCGGTCGACCTTTTTCAGGAACGCGCTGTAGGCGCCGCCCGCAAAGCGCGGCGACTTCTGGTAGACGATGCCGAGCGTCAGCAGTTCGGGCGCCTCGAACTCGGCGGCGAAAGCGCCCTCGCGCTCGCGCCCGCGGCGCTTGGCGAGGTTGCGCGCCATGCGGATGACCTCCAGGCTCCGGTCCTTGAGGTTGTGAGCCTTCTCGGTGTTGAGAGCCAGAATGCGGTAGGCAAGCGATTCGTCGGGCGAGATCAGCGCCGTGATCTGCTTCAGTCCGAGCACCTTGCCCGCGGCCAGACGGTGGCGGCCGTTGGGTGTCCACAGGCGCCCGTCCTCGCCGCGCACCACGATGAGCGGATCGAGGAACGCGGCCGTCTCGTCGATCTTCGCGGCCAGACGCTTGGCGTGCGTGGGTGAGAGGTCGCGCTGAAAGGGCGTGGGCTGCAGCGCATTCAGCGGCAGGCTCGCCAGCAGCAGGGTGCGCCCCCCGAGCGGCTCGTGGTAGGCGCCGATGGGAGCGCCGCCCGCCTCGCGCACCAGCGCCGCGAGCGGCGCGACCGCCGCACTGTCGATCGCAATGGCTACTTCTGCCGCGTCGAGCCCGCGCGCCTGCTTTCCCGGCGCGAGCCGCCCGCGGCGCGCGGAGCGTGCGGCGGCGCTGCGCGTGCGCGCGGCGGCGCTGTGGCTGCGTGTTGCCATGGTGTCATTCCCCAGCGGAGCAGTGTGCGAGAATGACCGATTACGCAGGATGTTGCCATGGATTCCCTGAGCCGCGCGCTGCAGCTGCCGGCGCAGCGCCTCGACGCCGCCGGTCGCGCGCACGTGGATCAGCGTGCGGTGCTGGCGCTCGCCCTGCCGCTGATGGCGAACAGCACGGTGCAGATCGTCCTCAACCTCACCGACATGTGGTTCATGGGACGCATTTCCACCAAGGCGCTCGCGGCGGTCGGTGCGGTGCAGTGGCTGGTGATCGTGGTGGTGCTGGTGCTGGGCGGTGCGGGCACCGCGGTGCAGACGCTGGTGGCGCAGAATTTCGGTGCGCGCCGCTATCGGCGCGCCGGCCAGGCGGTATGGACCGCGCTATGGGCGATGGGCTGTGCGGCGCCGCTGTTCGTGCTGGTGGGCGCCGCGCGCCACCTGATTCTCGCGCCGTTCGGGTTCGACAGCCAGGTCGAGCAGCTGGCCGCCGCGTTCTGGTTTCCGCGTGTCGGCGGCGCCTGCGTCGGAGCCGCGGGTTGGGCCATGTTCGGATTCTTCAACGGCATCGGGCGGCCACGGGTGACGCTCCTGATCACCGTCGTGACCACGGTCGCCAATGCGCTCTTGAACCAGCTGTTCATCTTCCGCCTCGGGTGGGGCATCGCCGGCTCCGCCTGGGCCACGAACGTCGCGCAGCTGGCGGGATTGCTGTTCGCGGTGGCGATTTTTCTGCGCTCGGACTACCGACGGCGGTACCGCGCGCACCTGACGTGGCGGCCGCACGGGGGTGCGCTCATGCAGCAGCTGCGCCTCGGGGTCCCGATGGGGCTGTCGCCGGCGGCGGACCTGCTGGGGTTCGCCACCTTCCAGATGATGCAGACGCGGCTCGGCACCGCGGGCGGCGCCGCCACGCAGATGGTGGTGATGCTGACTTCACTCGCCTACATGCCCGGATTCGGTATCGCGTCCGCGGGCACGACGCTGGTCGGGCAATCCATCGGCGCCGGCGCGCGCGGCTGGGCGCTGCGGGTCGGCAACCGCGTGATCCTGCTCGCGGCGCTCTACATGGGCGGCATCGGCGTGCTGATTGCGCTGGGGGGCCCCTGGGTGCTGCCGTTCTTCACCGGCTCGCACGATTCCGATGCGGCGACCGCGGTCGCGCTCGGCATGCAGCTGCTGTGGCTGGCGGCCGGGTACCAGTTCTTCGACGGCCTGAACATGGGCAGCAGCATGTGCCTGCGCGGCGCGGGCGATGTCAGGATCCCGGCGGTGCTGGTGCTGTCGGTGTCGCTGCTGCTGTTCGTGCCGCTGGCGCACGCCTTCACGTTCGCCCCCCGACAGGGCTGGGTGCACTTCCTGCCGCAATTCGGCTGGGGGCCGGTCGGCGGCTGGGTTGCGGTCCTGATCTACGTCATGGTGCTCGGGAGCACGCTGTTCCTGCGCTGGCGCTCCCGGGCCTGGCAGACGATCCGCCTGTGAGCGCTGCCGCGCCCGCCGTATGTTCATCACGCTGAAAGAGCTGTTGCATACGCTGCTGCTGCCGCCCGGGGGCCCGCTGCTGATCGCGGCCGCCGGGGCCTGGCTGCTGCGGTCGCGCTGCGCGGCGGGCGCCGCCCGGGCGGGCTGGCTGCTGCTCGGCGCGGGCCTCGCTTCGCTGTGGCTGCTGGCGACGCCGCTGGTGGCCGATGCGCTCTCGAGAGCGGCCGAAGGTGAGCCGGCGCTCGATCTCACCCGAGCACCGCAGGCCCAGGCGATCGTCATCCTCGGCGGCGGCGATGAGCGCCTCGCGGCGCCCGAGTATGGCGGGGAACCCGCGCCGGGGCCCGTGCTTCTCGAGCGCATCGCCTACGGGGCGTTCCTCGCGCATCGCACGGCGCTCCCGGTGCTGGTCTCCGGTACCGCGGCCGAGGCGCTCGCCATGCGGGTCTCGCTGGCGCGCGACTTTGGCATCCAGGTGCGCTGGGTCGAGGAGCGCTCGCGCGATACCTTTCAGAACGCGCAGTTCTCTTCGCGGCTGCTCAAGGCCGCGGGCGTGTCGCGCATCCTGCTGGTGACCAGCAGCGCCCACGCGTGGCGCGCGTCGCACGAGTTTGCGAGCGCCGGAATCACCGTGGTGCCGGCACCCGTGGGTGTGTGGGCGCCGCGCGAGGCGGGGCTGCTGCGCTACCTGCCCGCTCCCACCGCACTGGCGCGCTCCAGCGCCGCGCTCTACGAGCTGCTCGGGGATCTGGTGCGCCGCGCTCTCGCGGCGCTGCGGCTGCGCACGCAGGAGAGCTGATCTGCAAGAGCTGACCACCGTGTTCCGATCGCCGCGCCGGCGCGACTGCGACGAGCGGTTGCTGGTGCTGACCGCGGTGGGGGTGGCGGCGGAGGTGGTGCACGCGGACAGTGAATTCCTGCTGCAGGTCCCGGGGCTGGACGCGCCCTATGCGATCCGGCACCTGCTGCAATACGAAGCCGAGAACCGTGCGCCGCCACCGCCGCCACCGCCGCCGCGCGTGTACCCGCACGCCTGGGTCGGCTGCGTGCTGTACGTCGCGGTGTTGATCGGGGTGGCCGCGGCGCTTTCCGGCGGGCTCGTGCGGCTCGATGCCTTCGATCTGGGCGTGCTCGATGCGCAGCGGGTACAGGCCGGTCAGTGGTGGCGCGCGTGGACCGCGCTCACGCTGCACCTGGATGGCCCGCACCTCGCCGCGAACCTGTGCGCCGGGGTATGGTTCGGCTACCTTGCGGCCCGGCAGATGGGCGCGGGTACCGCGTGGTTGCTCACCGTCACGGGAGCGGCGCTCGCGAACCTGCTCGAAGGCCTGTTGGGTCCGCCGGAGCACCAGGCGGTTGGCGCCTCGACGGCGGTGTTTGCGGCCCTGGGGGCGATGTCGGCGTACTCGTGGCGCGAGC
Source organism: Gammaproteobacteria bacterium (assembly GCA_005878835.1). Lineage (GTDB taxonomy): Bacteria > Pseudomonadota > Gammaproteobacteria > Steroidobacterales > Steroidobacteraceae > 13-2-20CM-66-19. Next base: position 113,129 of record VBMV01000059.1, on the reverse strand, counting down.
GTTTCCAGCTGCCACAGCGCTGGGCGCGACGCTGGGGCCCGCTCATCGCCGGCGTGATTCTGCTGGGCTGGACCGGGTCCGCCGGGGAAGGCACGGATCTGGTCGCGCACGTGGCGGGATTCGCGGTCGGCTCGCTCCTGGGCGCCACCGCCGCTCTGCCGCGCTTGCAGGTCCTGCTGGACCGTGTGCCGCAATGGCTGACCGGCGCCGCCGCGCTCGCCTCGCTGACAGTCGCCTGGAGCTGCGCGCTCAGGAGCTGAACGCGGCGCGTCGCGCCGCCCGCTCACGGCCCTTCGACGAGATAACCCTTTGACCCCAGTGCGGCGAGCGCGCCGTTCTCGCCCAGCAGCCGATCCATCGATTGCACGGCGAGCGTACCGGGATTGCGCGCGAGACTGTCCTGCACCGCGATCAGCCAGTCATCCTGCGCGCGCGCGATGAGGTTGCGCACGCGCTCGGAGGTGGAGACCGCCGCGACGCAGGCGGTACGGTCGTCGGCGTGCGGCAGCCGGCGCAGGGTGTCGACGTCCCCGAGCGCCCAGGCGCGCGCCCGGGCCTGCATGGGCGCCAGGTCCGTCTCCAGCAGCGTCACCACGGCGTCGAGGCACGCGATCTCGCCCGACAGAGGCGTCGCCTCGACGTCCTTCAGCACGTTGACCGGATCGTCGATCCTCAGCTTGTTCTGGTGCACGCGCACGCCCTGCTCCCGGGCGAGCCTCAGGACCGACTGCTGCACCTCGTTCTGCAGCGCCAGGCCCGAAGCATCCAATACCCGGATGAGGAGCTGGCGCGCGGCGAGCATCGGACGCATCTGCTCGAGCTTGCTGTCCTTGGGGTCGAAGCGCGCCTTGAGCGCGGCCACGCGCGCATACAGCGGCGGCGGCAGGGCCTGGCGCAGCGGCATGTGATCCGGGGGCTTCTGCAGGCGCCGCCACTCGATGTACACGCGCAGCGCCGTCAAGGGGTTAGCGCCGATGCCGTAGGTGGGCCAGGCCGGCACCACCTCCTGCGTGTTACGCAGGACCTCCTGCACCGCATCGGGCTGCCACACCATTTTCTTCGGCAGCGGGGAGATCGTGCCCAGGATCCACAGCGTGTGATCGCCCTTGCGCACTCGCCACATGCGCGGGCCCTCGTGCCGTCCCTCGACCACGATTTCCGTCTCGGGGCCCGGGGCGCCTGCATCAGCGGTGGCGCGCGGCTCCTGGGCGCGCGCGGCCGCAGCGCCCGCCAGCAGCAACGCGCATCCCGCCGCGGCGCGCAGCCCGCCGCCGAACTCGCCTCCGGCGCGACGGCGCATGCGACGCGACGGCTCAGTCGTTGGTCGGCAGTGGCCGCGGCGTGGTTTCATTGCTCGGGTCGTACACGCGGGTGAGATCCACCGCGGACAGCTCTTCGGTCGCGATGTGCAACTTCGCCACCAGATGCTTGCCGTCCGCCGACAGGCCGTAACGCTCGGTCACGTCCGGACCCAACTGCCCCCGCACGTCGATGACGTACTCCCGGCCCTCCCAGCCGGAGGTCTGGTCCGCCACCCCGCTCTCCGCCGATACGACACTGCGCGCGCCGGGGATGAAACTGCGCTGCGAGGCGCCATAGTCGAGCACGAACTGCCCGGGCCCCTGCCGTACGGTGAGGAAATCGCCGCGGGCGAGGCTCATGAGCAGGACATGAGCCATGGGCGAGCGCAGCAGCGGATCCGCTCGAGCGGCGCCGTGCGCGGCGCGCACCGGGGTGGGATCATCCTCGAGCGGCGCTGGGTCGGGTTGCGCGGTGCGCGGGCCGCCGCCGCGCACCTGCGGGCGCGCTGCAGCCGTCACCGCTCGACCCATGCGCCTGAAGGCCTCGGCGCGCATCCGGTCCAGCACCTTCTGCGGGTCGTCGCCGGCGGCGCGATTGAGCTTCCAGGCGCCTGCCAGGTTGACGCCCGCCGGCGCATCCGGCGACAGTCTGTTCCCGGCGCACCCGGCCAGAGTCGTGGCGGCGGCGGCGCACAGCAGCACTGCGCCGGCACGGACGATCGGCATAGTGTCGTAGCCTCGCTTGGCGGTTGAGTGCAGCATCGCAGTTCGCCGCGCCCCTGCGCAATGATGACGAGAGAAGACCCGATGAAGCGACGCAAGGCCACCGGACTCGAACGCCTGCGGCGGCGGATCACGCGCCTGGATGCGCACAGCATCGATCGGCTCTATGGCCTGGAGCCGGTCTGGGAGCCGGGCGCGGCAGCGGCGCACGTGGCGCCCGAGCTGTTCGTGGCGGTGCGTTGCCCGTATTGCGGCGAGCGCCTGGAGAGGCGCGTCGATCTCACCGCGGATGAGCCGGGCTACGTGGAGGATTGCGAGGTCTGTTGCCACCCGATCGAGTTCCAGATCGAGCGCGACGCGGCCGGGGCCTTCTCGGGTTTGCAGGTCAGGCGCCTGGACTAAGTGTCGAGGCGGCTTCCCCGGCCACCTCCCGAGGTCAGGCGTCGCCGGGTGACGACAGGGGCGGCATTTCCCCAGGCCCGCAAGCTCTCATTGAATATCGCCGCGGTATCCCTACTATGCGCTGCGGCAGTTCTCATGGAGCAAGCCGTTATGAACAAGTCAACCGTAACCGGGTTTGTGATCGGCGCCATCGTGGTGACGGCCGCCGGCGCGGTCGCCGGCTATCGGGTCGTCAGCGCCTCGCGCGGCGCCGAGGTGCTCAGCGTCACGGCCCAGCACAAGACGCTCAGGACTCCCCGGCAGGAATGCCACGACGTGCAGGTGACCAAAGTCAAGCCGGCGAGGGATCGGGATCGCCTGCTCGGCACGGGTGTCGGCGCCGTGGTGGGCGGCCTGCTCGGCCACCAGATTGGCGGCGGCAGCGGCAAGGCCCTGGCCACGGTGGCCGGAGCGGCGGCCGGCGGCTATGCCGGCAACAAGATCGAGCAGAAGGTGCAACAGGGAGACACCTACACCAGCACCGAGCAACAGTGCGCCACCGTGTACGACCGCAGCGAGGTGCCGGACGGCTACGAGGTGGTGTACCGGCTCGACGGCAAGGAGCATCGCGTGCACATGGACCATGATCCCGGCAAGAGGATTCCGGTGAAGGACGGCCACATCGTGACGGGCGCCGGCAGCAACTCGCCGGCATCCTGAGGGTCGCTACGGGGACGCGGCGACCGCCGCCTCCAGAAAGGTCAGGCTGCGGGCATCGGCGTCGAGGCGCACGCGCACACCGAGCGGCACCGGCTCATTGACCTCGCCGTGGCCGATGGGAAAGCCGGCGGCGCAGGGCAGGCCGGTGGCGCGCGCCAGTTCGCGCAGCACTTCGGTGCTGCTGTAATGCGCGTCCTTTTCCTCGCAGCCCGTGAACGAGCCGAGCACGATGCCGCGCACACGGTCGAATACTCCGGCGAGCTGCAGGTGCGTCCACATGCGGTCGAGACGGTAGGGCCGCTCGCCCTGGTCCTCGAGCAGCAGGATGGCGCCATCTAGCCCCGGCATGAACGGCGTGCCGATGAGTCGCGTGAAGACCGACAGGTTGCCGCCCAGCAGGGGTCCTTCGGCCACCCCGCCGACGTAGGTGAGCGCGCCCGTCAGCGCGGGCGTCGGGGAAGTGGATTCGAGCACGGCGAACAGGCGCTCGCAGGTCGCGGCGGGCAGGCGTCCCAGCTGGGTGAGCACCGGTCCATGAACGCTGATCCGGCCGAGGGTCTGCAGCCACAGGTGCAGCGACGTGATATCGGAGAAGCCCACCAGCAGCTTCGGTGGGCCGGGGGGCCCGGTGGCGGCGAGCCGCGCCAGCAGACGCGTCGCGCCGTAGCCGCCGCGGGCGCAGAACACCGCCCGGACGTCAGGATCGCTCAGCGCGGCGGTGAGCTCCCCCAGGCGCCGCGCATCGTCGCCCGCCAGGTAGCGCTGCCGCTCGAATACTCCCGGGCCGTACCCGGCGCGGTAGCGGGCGCCGATGAGCGCGAGACCCGCCTCGAAGGAGGGGCGGTCGAAGGCACTCGCCGGGGCGATGACCGCCACGCGGTCGCGCGGATGCAGCGCGGGGGGCGGTTGGAAGCGTGCGTTCAACATACAATGACCCGCAGCGACTCTAGGCGCGCCGCAAAAGGATCGTCAATGATCGGATTTCTCCTGTGGCTGCTGCTGCTGGTGCTGTGCTGGCCGCTCGCGCTGCTGGCGCTGCTGCTCTACCCACTGGTGTGGCTGCTGAGTCTGCCCTTCAGGCTGGTGGGAATCACGGTCGAGGGGGTGTTTGCGCTGCTGCGCGCGCTGATCCTGCTGCCGGCGCGGGTGTTAGGCGGTGGACGGCGCTGAGCGCCCGAAGTCCTCAGTCCGCGAGCGCCTTCAAATCCGAGCGCAGCGCCGCGCGCCCGCGGTCGAGCTGCTCGAGCCGCTGGGCGGCATCGCGCAGTGCTGTGAGATTCTTGACCGGGGCGGCGTGCAGGCGACGGTAGGCATGGTGCGCCGCGAGCCACAGTCGGGTCATGCGGGCGTAGCGGGCCGCGACTTCGCGGCGCATGGTGATGATGGCTAACGCGCTGGCTTGCATCGGCCCCATCACGCTCGAAAGTCCGCGGCGGCAACAGTGCAGCCGTCACAATTCCGCGCCCGTGCGCAGCAATGCGTCGTCAGGTGAGCGCGACGATCAGTTTGGCGGAGTGGCTGCGCCAGTTGATGGGGATGATGAAAGAGCGCATGCCCGGCTTGTGTCGAATCTGCGGCTTCTCGCCCGACAGTACGCTCGGCACCGAGATCACGAAGTCGCGGCCGAAGTCGCGGCGCGCGTTGCCGGAGATCATGTTGGCGACCTCCCCGACCAGATCGCGCATGGTCTCGTGGCTGAAGTCGTTCTCCTGCATCTTCATCAGCAGCACGGTGAGCATGGCCTTGGGGGCGGTGAAGTACACGGCCCCCTCGCGCTTGCCGGAGATGTTGATGACCCCGGTGTACTCGTGCACCGCGGGTGAGCCTTCCATCAGGTATGGCGAGCCGATCGAGGCCGGCTGCTGTGCGGTGACCTCGAAGAAGTTCGTCGTCCCCTCGACGAAGGTCTTGAGCTCCTGTTCGTGCAGCATGGGGATGCTTCCCGTTGGCCCTAGCGCATGAGTTCCGCGATGGCTTCGTTCAGCTGGCGGTCGGTGAAGGGCTTCTCGAGGAAGCCGTTCGCCCCCCGCTCCATCGCCTCCACCGCCGTCGCCTTGTCCGCCAGCGCCGAAATGACCAGGATCCGCACCGCCGGCTTCAGCGCGACGAGCTGACCGATGCACTCGATGCCGTCCATGCGCGGCATGGTGATATCCATGGTCACCACATCCGGGTCGGTTTTCTTGAACAGCTCGAGCGCCTCCAGCCCGTTGCCGGCGGTGCCGACCAGCTGCAGGTCCTCGAACTGCTGCGAACGCTCGATGCGCCGGCGCATGAGGTTCGAGTCATCGACGATCATCAGCTTGAAGCAGCGTTTGGCGTTGCCGTTTATCGCCTTTGCGTTGCCGTTGCGCATGCCGCTCTCCCTCGCTCCTTCAGGCGACCGCGCTGCTGACCGCCTGGGCGGCCGGCAGCAGGATCTTGAAGCGGGTGAAGCGGCCGGGGTGGGTGCTCACGCCGATCCTGCCCCCGAGCGCGTACACGCTGCGCGCCACGACGTCCATCCCGACCCCCCGGCCGGCATCCATGGACACGTCATCCTGGGTGGAGAAGCCCGGACGAAAGATCAGCGCCATGGCGGCACGCGTGTCCATGCTGCGGGCTTCCTCCTCGCTGATCAGCTGCTGGCGCAGCGCGGCGGCCTTGAGCGCCTCGGTGGCAATGCCCGCGCCGTCGTCCTCGAACACCAGCTCGTAGCCCTCGCCGACCTTGCGGAAGTGCACACTCACGGCGCCGACATCGTGCTTGGTGTGCGCCCGGCGCACCTCGGGCGGCTCGATGCCGTGCACGGCCGCGTTGCGCAGCATCTGGATGACGCAGTCCTTGATGGTCGCCGCATACGAGGGCGGCACCTCGCTCAGTCCGGATACCGTCAACCTGAAGCGCTTGGCGTGATCCTCGGCCAGCCGCTCGGCCATCGACTGCAGCGCGGAGGACAGATCCTCCACCGGCCGGGGCTGGCGCGGGGCGGCTGAGCCGTGCGGGGCTGCGGCAGCCACGCTAGCCGCGGCGGCGGGGCCGCTCTCCTTGAGTGTGGTGAGCCGCGCGCCCATCTCGCGCACGCTGCGCAGATGCGCCAGCAGATCATCGAGCCTCAGGACCAGCGGCAGGAAATCGCTGCCCGACAGCTCGGGCTTGCGCTTGCAGTCCGCCACCATGTCTTCGAGCGCGTGCACGCGGCTGGCGACGCTCTTGAGGTTGAGCGCCGAGGCCTCGCCCTTGATGCCGTGCAGCTCGCGGAACAGTCCGCCGAGCTTCTTGCGGAACTCCGCGTCGCTACGCGCCGGCTCCCTGAGGATGCCGTTGACGAGGTTCAGGCTGGTCTCGGCGCTGTCCAGGAAGGCCATCAGCTGCAGCGGTTCCACGTGCAGCATGCTCAGCATCATGTCGACCTGCGCGTTGGCGTTCTCCTGCGACTCCCGCAGCTCGTGGGCGAGCCGCACGCTGGAGGTGATGTCGCCGACGGCGCACAGCACGTGCTTGACGCCTTCCGGTCCCATGACGCGGTGGAAGTCGAACTCCAGGTAGCGGGTCTCCTTGCCGCCGTGCCCGTTGTCCATGACGATCTCGAGCTGGCCCAGCGGGTTGATGCTCTTCATCAGGTTCTCGTGAGCGCGATCGCCCCACAGGAGCTTGATGTACTTGGTGGCCGTGGCGAGTGTCGCCGGCGCCACGAGATCCTTGAGCAGTTCCTCGAACGACAGGCCGGCGAAGTCCTGGCGGCCGAACATGCGGGTCAGCGCCTCCGACCAGACGCTGCCGATACGGTAGTCGGCATCGAGCAGGAAAAATCCCTCGTGCACGGTCTTGAGGATGTCGCGCGTCTGCTCCTGGGCCTCGCGCGCGGCGCGCTCATGGCTCGAGCGCGTGAGCCGGAAGTAGCCCGCCGCCCCGGCCAGCGCCAGCGCCGCGAGCACACCCGCCAGCAGCAGCATGCGCAGCCGCGCCGCGGCGTCCGAGCAGGTGCGCTGCAGGGTCGCGGCCAGGGCCGCGAGCTGCCCCTGCAGCGCTCCGGCGCTGTCGCTCGCGAACAGCTGCGCCCGCTTGACCTCGGCGTAGTACTGGCGTCCCTCGCGCGACAGCGAGCTGCCGGCGGTGTCCGAGTCCACGTAGGGCTGGGCGTTGAAGGAGAGGACCGGATCGAGCACCGGAGCGTACTGATGCCACAGCTGCAGCGCACGGTGCAGCTGCGGCGAGTCGGCTTCAGCCGAGACACCCAGCTCGTTGAGCATCTGGTCGAAGCGCTTCACCGTTGCCTGCAGGTCGGCCAGCGCCTGGCCTGAGTACGCGCGTACCTCGAGCCGATCGCGCAGCGAGTTCAGCTGGTGGGAGATCTCTTGCGGATAAATCTGCAGGGTGCTCGCCGTCTGCAGCGCGCCGATGTTGGCGCGCATGTGCGTAGCGAGCCGGAATCCCATGATGAGCACCGTGCCCATCACCAAGGTGAGCGCCGTGCCCAGGCCTGCGGTGATCAGTTGGCGGCGGCGGCGTTCTGTGCCTGCGAGGGTCATTCCTGAGATCTCCTGTCCTACTTGGGCAGCTCGAAGCGCATCCGGGTCCTCACCGGCACCTCGGCGGCGGCGCCGTTAACCAGCGGCGGCGCGTAACGCCAGTGCTTCACGGCATTGATAGCGGCCTGGTCGAACACTCCCGGGGGCGTCGCTTCGACTACGTGGATATCACGCGTCTCGCCGCTGGTATCGACCGTGAACTCGAGGACCACGCTGCCGGAGAGGTGCTGCGTCAGCGCCGGCGCGGGGTAATCCGGTGACGCGCCCCGCAGGCGCGTCAGGCGCGAGGCGAGCGCGGCGGTGTCGGGCCCCTTGGACTTCGCAGGGGTGAGCTGCTGCACGGCGAGCGCCTCCTTCGGATCCGCACCGAAGCGCTTCGCCTGCGCGAGATCGGCGTCGCCGGACTTGCCGGCGAACACCGCGGCCCGGGCGCGCTCCAGGAGCTTGCCCGCGAGCTCACGGCTCGCATCCGCCACGGCAGCATTGGCCGGATCGCTCGACTGCAGCTGCCCGAGGTACCAGGCGGCGCTGTCCTGTGCCGGATCGGTCAGGCGGCCGTCGCGCAGCGCCGCGCGCGTCAGCTGCAGCATCCGCTCGGCGTCGGCCTGGACGGCCTTCTGCCGCGCGCCGCTCACTTCGCGCTGGAACGCCGTGATGTCGGCTGCCTTCATCCCCAAGCCGCGCGCCTCGGTGAGCCAGCGCTCCTCATCGGCACTGTTTTTTGCCAGCGCCGCTTCGCGGGCCTTCTTCAGATACGCGGCGGTGAGGTCGTGAACGGCGCGCTGCGTGGCCGCATTGGCGGGTGCGCCGGACTGCAGTTGCTGCAGGTGGCTCTTGGCGCTGTCGTCTCCCTCGGTGAGCCTGCCGTCTCGAATACGGTCCTCGACCAGGGTCGCGAGATGCTGCACCTTAACGTCTTCCTGGCGCCGGGCGATGTCGCTGCGCCAGCGGGCGAGTTGATCGGCGGGGAAGCTGCCGGATTGCTGCGCCTGGTGCAGCAGGGCGGCGGCGCGATCGACGTTGCCGTCGGCGAGCGCCTTGGACACTTCGGCCGAAAACAGCCGCTGCTCGAAGCCTGCGACGCGCGGGTCGCCGGCGGAGGCCGCCTTGAAATTCGCGAGTGTGAGCACGGCCTCATCCACACGGCCGCCGCTCAGTGCCTCCTCGAAGCGTGCGGCAAGGACCCCCGCCACGCGCTGCAGCCCGTCCTGCGCCTCGCCGTTGACGGGGTCCGCAGCCGCGGCCGAGCGGTAATACAACAGCGCGTTGTCGGCGGCCGGCTCCGCAAAGCGGCGCTCATGCATGGCGAGGCGCGCCTTCTCGAGCAGCTCGTCCACCTTGCCCTCCAGCAGGAGGCTGGCGGCTGGCGCCGCCGGGGCGGGCGCGTGGTCGGTGGGGGCGGCTGTGGCGGCTGGCGCCGCCGCGGTGCCTGGCGCGGCTGCGGTGCCTGGCGCGGCTGCGGTGGCTGCGGGTTGGGTGGCCGGGGTCACCGGGCCGCCGCGGCCGGACATGAAAAACCACACCGTGCCTGCCACGACGAGCGCCGCGGCCAGCGCGGCCCCGATCAGCACCAGCCGGGGTCTGCTGCCGGCGAGCTCCTCCCCGGGCTGCTGCGGCTGGCGCCGGAAAGCGGCGATGGTGCGCTCCCACACCGCAGGGGGGGTGGCGCCGGATGTTGGTGGGGCCTGCAGCGCCGCCGCCATGGCGTCCGCAAACACCGCCTGGGTCTTGCGCGGCTCGATCGAGGTCGGCAGCACGGCGAATACGCGGCTGTCCTTGAGGGCAGCGCCCAGCTCCTTCTCCGCCGGTCCTTCCGCGAATACCAGCACGACGGCGCGCGGCACCTGCGCGTGCGCGGCGTCGACGGCGGCGCGCACGTCCGGGACTTCGCGCGCGTCGATCGCCAGGACCTGGGCGCGTTTGGCGCCCGCCATGCTGCGCAGGGCCCCGTCGAGGGACTCGACCGGCTGCACCACAGCCTGACGGCCCAGGGCCTGGCCCAGGTCGAGCAGAAAATCATCGCGGGTGGTGAGAGCGGTGACGTCCACTGCCGGCCTTGAATCGTGGGATGCGCTCGCCGGGGCGCGGGTCGTGGTTTCGGGACTGCGGGAGGCAGTCGTTGATGCGCTGGCCACGTGAGGTGTCTCCAAAGAAAGACGGCCGACTGATTGTATCTCCATCCATGGAGCGAGGCGGCCGCGACCGGCAAGCCCCCAGGGCGCGCGGGTCCTCGGCGTTGCAGCATAGGTAGCTTTTCGGGCAGCGCCAGTGCGTTAGTTCACAATAATGAGAGCTTGCGTCGGGAAGGCGCGACGTTGATTATCCACGTCCGAAGCATGCGCTCGCTGTGCGACGGGTGCCCGGCACGGGGCGCGAGGCGGCGTCGTGCTCGAGTCGGGGCAGAGGGTTACCGGGGCGTGGGTGGGGTGACACGGGGCTGCAGCTCATGATGCGCAAGCCGTTGCTTGCGAGCCGCAGCGCAACATCTGGCGAACACTCACCGCTCTGCCCGGGCATGAAGGCTCGCACGCCGCCGGCGTGCACGGAAGCGGTGCGGGCGCGGCGCGCCTGGCGATCAGCAGATGCGCGCCGTCGCGTGCGGCGGCACACCCGAGGAGACGGTGGCGTAGGCGCGGCGGGCGGTGAAACAATCCATCGCTGTGACCGTCTTAACGTAACAGATACCTCAGGATCTGAAGGCCATCACTCATTGTGCGGAAACATGGGACTAGCTTAATGACCAACTCGGCATCGCCGGTGTTGCCGGCAGCGCCGGCATCGGATTCGAGACCGATGAGCTCAATGGGAGGGAGGGACGATGGCACCGCTCGCTGCTGACCAGAATTCCCACGGCACCACCGCCGACTTCATCGATACCCTGAGCTCCTTCAGCCGCCTGCACCGCGCCCAGCGCTGGGAAGGCACGTTCGGTGAGTTTCTGGCCAACATCCTGCCCGGCCATGCGGTGGCGCTCGCCCGCACCAGTCATGAATACGTCTGGGACATGCTGCGCTGGCATGGGCGCGCCGCGCAGCCCGACGCCTCCGAGAACGTGCGCGCGCGCGAGCTGTTCAAGCGCGAGCTCTTTGGTATCGATGAGCCGCTGTCGCGTGTCGTCGATTACTTCAAGGCCGCGGCCGCCGGATCCGATGTCGGCCGGCGGTTGCTGCTGATGCTCGGTCCGCCCTCCGGCGGCAAGTCGACGCTCGCGATCCTGCTCAAGCGCGGGCTCGAGGAATACAGCCGTACCGACGAGGGCGCGCTGTACGCCATCCGCGGCTCGCCGCTGCGCGAGAACCCCCTGAACCTCATCCCCACCAGCCTGCGCGCCGAGTTTCGTGACCGCTACGGCGTGAACATCGGTGGCGAGCTGTCGCCGTGGGCGCGCGATTTCGTCGAGCGCGAGTTCGAGGGCGACTTCGTGCGGGTCCCGGTCGAGCGCGTTTTTCTGAACGAAGCTTCGCGTATCGGCATCGGCACCTATGCGCCGCACGATCCCACCACCGCCGACATCGCTGACCTGGTCGGCTCGGTGGATCTCGCCAAGGTCGCGCAGATCGGCGACGAGGGCGACCCGCGCGCCTGGTCGTGGTCGGGCGCGGTGTACGCGGCGAGCCGCGGCGTGCTGGAGATGATCGAGATTCTCAAGGTGAAGCGCGAGTTCCTGTACCTGCTGCTCACCCTGACGCAGGAGAAGAACGTCAAGGTATCGCGCTTCCCGCTGATCCACCTCGACGAGACCATCCTGGCGCACACCAACCTCGCGGAGTTCCACAAGTTCCTGCAGGAGAAAGAGAACGAGGCGCTGCTGGACCGCATGGTGATCATCAAGATCCCCTACGCGCTGTCCTACCGCGACGAGTCGCGCATCTACCAGAAGCTGGTGTCGGGCGCGCCGGCGTTCCGCAACGTGCACCTCGACCCGCACGTGCTCAATCTAGCTGCGGTGTTCGGCATCCTGACGCGCCTCGGCAAGTCCGAGCGCGAGGGTCTGGATCCGCCCAAGAAGCTGCGGCTGTATGCCGGCGAGGCGGTCGAGGGGGTCCCGGAGACCGAGGTGGTGCGCCTGCACGCCGAGACGCCCGAGGAGGGCATGACCGGCGTCAGCCCGCGCTTCGTGGTCAACGCGATCTCCAACGCCATCACCCGCGGCAACACCCACAGTCTCACCAGCATGGAGCTGCTGCTCGCCCTGAAGGACAGCATCGAGAGCGATGCGCGCATGGACGCGAAGCAGAAGAAAGCCTGGATCGATCACCTGGTGACGGCCCGCAAGGAGTTCTACAACCGCTGGGTGAAGGAAGACGTGCACCGCGCCATGTTCGCCTCCTTCGAGGAGGAGGCGCAGCAGCTGCTGGAGAAGTATCTCGACGAGGTCGAGGCCTCGCTCGATCACCGCCAGGTCACCGATCCGATCACCGGCGAGAGCCGCGCCGCCGACGAGCGCTTCCTGCGCTCGGTCGAGGAGAAGATCAAGGTGTCGGACTCGGGCAAGATGTCGTTCCGCCAGGAGGTGGTGCGCAAGGCCATGGTGGCCTTCAAGGCGGGCGAGAGGTTCAAGCTCGTCAGTCACGCCCGCATGCGCGAGGCCATCGAGCAGTACCTGTTCGAGGAGCGCCGCGACGTGCTGCGACTGGTGACCTCCACCGCGCGCCCGGACGACGAGGCGCGCCAGAAGATCTCAGTGGTGCAGCAGCGCCTGGTCAGCGAGTACGGCTACGACGAGCACAGCGCCAAGGAGGCGCTCAGCTACGTAACCACGCTCCTCGCCCAGGAGTAGCGGCGCTGTCCCAAAAGGTGTACCAGTAGAACATGGACGAAGAGCGCGGCAATCGCGGCGAGCCCTCCGACGCCGCGCAGTGGTACGAGCTGTTCTCGCGCGGCGCGCGTGACTGGCTGCGCCACGACGAGAAAGTCCGCGAAGCGGTGCGCGCCAATCTCCCCGAGATGATCGCCGGGGGCGACGTCATCAACGGCGGCGCCCGCACGGTGCGCGTGCCGGTGCGCATGCTCGAGCACTATCATTTCCGGCTGCGCCGCCCGGAGGAACAGCAGGGGGCGGGGCAGGGCAAGGCCAAGCCGGGAGACGTGTTTTCCGCTCCCGGGCGCGAGCAGGGGCAGGGTGAGAAGGGACCCGGCGGGCGCGACGAGGGCGAAGTGCAGCTGCTGCTCGAGTTCAAGATCGACGACATCGTCGACTGGCTGTGGGAGGCGATGAAGCTGCCCAACCTCAAGGCGCGCGTGGGGCCGTCCGAGGAAACCGACTGGATCCGCGAGGGCTGGGACCGCCACGGCGCACGCTCGCGCCTCGACCGGCGCCGCTCGTTCAAGGAGCTGGTGAAGCGGCGCGCGGCGCCGGGGGCCACACAGACCTTCATCGACGAGGACCTGCGCTACCGCCAGCTCGCCCGGCGCCGTCAGCCGGCGCTGCACGCGGTGGTGTTCTTCATGCTGGACGTGTCGGGCAGCATGTCCGACCGCGATCGCAAGCTCGCCAAGACCTTCTTCTTCTGGGTGGTGCAGGGGCTGCGGCGCGAATACCGCTCGCTCGAGACGCTGTTCGTGGCGCACACCACCGAGGCGTGGGAATTCAACGAGCCGGACTTCTTCCAGGTGAGCGGCACCGGCGGCACCGTGGCCTCGACCGGACTCGCCAAGGTACGCGAGATCATCGACGCCCGCTACAACCCCGGACGCTGCAACATCTACCTGTTCTATGCCTCCGACGGCGACAACTCCGTGAGCGACGCCGCCGACGCGCGCAGCGCGCTCAGCGCCATCGCCGCGGACGCCTGTTTCACCGGCTACGTGGAGGTGTCCTCGGGGCTGTCGCGGCAGCTGGCCACCGAAACCGGCAAGCTGTTCGCGGAGCTGCAGGCGGCCGGCTGCGCCGCCGGCAGTTACGCGCTCAACGACTTCGAGGACGTCTGGGGCGCGGTGCGGCATTTCTTCACCGCCGAAGCCCAGGCGCCCGAGAGCCAGGCGCCCGACAGCCCATGAGCCCCGCGCGCCCATGAGCGAAGGCTGGCAGAGCTACGTTCGGCGCATCGAGGAGCTGGCCGCCCGCTCCGGGCTCGAGTTCCACCGGGTCGATTTCGAGGCGGTTCCTGACAGCTTCATGATGGAGATCGCCGTCTACGGCCTGCCGGTGCGCATGCCGCACTGGTCATTCGGCGTGCGCTATATCTATCAGCTGATCCAGCGCCACATGGGGCACTCACGGCTCTTCGAGGTGGTGTTCCCCGGTAACCCGGGACACGCCTACCTCGCCGCGAGCAACGGGCTCGCGGAAAACATCCTGGTGACCGCGCACGTGCTCGGGCACGCGGATTTCGCGCGCAACAACCTGCTGTTCCGCCGCTGCCAGGAGCAGGTGAGCGAGCACATCGTCGAGCACGCCGCCAATCACGCGCGCCAGATCCAGCAGGCCATCGAGACTCACGGCGCGCAACGCGTCGAGGCCGCGCTCGATGCGGCCCTCGCCCTCGAGCAGCACGTCGACGTCGACCAGCCGCTGCGCCGCGAGCGCTACCCGGAGTTCCTCGTGGATCCGAAGGTGCTGGTCGAGGACCAGTTCCGCAAGCGCTTCGCGGCGCTCGAGCCCCTCGCCGGCGGCAGCGCCATCGAGGTGAAGAAGCGCGCGCCGCTCCCTCCGCATCCGGAGCGCGACCTGCTGTGGTTCGTCGCCAACTACGCCCCCGAGATGGAGAGCTGGGAGCGCGACATCTTTCTCGCAGTGCGCGAGGAGTCGTTCTATTTCTATCCGGTGTTCGCCACCCAGATCATGAACGAGGGCTGGGCCTCCTACTGGCACGCGCGCCTGTTGCGCGAGGCGGACTTCATTCCGCAGCAGGCTTACCTGGATGCCATCAAGTGTCACTCGGACGTGGTGCGCCCGGTCGCCGCGGAAACCCAGGTCGCGCTCAGCATCAACCCCTACCACCTGGGGTTTGCGATGTGGGAGAAGATCGTCGAGAAGAACGGCCTGCCCGCGGCGCGCGCCATCATGCAGCAGGACGATGACTTCAGCTTCGTGCGCAATCAGCTCACCCGCGAGCTCGCCGACGAGCTGGGCCTGTTCCGCTACAGCGCGCGCAGTGACGGCCAGATCAAGGTGCTCGAGCAGGACCTGACGGCGCTGCACGAGGCGGTGCTCGCGCCCAAGTACAACTTCGGCGCACCGATCGTGTGCGCCTCGCACGTGCGCAACGACGGCACGCTCGAGCTCACGCACGACAGCAGCGTCGACGGCCGCGGCCTTGACCTGGAGCGTAGCCGCAAGGTGCTCGATTACCTGCAGCGCGTGTGGCGCCGGCCGATCGTGCTGACCACGGTGAATCAGGCCGGCTCGGCCCTGGAGCTGACCGCCCCCTGAGCGGTGCCGCTCGAGGTCCTTCTAAGAATTTCGGGGCGGCAGCGGCTTCGGAGCGGGCGCCGCGGGCTCGATGCCCCAGTCCTCTTCCTCGTGCGAGGTCACGATGGCGACCGGATCGCTGGCCGGAAAACTGGCGTCCAGCGCCTCATCGAGCTGGCGCTGAATCTTCTGCCAAGCGCGGCGCTTGCGCGCCTCATCGGGAGGGAAGTCGCTCATCTTGCCCTGCATGGTACGCGCAGCGAGTAGCCGCGGGCAGCCTTTGCGGAGTAGGCTTTTACCGTACCGGTGATGCTCGTGTGGCGCCGGTCCAACGTGCCGGGGAGCATCCGCCATGGGGTACACGACGTCTGGCATCCGTAACATCGCGCTGGTCGGGCAGGCCGGCGCGGGCAAGACCTCACTGGTCGAGACGCTGCTGCTGCAGGCGGGCGCGATCCGCAGCCGCGGAAGCCTGGCGCGCGGCAGCACGGTGTCGGATTTCGACCCGCAGGAGAGGCGCCTGCAGCACTCGCTCGACACCGCGATCTGCAGCTTCGACTTCAACGGCATCCACGTCAACCTCATCGACACGCCCGGCTATGCGGACTTCCTCGGCAAGGCGCTGTCGGTGCTCGAGGCGGTGGAGGCGGTGGCCGTCGTGGTCAGTGCCGTGAACGGCGTCGACACGCTCACGCAGCGCCTCATGGAGTTCGCGCGCGAGCGCGAGCTGTGCCGGATCGTCATCGTCAACAAGATCGACAGCCGCGACGCCCACTGCAGCGACGTGCTCGCGCAGCTGCACGAGGCCTGCGGCCGCGAATGCCTGCCGCTGAATCTGCCCGCCGGCGGCGGCGACGCCGTGGTGGACTGCTTCTTTCAACCCCACGGCCGCGAGGCGGATTTCTCCTCGGTCGATGCGGCGCATACGCAGATCATCGACCAGGTCGTGGAGCTCGATGAGAAGCTCATGGCGCTGTACCTCGAGCAGGGCGAGGAGCTCTCCCCCGAGCAGCTGCACGATCCTTTCGAGCAGGCGCTGCGCGAGGGGCACCTGGTGCCGGTGTGTTTCGCTTCCGCCGAGAGCGGGGCGGGGATCCCGGAGCTGCTGCAGGTGTTCGAGCGGCTGATGCCCAACCCCGCCGAAGGCAATCCGCCGCCGTTCCTGAAGGGCAGTGGCGAGAGCGCTGCGCGCGTGCCGGTGGCGCCGGACCCCGCCAAGCACGTGATCGCGCACGTGTTCAAGGTGAGCATCGACCCGTACGTCGGCAAGCTCGGCGTGCTGCGCCTGCACCAGGGCACCGTGCGCCCGGGCAGCCAGCTGTTCGTCGGCGACGCGCGCAAGCCGATCAAGATCGCGCACCTGTTCCGCCTGCTCGGCAAGGAGTCCACCGAGATCACCGAGGCGGTGCCCGGGGACATCTGCGCCATCGCCAAGGTGGACGAGCTGCACCTGGACGCGGTGCTGCACGACTCGCACGAGGAGGACCAGTACCACCTGAAGCCGGTGGCGTTCCCGCCGCCCATGCTCGGCGTCGCCATCGAGCCGGAGCGCCGCGGCGATGAGCAGCGCCTCGCCGACACCCTGCACAAGCTCACCGCCGAGGACCCGTGCGTGCGCATCGAGCATCACGCCGCGGTGAACGAGACCGTCCTCTACGGCATGGGTGAATTTCACCTGCGGGTGCTGCTCGAGCGCATGGCCGAGCGCTACGGGGTGCACGTGAAGACCCACCCGCCGAGCATCCCGTACCGCGAGACCGTCACGCGACCCGCCGAGGGACACTGCCGGCACAAGAAGCAGACCGGCGGCGCCGGGCAGTTCGGCGAGGTGTACCTGCGTATCGAGGCACTCGGGCGCGGCGCGGGCTTCGAGTTCGTGGACGACGTGGTGGGCGGTGCGATCCCCGGGCAGTACATCCCGGCGGTGGAGAAGGGCGTGCGCCAGGTGCTCGCCGAGGGCGCGCTCGCCGGCTTTCCGATCCAGGACGTGCGCGTCACCGTGTACGACGGCAAGCACCACTCGGTGGACTCGAAAGAGGTGGCGTTCGTCTCCGCAGGCCGCAAGGCGTTTCTCGACGCGCTGCAGAAGGCCGCGCCGATCGTGCTCGAGCCGATCATGCGCCTGGAGATCACCGCGCCCGCGAGCGCCATCGGCGACATCACCGGCGACCTCGCCACCAAGCGGGCGCGCATCAACGGCAACAGCTCATTGCCCGGACAGCGCTCGGTGCTCAATGCCTTCGTGCCGCTCGCGGAAGTCGCGGAGTACCAGTCGCGCCTCAAGGCCCTCACCGGGGGGCAGGGCGCCTACACCATGGAGCTGAGTCACTACGATCCGGTGCCGGCGCGCAAGCAGCAGGAGCTGGCGCAGGCCTGGCGGCCGCGCGCGGAAGAAGAGTAGACCGGCGGTCGGGCCGGGCGCCCGCCACCCCGGACTCTCCGCTGATTAGATTCAGAAGCTGTAAGACGCTCCCACATTGTAGAAGGTACCAATCGCGCCCTGCAGGTGTAGGGACGGATTCCACGGCACGGCGCCGAGCGCGCCACCGTAGGTCACCCAATCGAGTGGCGCTTTGGCTCCGAACAGGTTGGTAACCGAGCCGTGCACGTTGAAGTTGCTGTTTACTTGCCAGCGCGTGTAGAGATCGAAGGTCGTGAAATGGTCAACCGTGCAGAATTTCGGATTCGGAATGACTCCGTTCGACAGCGGGATGGCATACGCCAAGCCCGCAGTACCCCCCTGGTTCGTCAACGAAGTGAGGCACGTGTCGGCCGGGGTGCCCAGAAACGCGAACAACGTTGGATCGGTGACGTTGAATGCACTGATATAGTTCATCGTGATGGTCGCCGACCACGGGCCACGGCCGAAGGTGTTGGACCACTCGAGCCGCGACTTCGGATTGCCGGTATCGCCTGTGAAGAAGGACGGTCCGTGCGTGCCCGCGAGCTCATAGGTGACGCCGTTGATCGTCATCTCGAACTTGTGCGTGTACGACCACAAGGCCTCGGACCGGAATTCGCCGACACCCACCCAGAGGTGACGATATGAAAGGCTGAGATCGAGGCCGTCCGTCTTGGTCTTGTTCGCGTTGATGTAAGACGTCGACTGGTAAAGGATCGGCGCCGCCGGCGGTGTCACCAGCGCCGTTCCGCCGCCAGGCTGATACTGCGGGATCGGCGTCAGGTTGTTGCCGCGGACGATCGTCGAAGGGCCGCCACTCACGATCTGATTGTCGATATCAATCGAATAGAGATCCAAGGTGCTGCTGACATCCCTGATCGGCTGGACGATCACTCCCAGGGTGAAGGACTTCGAGGTCTCGCTCTTGAGGGTGGCATTCGTCGTCTGCAGACCCGGAACGGCAACCACACACTGGTCGACGAAATTGCCGGCTGCGTTGATCTGTGCCGGATTCGGACAAAGAATCGGATCGTTGGTTGTGCCCGCGAAGAAGGTCTGGCCCGACTGCCCGTTTTCAGCAGGTCCTGGAGCACGGAATCCCTTGGACGCCGTGCCGCGCAGCGCGAACTCGGAAATCGGTGTCCACTTGAAGCCTGCCTTGGGGCTCGCCTGACCGCCGGAAAGATTGTAGTGGTCGTAGCGGACGGCGGCCTCCAGCTCGAGCTGCTTCATGATGGGAGCGACCAGCTCTGCGTAGGCGGACGCTACATTCTGGGTACCCACCGTAAAGTTGTTACTGAAGTCCGGCAACAGACCGTTGGCGACATCGGCCGGCGCGACGCCGTGTTGCCTGCGGTTGTAGTAGTCGACGCCGACGGCGACACCCAGAGGTCCTCCTGGTAGGACGGCAAAGCCGCGGCTGACTCCAGCATGTGCATAGCCGAGCTTGGAGGTGTCTGTCGTGGTCAGTACTGGAGCGACGAAGGCGTCGACCGCGGGGGTGTTCGGCTGACCTACGAGGAACGGCGCCGTCGTGCTATCGAGCGCCGTCTGGAGGTTACCGGGGTTCACATAGTTCAAGCCAGTCAGATCCAGTTTCACTTCGGAGTAACCCGCCGCGAGGTTCAGATCCCACGAGCCGAATATCTTGCCGTCGAGATCGACGGTCGTGCGATAGGACTTTGCGTCCGTCTGCGTGATCTCGGGACCCAAGTTGAGGAATGTGTAGCGCAGGATCCCGGCTCCGCCCGGGATCACCACGCCCGCCGGGAAGCTCGGGTTCGTGGGGGAAATGGTCGTCGGCCCGATGGCGGGGAGCACCGTCGGGGTGACTCCGGGGCCCGAGGTCACGCCCTGATAACCGCCGGCGAACGTGCGCTGCGGACGATTCGCCTGCTCGGATTTGCTCTCGAAGAACGTGCCCCCGAGCGACAACTGCCAGTCCCTGGTGAGGGATTGCGCATAGCGCGCGACGAAATTGTAGTTCGAAGTCGGCGGCTGGATCTGGTCCCAGGTGTCCGCGTAAGTGCACTGTCCGGCCGCATAACTGGTCGCGCTGCAGCCGGGCATGAACCCGGCGATGTTACCGCTTGCCGGGTCCTGGACATAACCGGTCCCGCTTCTCGCGATGCCACCGTTCAGCGTGTTGGGCACGCCGAGCGTGACATTCAGGCCACCGGTCGAGGTGAAATCGGTGTGCGTGTACTGATTTCCGCGATCGGCAAACAAGATCTGCTTCTGCTTGCGGAACTCTCCGGAGATGTAAAAGTTATGCCCGTCATTCACGAGGTCGCCGATACCCCATGTGGCGTCGGCGTGGTAGGTATTGCCCGCCCCGTGGCTGGCGGTACCGAGGTCGCCGGTCAGTGAAGCACCCTGAACGGTCTTCTTGAGGATGATGTTTATCACGCCCGCGATCGCATCCGAGCCGTATGTGGCCGACGCGCCGTCTTTCAGCACCTCGATGCGCTCGATGGCATCGAACGGGATGTTGGAGACGTCGACGAAGGAGCGTTGGCCGTCGTCCCCGATGGGATAAGGCGCCACTCGATGGCCGTCGATCAGGACCAGTGTGTAGCCAACGTTCAGGCCGCGAAGCGCGATCCCGGCCGCGCCGCTGGCAAAGGCTCCCGAGAAACTCTGTGACAGCGTGCCTTGGCCGTTGGCGGTCAGGTTCTTCAGCACTTCCTGGGTGTTGGTGTAGCCGGATTGCAGCAATTGCTCCGACGAGATCACCTGAACGGGACTTGGTGTCTCGATGTCCGTTCGCTTGATCATCGAGCCGGTGACGACGACCTCCTGAAGGCTCTGGCCGGAGGAAGTCGACGTGGGTACCTGGGCATGCAGGGCCACCGCACCGCTGGCGGCGGTGATTGCGCCCACTGCCAGCGCGCTCTTGATCGTGCGCGCGATTTCCTGTCGAGTCATGTGGTTCTCCCGCGACGGCTATGGCCGTTTCGTTATTTGCCCAGTCCCTGGTACCCGCAGAGCCGTGTCAATGCGACCAGACGCTCTGGAATTGGGATGAATGGATGTTGGATATTAGCCAAGCATGCGATTCCGCGCGACCCTGAGCTCGGTCCGGACCGATCTGGCTCTTCGATTGTTGCCACACAGCAACACCGCGGAACGGCGTCATGAATACACCATCCGCTCCTACCGACGACGCCCTCGATCACGCATCCTGTATCGCATGAAGACGGCCGGGTGGTGCGTGTTGATGCTGGCGGGGCTTGGAGCCGGTTCCGCGCAGTTCGCGCCGGGTGGGCGCTGGATCACGAGCGCGGCGATTGCGCACGGATCGCGCAGCCTCGCCGTCTGTACCGCGCCGCCCGCCCCCGCCGCCACCTCCACGGTCCCGGCCGGGCATGCGAAGTCGAGCTCCTTCGCCCCGCACCCTCGCTCGCACAGACGTGCTTACGGCGCGCCCATCCCGCGCCCGATTATCTCGAAGCACGCGAAGCACAAGCGCACCGCGAGTCCACCGCCCTCCAGATAGCCTCCGGGTGGAGGATCCGGTCGAGGCGGGCGGGCGCGCTGCCGTGGCGCTTACTGCGGGGGTTTCTTCCAGGTGACGGTATCGCCGACGCGCAGGCCGAGCTTTGCGGCCTCACCGCCCTTCAGTTCCAGCACCGCGCTCACCGGCGTATCGGAGCTGAGCAAGGCCTCCGACATGGGGTGCGCGCGCTCGATGATCTTCGCCACGCGGCCATGCGCGTCGATGAAGAGTATGTCCAGCTCGATGTAGGTGTTCCTCATCCACATGGTTTCCACGCGTGGAGCGGTGAGCGGGAACACCATCCCCAGGGTCTCGGGCAGGTCGCTGACGAACATCAGACCCTGCTGGGCGCGCTCCTGAGTGTCGGCGACCCACACCTCGAACGCGTACTTGCGGGCCGCGTGGTGCTCATCAAGGTGGGTGATCTGCAGCGCGGTGCGCGGAAACGTCGCCAGCTCCAGCGGCGCACGCGACTCCTGCGCCACCGCCGGCCCGGCGCCGAGCGCCGCGAACGCCAGCAACGCGCCGAGCATCGGAGCGTCCATGCCCACCACCGCATGCTCAGGACGGTTTGCGCGCGACATGCCGTTGCCGCCTTCTAGGTTTCGGGCTGGGTCGGCCGCTCGCGCGGCTCGTCCGCGAACACGGCGCTGCCGGCGAAATCGAAGCGGCTGACCAGAATGCGCGCATCGCTGTTGAGCGTGCTGGCCGGTGAGGTGCAGAAGCCGCGGGCGACGATGCGCCAGGAGCGCAGCGGTCCGCCGAGTGCCCCGAGCCGCTCCTGCCTGAGCTCATCCACCGTGCAGTGATCCTCGCCGCGCGTGGCGAACACCCGCTCCTCGCCCTCGAAGATCACGGTGAGATTGGTCGGCAGCGCGCGCCCCGTGCGCCCCTCGTGCACCGATCCCACGCCGAACACCAGGCGCAGGCGCCGCCCGTCCGCGTGGCGCGGGCCGGCGAAGCTCACCCGCAGGCCGCTGCCGTCCGGACGCGGACCGCCCTCGCACTCGATCTCGGGGTCGTGCCAGTCGATGTCGAGGTTCAGCGCGCCGCGGATGCGGGCGCGCAGATAACCGTTGCCGCCCGGCAGGCACCCCTTGGAGCCGCGCGCAGGAGCGGGCACGGCCGGCGCGGGCCTGGCGGCGGCGATCGAGGCGGCACCGGACAGCGCAGTGGCCAGGCCGCCGGCGCAGAGCAGCAGAAGGAAGCCTCGCATGCGCGGTTAGTGTACCGCGCGGCCCGCGCCCCCCTCACGCGCCCGGTTTGACCAGCAGCGCCTTGGCGAAACGCGCGTGTGCGCGCGCAACTCCGCGCGCCACGTGCATGAGCGCCGTCACGATCGCGATGCCGAACACCATGTAGAAGAGCGATCCCAGCAGTGTGTGGGGTGAGGCAGCGTGCCAGCCATCGATCTGGAGCATGTCGAGGGAGACACCCGGCGAAAACCAGCCGAAGTCGCGGGTCAGCACCACGAGCGGCGCGAGCGCCAGGCGCAGGCCGATCGCCAGTGCGGTCACGGCGACGGTGAAGTAGATGATCCCCAGCGGCAGCATGATGAGCAGGTACAGGAGCGTGGTCCAGGTACGCACGTCCGTCAGCATCTCGCCGATGCGTGTCCACCAGCTCGCCGGCGGCCCGGGGTGCAGCGGACGGCGCGGCATGCGCTCGCCGGTCATCGCCTCGAGGAGTCTCCCCTCGCCGAGCGCGATCACGCGCGCGATGCCGATGAAGGCGAGGAAGAACGGCACGCCGATGATGAGGACCGCGAACCCGGCCGACAGCGACAGCCCGGTGACCACGAACGTGAAGTACACGATGCCGGTGGCGAGCGTGAGCAGCATATAGAAAAGAGAGGTGTAGGCCCGCGGGTCCTGGTACACGCCGAAGAAGCGCGCCAGCCCCGAGGCGCTCGCGGCCGCGCGCGGTGCCGGGGTCTTCAGGGCGGCCTTCACCTTCGCTTCCGTGTCCCGGTACGCCGCCGCCACTTCGTCCGGAGCACCGTAGGTGCTCGCGATGAGCTCGAGCACGTCGCTCTCGGACTTGTCCGGGTGCGCCGCGACCTCTGCGCGCAGATACTCCTCGGCGTCGTAGAGCGCATCCTGGATGAGCGCCGGGTCCTGTCCTGCGAGCGCCTGGCGCAGCTGCTTCAGGTACTCATCGATCGAGCGGGGAGCGTTCATGAATCTGTTCCTTCGATGAAGCGATCGACAAAGCCGCGCGTCTGCCGCCAGATGTCACTCCACTGGCGCAGCACGGCGCGGCCGTCGTCGGTGATGCGGTAGTAGCGCCGCGGCGGCCCGGCGTAGGAGGGCACGACGCGGCTGGTGAGCAATCCCCCGGCGGCGAGCGAGCGCAGCACGGGGTACACGGTGCCCTCCTTGAAGAGCGCCTCGCCTTCATTCGCCTTCTGCAGGCGCTTGGCGATCTCGTATCCGTACAGATCCTCTTTGGTGCGCTCGAGTACGGCCAGCAGCACCAGCGCCACGAGCCCCGCGTTGAGGTCTTTCTGGAACTTGCGTGGCTGGCTATCGTCCATTTAACAGTACTATTAAGTAGATAATACTAGCTGTCAACTAATACTCGAGCTGGCCAGTAGTGGCAGGCTGTGAAATGTCGCGCGTTTAGCACGCGCGTGGCACGGGCGGGGGCTCGATGCGGTACTGCTAGACTTCGCGTCTTTTACGGGACCGGTGATGAGAAACTCGCTCCTGGAAGTCACCCCCGTCATCCCGGGGAGCCTGTCGCGTCTCACTGAGCTGGCCGCCAACCTGTTCTTCAGCTGGCACCGTCCCACCCGGGCGTTGTTCGAGGATCTGGATCCGGAGCTGTGGAAGCAGACCAACGGCAATCCCCGCCTGGTGCTTCGTTGCGTCAACCAGGAGACGCTGGAGCGCTGCGCTCGCGATGAGCTGTACCTGGCGCGCTATCACCTCGCGCTCGAGACCCTCGAAGCGTACCTGGGGCTCGGCGCACCCACCGCCGAGGCGCCGCTGGTGGCGTACTTCTGCGCCGAGTACGGCTTTCACGAGAGCTTCCCCATCTACTCCGGAGGCCTCGGGGTGCTCGCCGGGGACTACTGCAAGGCGGCGAGCGACGAGCGCGCCAACTTCGTGGCGGTGGGGCTTCTGTACGAGCAGGGGTATTTCACTCAGACCGTCGACAACGATGGCGTGCAACAGGCCGAATATCGCGAGCGCGACCCGCGCGATCTGCCGGTCGAGCCGGTGCGCAATACGGCGGGCGAGTGGCTCAAGGTCGCGGTGCGCATCACCGGGCGCGAGGTCGTCGCGCGGCTGTGGAAGGCGCAGGTGGGCCGCGTTCCGGTCTATCTGCTCGACGCCAATTGCGCCGAGAACATCCCCTCGGATCGCGACATCACCCATCGCCTGTACGGCGGGGATGAGTCCACGCGGGTGCGCCAGGAAATGATCCTCGGCATCGGCGGCTTGCGCGCGCTGCGCGCGCTCGGGGTGGCCCCCGCCGTGTGGCACCTGAACGAAGGGCACGCGGCGTTCCTGATTCTCGAGCTGCTGCGCGAGCACCTGGCGCAGGGCCTGCCCTTCAACGCCGCCCTCGAAGCGGTGGCGGCGGACTGCGTGTTCACCACCCACACTCCGGTGGCGGCCGGCCACGACGCCTTCGGCCTGGAGCTGATCGTCGCGCACTTCGGGGATTTCGTGCGCGAGCTGGGGGTGCCGGTCGAGCGCGTCCTCGAGCTGGCGCGTTCCCCTTCCGCCCCGGGCCTTTTCAACATGACGCGCCTCGCGCTGAGCGGCACGCGCCACGTCAACGGCGTGAGCCGCATCCATGGCACGGTCTCGGCGCGGCTGTGCGCGGACCAGTGGCCGGAGGTTCGTCCCGAGGACAACCCGGTCGGCTTCGTGACCAACGGGGTGCACGTGCCGACCTTCCTGCACCAGACCTGGATGGATTTCTTCGACCGCGAGCTGGGACGGGAATGGCGCGAGCGGCTGCGCGACCCGGAATTCTGGAGCGCGCTCGAGCGCGTGCCGGACGAGCGCTACTGGGTGACGGCGCAGGAGGTCAAGGCGCGCATGCTGGCGAGCGTGCGCGAGCGGCTGCAGCGCGAGTACGAGCGCAAGGGCCTGAGCCCCGCGCAGCTGCGTCACGTGACGCGCTTCCTCGATCCACAGCGTCCCGGCGTGCTCACCCTCGGGTTCGCGCGGCGCTTCGCCACCTACAAGCGCGCGACACTGCTGCTGCGCGACCGCGCGCGTCTCGCGCGGCTGGTCAGCAATCCCGAGCGCCCGGTGCTGCTGCTGTTCGCCGGCAAGGCGCACCCCGCGGATGAGCCGGGCAAGTACGTGCTGCGCGAGATTCGCCAGCTGATGATGAGCCAGGAGTTCATGGGACGCATCATCTTCCTGGAAGACTACGACCTGCAGCTCGCCCGCAGCCTGGTCTCGGGCGTCGACGTGTGGCTCAACAACCCGATCGCGCCGCTCGAGGCGAGCGGCACCTCCGGCATCAAGGCGGCCATCAACGGACGCTTGAACCTGAGCATTCTCGATGGCTGGTGGGCGGAAGGATGGATGCAGGACAACGGCTGGGGCATACCGCCGGCGAACGTACTGGATCCGGAGCGGCGCGATGCGCTCGAGGCCGAGCTGATTCTCGGCACGCTCGAGGAGGAGGTCCTGCCCCTGTACTACGCGCGCGAGGAGAACGAGAGCGCTTGCCCCGGCGCCTGGGTGAAGCGCAGCAAGCGCGCCATGATGACCGTGATTCCGGCTTTCAACATGCGCCGCGTGCTGTTCGACTACACCCGGGGGCTGTACCAGCCGGCGGTGACGCAGTACCGGCGTCTCGCCGCCAGTGGCTTCAGCGGCGCGCGCACTCTCGCGGATTGGAAAACGCGCGCGCGGCAGGCCTGGTCGAAGGTGAGCCTGCGGCAGCTCTCCGAGGTGGCGCGCGATCTGCCGCGCGGCGAGCGGCTGCGGCTGCGGGTCGCGGCCGGTCTGAACGGGCTCACGCCCGCGGACGTGCGCGTGGAGTTCGTCGCACGGCGGCTGTTGCCGGAGGCGGATCTGGCGCCGCCGGCCCTGTCCTCGTACGGGCAGCCGCCGCGCGCCGGTGTGTGGCACGCCACCTTCAGCGCCACCGACGAGCAGGACAGCGACGGCGCGGTGATCTACGCGCTCGACGTCGAGCCGCAGGAATGCGGGCAGTTCCGCACCGAGATCCGCATCTACCCGTGGCACGAGCTGCTCTCTCACCCCTATGAGCTCGGGCTGATGAAATGGCTGTGAGGCATACTTTAAGGTTGCGCTGACGGCGCGCCTTGCGCTGTAGTACGCCTCATGCCCCGCCAGCCCGCACGCGCATCCTCCGGACGCTACGTGAGCCGCCTGACGGGCGGCACGCTCGCCATCATCATGGCGGGCGGGCGCGGGGAGCGGCTGCGGGATCTCACCGCGCATCGCTGCAAGCCGGCGACGCCCTTCGGCGGCAAGTTCCGCATCATCGACTTCGTGCTGTCGAACTGCGTGAACTCGGGGATCCGCCAGATCTCCATTCTCACGCAGTACAAGGCGCAGTCGCTGATCCAGCACGTGCAGCACGGCTGGAGCTACCTGCGCGGGGAATTCAGCGAGTTCGTCGAGGTGGTTCCCGCGCAGCAGCAGCTGGGCCCCTTGTGGTACCGGGGTACGGCGGACGCCGTGCACCAGAACATCGAGCTGATCGTCTCGCACCGGCCCAAGCACGTGCTGGTGCTCGCCGGGGACCATATCTACAAGATGGACTACGGTCCGATGATCGCCTACCACGTGGAGAAGGGCGCCGACATCACCGTCGGGGTGGTCGAGGTGCCGGCGCAGGACTCGCAGCATTTCGGGGTGCTGACCGCGACCGAGTGGAATCGGGTCACGAAGTTCGCGGAGAAGCCGGCGACGCCCGACTCGCTGCCGGGCCGCCCCGACACCATTCTCGCCTCCATGGGCATCTACGTGTTCAACACGCGCCTGCTCGAGAGCCTGCTCGCCGCGGACGCCGCCAACGAGTCTTCCGCCCACGATTTCGGCCGCGACGTCCTGCCCGTAGCCATCGCCGGCGACCGCCAGGTGTTTGCTTATCCTTTCCAGGACGTGCAGACGCGTGCGCAAAGCTACTGGCGCGACGTCGGCACCATCGATGCCTACTACGACGCCAACCTCGAGCTGGTCCACGTGCGCCCGGAGCTCAACATCTACGATCAGGACTGGCCCATCTGGACCTACCAGGTGCAGCAGCCGCCCGCGAAATTCATCCTCGACGAGGACGGCCGCCGCGGCATGGCCGTCAACTCCATGGTGTCGGGCGGCTGCATCATCTCCGGGGCCGTGGTGCGCGAGTCGCTGCTGTTCTCCGACGTGCGCGTCGAGGAGCGCACCAGCATCCACCGCTCCGTCGTGCTGCCGCACGCCGAGATCGGCCGCGGTTGCGCCATCTCGGGGGCGATCATCGACGAGGGCTGCGAGGTGCCCGACGGCACCCACATCGGCCTGGAGCGCGAGGCGGACGCGCGCCGCTTCCACGTGACCGACAAAGGCGTGGTGCTGGTCACCGTCGACATGCTGCGCAGCCTGCGCAACAGTTGAGCCGTGAGCGCCGCGCCCCGCCTGCCGGTCATCCTGCTGTGGCACATGCACCAGCCGCAGTACAAGGACGCGCTCACCGGCCAGTACGCGCTGCCGTGGACCTATCTGCACGCCGTCAAGGACTACACCGACATGGCGGCGCACCTGGAAGGCAACCCGGCGGCGCGCGCGGTGGTGAACTTCACCCCGCTGCTCATCGAGCAGGTCGAGGAGATCGCGCGGCGCGTCGCCGAGCATCTGCACAACGGCAGCCCGCTGCCGGACCCGGTGCTGGCGCTGCTGGGCCCGGACCCGGTACCGACCGAGCCGGCGGCGCGGCTGGAGCTGCTGCGCACCTGCCTGCGGGCGCAGCGCCAGCAGATGATCGAGCGCTTCGGGCCCTACCTGGAGCTCGCGACCATCGCCGAGACGCTCGGCACGCTGGAGCGCGTCGCTTACGCTTCCGACCAGTTCATCCACGATCTCGCGGTCTGGTATCACCTCGCCTGGCTCGGCGAGAGCGTGCGGCGCACGGACCCGCTGGTCGCGCGCCTGACCGAGCGCGGGCGCGACTTCAGCCCCGCGCAGCGCCGCGATCTGCTCACGCTGATCGGCGCTCTGGTGGGCCAGGTGCTGTTGCGCTACCGGCGCCTCGCCGAGCGCGGGCAGTGCGAGCTGTCGGTCACGCCCTACGGACATCCGATCATCCCGCTGCTGCTCGACTTCCAGTGCGCGCGCGATGCGCTGCCCACGCTGCAACTGCCCGCACATGCGGCCTATCCCGGGGGCGCGGTGCGCGCCACCTGGCACATCGAGGAGGCTATCCGCGTATTCACCCGCGCTTTCGGCACCCGTCCCGCCGGCTGCTGGCCCGCGGAAGGAGCCGTCAGCGCCGCGACGCTCGGACTGCTCGCCGCCGCCGGCTTCCGCTGGGCCGCCAGCAGCGACGGGGTGCTGCGCGGGAGCCTGGCGCTCACCGATGCGAACGCGGCCCGGGACCCGCTCGCCTACAACCGCCCTTACCGCCTGGGCAGCACCGGCATGAGCTGTTTCTTCCGCGACGACACGCTGTCCGATCTGATCGGCTTCACCTACGCGACCTGGCACGGCGATGACGCCGCCGCCAACCTGGTCGAGGAGCTGTCGCAGCTCGCACGCCGCTACGAGTCCGGGGGCAATCACGCCGTGCTCATCGCGCTCGACGGTGAGAACGCCTGGGAGCATTACCCGTTCAACGGCTTCTATTTCCTGCGCGCGCTGTACGAGCAGCTCGCGAGCCATCCGCTGCTCGAGCTGACGACCCTGTCCGACTGTCTGGCACGCGGCCTGCAGCCCGCCCCGCTGCCGCGGGTGTGCGCCGGCAGCTGGGTGCACGGCACACTCGCGACCTGGATGGGGGATGCGGACAAGAACCGGGCGTGGGATCTGCTGTGCAACGCCAAGGAGGCCTACGATCGGGTCATGCAGGACGCGGGCGATCCGGGCGAGCGCGCCGCCGCCGGCCGCCAGCTCGCGCGCTGTGAGAGCTCCGACTGGTTCTGGTGGTTCGGGGACTACAACCCGGCGGATGCCGTCAGCCAGTTCGATCACCTCTACCGGCGCCAGCTCCTGACGCTGTACCGGCGGCTGAATCTTCCGCCCCCGGGCGAGCTGACGCTGCCGATCTCGACCGGGCACGGCGCTCCCGAGCACGGCGGAACCATGCGTCGCGCCACCGGCGGCTGACCCCAAGGCGGCAGCCCAAGGTGTGACCAGCATGCGATTACCCGTCTTCGACCGGCGCCGCGCCGGGGTGCTGCTGCCGATGTCCGCCCTCGACGCGGCGCTCGGTCGCGGCGGCCGCGCCTTCGTCGACTGGCTGAGCGAGGCCGCCTTTTCCGTGTGGCAGGTCCTGC
Source organism: Gammaproteobacteria bacterium (assembly GCA_005878835.1). Lineage (GTDB taxonomy): Bacteria > Pseudomonadota > Gammaproteobacteria > Steroidobacterales > Steroidobacteraceae > 13-2-20CM-66-19. Next base: position 83,766 of record VBMV01000059.1, on the reverse strand, counting down.
CGGCGGGACCGGTGGGCGAGGATCGCTCCCCCTACTGGGTGCGCTCGGACCACGCAGGCAACGCGGCGTTTCTCGATGCGGCGGAGCTGCCCGATCCCAACGCGCCGATCGACCCGGAGTTCCTGGCGGCCTCCGGCCCGTGGCTGCACGACTACGCGCTGTTCGAGGCGCTGACGCGCGCGCACGGCGGCGCGCCGTTCTGGCAGTGGCCGCCGCCGCTGCGCGACCGCTCGCCCGAGGCGCTCGCGCAGGCCGCGAATGAGCTCGCGCCGGAAATCGCCCGCATCGAGCGCGAGCAATACGCGTTCCACCTGCAGTGGAACCAGCTGCGCGCGCACGCGCGCACGCGCGGCGTGCGGCTGTTCGGGGATCTGCCCTTCTACGTGGGCCCCTCCTCGGTGGAGACCTGGGCGCATCGCGAGCTGTTCCAGCTCACCGCCACCGGCGAGCCGGCTGCGATCGGGGGTGTGCCGCCGGATTACTTCTCGCAACTGGGCCAGCTGTGGGGCAATCCGGTCTATGACTGGCAGGCACTGCGGCGCACCGACTTCAGCTGGTGGCTCGCTCGGGTGCGGGCGCAGCTGGCGCGAATGGATCTGCTGCGCATCGACCATTTCCGGGCGCTGGCGGCCCACTGGGCCGTGCCCGCCGGCGCTGCCGATGCGCGCGGCGGCACCTGGCTCAGCACTCCGGGAGAGCTGCTGCTGCGCCGGCTCCTGGACGAGTTCAGCGACCTGCCGCTGGTCGCCGAGGATCTGGGGGTCATCACCGAGGACGTGCTGGCGCTGAAGAGCGGCTTTGGGCTGCCGGGAATGCGGGTGCTGCAGTTCGCCTTCGACGGCGACCCCGCCAATGCGCACCTGCCCTATCTGCACGAGCGTGACTGCGTGGCGTACACCGGCACCCACGACAACGACACCACGCTCGGCTGGTACGCGAGCCTGGACCGCGACACCGCGCAGCGGGTCGATTATTTCCTGCGCGTGACCGAAGGCGCCATGCCCGCGGCGCTGATACGCGCAGCCTTGGGCTCGGTGGCGCGGCTCGCCATCATCCCGGCGCAGGACATCCTCGGCCTGGACTCCTGCGCGCGGCTGAACACCCCGGGGACCGTGGAGGGGAACTGGACCTGGCGACTGCCCGCGGGCGCGCTCACCGCGCAGCTCGCGCGCGACTACGCGCGCCTGAACGGCGCCTTCGGCCGCGCGCCAGGATGAGAGCCCGCGGTTGGTTCCCGGCTCTGTGCGCGGCGGCGTTGCTGCTCGGTGCCTGCGCGCTCACCTCGAAATTCATCGCCCCGAGGCTCTCGGTGGTCGACGTGCAGATCGAGCACGGCGACCTGTGGGAACAGCGCCTCAAGGTGCGCATGCGCGTGCAGAACCCCAACGACCGCAGGCTGCCGGTGAAGGGACTCGAGTACACCCTGGAAGTCGAGGGGCAGCAGCTGGCGAGCGGCGCCTCGGTGGCGAGCTTCGTCGTGCCGCCCATGGGGGAGGCCGAATTCGACATGGACGTCACCACCAACCTCGCGGGCGCGCTCTTGAAGCTTCTCGGGCGCGGGTCGGAGGCGCCCGCGCGCAGCGTCGCCTACCGTGTCACCGGCAGGATCGCACTCGCCGAGGGCCTGATGCGCTCGATTCCGTTCGAGGAGCGCGGCAGCTTCAGCCTGCGATGAGTCGCCGGTAGAGCGCCACGTACTCGCCTCCCTGGCGCTCCCAGGAGAAGTCCTGCTGCATGCCGTTTCTCACCACCCGCGCCCAGTGCCGCGGCGTGGCGTACAGGTCGAGCGCCGTGTTCAGCGCCCACTGCAGAGCCTGGGTGTTGAAATCGTTGAACACCACGCCGGTGCCGGTGCCGGTGCGGGTGTCGTAGTGCTGCACCGAGTCGGCGAGCCCGCCGGTGCGGCGCACGACCGGCACGGTGCCGTAGCGCAGGCTGTACATCTGGTTGAGCCCGCACGGCTCGTAGCGCGAGGGCATGAGAAACAGATCGCTCGCCGCCTCGATCCAGTGCGCGAGCTCCTCGTCGTAGCCGCAGTGAAACACCACCCGCCCCGGGAAGCGCCGCGCCAGGGCGGTGAAGAACTCCTCGTACTGCGGCTCACCGTTGCCGAGGGCGACGAAACTGAGCGGCCGCGCGCTGAGCGTCTTCGGTAAGGCCTCGAACATGAGCTCGATGCCTTTCTGGACGGCCAGCCGGCTCACGAGCCCGGCCAGTGGCACCTTGGGGGCCGCCGCGAGCGCGTGGCGCTGCGCGAACTGACGCTTCAGCTCGCCCTTCACCGCGAGCCGCTCGGAGTCGTAGTGGGCGGGCAGGTAGCGGTCGTGGCGTGGATCCCACTCCTCGTAGTCGACGCCGTTCAGAATGCCGGTCACGGCGCGGCCGCGCTCGCGCAGGCTGTCCTGCAACCCCATGCCGTACTCATCCGAGCAGATCTCGCGCGCATGCGTCGGGCTGACCGTGGTGATGGAGTCGGCATACAGGATGCCGTGGCGCAGGGCGTTGATCCGCCCGGCGGCGAGGTCCGGCTGGTGCAGGAGGCTGCGCCGGCCCGCCAGCCCGAGATCGGCAATCCGGGCCGCCGCGAAGATGCCCTGATAGCCGATGTTATGGATCGTCAGCAGCGTGCGGGTCGTGGCGAACAGCGGCTCGTCCTCCCAGGCCGTCCTGAGCAACAGCGGCGCAAAGGCGGTGTGCCAGTCGTTGCAGTGCAGAACCTGCGGCGCCCACCCCAGGCGCTGGCAGGCGGTGAGCGCCGCGCGCGTGAAGGCGAGGAAGCGCAGGTGCTCGTCGGGATCGCTGGTGTACAGGGCGGTGCGCGCATACAGCGCGGGGCAGTCGATCAGATACGCCGGCGCGCCGCCCGGCAGCTGCGCGCGCAGCACCGAGAACCGGTAGTTGTTGGGTCCCACCGCCAGCGGCACCTGCTGCAGGGCGGCGACCGGCTGCGCCGCATGCGCCGCGCGCTCGATGGAGGCGTAGCACGGCGTGAAGAGGCGCACGTCATGCCCGGCGCCGTACAGGTACCTGGTCAGCGCCCCGCTCACGTCCGCCAGGCCGCCGGTCTTGGAGAGCGGCTCGACTTCGGAGGCGAGCAGGCAGATGGCGAGTCTCTCGGGCACGTGGCGGTTATGATGCGCCGATGCGGCGTGTGCTGATCGGTCTCACGGTTACCTTGCTGCTGGTGGTGTCGATCGGCGTGGGCGTGGTCGTGGCGCGCTGGCCCTGCTCGCACCTGTGGCGCTGAAATCTGGCATGAGCTGCCGGCGCGCCGCAAGAATCGGGTCGCACGCCGCGCGCACGCGACTATCATCGCCCCATGGACACCGGGCCCGCATTCCTCGACAGCCGCGATTTCGGGCGCATCGCCCGAGCGATCCGCTTCATCGACGCCAACTTCCGCGCGCAGCCGCGCCTGGCCGCGATCGCCGCTTCCGCGCACCTGTCGGAGTTCCATTTCAACCGCCTGTTCCGCCGCTGGGCCGGCGTCACCCCGCGGCAGTACCTGGCGTACGTCACCGCGCGCGCCGCCCGCGCGGCGCTCGCCAGCACCCCCTCGGTGCTGGAGGCGGCCTACTGTGTCGGCCTGTCGGGACCTTCGCGGCTGCACGACCTGATGGTCACGCTGGAAGCGGTCACCCCCGGGGAGCTCAAGGCCCGCGGCCGCGGCATGCAGATCACCTACGGCATCACCGACACCCCTTTCGGGCGCGCGCTGCTCGCGAGCACCCCGCGCGGCCTGTGCCATCTCGCCTTCATCGAGCCAGGGACCGAGCGCGCCTGCGTGGCCGCGCTCGCCGCCAGCTGGCCGCAGGCGCGCCTGCGGCGCGACGAGGACGCCGCGGCGGCGGTTGCGGGACGCGTCTGGGGCTCGTCCCGCGGCGCGGCTTGCGCGCGGGCCGCGCCACCTCTCAAGCTCGCCGTGAAGGGCACGAACTTTCAGCTCAAGGTCTGGCAGGCGCTGCTCGAGCTCGGCAGCGCCGGACCGACCACGTACGCGGCGCTCGCGCGCGCGGTGGGTAGCCCCGGGGCCGCCCGGGCGGTGGGCAGGGCCGTCGGCGCCAACCCGGTGGCATGGCTCATTCCCTGCCACAACGTGCTGCGTCAGGACGGCGCCCTCGGGGGTTATCACTGGGGAGAGGATCGCCAGCGCGCGATGCTCGCGTGGCAGGCGCTGCCGTGGAGCTCGCGAGGCCGGTGGCGCGAGCGCGAGCGGCACGCGGCCGGCGCGCTCGAGCGACTGCAGCAGGCGACATGAGCCCTCGCCAGCACTTTGGCCCTCAAGGCTCGGGCGGCGTCAAGCGCCGCGTGTGTCAATTTCCTCACGTATAGCATAACATATTGATTAATAATAAGAATACACTCACGTGGGCGGGGTGGGGGTCCGCCGGAGCTGGTAAACTACTCGTCGTTTCCCCGCTCCCGAATCGCCCATGTCTGCCTCGCCCTACAAGCAACTCGAACAGGAGTTCAGGCGCCTGCATGCCTTCCGCGGTGCTCTGGCGCTGCTGCGCTGGGACGCGGCGGTCATGATGCCGCGCGGCAGCGCCGACGTGCGCGGCGAGCAGCTCGCGGCGCTGGAGACCGAGCACCACGCGCTGCTCACGGCGCCGCGCATCACGCGCCTCCTGGACCGCGCTCAGGCGAACACCCAGGGGCTCGCCGACTGGCAGATCGCCAACCTGCACGAGATGCGCCGGCAGCGCGACCATGCCATCGCCACCCCGGTCACGCTCGTGTCGCGCCTCACCAAGGCCGCGTCGCGTGCCGAATCACGCTGGCTCGAGGCCCGCGCCCAGGGCAAGTTCGAGGCGTTCGCGCCGTACCTGGAGGAAGTGGTTCACCTGGTGCGCGACAAGGCGGCGCTGCTGGGCCAGGCGCTCAATCTCGCCCCGTACGATGCGCTGGTGGACGAGTTCAGCCCGGGACTGACCACCGCGGACATCGACGCCATGTTCAAGGCGCTGTCGCGCCGGCTGCCGTCGCTGATCCGCGAAGCGATCGCCGTGCAGGAGACTCGCCCGCTGCTGCCGCTCACCGGCAAGTTCCCGGCGGGCAAGCAGCGCGCCCTGGCCGTGGAAGTGATGAAGAGCGTCGGGTTCCCCTTCGAGCGGGGACGACTCGATGAGAGCGAGCAGCCTTTCACCGAAGGGGTGCCGGGGGATATCCGCGTCACCACGCGCTTTGATCCCAACGACATTTTCTCGGGTCTGCTCGGGGCATTGCACGAGACCGGGCACGCGATGTACGACCTGGGCCTGCCACAGGACTGGCGCGACCAGCCCGTAGGGCGCGACCGGGGCATGGCTCTGGAGGAAAGCCAGTCGCTGCTCATCGAGATGATGGTCTGCCGCAGCCGCCCGTTCGTGCGCTACGTGCAGCCGCTGCTGGCGAAGCATTTCGGGGCGAGCGGACCGGAGTGGGACGTGGAGAACGTCTACAGCCATCTCACGCGGGTGCGGCGTGGACTGATCCGGGTCGACGCGGACGAGCTCACCTACCCGCTGCACATCATGCTGCGCTACGAGCTGGAGAAGCAGCTGCTCTCCGGGGAGCTGGCGGTGCGTGATCTGCCGGAAGCGTGGAGCGCCGGCATGGAGCAGCGCTTGGGGATCCGCCCCACCAACGACGTCGAAGGCTGCCTGCAGGACATCCACTGGGCCGTGGGCTCCTTCGGCTACTTCCCGTCCTACGCTCTCGGCGCGGTCATCGCCGCGCAGCTCTATGAGAGTCTGCGGGCCGAAGTGCAGGAGCTGGATGAGCAGCTCGCGCGCGGGGAATTCTCCGGGCTGCTGGGCTGGCTGCGCACCAACGTGCACGGCCTCGGCGCCAAGGTGCCGGTGCAGGACCTGCTGAAGGGCGCCACCGGCAAGCCCCTGTCAGCGGTTTCCTTCGTGCGCTACGTCGAGGCAAAGTATCTCGAGAGCACCGCCAGCATCGAGAGCACCGCCAGCAGCGCCGCGGCCTGAAGTGAGGCCGAAGCCTTCCCGCACCCTGCAGCGCCTGGCGGCGCAGCTGCGCGGCTCGGTCGGCAAGGCGATCGCCGACTACGGCATGATCGCCGACCGCGACCGCGTGATGGTGTGCATGTCCGGGGGCAAGGACTCCTACACGCTGCTGGACATGCTGCTCTCGCTCCAGCGCAGCGCCCCGGTGAGCTTCGATCTCATCGCCGTCAATCTCGACCAGAAGCAACCCGGTTTTCCCGCGCAGGTCCTGCCGCAATACCTGCAGGGCCTGGGCGTGCCGTGGCACGTCATCGAGCAGGACACTTACAGCGTCGTGAAGCGCGTCGTCCCGCAGGGACGCACCCTGTGCGGCCTGTGCTCGCGGCTGCGGCGCGGGGCGCTGTACCGCTTCGCCGCCGAGAACGGCATCAGCAAGATCGCGCTCGGGCACCATCGTGACGACATCGTCGAGACGCTGTTCCTCAACCTGTTCTTTGGCGGGCGCCTGAAGGCGATGGCGCCGAAGCTACTGTCCGACGACGGCCGCCACGTGGTCATCCGCCCGCTCGCGTACGTCGCCGAGCGCGACATCGAGCGCTACGCGCGCGGCCGCGCCTTTCCGCTCATCCCCTGCAGGCTGTGCGGCTCGCAGGACCATATGCAGCGCCTGGCGGTGAAGAAAATGCTCGCCGACTGGGAGCGCGAGTTCCCCGGTCGCACCGAGTCGATTTTTTCAGCGCTGCGCAACGTCGAGCCCGAGCACCTGGCCGACACCCGGCACTTCGACTTCGCTGGCCTCGACGGGCGCAGGGTTGCGCCCATAGCTCCGCGGGATGCCTGCCGCGCTCCCGCTGCCTAACTCCTACTGGGTGCTGCCCGGTCAGTTGCTCGCCGGTGAGCACCCGGGCGGGTCCACGGCGGTGGCGACCCGGGCGCGCCTGGGGCGCCTGCTGGAGGCGGGCGTCAGCTGTTTCATCGATCTCACCCAGCCGGATGAGCTCCCACCCTACGACGCACACCTCCCGCCGCACATCGACTACTTGCGCATGCCCATCCCCGACCATGGCATTCCTGCACAGCACGGGCACATGGGGGAGCTGCTCGATCGCCTGCACGACGCCTTGCGCGCGGGCCGGGTGGTCTACCTGCACTGCCGCGCCGGGATCGGCCGCACCGGCACGGTGGTCGGCTGCCTGCTCGCCGAGAACGGGCTCTCTGGGCAGGCGGCCCTGGAGGAGCTCAACCGCCTGTGGCAGCAAAGCGAGCGGGCGCAGCTGTGGGCGCAGGTTCCGGAGACCCCTGAGCAGACCGAGTACGTGCGCCGCTGGGTGCGAAGGGACGCATCGCGCGCGGATCCGCTGTTCGAGCCCGCCAACCTGTCGGCGGCGCGCGGCCTGCGGGAGCGCTTTCACGGCACGCTCCTCGGGCTGGCGGTGGGGGATGCGGTCGCGGCCGCCACCCAATACCGCCGGCCGGGAACATTCACGCCCGTGGGCGACATGCTCGGCGGTGGACCCTTTGACCTGCCCCGCGGCGGCTGGAGCGACGACACCGCAATGGCGCTGTGTCTTGCCGAGAGCCTGCTCGGGTGCGAGGGCTTCGATGGCCGCGATCAGGTCGCGCGCTATCGCCGCTGGCAGCACGAGGGGTATCTGTCCTGCACCGGGCAGTGCCTCGGGATCACCGCCGGCACGGCCCGCGCGCTGGCACGCGCGCAATGGCGCCGGCAGCCGTTCTCCGGCTCGCACGACCCCGGGGCGCTCGATCCGGAAGCCCTGTCGCGCGTCGCGCCGGTGGCGATGTACTTCTTCGCTCAGCCCGCGGCTGCCGCCGAGTGGGCCGCGGAGGCGGCCCGCACCACCTGCCAGGCGCCGGCCGTCCTGACGGCGTGTCGCGCGCTGGCGCAGGCGTTGCACGCGGCGCTCTCGGGGGAACCCCGCTTGGTGATCCTGGCGCAGGCGCAGTCCGCGCTCGATGCGGTGCGGCATCCGGGCGCGGCCGGCGCCCACCTGCACGACGGCGCCCCCGCCGCGCTGGCCGCGGCGCTGGAGGCCTTTGCCGGCGCAGCGAATTTTCGCGATGCGGTGCTCTCGGCCGCCAACCTCGGCGGCAACTCGGACGTGGTCGCCGCGGCGTGCGGGGCGCTTGCAGGTGCGCACTACACTGCAAGCGCAGTCCCCACTTTGTGGCGCAACAGCCTGATCAAAAAGCAATTGATCGAGAGCTGCGCGGATCGGCTGCTGGCCCACGCGATGTTGCAGTTCGGCGGCTGAGCGCGGGCGCGGAGGGCGAGAACTGCGGCCTCCCCGGCAGACAGCGCGCGAGCGCTTGGGTAAGCTCACTTACCCGTATTTCCTCGGATATTCGCCTCGCCATGTCCCCGACACGCCGGACCGGAATCGCGGCGCGCGCCAAGGCTCGGCCGTGGGTGCGTCTGTCCGATGAGCAGCTGCTGACCAAGCGCTTTTGTGATCTGAGGCTTTCCATCCAGCGCTCCCCGCTGGCCGCGCACGTGCGGCGCCTGTATGCGGACCTCGAGCGCCGCGGCATCGCCCTGCGCCCGCACGTGTGGTTGTCCGAGGAGTGGTTCTCGCCGGACGGCGTCCCGGGCATCGCGGTGCCCTTCTACCTCGCGCATCCGCGTCTGGAGCGGCTCGAGCGGCGCATCATGCGCGAGGCGGAAGGCGGCAACACCCGGCTACTGCTGCGCATCCTGCGTCACGAGGCCGGACACGCGCTCGACAATGCCTACCGGCTGCGGCGGCGCAAGCGCTGGCGAGCCGTGTTCGGACCCGCCTCGCTCCCGTATCCGGCGCGCTACCGGGCACGCCCCGGGAGCCGCCGCTACGTGCATCACCTGGGCGAGTGGTACGCACAGGCGCACCCGAGCGAGGACTTCGCCGAGACGTTCGCCGTGTGGCTGACGCCGAAATCCGGCTGGCGCAAGAGCTACGCGGACTGGCCGGCGCTGCACAAGCTGCGGGCGGTCGAGGAGCTGGTGGCGAGCGTGCGCGGGGTGCGAGCGCCGGTACGCAACCGCACGCGCATCGAGCCGCTCGAGCACAACACCCGTACCCTGGCGCAGCACTATCGCCGCAAGCTGGCGCGCAACCGCCAGATCCGGCGCGGACTCGCCGATGAGCTGCTGCGCCGCGCCTTCAGCCCCGAGCGCTCGCGCCGTGCCGCCCCGCGGGCCGCGACCCTGCTGCGCGCGCACCTGCGGCCGCTCGTCCCGGCCGTGGCGCGGGCGCTGCGCATCGAGCGCTACAGCGTCGAGCAGGTGCTGCGCATGCTGATCGAGCGCAGTGAGCGCCTCAAACTCTACGTATACGGCAACCGCCGCGACGCCCTGCGTTACTCGCGCTGGATGCTCGAGCGGCTCACGGGGCTTTACTCCGAACGCGAAACTCCGCACTTGCCGCTATGAGACCACTGCGCCCGCTATGAGACCGCTGCGCACGCTATGAGACCACTGCGCACGCTCGTCGTGGTGCACGCGAGCCTGGTGCCTCCGGAGAGTCTCGAAGGTCACAGCGACAAGGAAATCGAGGAGTGGCGCACCGAGTACGACGTCACCGCGACGCTCCGTGAGCTCGGGCACGACACGCGCTGTGTCGGGGTGCTCGACAGCCTCACCGAGCTGCGTGGCGCGATCGCCGACTGGCAACCTGACATCGTCTTCAACCTGCTGGAGGAATTCGACGGCATCGTCACCTACGATCAGCACGTGGTGGCGTTCCTGGAGCTCCTGCGCCAGCCGTACACGGGCTGCAATCCGCGCGGGCTGCTGCTGTCGCGCGACAAGTCGCTCTCCAAGCAGCTGCTGGCGTTTCACCGCATCGCCACCCCGCAGTTCGCCGTGTTCCGCCGCGGCGCGCACATTCACGTGCCGAGGAAGCTGCGTTTTCCGCTGTTCGTGAAATCCACGGTCGAGGACGCATCCCTCGGAATCGCCCAGGCATCGGTGGTGGAGGACGCCGCGAAGCTGAAGGAGCGCATCGAGTTCGTTCACGAGCAGGTGAAATCCGATGCGCTGGTGGAGGAATACATCGAGGGCCGCGAGCTGTACGTCGGCATGATGGGGAACGAGCGGCTCACGCGCCTGCCGGTGTGGGAGATGGTGTTCGGCTCCATGCCTGATTCGCTCGCGGCGATCGCCACGCGCAAGGTGAAATGGGACAAGCGCTACCAGGCGAAGTACGGCATCACCACCCACGCGGCCGCCGACCTGCCCGCGCCGGTGCTCACCGCGCTCGACCGGCTCTCGCGCCGCATCTACCGGGCGCTCGGCATGTCCGGCTATGCTCGCATGGATTTCAGGGTGACCCCGCAAGGCCAGGTTTACGTGCTCGAGGCGAACGCCAACCCGAATCTCGAGGCCGCCGAGGACTTTGCCGAGTCGGCGCGCGCCGCCGGCACCCCTTACGGCGAGCTTCTCGAGCACCTCATGGACCTCGGGCTGAAGTATCGCGCCCAGTGGCGGGCCTCGTATGGCTGAGCGCGCCCGCGCCGCGCCCGCGATGGCTGCTGCGACCGCCCTGGCCATCTTCGGGCTGCTCGGCGCCTGTGCCGATGAGAGCAAGCTGCGCGAGAGCGAGCTGATCCAGCTGCTCGCCTTGCTGCCCGGCCGTTACGACAACAGCGAGCAGGCCGCGAGCGACGCCGGCCGCGGCGCGCGGCCGCCGCATGATCTCATCGCGCTCATCATCGTAAAGGTATACACGCCGCGGCTCGGACATCACCTGTTCTATGCGCAGGAGATGGCCGCCGACGATCCGCGCCGCGTCATGAGCCAGAAGATGTACAGCTTCCAGGTCGACGACAAGCGCGGCATCGTCGAGACGGTGTACCAGTTCGTCGAGCCACTGCGCTGGCGCGACGGGCAGCGCAACACCGAGCTGTTCACGAGCGTCGTGACCGAGGATGTGCAGGCCGAGGGCTGCCAGCTGCTGTGGAAGAAGAGCGGCGAGCGCTTCATCGCCACGCACGACCCCGGGGTCTGTCCCGACGCTCCAGGCGCCGCGCCGCAAGCCGAGCTTGCCGCCGGCGTGCTGTCGATCGGCGACTACAAGTTCCGCAAGACTCGCTAGCGGCCAGCGACCGGACCTGGTCGCAATCGGCCGCAGCAGCAGCGAGCCAGGCTCGGGTCAGTCGTCGTGGTGCAACTCCACCTTCAGGATCTGGCCGAGCCCGACCGGCGGCGGACCGAACCCGACATTTGAAATGTACAGATTGCCATCGGGGCCGAAGGTCATCCCGGCCGGGAGGAAGAGTCCGTTCACGAGGACGGTGCGGTGCCCGCCGTCGCGGCTGAGGCGTACAACGCTGCCAGTTCCCGGGGCTGGCGCCGGCGCCTCCGAATTCTGCAGCACATACATGCGGCCGCGGCGATCGAAGGTGAGCCCGAGCACCATGTTGAAACCGGTCGCGTAGAGCGAGATCTGGCCGCGCGGCGTGATCTTCCAGATGTTCGAGCTGCCCGCATCCTGCGGGAACCGACCGAGGTTGCCGAGGTAGAAATTGCCGTCGCGACGGGCGATCACCGTCGGCACCACGTGCCCCTGGCTTGCCGAGACGTCGATGAGCCGGCTGATCTTGCCGTGAGTGGTTATGCGGTCGACCTCGCCGTGATTGGGCTCGACGGCGTAGAGCGCATCGTCGACTGCGATCATGCTGTACCAGGTGCCGTCGGGCTCGAAGTCATCCGCGTTCGGGTGCGCGACCGGGTTAGCCCTGACATAGGCGCTGAGGTCCGCGATCAGGGTCCAGCTGCCGTCGCGGTGCACGCGAATGACGCCGTTGGGAATGCTCGGCACGCCGTGAGAACAGCCGGCGCCGGCCAGGATCCCGTACAGGTTTCCGTCGACGAAGGCGACGTCGGCGACGCCGCTGACGAGAGAGCCGATGCCGGGATTGGTCTGGCTCGAGGGGATGTTGTCGGCGACGGTGGTGCGGTTACCGTCGTGATCGATCCGCGAAATGCGCGAGCCGACCGTGCTGCCGCTGTATGGTCCTGCGTCTGGTACGACGCAATTCGGATCATCAGGCGGAGGCTGCGAGCCACCTAAGCCGCCCTCGGCGACGTACAGCTCACCATCGGGTCCGAACTTCAGCCCCCGTGGGTTATTGAGTCCGGATGCATAGACGCTGTACGAGGCCAGCGCCGGCGCTCCGTGAGCGATGTTGGAAGTCAACGGCGTGCTGAGGGCCACGCTAAGGAGCAGTGCGATGGCAGCAATCGGTTTCATGGTCTTGTCCCCCTGTGGCTTCGCTCTCGCCGTGCGAGATGAGTTGTATGTTGTACGTCGACCGTGCAACGTGAAATCCCAGCATCGCCTGCTTCAGCCTGTGCCGCCCGAGGCTGCGTGTATTGAATCGCGACGACACAGTGTCGTGAGCGCTGTCGGGAAGCGACACGGCGCCGCGTATCGCGCGCACCTGACGCAGTGCAACGTAAGGGCTTGTCTACGGAGTGCTCGGCTGGTGAGGTGAGTCTTTCAGATGAGTGTCGAGCCACCCGAGCACGGTGTGGTACCAGAGCACACTGTCGGCGGGTTTCAGCACCCAGTGATTCTCGTCCGGGAAGATCAGCAGTTTGCTCTCGATGCCGCGCCGCTGCAGCGCCGTGAAGGTGCCTATGCCCTGCGGGTAGGGGATGCGGAAGTCCTGCTCGCCGTGGATGACCAGCATCGGAGTGCGCCACTGCGACACGAGGTTGGCGGGGTTAGCAGCCTCGTAGCCCTGCGGATTCTCATACTGCGGGCCGCCCAACTCCCACTCCGGGAACCACAGCTCCTCGGTGGCGTAATACATCATGCGCTGGTCGAAGAGGCCGTCGTGATTGACGATGCAACGGAAGCGATCCGGCCAGTGGCCCTCGATCCAGTTCATCATGAAGCCGCCGTAGGAGGCGCCGAGCGCGCAGACGCGCTCCCCGTCGAGCCACGGATACTTCGCGAGCGCGGCCGCGAGTCCCTTCTGCAGATCGACGAGGGGCTTGCCGCCCCAGTCGCGGCTGATGGAGTCGGTGAACGCCTGGCCGTAACCGGGCGAGCCGTGAAAGTCGATCATCACCACCGCATAACCGCCGCCGGCGAAGGCCTGCGCATTCCAGCGGTAGGTCCACAGGTTCCCGAAGCTCACCTGCGGACCGCCGTGCACCACGAACGCGATCGGATATCGCCTGCCGGGCTCGAACCCGTAGGGCTTCACCACGTAGCCGTACACGCTCTCATCGTTCCAGCCCTTGAAGCTGAACTGCGCGAAGTCGCTCATGCGACGGCCGGCGAGCAACTCGTGGTTCACTTCGGTGAGTCGCCGGGCCGGGCCGCCACGCAGCCCGACCACGTACAGGTCCTCCGGCCCGCCGAGGTCCGCGCGCGCGAACACCACGCGCTCGCGTGCCGCGCTGAACGCCTCCACCGCGCCGCCGGCAACGAGTCTGGCCGGCGCCCCGCTCTTCGGGTCGATGCGGTACAGGGGCGCCTGGCCCAGCTCATCGACGCTCGCCAGCAGGGCCTTGCCGTCCGGCGTTGCGCCAAGGCGGTGGACGGTCCGATCCCAGCCGCCGGTGAGGGAGCGCACCGCGCCGCTGCGTGCGTCCTTCAGCACGATGTGAAAGCGGTCCGACTCGAACCCCGGGCGCTGCTGCGCGAGCCAGGCGAGGTCCCCGTTGGCGAGGAACACCGGCAGGGCATCCCAGGCGGGGTTGCCGGAGGTGAGATTCACCGGCGGCGCGCTGCCGTCCACCGGCGTCTGGAACAGATCGAAGTTGGTCGACCAGGGCTCCGTGTGCCCGGCGATGCGCGCCGAGAACACCAGCGAGCGGCCGTCGGGGCTGAAGGCGAAGTCCTCATCGCCGCCGAAGGGCTTGCCGGGAATGTCCGCATCGAAGCCCTTCGACACGTCGATCGGGGTCGTGCTCGCTGTGCCGCCCGCACTCAGCGGCGCGCTGAACAGATGCGAACGCGTGCCGTTGCTCCAGGTGTCCCAGTGGCGGATGAACAGGCGCTCGTAGAGCCGACCGGTCGCCTTGTCCCTGGACCTGGCGTCGAGCCGCTCGCGGGTGCAGGCGAGGGTCGGGCAGTCGGGAAACACCTCCATCGACAGCGCCAGCAGATCCGCGTGCGGGGATACCTTGAGCGCGCCCACCTCGAGCGGATAGTCGGTGACGCGCTGGGCATCGCCCCCGGTGAGCGCCAGGCGCCACACCTGCGAGCTCCCCGAGCGCGTCGACAGGAAGTAGAGCGTGCGGCTGTCGGGCGACCAGCGCGGGCTCGAGTCGTTCGCCTTGACGTCCGTGAGGCGCCGCGGTGCCGCCGTGCCGGGCGTGAGTTCCAGCAGCCACAGGCTGGTGCGGCCCTTGTTGGCGTCCATGTCCGTCTCGCGCTGCACGAAGGCGACCTGGCGGCCGTCGGGGGAGAGCTGCGGATCGGAGATGCGCTTGAGAAGCACCAGGTCTTCCACCGTAAAGCGCGCGTCGCGGGCCTCGGCCGCGCCTGCGGCGCCGCCGGGCGCGATGAGTGCGCAGACGAGCAGCCTGGATGCGATGTTGCGGGGCGCGCGAGGCCTCTCCCGCGGTGCCGCGCGCCGCGGCGGCATCAGCCGACTTCGTCGGCCGCGATCGTCCACGGCTCCTGCTTGGCGGCCTGCAGCCATTCCTGCAGCGCACCGTCCTCCAGCACGCTTGCCATGTACCAGCGCGCGCTCTCGGAGATGCGGGCGCCGTAGGTCTTGAAGCGCAGCACCACCGGAGCGTACATGGCATCCGCCACCGAGTATTCGCCGAACAGCCACGGCCCGCCGCCAGCGAAGCGCCGCCGGCAGTCGTTCCAGATCTCATCGATGCGCTCGATGTCCGCCGCCAGCGCCGGCACGATCGCGCTGCTTCGGTTGCGCGCCCGCGCGTTCATCGGCCACAGGGTGCGCAGGTTGACGAAGCCCGAGTGCATCTCCGCGCACACCGAGCGCGCCACCGCCCGTGCCTCGCGCGCCTGCGGCCAGCCCTTGCCGGTGAGCTCCGCGACGTACTCGCAGATGGCGAGCGAGTCCCACACCCGCAGCTCCCCGTGCAGCAACACCGGCACGCGGCCGCTCGGGCCGTAACGCTCGATCTGCTCGTGGGTGGTGGCGGTGTCGAGCGCGATCAGGATCTCCTCGAAATCGACGCCCACGTGCTTCATCAGCAGCCAGGCCCGCAGCGACCACGAGGAATAGTTCTTGTTGCCGATGACGAGCGTGAGCGGCGCCATTGAATGGTAACCTTCAGGGGGTGCTGAGCAACGTACGCGCCATTGCTTTCGACCTCGATAATACACTCTGGGATGTCGAGCCGGTGCTGGCGCGCGCCGAAGCGTGCCTGCACGCCTGGCTGCAGGAGCACTGCCCGCGCATCGCACAGCGGCTCTCGTCCGAGGACATGCGCACCGCGCGCGAGGAGCTCGCGCGTCGCGAGCCGCACCACGCCCACGACCTCAGCTATCTGCGACTCACCGCGCTCGCCGCCCACGTCCGCGAGCACGGCTACGACCAGTGCCTCGCGCACCAGGCGTTCGAGGTGTTCCTCACCGCGCGCAATGAGCTGCAGCCGTTCGAGGACGTGGCACCGGCGCTTGCGCGGCTGCGCCAGCGCTACCGCCTGGCCACGCTCAGCAACGGCAATGCCGACCTCGCGCGCATCGGCCTCGATGAGGCATTCACGCTGTCGCTGAATGCCCGGCAGATCGGCGCCGCCAAGCCGCAGCGACGGTGCTTCGAGCGGCTCGCGCGCGAGCTCGGCCTCGCGCCGCGGGAGATCCTGCACGTCGGAGACGATCCGCTGCTGGACGTGGAAGGCGCGCGCGCCGCGGGCTTGGTCAGCGCGTGGATGAACCGGCGCGCACGCGCGTGGCCGCCGGAGCTGGCGGTGCCGGAGGCGGTGGTGACGGACTGCACGCAGCTCGCCGCGCTCCTGGGGGTGTGAAGCGCCGCGCGTCAGGCAGGCAGCGTGCGTCCGCGGGTCTCCACGATCGCAAGGGGCGCCACCAGCGCTGCGGTGAGCGGCACCAGCGCCAGCCAGAACAGCACGCGCATCAGCGCAGCGCTCGAGCCGCCCGCCATGGCGGAGACCAGGCCGACCACGAACGGGCCGGCGGCGGCGAGGATGCGTCCGATGTTGTAGCAGAAGCCCGCGCCCGTGGCGCGCAGGCGCGCCGGGAACAGTTCCGGCAGGTAAAAGGTGAAGGCGCCGAAGATGCCGTACACCCCGGCGCCGACCATGAACAGCATGGCGAGGCGTGTCTGCGCGGTGAGCTGCAGGCCGAAGGTGAGCAGCAGCGCCAGGGCCGAGAACAGGAAGTAAGCCATGAACATCGGGCGGCGGCCGAGCCCTCTGGCGAGCGGTACCGCAGCGAACGCGCCCAGCAGCCCGCCGAGATTGAAGGCGTTCGATGCGCGCGCCTGCCACGTGGCGGCGAGCAGCGCCGCAGCGGCCGGCGCGAGGCCGGCGCGCACGGCGTGCTCGGCGGCGAGCGTGCGGCCGAGCAGCGGAATGAACGCGTTGCAGGCCCACCAGCTGAGCACCGCGATGACGGCAGCAAAAACGCCGCTCAGGGTGGCGGCACGCAGCCCCGGGGCGAACAGCTCGCGCGGCGTGGGGGGGCGCGCGCCGGCGTGACTCGCCGTCCAGTGAGCAGTCTCGCGCAGGAACAGGCGCACGCCGAGAGCGACCAGCACCGGCAGCAGGCCCGCGAGGAACACGTAACGCCAGGAGCTCTGCGGGTCCGCCGCGAACCACACGCCGGCGATCTGATAGTTCGCGGCGCTCGCCAGCACGACTCCGAGCGGCGAGGCGGTCTGCATGATGACGCCGGCTTCCACGCGTCGGCCTTCCGGTACCGCCTCCGCGACCAGGGCGGCCCCGATGCCCCATTCCCCGCCGATTCCGAGGCCCGCGATGACGCGGCACGCGATCAGCTGCCCGATGTTGGTCACCAGCGCGCACAGGCCGGTGCCGGCGGCGTAGAGCGCGATGGTCGCAAACAGCGCCCGCTTGCGTCCCACCCGATCCGCGACCCAGCCGAACAGGACTCCGCCCAGCGCCCAGGTCACCAGCAGGATCGAGGTGATGGCGCCGGTCCAGAAGACCGCGGCCTGGCGGGCGGCGTGTGAGCCGCGCGGCAGGTGCAGCAGCGCCGGGATGCAGTCCGGGGCGACGAAGTTGAACAGCACCGCGTCGAAGACATCGAAGCCCCATCCCGCCCAGCCGGCCGCGATCACCAGCCAGTGGTAAGCGGACAGGCCGAGAAACCCGCCGCGCGGGACGCTCAACGGCTGCGGATCCAACGCCCCCCCTGATGGGTTATTAGCACTGTGCCGGCCGCGCTGCCAACCGTGCAGGCGGATTCTGCGCCCGATCAGCGTAGCGGATCACGGAATTATCGCTACCTGTGAGTGAACCTTACGGTGGCTGAGGCGTTCAATATTGTAGAGGAGGCGGGATTCGATGAGTGAGGCTGCCAGCCGCGTGCTACCGGTCGCGAATCTGCGCGAGTTCTTCCGCGACTCGCTGCACGGAGCGCTCGCCAGGCAGCACCTCGCGGTCGAAGACCAGACCGAGCACTACGTGGTGAATCTGCTCACGCTGTTCGCGCGCTCCGAGGCGCTGTACGAGCGCACCCCGGAGGGTATGCGCTTGCGGCCGCTGGTGGTGATCCTGTGCGAGGCGCTCGAGGCACCCAGTGTCGCGGAACGCAACCGCGCCCTGCAACGCCTGGGCGATGTGTCGCTGTTCATCGCCGGATTCTTTGCGCACAGCTTCGCCGCCCGGCTCATCGACATCGACTACCACGTCGCGATGGGCGGGCGCGCCTACGCCTCGCTCGCGCACGCGACCTCGCACGGCAAGGGAAGAGTACTGGGGGCGGTGTTCGCCGAGCTGGCGGAGAAATTCCAGCCCATGGTGGATGCCCTGAACGAGGTGAGCGAGACCGCGTACACGCACTCCGACCGGGACATCCTGCGGCTGTACGAGATCTGGCTCAAGACCGGGAGCGCCCGCTGCTACGGGCTGCTGAAGCGCCTGGGCGTCGACCCCACCGCCGGCGGAACCGCCTTCACGCACTGACGCATGCTGCTGTCGCGGTTGCAGGATCTCATCGGCGGCATCTACGACGTGCGCATCGCTCACGACGTCTACGATTTCCTGGTCACCGACCGTGGGCGCCTGCCGCACGCCGCGCGCAGCGGCACGGCGGACGAGGAGCTGATCGTCGCCCAGCCGCTTGCCGGGAGCGATGAGGTCGTGATGTCGCTGTACCTGGACCCGGCGCTGCTCGAGCGCCTGGCGCGCGAGGATCCGCTCACCCGCCTGCACGCGGGCAACGTCGCCGACTGCTGGACCGCGCTCGAGGGCGTGAGTCACTTCCTGTACCTCGCCTGGAATGCCGGCCACGACCGGCCGGTGTCGCTGCTCGAGCTGGAGATGCAGGCGGAGGTCGACAAGTACGTGGCGAGCTACTGGCTGCTGCGCCGGCAGTTTCCCGGACGCTTCCCGGCGGAATTGCGCCGCGTGCTGTTCGAGCGCACCCGGGTCGATCCGAGCCTGACGCAGGCGCGTGCCGCGCTGTACCGCGAGGCGAGCCGCTATGCGGAGAAATTCTGCCGGCGTCTGGAGCAGAGCCTGTCGCGCGCACGGGGTGGCCGGGCGCACGGCGCGAGGGAGGGTGAAGTGCTGGCCGAATTGCGCCGGTTCTATCGCCTGAGCGACGCGCGCAAGCGCGCGCACATCGAGCGCTGCGAGTGAGCGAGAGCGGCGCGCGGCCGCTGCGGCTGGTGCGCCGCCTTCAGTCCTGATCGCCCCCGTTGCGCTTGCGCTCCTCGAGCTCGCGCGTCAACTTGATCCACTCCGAGAGCTTGCGCAGGTCGGTGCGCGCGGTGTTGCCGGCGCTGCGTGTGCAGGCGGGCGCCTCGCGCGCAACCTCGCGCGCGTAGGGGTTGAAGCTCTCCACGGGCCCGCGCACCGGGGCGCTGTCGGGCGCGACTTCGAGCACCGGGCGCTGGTAATCGGGGGGCGCATCCTCCCATTTGACCGAGCCGTTGCCGCGCTCATCGTGCACTACTTTGCCGATGCGGCGGCGCTTGGACTCGGGCGACGGCTCGGGCAGGACGGGTTCTTTCTTATTTGGTCGGTTCACGGATTATGGTACTAAGCGGTACTGGCGGCTGCGGCCTGGAGATTTCCCCGTGGTGCAGAGTAACCGCGGGCGGTGATGCGCTTCCGCGAGGCCCGTCACGGAATTTTCGCCGCCGGATTCGCAGGCCCCGGCGCCGCGCCGGGGGGCGTTCGCGCCATGATATGTCGTGCGCGCAGCAGGCCCAGGGCGGTCTTGCCGTCGGTGATCGTGCCATCGAGCGCCCAGGCGCAAGCCGCCTCGATCGGTACCCAGTGCACCTCGATCACCTCGGCGCTCTCGTGCCTGGCGGCCGCGGGCTCGATCCCGGTGGCGAGGAACAGGTGCAGCGTCTCGGTGAACACGCCCGGTGAGCTCAGGCAGGTGCCGAGGCCGAGCCACGCCCGCGCGCTCACCCCGGCTTCCTCGCCGAGCTCGCGCTGTGCGGTGAGGAGCGCCGGCTCGCCGGGCTCGAGCTTGCCCGCCGGCAACTCCCACAGCCAGCCGCCGGCGACGTAACGGTACTGGC
This sequence comes from Gammaproteobacteria bacterium, assembly GCA_005878835.1. Classification (GTDB taxonomy): domain Bacteria; phylum Pseudomonadota; class Gammaproteobacteria; order Steroidobacterales; family Steroidobacteraceae; genus 13-2-20CM-66-19. The sequence goes on along the minus strand of VBMV01000059.1, from coordinate 64,141 downwards.
GCAGCAGACAGACGCGCCCGTTCTCATCCAGCGCGACCGCCGCCGCGCCCCCGGGGTGATGCACCACTTCCAGCACCGCCCGGTGACCGTTGGGAAGCAGCACCTCGTCGGTGGTGACGGAGATGACGCGTCCCGCGAACTGCAGGGTCTGCCGGTCGGGCTTCATGCCGCCATCCTAACCGCAGCCCGCCGGGCGGCGCACCCGCGCCGTGTGTCGCGGTTGTGTGCGGTGCGGCGCAGTGCGCGCCGTTGGGTCGCCAGCCGATGTTGGCCGCAGGTATAGTCCGCCTGCGCAGCCATGGCCACCGCAGCACACCTGGAAAAACTCAACCCCGCACAGCGCAAGGCGGTGACCCATGGGCAGGCGCTGCCCGAGAAGGGTTACCGCGCTGGGCCGCTGCTGATCGTCGCCGGCGCGGGCACCGGCAAGACCGACACGCTGGCGCATCGCGTGGCTCACCTGGTGATCCACGGCGTGGATCCGGCCCGCATCATGATGTTGACTTTCACGCGCCGCGCGGCCACCGAGATGCGCCGCCGGGCGCAGGAAATCACGCGCCAGGCGCTCAACGAACCCCTGGGCGGCGTCAGCCACAGCATCGCCCAACGCCTGAGCTGGACGGGTACCTTTCATTCCATCGGCAACCGCCTGCTGCGGCACTACGCGCCGCACCTGCAGCTCGACCCGCACTTCAGCGTCATCGATCGCGCCGATGCCGCGGACCTCATCGACAGTCTGCGCCAGGAGCTGGGGCTGGCGGGCAAGGAGCAGCGCTTCCCGCGCAAGGAGACCTGCCTGCAGATCTACTCCAACCGCGTCAACACCAACACCGCGCTGCAGGAGACGCTGCAGCGGCACTACCCGTGGTGCGCGCAATGGGAGCAGGAGCTCACGCGCTTGTACCGCGCGTACGTGGAGCAGAAGCAGCACGCGAGCCTCCTCGATTACGACGACCTGCTGCTGTACTGGCACGCGATGATGTCCGAGCCACGCCTGGCGCAGCACATCGGCGCGCACTTCGATCACGTGCTGGTCGACGAGTACCAGGACACCAACCGACTGCAGGCCGACATCCTGCACGCGCTGAAGCCCGACGGCGCGGGACTGGCGGCGGTCGGCGACGACGCCCAGGCGATCTACTCCTTCCGCGCCGCCGCCGTGGAAAACATTCTCGGCTTTGCGGAGCGCTTCCAGCCAGCCGCCGAAGTGGTCACGCTGGCGCAGAACTACCGCTCCACCCAGCAGGTGCTCGACGTCGCCAACGCGCTCATGGCCGAGGCGCCGCGACAGCATCGCAAGTACCTGCTGTCGGTACGCGGTGAGGGCACGCGGCCGCGCCTCGTCACGGTTGACGAGCTGCAGTCGCAGGCGGAATACGTGTGCCAGGAGGTGCTCAGGCGGCGCGAGGCGAACGTGCCGCTCAAGCGCCAGGCGGTGCTGTTCCGCAGCGCAAGCCACAGCGACCTGCTGGAGGTGGAGCTGGCGAAGCGCAAGGTGCCGTTCGTGAAGTACGGCGGGCTGCGGTTTCTCGAGGCGGCGCACGTGAAGGACCTGCTGGCGGTGCTGCGCTGGGCGGACAACCCGCGCAACACCCTGGCGGCGTTCCGCACCCTGCAGCTGCTGCCGGGGATGGGACCGGTCAACGCACGCGCCGCGATCGAGCAGCTGGAGGCGGGAGCGCACTCCTTCGAGGCGCTCAAGGCCTTCAGCCCGCCTGAGACCGGGGAGCTCGAGTGGCGGCGGCTGATCGAGCTCATGCAGTCGCTCGGGGATGCGCAGCGGCCCTGGCCCGGGCAGCTGCAGCTGGCGCGTGAATGGTACCGGCCGCACTGCGAGCGCTTGTACGAGCAGTTCCACACCCGGCTCGGGGACCTCGAGCAGCTGGAGGCGCTATCGGGGCAGTATCCGTCGCGCGAACGCTTCCTCACCGAGCTCACACTCGATCCGCCGCACGCCACCAGCGACCTCGCCGGCCGCCCGAGCCTCGATGAGGACTACCTGGTGCTGTCGACCATCCATTCGGCGAAGGGCATGGAGTGGGACACCGTCTACGTGCTGAACGTCGTGGATGGCACCTTTCCTTCCGAGTTCTCCACCGGCAAACCCGAGCTCATCGAGGAGGAGCGGCGGCTGTTGTACGTCGCGCTCACCCGCGCGCAGAACGACCTGCTCCTGATCGTGCCGCTCAAGTTTCATCTCACCCACCAGTCACGACAGGCGGATGCGCACGTGTACGGCGGACGCAGCCGCTTCATGACCGAGAAGGTGCACAAGACGCTCGCAGCGCTCGCCTTCCACGCAGCGCCGCTCCCCGGCGGCGATGCTCTGCGCGACAGCGGCGCACCGCTGAGCATGGACATCGCGGCGCGGCTGCGCGACATGTGGTGAGGGCTACTTCAGCGGTTTCACGAACCGCAGCGTGAAGCGGTCGCTCTCGCCGATGGCGGCGTACTTGTCGCGGTCTTTCTCGCCCAGGCGGTAGGTGGGCGGCAGGGTCCACACTCCCTGCTCGTAGTCCTTGGTGTCCTTCGGGTTGGCGTTCACCTGGGACTTGGCGACCAGCCTGAAGCCCTGTGCTTCGATCAGCCTGATCGCATAGTCCTCGTTGACGTAGCCGCTCTTCGCCTTCGGGTCCTGCGCCACGGCGGGATTGCCGCGGTGCTCGACCACGCCCAGCACGCCCCCGGGCTTGAGGGCGCGGTACATGGTGGCGAACGCCTGAGCGGCCATGTCACGCCCCATCCAGTTGTGAATGTTGCGGAAGGTCACGACCATGTCGACCGATGCCGGCGGCACGGCATCGCCGCCGTCCGCCGGGAAGGTCACCACCGCGACGCGATCGTAGAGCTCCGGGTGCGCGGCCAGCGCCTGGCGGTACTTCTCCAGACGCTGCGTGATGTACGTGCTCTCGGGGTCCGCCGCAATGACCGCGGCGTAGTATTTGCCCTTGTCGCGCACCAGCGGCGCGATCACCTCCGTATACCAGCCCGGCTCCGGCCACACCTCCAGCACGCTCATCTCGGGCCGCAGGCCGAAGAACAGCAGCGTTTCCTTCGGATGGCGGTAGACGTCGCGCGCGCGGTTCTCCTGCGAGCGCGTGTCGGTCGCCAGGATGGCCGTGAGCGCCGCGGCGGTGGTCTGGCGCGAGTTGTTGGCCGCGCACGCGGCCAGCAGCACCGCGCTGGCGATGGTGGCTGCGGCCAGTCTCGGGTTGGCGAACATCGTCGGTCATCCTCGCTTCAGGTGAGCACGTCCCGCGCACGGCAGCGGGCGTGCGCCAAAGAAAACCCCGCGCACGGCGGGGTTTTCCTGTCCCGCAAAGTTGCGCAAATGCTCAGCGGCGGAACGGACCGCCACCCTGGCGGGGGCGTTGTGGGCGCTCCTGTGCTTCGTTGACGCGCAGCGGCCGGCCGTTCATCTGAAAGCCGTTCAGGGCCTGGATCGCGCTCTGCGCCTCGGCCTGGGGCATGTCGACGAATCCGAAACCACGCGGTTTGCCGGTTTCCCGGTCGTTGATGAGCTTCACCGATTCCACTTTGCCGTGACGTTCAAACAGGGCCTTCACGTCCTGCTCGGTGGCGTTGAAGGGCAGGTTGCCCACGTAAATCGTCGTCATCAGGAAGTCTCTCTTGCAAAAGCGGACAGCGGCGAGCCGCACGGGTCGGTCGCATGTACCGCGTGAACAGTCAAACAGGTCAAGGCTTCAAGGCACACGATCGGCGGTCAGTCAATGCGCAGCGCTTGGGCCAGCGGCCTGCACCTGCGTTCGCGCACGGATGAGAAGCGCGAGGCGGGAGATGAAGTCAACACATTCGACAAAGCGCACTCATCCACGACGGATACGAACGCACTTGGCATGCTACTCCCGGCCTTTGCGGGACGCAAACCAAGTGCCGGCACCACCCTCGGCATGATGCTGGCGGATGTGCCGGTGGTGCTGTTGGGGGAGGCGGCGGCGAAGGCCCTGCCGCTCAAGTGGGTGCACCGCGCCGCCGCCGGCGCGTTCATCGTGCTCGCGCTGCTGGCGCTGTTCGGCGTACGTCTCTAGCGCCGGGTCAGACCCCCGCGGGCTCCAGATACGCGTAGCCGTCGAGCTCGCTCTCGTAGAAGCGCTTGAGGGCCTGGCTCTGCGCGAGTGTCATGCGCCCGTCGCGGATGGCGCGCTCGCAGTCGCGCGCCAGCGCCGGATACAGCTCCGCGACGTCGTACTCCATGTATTCGAGCACCCTGTTGGCCGTGTCGCCCTTGACGATCTCTTCGATCCACCAGCCGCCTTCGTCGTGCAGGCGCACGTGCACCACATGGGTGTCGCCAAAGAGATTGTGCAGGTCGCCGAGGGTCTCCTGGTAGGCGCCGACCAGGAACACCGCCAGGTAGTACCTCTCGTCCGCCCTGAGCTCATGCAGCTCGAGCGTGCGCTTCACGTCGCGCAGCGACACGAAGTGATCGATCTTGCCGTCGGAGTCGCAGGTGATGTCGGCGAGCACGGCGGTGCGGGTGGGGCGCTCGTGCAGGCGGTGTATGGGCAGGATCGGGAACAGCTGGTCGATCGCCCAGCTGTCCGGGAGCGACTGGAACACCGAGAAGTTGCAGAAGTAGGTGTCGGAGAGAATCGACTCCAGATCCTCGAGCTCCTCCGGCAGACGCTCGAGCTTGCGGCAGGAGTCGCGGATCTTGGCGCAGGTGGCCCAGTACAGCCGCTCGGCGAGTGCGCGGAACTCGAGCGACAGCAGGCCGAGGTTGAACATCTGCAGCACCTGCTCGCGGGCGGTGAGGGCGTCGTGATAGCACTCGACCAGGCGCCGCTCGCTCACCGCACGATAGGCCTCGAACAGATCCTGCACCGGCTGCGGCAGCTCCTCATCGCCGCCGTAGTCCTCGGCCCGGTCCCCGGTGACCCTGAACTTATCGAGCGCCGAGGAGCCGAGCGCATCGAATATCAGCACGCTGTGGTACGCCGCCACCGCGCGGCCGGACTCGCTCACGATCATGGGGTGCGGAATGTCGCGCAGGTTGCACACGCTCGCGATCCGGTAGACGACGTCGCTGGCGTATTCATTGAGCGTGTAGTTCATCGACGAGGCGAAGTTCGTGCCGCTGCCGTCGTAGTCGACCCCCAGGCCCCCGCCCACGTCGATGTACTGCAGTCCCGCGCCCATGAGCTTGAGCTCCGCGTAGACATGAGCCAGCTCGTTGATCGCCTCCTTGACGCGGCGGATGTCCTGCAGCTGGCTGCCCGGGTGACAGTGCACCAGCTGCAGGCAGTCGAGCATGTCGTGCTGCTTGAGCACGTTGAACAGCTCGAGGATCTCGGTGATGAATAAGCCGAACTTCGACCTCTCGCCGGCCGAGGCGCTCCAGCGCCCGGAGCCCTCGCTGAAGAGCTTCACGCGCACCCCGATGCGCGGGCGCACCTGATAGGTCTGCGCGTGCTTGAGGATGAGCCCGAGCTCCTCGAAATTCTCCACTACCGGGATGATGGTGCGGCCGAGCTTGGTGGCGAGCGTCACCGCCTCGATGTAGCTGTCGTCCTTGAAGCCGTTGCAGATGATGAGCCGCTCCGGGGCGTTCTCGGTCATCGCCATCACCGCGAGCAGCTCCGGCTTTGAGCCCACCTCGAGCCCGAAACCGAACTCCTGCCCGTAGCGATACACCTCTTCCACGACGAGGCGCTGCTGGTTGACCTTGATCGGGTAAACGGCCGCATAGCGGTTGCGGTAGTCGTTCTCGGTGATCGCCTGGGCGAACGCATCGTGCAGGCGCCGCAGGCGGTGCGCGAGGATGTCGGAGAAGCGCACCACCACCGGCGTGGTCAAATCGCGGGCCTGCAGCCCCTCGACCACCTCGTACAGGTCGATCTCGTGCCGCTGCGTCGTGTCCGGCCGCACCACCACGTGGCCGCTGTCGTTGACGCCGAAGTAGCCCTTGCCCCACGCCTCGACGTGGTAGAGCTCGAGGGAGTCCTCGACCCGCCAGGGCTGTGCGGGATTGAATTTGCGCTGGCCGTTGAGGGCGCTCTTGGGATCTGCAGCCACGGGGCGCGTTATATCAAAATTGCGCGACCAGGAAGAGTGTCCCGTCAGGAAGTTTCCCCACCCCGTGCCACCGGTCGCGCCGGATCGCGGATCCACTCGCTCCACGACCCCGCGTAGAGCCGCGCGCCGGGAAGCCCCGCGGCTTCGAGCGCGAGCAGGTTGTGGCAGGCCGTGACGCCGGAGCCGCACATCGCAATCAGCGTCTGTGGCGCGCGCTCGCGCAGCGTACCGGCCCAGCGCCGGCGCAGCTCGGGCGCGGCAAGGAAGCGCCCGTGCGCATCAAGATTGCCCGCGAACGGATGGTTACGCGCGCCGGGGATGTGGCCCGCGACCGGGTCGAGCGTCTCGTTCTCACCGGCGAAGCGATCGGCGCTGCGCGCGTCCACGAGCGTCAGCTCCCCGCGCGTGAGGGCGCCGGCGGCGACGAGGCGCGCGAGCGCCGGCGTCGTCACCACCAGAGCCTCGGCGGGGGCGGCCATGAAGCGCCGTGGCGCGCGCACGGTGACGGCCGCCTCGAGCGGCAACCCGGCACGCTCCCACGCGCCGATGCCGCCGTCGAGCACCGCCGCCCGCTCATGTCCGAGCCAGCGCAGCAGCCACCACAGCCGCGCGGCATAGGCGCCCACGCCCTGGTCGTAGGCCACGACCTGCACCTCTTTATCTATGCCCCAGCGCCCGAACGTGGCGCTGAGCGCCGCGATCGCCGGCAATGGATGGCGGCCCGTGAGCGCGGTGCGCGCTCCGGACAGATCACGATCCAGATGGGCGTACAGCGCGTTTGGAATGTGTCCGGCGGCCCAGGCGAGCGCGCTCCACTCAGGGCGCGCGAGCTCGAAACGGCAGTCGACGATCACCCAGTCGGGATCGGCGAGATGCGCGCGCAGCGCAGCTGGCTCGATCAGCGTCGTCGGCATGGCGGGGCGGTCCTTATGCTTGGCGGCTGGCATGCATTTTCGGCGTTGTGCGGTTGTCGTTACAATCGAAGCTACCACCTCGGCGCGGGGGCACGATGACAATCGAGCTTTTCTGGGGCAGTGGCAGTCCCTTCGCCTGGCGCGTGTTGCTGGCGCTCGAGTACAAGCGTCTGCCTTACGTGAGCCACCTGCTGCAGTTCTCCAAACAGGAGCACAAGTCTCCGCAGATGCTGGCGCTCAATCCCCGCGGCCGCGTGCCGGTGCTCAAGGACGGGGATTACGTGTGCTTCGAGTCGCTCGCGATCCTGTACTACCTGGACCTGAAGTACCCGCAGCCGCCGATCTTCGGCCGCACGCCCGAGGAAGCCGGCACCATCATGCGCGTCATCTGCGAATACCAGGCGTACATCGAGCCGCGGCTCACCGCCATCGCCTCCGGGGTATTTCAGGGCAACGCGGATCTGTCCGGCGATGAGATCACGGACGCGTTGCACGCGGTCGCCAACGAGGCGCGCACCATCGAGGGACGGCTGTCGAAGTCCGACTGGATCGTGGGCGATGCCTGCTCGGCGGTCGACATGGTCATCTTTCCCGGCATCCAGCTGCTGAAGCGCGCGCTCGAGCGCCCGCAGGCGCGCGAGCTGTCCTCGCGCTTCATGCCGGTGGAGGTGAACTATCCGTCGCTCGGCCGCTGGCTCGCGCGCGTCGCGGCCCTGCCCGGCTACGAGCGCACCTATCCTCCTCACTGGCGCTGAACGACCGCTCAAGAAGGCAAGCGCGGAAATTGCGCCGCGCGAATGATACCCTTCATAGCCGCGCGCCTGCGTGGCGCAAAGGGAGAACTGAAGCCGCATCATGAGCAGCAATGACAAGATTCTTCTCGAGTTTCCAGGACGGATCCTGTTCGTGGGTTTTGGCAGCATCGGCCAGGGCGTGCTGCCGCTGATCCTGCGGCACATCGGCATTGCGCCCGAGCGCCTCACGATCGTGACCGCGGAGGACAAGGGGAACGAGGAGGCCGCAAGGTACGGCGTCAAGTTCGTCAAGGAGCGGCTCACGCGCGAGAACTACCGCCGCGTGCTCAATCCGCTGCTGGGGCGCGGGGATTTCCTCATCAACGTCTCGGTCGAGGTGTCGAGCGTCGCGCTCATCAAGCTGTGCTGGGAAAAGGGCGCGATGTACCTGGACACGTGCATCGAGCCCTGGCCGGGCGGCTACACCGACCCGACCGTCCCCGCCGCCCGGCGCACCAATTACGTGCTGCGCGAGGAGGCGCTGGCGTTGCGGGCCGGCAATGCGCGCGCTCCCACCGCGGTGCTCACTCACGGCGCCAACCCGGGCCTGGTGTCGCACTTCGTGAAGCAGGCGCTGCTGAACATCGCCGCCGACACCAAGGTGGAGGCCGGCAAGCCCAGCTCGCGCGCCGAGTGGGGCGAGCTGGCCCGCCGCCTCGGCGTGAGAGTCATCCACATCGCCGAGCGCGACACGCAGATCCCGGGCCAGCCGAAGCAGCCGGGCGAATTCGTCAACACCTGGTCGATCGACGGCTTCGTCGGCGAGGGCTCGCAGCCGTGCGAGATGGGCTGGGGCACGCACGAGCGCAACTTTCCGCGCGACGGCAAGCGCCATGACTCCGGCTGCCTGGCGGCGATCTACCTGACGCAGCCCGGCGCCGGCACCCGCGTGCGCACCTGGACGCCGGGCGCCGGCCATTTCCACGGCTGGTGCATCACGCACGGCGAGTCCATCTCGATGGCGGACTACTTCACGGTGCGCGATGGCATGCAGGTGGCGTACCGGCCCACGGTGCACTATGCCTATCACCCGTGCGACTCCGCCGTGATGTCGGTGCACGAGCTCGCCGGGCGCAACTACGTGCAGCAGGAGCGCCAGCGCATCCTCATGGACGACATCCTGAGCGGCGTCGACGAGCTGGGTGTGCTGCTCGCCGGCCACCGCAAGAACGCCTACTGGTACGGCTCGCAACTGTCGATCGGGGAGGCGCGCAAGCTCGCCCCGTACAACAATGCCACGAGTCTGCAGGTGTGTGCGGCGGTGCTGTCCGGGGCGCTGTGGGCGATGGAGAACCCCAATCTCGGTGTGATCGAGCCGGATGAGATGGATTTCCGCCGCAATCTCGAGATCTGCATGCCGTATCTGGGTCCGGTGGTCGGGGAGTACACGGATTGGACGCCGCTGCACGAGCGCGAGCGATTGTTCCCCGAGGACCTCGACCGCAACGACCCCTGGCAGTTCAAGAACGTCCGCGTGCTCTGGTGAGCGCGGATCGGCGTGAACGGCGCGCCGCCGGCGTGCCTGGCTCACGGCGAGTCGCGCGGGTACTCGATCGACACGATCACGTACGCGCGGCTGCCCCCGGGAGCCTCCACGATCACCTCGTCGTCGAGGGTCTTGCGCAGCAACGCGCGCCCGAGGGGCGAGTCCATGCTGATGTAGCCGGGGGCGCGGTCGAACTCGTCGGGACCGACAATGCGGTAGCGTGACTGGGCTCCGTCCTGCGACTCGAGCAGTACCCACGCCCCGAAGAACACGCGCGCCGGGTCGGCGGGCGGCTGATCGACCACCACCATGCCCGCGAGCCGCCGGCGCAGGAAGCGTACCCGGCGGTCGATTTCCCGCAGGCGGCGCTTGCCGTAGGTGTACTCGGCGTTCTCGGAGCGGTCCCCCTGGGCGGCGGCGGCCGCCACCGCCTGGCAGACCCTGGGGCGCTCGTCGCGCCAGAGAAGCTCGAGCTCCAGGCGCAGGCGGCGCGCGCCCTCCGGCGTGATGTACTTCGAGCCCGCCGGCGACGCTTGCGCTAAGCGACTCATGGGGCGGAAATCCTGTGAATTATGTCGCAATCCCTTTAACAGAAATCGGGGGTTCTGTGGAACATCTCACGGACGAATGCCGCGCGGGGCTACTAACCTGTGACCGTGGCTACCAAGTACTACACGCACTTCGTCACCGGCGGCGGCAAGGCGCAAAGCCCCCCCTGCGGCAGCGAATGGAGCGGCGTAGTCGAGCTGCGCGAGCCGCTCAGCAACACGCGCGCCAACCGTGAGCTGCGCGCGCTGCTGGCACAGAGCTTCGACCTGGACTGTGAGGACATCCGGATCCTGCACTGGGCGCGATTGCACTGAAGATCCCCTGGCGGACTTCCTTCCCTTCATCGAAGGTCCGCCCTTATCAACCCCAGGCCTCAAAACCTGGGGTTTTTTTTGGCGCCGGCCCGCGCGCCGGCCGCCCCCGCCCGCGCCGCGGGCGCAATCGACGCGCCCTTGCCTCCGTGTGACAATCCCCGCCCCCTGGCCGCAGGGGACCGGGTGGTAAGCCAAGGAGAACTCGATGCGCGCGTGGTTTCTCGCCCTTGTGGGTGCCGCGGTCCTGGGCCTGTCAGGCTGCGGTTACAACTCCCTGCAGCAACAGGACGAGGGCGTCAAGGCGGCCTGGTCCGAGGTCGTGAATCAGTATCAGCGCCGGGCCGATCTCATCCCGAATCTCGTCAACACCGTGAAGGGCTACGCGGCCCAGGAGCAGAAAGTGCTGATCGGGGTGACCGAGGCGCGCGCCCGGGCGAGCTCCATCCAGGTGACGCCCGAGGTACTCAATAACCCGCAGCTGTTCCAGAAGTACCAGGCCGCGCAGGGCGATCTCACCCAGGCGCTGAAGAGCCTGATGGTGGTGGTCGAGAACTATCCGCAGCTGAAGTCGGACCAGAATTTCCGCGATCTGCAATCGCAGCTCGAGGGCACTGAAAACCGCATCACCGTGGCGCGCAATCGCTACATCCAGGCGGTGCAGGCTTACAACGTGACGGTGCGCTCCTTCCCCGTCAATCTCACGGCGAAGATGTTCGGTTTCCAGGTGAAGCCGAGCTTCCAGGTCGCCAACGAGCAGCAGATCGCGACCGCCCCGACGGTCAGCTTCGACACCTCGCCCCCCGGGGCACCGGCCGCGCCGGCCGCTGCCGCGGCGTCCCCGGGACAACCCGCGACGAAATGATCGCCGGCTCGAGCGGCGCCCGAGCGCGGGCGGGACTGGCGCTGGCGCTGCTGCTGGGCCCTGGGGTGATGCCGGGCGCGCAGGGCCTGCAGCCGATCCCGAAGCTGACGGCGCGCGTCACCGATCTCACCGGTACCCTGAGCGCGGAGCAGCAGAGCGCGCTCGAGCAGAAGCTCGCGGCGTTCGAGTCCGCCAAGGGCTCGCAGCTCGCGCTGCTGCTCGTGGCGACGACCGAACCGGAGCAGATCGAGCAGTACTCGATCCGGGTGGTCGATGAGTGGAAGCTCGGCCGGCACAAGGTGGATGACGGCGCGCTGCTGATCATTGCCAGGAACGATCACCGCGTGCGCATCGAGGTCGGCTATGGTCTCGAGGGTGTCCTGACCGATGCCATGTGCAACCGCATCATCTCGGAGACCCTGCGGCCCGCCTTCCGCCAGGGCAATTACTACGCCGGCATCGACGCCGGCCTCGAGCAGATGATGAAGCTCATCGAAGGCGAGCCGCTGCCGCCCCCCGAGCACGAGTGGCAGTCCGGCCGGCGCGCGCACGGCTCGAGCCCCTTGCCGCTGATGCTGTTCGCCGTTTTTGTCGGTTCGGTGCTGCTGCGCGCGGTCTTCGGACGCACGCTGGGCTCGGCCTTCACCGCGGTCGGCACGGGCCTGCTGGTGTGGATCGCCGGCTACGCGCTGCTCCTGGCGCTGCTCGCCGCGGCGGGCGCGTTCCTGTTCACGCTGCTCGGCGGTCTGGCGCGTGGCAGCGGCTGGTCGAGCTACCCGCGTGCCGGGGGCTTCGGCGGATTCGGCGGCGGCCTCGGGGGCGGAGGATTCGGCGGCGGTGGATTCAGCGGTGGTGGCGGAGGATTCGGGGGCGGCGGCGCCTCCGGAAGCTGGTAGGAGGGACCTGGTCATGCGATTCCTGCGCCTCATTCGCCACCTCGCCACCACGCGCTGGAGCACGCGCCGGCGCTTCACGCCGCAGGTTCGCGCCGCCATCGAGCAGGCCATCGGCCGCTGCGAAGCGCAGCATGCGGGGGAGATCCGCTTCGTGGTCGAGACCGCCCTGGATCTGCCGGAGCTGTGGCACGATCTGCCGCCACGGCCGCGCGCGCTGCAGCTGTTCGGACAGCTCGGCGTATGGGACACGGCGTACAACAACGGTGTCCTCATCTACGTGCTCGTGGCGGACCGGGTGGTCGAGATCATCGCCGACCGCGGCATCGCCGAGCGCATCGCGCAGCCTGAGTGGCAGGCGGTGTGCCGGCAGATGGAGCTGCACTACCGCGCCAGGCGCTATGGCGAGGGCTCGATCGCGGGTATCGAGGGCGTGGCGGCACTGCTGGGACGGCACTTCCCGGGGCGGCACCACAGCGACCACGAGCTGCCCAACCAGCCCGTGCTGCTGTAGCGCATCACCGACGCCCTTCGCGCCCCGGCGAACTCGGTCATAATTCCACCATGAAGGCTGCCTCCACGGCCCGCGCTACTGCCGCGCTGACGTGCCTGCTGATCGCGGGGTGCTCGCTCTTCGCCCCGTTGCGGCACCCGGCGCCTCCCGCAGCGCCGGCCCCGCCGGCGGCGCCGGCGCTGCCCCCGCCAGTGGCCAACGAGCGCTTCGAGCTCGACCCCGCTCAGGACGTCGTCGGCGTCGTGCAGGTGGTGACGGCCGGCAAGGACGACACGCTCAGCGATATCGCACGTCGCTTCAACGTCGGGTACGAGGAGATCGTGCGCGCCAATCCCAAGGTCGACCCCTGGCTGCCGGGGGAGGGCCGGGAGATCGTGGTTCCGTCGCAGTTCATTCTGCCGAACGCGCCGCGCACCGGGCTCGTGATCAACATCGCGGCCATGCGGATCTTCTACTATCCCCCGGTCGGGCGCGGCGCACCGCCCGTCGTGCTCACGCACCCCATCGGCATCGGCAAGGTGGGCTGGCGAACTCCGGAGGGCGTCACGAAGATCGTGCGCCGCCAGCAGGATCCCACCTGGCGCGTGCCGCTCTCGGTGCGCAAGGAGCACCACGAGAACGGCGAGGATCTCGATCCGGTGATCGGGCCCGGACCGGACAATCCCTTGGGCAAGTACGCGCTCTACCTGCAGTGGCCGAGCTACCTGATTCATGGCACCAATAAGCCAGCCGGCGTCGGGCTGCGTTCGAGCCACGGCTGCATCCGCCTGTACCCGGAGGACATCGCCCAGTTCTTCGCCATGGTGCCCCTCGGCACCCAGGTGCGCGTGGTCAATCAACCGTTCGTGTTCGGCTGGCGTGACGGGCAGCTGTACATGCAGCCCTTTGACGTTCTGGAGGACGATACGCGCGACTGGGCGAACGCCCAGCGGCGGCTCCTCAGCAAGTCCCTGGCCGCGACGCTGCAACAGCAGCTGAAGGAGCACGGTACCCAAGTCGACTGGACGCTGGTGTCGGCGCTCGCGCGCGCTCCGCGCGGCGTGCCCGTCCCGATCACCGCCTCCGACGCTACGGTCGATGAGGTCCTGGCCGGGGCGCCGCGCGTGCAGAACGTGCTTCCGGAAGGCTCCACCTGGGATGGCAAGTCGGACCTGCCCATGGATGAAGCCTCCTTCAAGCAGATGCTGTCCGAGATCGAGCCGGGCGCGCCGGCCGAGGATACGCCCGAGCAGACCGCCGATGCCCCGGCCGACGCCGCCGAGGCGCCACCGGCGCGCCCCAAGAATGGCGGCTGAGGAGTGTGCGCCGTGACGGCGCTGTCCGAGTGGCTGCAGCTGATGCTGGCGGAGATCGCGCGCAAGCGCGAGGATCTGGAACGCGCGCGCGCCGAAGAGGCGCAGCGCCTCAGGGAGGAAGGCGCGCGGCAGCGCAGCGAGCCGGGAGCGGCCCAGAATCCGACTACCCGCTGACACGCTGTGTTAGAGTCGAGCGGCCAGATCCCGAAAGGCGCTTGAGTGGCCGATAGCCCCGCGTCCGGCGTAGAACTCGTACAACAAAGCCGCACCGAACACGCGATTGAGCGCGTGCCCACCGGAATCGCCGCTTTCGTCGGCCGCACCCTCAAGGGGCCGGTCAACCAGGCGCTGCGCACCACGAGCTTCAGTGAGTTCCAGCGGCACTTCGGCGGCCTGTGGCAGCCCTCGACCCTCTCCTACGCGGTCGAGCAGTTCTTCGAGAATGGTGGTCGCGAGGCACTGATCGTGCGCGTCGCCAACGGCGCGCGCCCGCCGACCCTCTGCCTGCCGGCGGGCGGGAGCGAGCTCAAGCTGGTGGCCGTGAATCCCGGCTCGCGCGAGTACCTGCGCGCCTCGGTGGACTATGACGGCCTGAACAGCGCCGAGCGCGACCGCTTCAATCTGGTGGTGCAGCGCGTGCGCACCGCCGGCTCGGAGCTGGTGGAAGACCAGGAGATCTACCGGCGCGTGTCGGTGGTGCCCGCTTCCGGCCGCTTCGTCCCCGACCTGCTGCTCGGATCGCGCCTGGTGCGCGTGGCGGGTGCGGTTCCCGCGCAGCGCCCGGATCGCTCCGCCGGCGGACCCGGGGGCGTCGCGGTCGGCTACACGCTCTCCAATCCCGACGGGGATGACGGCGCGCCGCTCACCGACTACGACATCATCGGCGCCGCCGGCAGCGGCACCGGGCTGTTTGCGCTGCAGGGCGTCGCCCGCTTCAACCTGCTGTGCATCCCGCCGTTGACGCGCGAGCGCGATGTGGGACTGTCGAGCTTGCTGGTGGCGGCGCGCCTGTGCCGCGACCGGCAGGCGTTGCTGCTGGTCGACCCGCCAGCAAGCTGGACGTCCGCGCCCGCCGCGCTCGATGCCCTGCGGGTCTGGCCGTTCCGCAGCGACAGCGCCCTCATGTACTACCCGCGCGTGCAGGCGTTCGATCGGCTGCGCGGCCGCATAGAGACCTTCGGTTCCTGCGGCGCCGCGGCGGGCATGATCGCCCGCTCCGATGAGACCTGGCCGGTGTGGGCGGGGGCGCACAGCGAGGAGGCGATTCTGCGTCCCGGGTTGCGTCCGGCGGTGGGGGTGTCCGACGCCGATCGGATGCGGCTGGCGCAGGCGGGCGTCAATACCTTGCTGTCGGTGCGGGTCGGTTCGCGCCCCGACGTGAGCCCGCGCACCCTGGGCGCGGGCGGCGGTGTCTGCGACTGGCAGTACCTCTCGGCACGGCGCCTGGCGCTGTTCGTGGCGGCGAGCATCGAGCAGGGCACGCGCTGGGTGCTGCTGGAACATAATGGGCCTGCGACCTGGCAGCGCGCCCAGGCCCGGGTCGAGACCTTTCTGGACGCCCTGGCGGCGCAGGGCGCCTTTGCCGGCGCCGGCACCGATCAGAGCCACTTCGTCATCAGCGATGAGCGTGTCAACCGGCCGCAGACTCTCGCCGAAGGCAAATTCAACCTGCTGTTCGGTTTCGCCAGCAGCAAGCCGGGGGTGTTCGACACCTGGCTGGTGACGCATTGCGCCGGCACGAGCCGGGTGCGGCCGGTGTCGGTGAACCGCTCCGCGACCGCGAAGCACCGGGTCGAGTGGGAGATCGAGACCGCGATTTTACGGTGAGCCGAAGCCACCCCCACCCGGTGTCAGGATGAGGAGCTCGTCCGCCGGTCCGACCTCGAAGCGCGCCGTGGCGCCCAGGGGCTCCACCGCCCCGCCGGCGCGGCGTATGCGCGCCTCACCGCGGGCACCGGGCTGCCCGCCCTCGAGCCCGAAGGGCGCAATGCGGCGGTGATTGGCGAGCAAGGCTGCGGAGAACGGGGCACGAAACTCCAGCCGCCGCACGATGCCATCGCCGCCGCGGTGCCTTCCGGCGCCACCCGAGCCGCGGCGGATCGCGAACTCCCGCACCAGCACCGGGAACTCGCTCTCGAGGATCTCCGGGTCGGTGAGGCGCGAGTTGGTCATGTGAGTCTGCACGGCGTCGCAGCCGTCGAAGTCCGCCCCCGCGCCGGCGCCGCCGGCGATGGTCTCGTAGTACTGCAGGTGCGCATCCCCGAAGGTCAGGTTGTTCATGGTTCCCTGGGAAGCGGCGAGAATTCCCAGCGCTGCGTACAGCGCATCGACGATGCACTGTGAGGTCTCCACGTTCCCTCCCGCCACCGCCGCGGGCGGGCGCGGGTCGAGGAGCGATCCGGCGGGAATGACGATCTCCAGCGGCTCGAGGCATCCCTCGTTCAGGGGAATCGGCCACTCGATCAGCGTACGGAACACGTACAGCACCGCCGCCGTACACACCGCGCGCGGGGCGTTGAAGTTGTGCGCGCCCTGGGGTGAGGTTCCGGTGAAATCGATGCGCGCGCGGCGCCGCTCGCGGTCGATGTCGACGCGCACCGCGATCAGCTGGCCGCCGTCCATTTCGTAGCGGAAGCTGCCGGGTTGCAGCCGCCCGATGGCGTTGCGCACGCACTGCGCGGCGTTGTCCTGCACGTGCCGCATGTAGGCGCGCAGCGTATCCAGACCGTGGCGCCGCACGGCGCGGCCGATTTCGGCGATGCCGCGCGCGTTGGCGGCCAGCTGGGCGCGCAGGTCCGCGAGGTTCTGCTCGGGCCTGCGTGCCGGCCAGGGACCAGCGGCGAGCGCCGCGCGCAACTCGCTCTCGCGCAGCGTCCCGGCACTCACCAGCGCAAAGCATTCGAACAGCGCGCCTTCCTCCTCTATCGCGCGGCTGAAAGGCGGCATGGAGCCGGGCGTCACGCCGCCGATGTCGGCGTGATGCGCGCGCGAGGCGACGAAGAAATCCGGCCGCGCCTGCCCGCCCACGAAGACCGGCGTCACCACCGTCATGTCCGGCAGATGGGTGCCGCCGTGGTAGGGACTGTTCAGGAGCCACGAGTCCCCCGGACGCAGCCGCGCCTGCTGCGCCGCGATGACCGAGCGCACGCTCGCGCCCATCGAGCCCAGATGCACCGGCATGTGCGGCGCGTTGGCCACCAGGCCGCCGTCGCCGTCGAACAGGGCGCAGGAGTAGTCGAGGCGTTCGCGGATATTGACCGACTGGGCGGTCGCCCTGAGGACCTCGCCCATCTGCTCGGCGATGTGCATGAACAGGTTGTTGAATATCTCGATGCGGGCGGCATCAACCGCCGGGGCGAGCGCCGCGCGCGCCGCCCCGTCATCCTCGAGCAGCAGCTCCCCGCCGACGAGGCGCCGCGCACGCCAGCCCTCTTCCAGCACCACCGTGCTGTGCGGCTCGACGATCAGCGCCGGCCCCGGCAACTCCCCGCGCAGCGCGCTCATGGCCACGAGCGGCACCTCGCGCCAGGCGCCGAACCAGGCGCGCACCCGCTGCGGCAGCTCGGCCACCGCCGGGGCTTCCGGGATGGCGAGCGTTGCGGCATCGACCGAGGCGAGGCGCGCTTCCACGCGCAGCGCCTCGATCACCACCGCGAGGGTGTGCGCGGCAAAGCCAAAGCGCAGCAGGTGATCCGCGTGCAGGCGCCGCCGCACCTGATCCAGGGGCGCGAGCGGAACCGACAGCGTGATGTCGCTGTCCCCGGCCCGCAGCTCCAGCAGCCGCGCGATGCGCACGCGCCCGCCTTCACCGCCCTGGGAGGTGAGCTCAGCGCGCGCCTGCGCTTCGAGGGCGGCAAGCGCGGCGCGCGCCGCGGCGAGCCCGGGCTCGTCGAGCAGCCGACGCAGGCTCGCGCGGCGCACGGCGAGGCGGTCCGCCACGCCGATGCCGAAGGCGGACAGCACGCTCGCCAGCGGATGCACGAGAATGCGCCGCACGCCGGCGGCGCGCGCGACGCGGCAGGCGTGCTGGCCGGCCGCGCCCCCGAAGCAGAACAGCGTGAACTCGCCCGCATCGCGCCCCTGACGGGTGGATACCTGGCGGATGGCGTTCGCCATCGACTCGACCCCCACCTCGAGGAACGATTCGGCGACCCTCTCGGCAGAGCCGCCGGGCGCGCCCTGCGCGCCGAGCTCGGCGGTGAGTGCGGCGAAGCGGCGCGCCACCGCGTCGGCATCGATGGGCGAGCGGCCGCCGCACCCGAAGAGCGCGGGCAGGGTGTCGGGCCGCAGGTGCCCGAGCAGCACCTGCACGTCGGTGAGTGTCAGCGGTCCGTCGCGCCCATAGCACACCGGCCCCGGGTCCGCACCCGCGGAGGCCGGGCCGACCGCGAAGCGGCCGTCCCTGAAGCTCAGCACCGAACCGCCGCCCGCGGCGATGCTGTGCACGTCCAGCATCGGCTGGGTCAGGCGCACTCCGGCAATGAGGTGCTCGAAGCGCTGCGGCAGCTCGCCGTCGATCAGTGACACGTCCGTGGACGTGCCGCCCATGTCGAAGCCGATCAGGCGCGGGTAGCCCAGGCGCTCCCCGACCCAGCGCATGCCGATGAGCCCGCCCGCGGGCCCCGACAACACGCTCGACATGGCGTGGAAGCTCTCCGCGGCCGCCAGTCCGCCGTTGCTCTGCATGAGCGTCAGGCGCACCTGCGGATCGAGCGCGCGCAGCTGCTCGTGCAGCGCGCCGACGTAGCTGCGCAGCGGCGGCGCGAGGTAGGCATTGAGGACCGTGGTGTCGCCGCGGCTGACGTAGCGCACCAGCGGCGACAGCTCGTGCGACACCGACACTTCCTCGAAGCCGAGCGAGCGTGCGCAGCTTGCTGCCTCCTGCTCGTGTTGCGGATGGCGCCAGCCATGCAGGAAGACGATGGCCACCGCGCGAGCACCGGCGCGGCGCGCGCGGGTGAGGTCCGCGCGCAGGCGCGCCCCATCCAGCGGCGTCAGCACCGCGCCGTGCGCATCGATGCGCTCGTGCGCCTCGATCACGGTGCCGTACAGGGGCTCGGGCAGCACGATGTCGCGCGCGAAGATGTCGGGCCGGTTCTGGTAACCGATGCGCAGCGCATCGGCGAAACCGGCGCTGGTCACCAGCACCACCGGCTCGCCGCTGCGCGTGAGCAGCGCGTTGGTCGCGACGGTGGTCCCGACCTTGACCGCCGCCACGGCACGCGGGGCGGCGCCGGCGGCGGCGAGAATCGCGCGCACCGCTCGCAAGCCCGGGTCGTCCGCCGCGCCACCGGCGCTCGCCGAGGGCACCTTGCGCACGTGCAGCTCGCCGGCGGGCGACAGACCGATGACATCGGTAAACGTACCGCCGCGATCGACCCAGAACTGCCAGCCCGCCGCCTGCGCCGGCGGGCGCCGGGATGATTGGCTTAACGTTTCCATTGCCTGCATTATTCGCGCTTATGAGTGCCGCTCACAGCGCTGAGCCTGGCGTGCAAGCGCCCGAGGCTTCCCGCCACGTGGTGTTCTCTCACGGGCAGGAGAGCGGGCCCTGGGGGCGCAAGATCTCCGCGCTCGCGGAGGTGGCGCGCAGCGAAGGCTACCTGGCGCACTCGGTCGACTACCGCGGGATCGATGAGCCGCGGGCGCGCGTGGCCAGGCTGGTGGACTTCTGCAAGGAGTTGACCGGGGACCTGGTGCTGGTCGGCTCGAGTCTCGGCGGCTACGTCGCGGTCACCTCGGCGTCGCTCCTGCACGCCCGCGGCGTGTTCCTCATGGCGCCGGCGCTGTACATGCAGGGCCTGCCCGAGCTGCGCGCCAGCGTGCTCGACTGCCCGGCGGCCGTGGTGCACGGCTGGCGCGACGAGGTGGTGCCCTTCGAGCACAGCGTGCGCTTCGCGCAGGCGTATCGGGCGGCCCTGCACCTGCTGGAAAGCGATCATCGATTGCACAATCAGATCCGTGTCATCCAGTACCTGTTCGAATACTTCCTCATCGCACTCGATCTGCCCGCGATCGCCTTCGAGTAGCTCTACGGTGGTGCAGACCGAGGCAATCAGACTTTCAGACGGACTTCAGCAGGCGGACTTCAGGGCGTTGAGCCCGCAGGCGTGGCGACGTGCGCGTCCTTGAGGCCTCAGGGAAAGCAGGGGGACACATGAGGAAAGGTCACACCGGGCGCGGTCCGCGGCTCACCGTCATGGCGCTCGCCGCCGTGCTCGCCGCGGGCGGCTGGCCGAGCGCGCAGGCCGTCAGCTTCCAGAGCAGCTCCGGAGACTGGACCGGCAGCTGGGACACCACGATCGGCTACGGCCAGGCCTGGCGCGTCTCGGGCCTCGACTGCCGTCTCGTTGCGATCGCCGACGGCGGCTGCGGATACTCCCCCAACATCGATGACGGCGAGCTCAACTACCGGAAAAAGGCCGCCTTCAGCGAGGCGCTCACGGGCGTCAGCGAGATCGCGCTCAACTACAAGGAGCAGGGCGGAATCTTCCTGCGTGGCTCCGGCCTCTACGATTTCGAGGTCATGAACGCCACCACCGATCACATTCAGCTGACCCATGACGCCAAGGGCGTGGTCGGCAGCTACACGCGCCTGCTGGATGCGTTTGGGTTCTGGCGCTTCAATCTCGGCACCATGCCCGCGGAGATGCGCCTCGGCCGGCAGGTCGTGGACTGGGGCGAGAGCACCTATATTCCGGGCGGCCTCAACGAGGTCAACCACTTCGACGTGACGGCGCTGCAGGTGCCCGGGGCGGAGCTCAAGCAGGCGCTGCTGCCGGATGAGATGGCGGTGTTCAATCTGCAGCTGTCGAAGAACCTGAGCACCCAGTTGCTGTACCTGTTCGACTGGCACGAGGACATCATCGAGCCCGACGGGGCGTACTTCAGCACCAGCGACTTCGCCGGCCCGGGGGGCAATCGAGTGTTCCTGGGTTTTGGAGCGATTTCCGACCAGGGCGTGGATTTCCGTCCGCTGGGCGGCGCCCTGATCGGCGACTTCCAGGCCTACAGCCGCCTGCCGGACAAGAAGCCGTCCGAATCCGGCCAGTTCGGCGTGAACTTCAAGCTCTACCTGCCGAACTTCAGCCAGGGCACGCAGCTCGGCCTCTACTTCCTGAACTACAGCAGCCGCCTGCCGGTGGTGTCGGCGATGACCGGCTCGCAGGCGGGCTTCGGCAATGCCTTCGGCGCGGTCAACGCCGTCGCCGCGGCGGCCCAGGCGCTGGCCGCGGGCCTGCCGTTCGCAGCCGCCGTCGCTACCGGGGCCGCCGTCGGCCAGCAGCGTGCCGCGGCCCTGGGCGGCAACCTGAGCGCCGCGACCGCGCAGCAATACGCCACCATCGGCGCCAACACCCTGCTCGCGGGCGGCAATGTAACCAACCAGGCGAGCAACATCGCGACCCACGAGTACGGCAAGACGGCCGGCCTGTTCGAGGAATTCCCGCAGGACATCAGGATGCTCGGCGTGTCCTTCAACACGCAGATCCAGAAGACCGGCACCGCGCTGCAGGGCGAGGTCACGTTCCGTCACAACGTGCCGCTGCAGCTCGATGACGTCGAGCTCATCTACGCATCTCTCACGCCCTTCGAGTCGGGGATCGCGAGGCTGCTCGGCGAGCCGGTGAGCTCGCCAGGCGTGTGTATCCAGGGCGTGACTCCTATCACCGGGTGCAACCAGCTCGGCTCCTTTGGCCTCGGCCAGGTCATCCGCGGCTGGGAGCTCAAGAACACCTGGCAGGCCCAGTTCACCGCCACGCAGGTGTTCGCCAACGTCCTGAAGGCCTCCCAGGCGGTGCTGCTGTTCGAGGCCGCGGCCGATTACATCCCGGGCCTCGAGGATGAGTTCAACGGTGGGCCGGTCGGTCGCGGTCTGCGCTACGACGGCCCCGGCACGAACCTGAGCGGCAATCCCAGTCTCGGCGGCTATCCGGAGTTTCCCACCCTGGTGGAGCCCGGCTACGCGTTTCCCGACAAGCTCTCCTGGGGCTACGTCATCGCCGGCCGGCTCGAGTACGACAACGCTCTCGGCGCACTGAACCTGCTGCCGCATTTCACCTGGAGCCATGACGTGAAGGGGGTCTCCCCCGGTCCGGGCGGTAACTTCATCGAGGGCCGTCATGCGCTCAGCGTGGGCCTCGGTGCGAGCCTGCGCTCCAAGTGGGACTTCGACGTGTCCTACACACAATACGGTGGCGCCGGCCAGTACAACCTCGCCAACGATCGCGATTTCGTTGCGGCCAGTATCAAATACTCGTTTTGACCAGCCGCGCGGGCCGGCGCGGGCGCGCGAATAATGGAGGGGCTGCAATGAAGACTCTGATCCGGTTGGCTGCAGCAGCACTGCTGTGCGCACCCGCGGCCTTCGGGGCGGTCAGCCCGGAGGAGGCCGCGCGTCTGGGTGCGGAGCTCACGCCCCTCGGCGGCGAGCAAGCCGCCAACACCGACGGCAGCATTCCCGCCTGGACCGGCGGCCTGAAATCCGCGGCCGAAGCCGGCTTCCCCGGCTATCACGCCGGGGATCACTACCCCGACCCGTACGCCGGCGACAAGCCGCTGTTCAGCATCACCGCGGCCAACAGCAGCCAGTACGCCGCCAAGCTCACCGAGGGTCACAAGGCACTGTTCAAGACCTACCCGGACTACAAGATGGTGGTCTATCCGACGCATCGCAGCGCGGCCGCGCCGCAGCGCATCTACGAAGCCACCCGGCGCAATGCGACCAGCGCCAGGCTCGTTCCGGACGGCAACGGAGTGAGCGGTGCGATCGGCGGCACACCGTTCCCCATACCGAAGGCCGGCGTGGAGGTGTTCTGGAACCACGTCACGCGTTATCGGGGCCTGGCGGCGGCGCTGCAGGTGGGGCAGGCGCCGCTCACCGCCGGCGGCGCCTACACGCTGGTCAACTTCAAGGAGGAGTTCTACTTCCAGTACTACCAGCCGGGCATGACGGAAGCGGCGCTCAACAACATCCTGCTGTATTTCACGCAGGAGACGACCGCGCCGGCGCGCCTGGCGGGCGAGGTGCTGCTGGTGCAGGAGACGCTCGATCAGGCGAAGGAAGCGCGGCGCGCGTGGGTCTACAACCCGGGCCAGCGCCGGGTGCGACGCGCGCCGAACGTCGCCTTCGACAACCCGGGCACGAACTCCGACAACCTGCGTACCTCCGATCAGTTCGACATGTACAACGGCAGCCCCGAGCGCTACGACTGGAAGCTCATCGGCAAGAAAGAGATCTACGTTCCCTACAATGCCTACCGCCTGCAGGACGGCAAGCTCAAGTACGGCGAGCTGCTGCACAGGAACCACATCAACCAGGACCTGGCGCGCTACGAGCTGCATCGCGTCTGGGTGGTGGATTCGACGCTCAAGCACGGCGTGAGCCACCTGTACAGCCGCCGCACGCTGTACGTGGACGAAGATTCCTGGCAGATCCTCGCCGTGGACTGCTACGACACGCGCGGACAGCTGTATCGGGTGCAGGAAGGGCACGCCATGAGCTACTACGACCTGCCGGCGCTGTGGACGGATCTGGAGCTCGTCATGGATCTGTCGAACGGGCGCTATCTGGCGCTCGGGCTGCAGAGCGAGGAGCCCAGGTCCTACGACTTCAACATCAAGCGCACGGCCGCCGACTACCAACCGAGCGTGCTGGAGCGGCGCGGAATCCGCTAGGGGCGCGCATTCGCGCGCGCAAAAACAGGATTTTGGTGGCCGCCGTGGACAGGGGACCGGGCCAGGGGGTCCGCGTTCGCTCAAGCGCGGGACGCAACGCCAGCGCGGCCCCCCGAAAATCCTTTTTCGCTCTCGCGTCTGCGCTTGCTGTGGTCGGCTGGGAGCGCGCACCCGCCGTACAGCCGCCCGTGCAGTCCGCCGAGCCCGCGCGCCTGGCCGCGCAGTCGCTCCTGATCGCGGTCGCGACGGCCGGCCCGCGGCTGGTCGCGGTGGGCGACCGCGGCATCATCGTGCTCTCGGACGACCGCGGCAGAAGCTGGACACAGGCGCTTGATGTGCCGACCCAGGCGCTGCTCACCGGGGTGTGCTTTCAGGATGCCGGGCGCGGGGTGGCGGTCGGCCACGACGAGGTCATTCTCGCCACCGCAGATGCCGGACGCACCTGGAGGCGCACCCACTACGCACCCGAGGCGCAGCGCCCGCTGCTGGACGTATGGTGTGGCAGCGGCGGACGGGCGATCGCCGTCGGTGCCTACGGCGCCTACCTCACGAGCGCGGACGGTGGCGCGAGCTGGACGGCCCGCAGGTTCGCGCCCGCACCGCCTGCCGGGGCGCACGCGCGTCCCGCGGCGTCGGCGCTCACCGCGGCGCAGGGCGCGGCGGGAGGCGGCTATCACCTCAACCGCATCGTGTCCGCCGGCGCTTCACGGCTGTATATCGCCGGCGAGGCCGGGCACCTGTACCGCTCCGACGACGGCGGCGCGAACTGGCGTGAGCTCAGCTCCCCATACGAGGGATCGTTCTTCGGTGTGCTGCCGCTGCCGGGCGAGGCGCTGCTGGCGTTCGGCCTGCGCGGCCACCTTTACCGCTCCGAGGACGCGGGTTCCAGCTGGCGCAGGATCGAAACCGGCACGGTGGCCATGCTCGACGGCGCGGCCCGCTTTGACGATGCCGGCGTCGCCATCGTGGGCCTTTCCGGCGTGCTGCTCGTCAGTCACGACCGCGGGGCGAGCTTCACCCTGGTGCAGCAGAGCGATCGGGCCGGGCTCGCCGCCGCGGTGCCGGTGGGCACGACCGAGCTCGCGGTGGTCGGTGAAGGCGGCGCCGGACTCATCAGCCTGAAGGACGCGCCCGGCGGCGCGCCCGGCGCGCGCTGATGGCGGGCGCAGGCCTCGGTGGCGAGGTCGTGCCCGGCGCGCTCACCGGACGGCTCGAGCGGCTGATCTTCGGCCAGCGTACGCCGATCCTCGCGCTGTTCGCGCTCGGCACGGCGCTGCTCGCCGCGGTGGCGGTGCGCGGCCTGCGCATCGATTGCTCGTTCAACAAGACTCTGCCGCTGCGGCACGAGTACATGCGCACCTACCTGGACCCGAGGGTGGCGGAGTTTCGCGGCGCCAACCGCGTACTGATCGCGCTCATCGCGCGCGACGGCAACATGTTCACGCCCGGATTCTTCGCCGCGCTGCGCCAGGCCACCGACGAAGTGATCG
This sequence comes from Gammaproteobacteria bacterium, assembly GCA_005878835.1. Classification (GTDB taxonomy): domain Bacteria; phylum Pseudomonadota; class Gammaproteobacteria; order Steroidobacterales; family Steroidobacteraceae; genus 13-2-20CM-66-19. The sequence goes on along the minus strand of VBMV01000059.1, from coordinate 39,319 downwards.
TCATGGACGGGATCGACCGCACGCGCGTGCAGTCGATCTTCACCCCCAACGTGCGCTACCTCGAGGTGGTCGAGGAAGGCATCGAGGCCGGCAACGTCATACCGGCGGACTTCACGCCCACCGCCGCGAACATGGCGCGGGTGCGCGACAACATCCGCAAGGCCGGCATCATCGGGCGCCTGGTGGCCAGCGATTTCTCCGGCGCCCTGGTGAGCGCGATCGTGCTCGATCAGGATGCGCAGGGCCGGCCGGTCGATCCGATCAAGGTTGCGCACGAGCTGGAACGGCAGGTGCGCCAGGGCATCGAGGGCCACGGCATCGACGTGCGCATGATCGGCTTTGCCAAGGTGATGGGCGACATTGCCGACGGGGCCGACTCGGTGGTGCTGTTTGCGGCGATCACGCTGGTGCTGACGCTGCTGGCGGTGCGCCTGTACTGCCAGTCCTGGCGCGTTGCCTTCGTGCCGGTGCTGTGCTCAGCGGTAGCGGTGATCTGGCAGCTGGGCGCGCTGGTGTTGCTGCGTTACGGCATCGACCCCGTCGGCCTGCTGGTGCCGTTCCTGGTGTTCGCGATCGGCGTCAGTCACGGTGTGCAGAAGATCAGCGCCGTGGGCGACGCCGCGTTCGCGGGCCTGGGCAGCATGGAGAGCGCGCGCCGCACGTTCCGGCAGCTGCTGGCACCGGCGGTCGTTGCGCTGCTCGCGGACCTGGTGGGTTTCGTCACCATTCTCATGATTCCGGTGCCGGTGATTCGCGAGATGGCGATTACCGCGAGCATCGGCGTCGCGATCGTCATTCTGACCGACCTGGTGCTGCTGCCGGTGCTGGTCTCCTACGTACGCTTCGATGCCGGTTATCGCGCGCGGGTGCAGCGGCGCAGCGCCTACCTGGCGGCGCTGTGGCCGCGCCTGTCCGGCATCACCGGCCGGGGCCCGGCGCTCGCCGTCATTGCGCTCGCCGCCGTGCTCGCGGCGCTCGGGGCGTGGAAGGGGCGCGCGACCCCGATCGGCGACACCCAGACGGGCGTGCCGGAGCTGCGCCCCGACTCGCGCTACAACCGCGACAACGACGTCATCACCTCCAGGTTCGGCATCGGCGTCGACGTGCTCACCGCGATCGTGGAGTCGAGCGAGCCGGTGTGCGTCAGTCACGAGCTGATGAGCGCGGTCGACCGCTTCGGCTGGCACATGCGCAACGTCACGGGCGTGCAGGACGTCATCACGCTCCCCTTCATCGCCAAGATCGCGATCGCCGGCTGGAACGAGGGGAGCCTCAAGTGGCGCAGCATCCCGCGCGAGCAGACCCAGCTGACTCAGTCGACGCGTTATATCGAGACCAGCACGGGGCTCCTCAATGACAACTGCGACGTCGTGCCGGTGATGATGTTCCTGGCCGACCACCGCGCCGGCACGATCGAGCGGGTCGTGAGCGCCGTGAAGGGCTGGCGCGACGCCAACCCGGTCGCCGGCGCCCAGGTGCGCCTGGCCGCGGGAAACGTCGGGGTGATGGCGGCCACCAACGCGACCGTGAAGGCCAAGGAGATGATGATCCTCACGGGCGTGTTCGCGGCGGTGCTCGCCATGTGCCTGCTGACCTTCCGTTCCGTGGTGGGCACCATCCTGGTGGTGCTGCCGCTGGCGCTGGTATCGGTGCTGGTGTACGCGGTCATGGCCGTGGTCGGCATCGGCCTCAAGGTGTCCACGCTGCCGATGGTGGCGCTCGGCGCCGGCATCGGCGTCGACTACGGCATTTATCTCTTCAGCCGCCTGCAGGAATTCCTGCACCAGGGACTGTCGGTGCGCGACTCCTACGAGCGCACGCTGCGCGTCACCGGCGCCAGCATCATCTTCACCGGCATCACGCTTGCCATCGGGGTCGCCACCTGGGTGTTCTCGCCGCTGAAGTTCCAGGCCGACATCGGCATCATGCTGACCTTCATGTTCCTGGTGAACATGCTGGCCGCGATCATCCTGCTGCCGGCGCTGGCCGCGTGGCTGATCCACCCGCAGGGCCTGGGCGCAGCAGCCTCACGGCGCTCTGCCTAGTGCCAAGTACCCGAAGCCGCGCGCCATGAGCGCCGCACAGGCGAGAATCACCACGATCGCGGTGAGCTCGAGCATCAGGCACAGCCGCACGCGCCGGGTACGCGCCTCCGGCACCTCGGGGGCCACGCCGGCCTTGAGGCCCCTGCTCCAGGACAGGAACGTCAGGGTCGGATAGATCGAGATCAGTGCCGCGGCGATGAACGCGCCGAACTTGACGAGAAAGTACAGGTCGTGCCAGTAGTACTCGCGTCCCTTCTCGAAAAACGCGACGCGCAGCATTCCCACCACCAGCACCACGGTCGCAGCCGCGCCGAAAATGAAGTCGGTGCGCAGCAGCCGTCGCGCCTGAACCGGCGACAACGGCGGCTTGAACAGTGCGACTTCCACCGCCAGCGCCGCGACCAGCGTGAAGGCGGCGAGGTGGTGAAGAATGGCCATCGTGGCGGATGCGTACATGATCTTCGTGGCGGTGCGGTGTTGGTCGTGGGGTTCTTTGCGTGTCGCGAAGGGCAGCTCAGAGGGTGGACATCAGAGGGTGGACATCATGGAGCAAAGACTTCCTGCAGCTTTGTCAGAACCGCCCCCAGTGTTCTTCCGCTCACTGTACCGAGCCGCTTCGCGAGCCGCATCTTGTCAACCGCCCGCAGCTGATCGAGCACGATCAATCCCTTCGTACCTGCGTGGGTGACCGGGACGCGGAAGGGGGCGGCGAAACCCTTGCTCGTCATCGGAGCCACGATGACGGTACGCAAGTAGCGGTTCAGTTCGGGCGGCGAGACGATGACGCACGGCCGCGACTTGCGGATTTCGCTGCCGACGGTCGGATCGAGGTTGATGAGCCAGATCTCGCCCCGTTTCACCAGGCGAGCTCCGCATCGCCGGCGTTGCTGAACTCACCCATCAGCAACTCATGCTCGCCGGCGCCTGCGATTGCCCGAGCCGCGGCGGCCCAGCCCTCGCGGACCCGCTTGCGCGGCTTGCGCAGCACGATGGCGCCGCGCTCGACCGCCATCTCCGCCTCGCCGGCCAGGCCCGCCTGCAACAGGAAGGGCTTGGGGATGACGACCCCCTGAGAGTTGCCGATGCGGCGCACGGTCACGTTAAGGGATTTCATCGTGATAACAATGTTATTCCCATGAGCCGAAAGCTGTCAATGCGGCCCGCGGGGCCATGGCACGATGCTCACTCGTCCCAGCCCGGCCTGGCGCGCAGGCGCTTGGTGCGCCGCAAGCGCGTCTTGTGCTCAAGGCGGCGCTCGCGCGCCGCGCGCGTGGGTTTGGTGGCCTTACGCGGTTTCGGGGCCGTGAGTGCGCGGCGGATCAGGTCGCCGAGCCGCTCCTGCGCCTCGCGGCGGTTGTGCTCCTGGGTGCGGTGGTTGCGCGCGATGATGAGGATCGCGCCCTCGGCGGTGAGGCGCCGCCCGCTCAGGGCCCTGAGGCGCGCCTTGACGGCCTCCGGGAGCGCCGCGCTGCGCGCGAGATCGAAGCGCAGCTGCACCGCGGTGGCGACCTTGTTGACGTTCTGGCCGCCCGGGCCGCTCGCGCGCACGAACGACAGCGACAGCTCGCGGTCCGGAATCTCGATGCCAGCGGCGACCTGCAGTGACACTGCGCCTGCGTTTTCTTCAGTCGGCGGCCTGGTCGAGGCCGCTCGGCCCGCGCGGCAGCGTATCGGGCAGAGAGCGCGCCGGGCGGCGCGGCAGCAGGCGCATTTCCTGCTGCGGCACCGGAATCGTCACGCCATGGGCGCGGAAAATGCGCCAGATCGCGCGGTTCACATCCGAGCGCACGTTGTTGACGCCGTTTACCGGGTCGGCGATCCAGAAGCGCACTTCCAGCAGCATGCCGTAAGCCTCGAAGCTGATCAGACGCGACACCGCCGGCGGATCGCGCAGGATGCGCGGGTGATTCTCGGCCGCCTGCAGCAGCAGCTGCAGCGCCACTTCCGGATCGTCGTCGTAACTGACGGTTACCGGCAGCTTCAGGCGTACCCGCTGATCCGAGTAGCTCCAGTTGATGAACGGGCTGGTGATCAGGTTCTGGTTCGGTACCAGGGTGTCCACCCCGTCGCGGTCGCGCACCACCACGTAGCGGCCGCGCAGCTCCTGTACCCAGCCGAAGTTGCCGGCGCTCGCCCCGCTCGTCCCCGTGGTGAAGCTGATGACGTCGCCGGGCTTGATGGACTTGTCCATCAACAGCACGAAGCCGCTGACGAAGTTGCTCGCGACCGACTGCAGACCGAAGCCCAGCCCCAGGCCGATGGCGCCGGTGAGCACGTTGAGCGTGGTCACATCAACGCCGGCGGCGTTGATCCCCAGCAGCGTGCCCAGCCCCAGCAACAGGAAGTAGGCGAACTTGGAGACTCCGACCCGGGTCGACACGGCCAGCTGGTCGAGCCGCATGACGTGGCGCTCGATCGCGCGCGCGATCAGGCTCGTCACGACCAGGAAGGCGGTGACTATCGTGAGGCCCTTCAGCAGGCCCCACAGGCTCAACTGCGTTCGTCCCGGAAGCAGGCTGACGCGGTTGAGGGCGGCCTCGAGCGCATCCAGCCAGCCGAGCAGCGCCACCCCCGCGATCACCCACAACACGAACGTGATGCGATTTTCCCGGGTGCCAAGCCAGGACTCCGGGCCGAGCATCCGGCCGAGCAGGTAGACGCCGAAGCGCAGCAGCGCCAGCGCGCCGACGATCTTGAGCGCGCCGTCGATGACTGCCGTGGGCGTGGCGAGCGCGGCCAGCGCCGCGTGCCCGGCCAGCAGTGTGGCGAGCGCCGCCATCAGCGGCGCCAGGATGAGCGCCCCCTCGAGCGTGTGGTCCAGCCAGTGTGGCCGGTGCTGCGCGGCCGTAGCGCCACGTGCGCGCCGCACGCGCAGCGCCCGCGCAACCAGCAGCGCGATCACGCCTGCGACCAGCAGCGCGAGCACTGCGCCGAGCACTTGCGGGGACGTCAGCCGCAGCAGGATCGCGCTTACCGCGCTGTCGGCGCTATCCATCAGGCATTGAGATCCGGGATCAGCTGGCTCTCCAGGCGCGCGATCTGATCCTTGAGCATGAGCTTGCGCTTCTTCAGGCGCTTCAGCTGCAGCTCATCCACGTGCAGGTCGAGTGACAGGCGGGAGATGACCTCATCGAGATCACGATGTTCGATGCGCAACTGACGCAGTTTTTCCACGTTGCGGAACAGCTCGCGGTCGACGTTGTCTTCGATTTCCGCCATACGGGAACGGCCCACGATCGAAAGCTGAATGGGCTTTGGACGGCCTGGGGCTGCTGGCGGCGGCCGCCAAAACGCTGAGCTTAGCTCAAGCGACGCCCCGAGTGCCACGGCGGCAGCGCCCGTAGCCGCGGCCCCAGGCTTCAGCGACCCCGTCCGCGGTGCGACCGGCCCGCGTGTGACCCCTTGTGGCCCCGGGGACCGCCGCCGTGCGAGCCGCCGCCGCGCGAGCCGCCGCCGTGCGAGCCGCCGCCGTGACGGCGGTCGCCGGGGCGGTGGGGCCGGTGTGAGTGCACCGGTGCGCCCGCCACCACGCCGGTGGCCAGCAGCTCCGGGGCGATCGGGGCGAACGGGATCTTATGCCCGACATAACTCTCGATTTCCGGCAGCGACACCGCGTACTCCTCGCACGCGAAACTGATGGCGTCGCCCTCGGCGCCGGCGCGGGCGGTGCGGCCGATGCGGTGCACGTAGTCGGGCGCGTCCTGCGGCAGGTCGAAGTTGAACACGTGGCTGACGTCCGGGATGTGCAGGCCGCGCGAGGCCACATCGGTGGCGATCAGGACGGCGAGCTTGCCGTCGTGGAAGTCGCGCAGGAAGCGCAGGCGCTTGTTCTGCGGCACGTCCCCGGAGAGCGCCTGGGCACTGAAGCCGTTGGCCTTGAGCGTGCTCTCGAGCCGCTCGGCCATGCGCTTGGTGTTCACGAACACCATGGTGCGCACCGCCTCGCTCTGGTGCAGCAGCCCGATGAGCAGCGGCACCTTCTCCTCCATGGAGGGGTAGTACATGAGCTGGCGCACCTCATCAACGGTCATCTTGTCCGGCTCGATGCGCACTGTTTCCGGGTTGTTCATGTGCTCGTAGGCGAGCTCGAGCACGCGGTGCGAGAGCGTGGCCGAGAACAGCATGGACTGGCGCCGCTCGGGATGGGGCAGGCGCCGCAGGATGTAGCGGATGTCGGCGATGAAGCCCAGATCGAACATGCGATCGGCCTCATCGAGCACCAGCACCTGGGCGTGCCGCAGGTCGTACACGTGCTGCTTGAAGTAATCGATCAGCCGCCCCGGCGTGCCGATCAGCACCTCGCACCCCTGGCTGAGTTCCAGGCGCTGCTTCTCGTAGTCGATGCCACCGAACACCACCAGGTGCCTGAGCCCGGTGTGGGCGCCGAGGGTGAGCGCATCGTGATGGATCTGTACCGCGAGCTCGCGCGTGGGCGCCACGATGAGTGCGCGGATGGAGGTGGGGCTGCGATTCCCCGCCGCGGGACGCGTGAGCAACGCCTGGTACAGCGCGACGAGGAAGGCGGCCGTCTTGCCGGTGCCGGTCTGTGCCTGGCCGGCGACGTCGCGGCCGGCCAGCGCAATCGGCAGCGTCTGCGCCTGGATGGGCGTGCAGTGAGTGAAGCCTGCCTGGCGGATGCCGGCCATGACCTTGGGTAGCAGGCCCAGCGAGGCGAATTCGACGGAACCGGAATGTGAGTCAGTCATCAAAAAGGTCTGGAGTGTGAGCGGAAAACGCGCCGGAGGCTTGCAAATGCGGCCCGGAAGCGCTACAAAGTGTGTCAGTCAGTGGGCCAACCTAGGCCCGCACCTGCCGACGCAGTTTCCTTAATTCCCTAAAGTCCATACTCAATCACGAGTTATTAGTGTAACCGTTTGGCGGGTGTTTCTGGCATCGCTTTTCGGGCACCTGGTGCCAACCCGCTCGTGGATTCCCAATTTCCAGGCGATTTTATTGTGCTCTGCATTGACGGAGGTTGAAACCGCGTGAGTAGCCCGCACATTGTGCATACTACAGACGCCACGTTTTCCCAGGACGTCCTGAAGTCCGACAAGCCGGTGCTGCTGGACTTCTGGGCCGAGTGGTGCGGCCCGTGCAAGATGATCGCCCCGATCCTGGATGAGATCGCCAGCGAGTACCTCGATCGCATCAAGGTCGCCAAGATCAACATCGACGAGAACCCGCAGACACCGCCCAAGTTCGGCATCCGCGGCATCCCGACGCTGATTCTGTTCAAGAACGGCACGGTCGAGGCGCAGAAGGTCGGCGCCGTATCCAAATCGCAACTTTCGGCATTTCTGGACAGCAACCTGTGAGAGGCTATCTCGGCAATCAGGGCCGCAACCGGCCCAACAAGGGCCCACGCCACAATCGTGACGGCAATCGTGGCAATAATGGCGGACGCCCCGATGAGATGATGCACGAGCCGGAGGTGTTCGACGCCGACGACTCCGAGATCATAAGCCCGGCGGAGCTGACGCAGTCGCGCAGCTCGATGAACCTGACGGAGCTCAAGTCCAAGCCCATCCACGAGCTGGTCAAGCAGGCCGAATCGATGGGGCTGGAGAGTCTGGCCCGCTCGCGCAAGCAGGACATCATCTTCTCGATCCTGAAGGCGCACGCGCGCAACGGCGAGAACATCTACGGCGACGGCGTGCTCGAGATCCTGCAGGACGGCTTCGGCTTCCTGCGCTCGGCCGACGGCTCCTACCTGGCCGGTCCCGACGACATCTACGTGAGCCCGAGCCAGATCCGCCGCTTCAACCTGCGCACCGGCGACACCATCTCGGGGCTCATCCGCCCGCCGAAGGACGGCGAGCGCTATTTCGCGCTGCTGAAGGTCGGCGAGATCAACTTCGATTCGCCCGAGAGCTCGCGCAACAAGGTGCTGTTCGAGAACCTGACACCGTTCCATCCGACCAAGCGCCTGAAGCTCGAGCGCGGAAACGGCTCCACCGAGGATCTGACCGCGCGCACCATCGACCTGGTCGCGCCCATCGGCAAGGGCCAGCGCGGCCTGATCGTCTCCCCGCCGAAGGCCGGTAAGACGATGCTGCTGCAGAACATCGCCACCGCCATCACCTCCAACCATCCCGAGGTCATCCTTATCGTGCTGCTCATCGACGAGCGGCCGGAGGAAGTCACCGAGATGCAGCGCACCGTGAAGGGCGAGGTGGTGTCGAGCACCTTCGACGAGCCCGCCGCCCGCCACGTGCAGGTGGCGGAGATGGTCATCGAGAAGGCCAAGCGTCTGGTGGAGCACAAGAAGGACGTGGTGATCCTGCTGGATTCGATCACCCGGCTGGCGCGCGCCTACAACACCGTGGTGCCGTCCTCCGGCAAGGTGCTGACCGGCGGCGTGGATGCCAACGCGCTGCAGCGTCCCAAGCGCTTCTTCGGCGCGGCGCGCAATATCGAGGAAGGCGGCAGTCTCACGATCCTCGCCACGGCGCTCATCGATACCGGCTCGAAGATGGACGACGTCATCTACGAGGAGTTCAAGGGCACCGGCAACAGCGAAATCCATCTCGACCGGCGCATCTCCGAGAAGCGCGTATTCCCGGCGGTCAACATCAACCGCTCCGGCACGCGCAAGGAAGAGCTCATCACCGACCAGGGCGAGCTCGCCAAGATGTGGATCCTGCGCAAGCTCCTGCACCCCATGGACGAGCTCGCCGCGATCGAATTCCTGCTCGACAAGATGAAAGACACCAAGTCGAACGGGGATTTCTTCGAGGCGATGAAGCGCTGAAGCCCGCTCACCGCGCTCCAGCCGCGCGCTCACCAGCGCGCACCTTCGCGGCGCTCGCAATCGCGTTCCAACAGCCCGCCAAATCGTCGCGCGCGCGCAGGTCAGTCGCCGCCCGGCGACGCTGGCACATCGTGCCCGCGAATCAGTAAGATGCGCGCAACCCGCTTGGCGAAGCGGGAAGGAGTCCGGAAGCGCATGCGCAATTGGCTCGCGGTCGCCGCGGTGATCTTGGGCGTACCGACCGCAGCGGCGTTTGCCGAGGACGACCACGATCCGAATTCCGGGGCGCCGCTGCCGCCGCACCGGCACGAGACCCGCAGCCCCATCACGGATCATTTCTACATTCGCGGCACTCTCTATGACCCGCAGGTCCGGAGCAACTTCCGGGTCGATCGGTCTTTCCAGGGTATGACCGGCACGCCGGTGAACGGCGAGAACGACCTGGGACTTCCCAACCGCCTGCAGCAGGGGCGTGTGGAATTCATGTTCCGGCTGCGCGAGCGCGGCAAGGTGCGGGTCGACTACTTCGAGGCCGATCGCTCGGGGAACAGGGCGCTTGCCAAGGACGTCGTCTTCGGCAACCAGACCTTCACCGCCGGGCAGCAGATGCTGACCTCGCTCGACTGGCGCCAGTTCGATATCACGTACAGCTACTCGCTCTTTCGCAACGATCGTTTCGAGGTCGCAACGGGCCTCGGGATCTACTTCCTGCAGGTGGATGCGATCGGAGAGGTGCCGGCGCAGAACCAGCGCCAGGAGGTGACGGCGGCGACCCCGTTTCCCGCCCTGCCGCTCGATCTGACGTGGGTCGTCTCCCAGCGCTGGGCGGCGATCGTGCGGGGCGCGTACCTCAAGGCGACCCTCGGCGGGTTTCGCGGCTGGTATGCCGACAGCCACGAGGACCTCCAGTACCGCTGGAATCCCAACTTCGCCATCGGCCTGGGCTACGCGTCGATCCGCACCTCGCTCAACCGCAGAAGCGGCACCTTTCCGGGCGCGTTCGCGCTGAGCATCAGCGGCCCGGAAGCGTTCGTGCGCTTCAGCTTCTAGGCGGCTCGCGCTGCACGGCGCGATAGCCGATGTCGCGCCGGTACTGCACACCGGTCCAGTGGACCGTGTCCGCCAGCGCATAGGCCGCACGCTGCGCCTCAGCGACGCTGGCGCCGAGCCCGACCGCGCACAACACGCGACCGCCGTTGGTCAGCGCCTTGCCGGCCTCGAGCCTGGTGCCGGCGTGAAAGATCTTGCCCGGCAGGCGGGCGGCGCGCTCCAGACCCTCGATGACGTCGCCCTTCCCCACCTTGTCCGGGTAGCCGGCCGCGGCCAGAACTACGCCGAGCGCCGCGCGCGGATCCCACTGCGCGCCGACGGTGTCGAGCGCGCCGCGCAGCGCCGCCTCGCACAACAGCGTGAGATCGGACTGCAGGCGCATGAGGATAGGTTGCGCTTCCGGATCGCCGCAGCGGCAGTTGAACTCCAGGACGTTCGGCGTGCCGTCGGCGGCAATCATGAGTCCGGCGTACAGGAAGCCGGTGTAAGGCATGCCGTCGGCGGCCAGTCCGCGGATAGCGGGGTCGATGACCTCGCGCATGATACGGGTGTGCAGCGCCGGGGTGACTACCGGCGCCGGAGAATAGGCGCCCATGCCGCCGGTGTTGGGTCCGCGATCACCGTCGTCGCGGCGCTTGTGATCCTGGGAGCTGGCGAGCGGCAGGCTGTGCGTGCCGTCCGCCATGACGATGAAGCTCGCCTCCTCGCCGGGCAGGAACTCCTCGATCACCACCTCGCGGCCGGCCTCGCCGAACTGGCCGGCGAACATCGCCTGCGCCGCGGTGCGCGCCTCCTCGATGGAGGGGGCGATCACCACGCCCTTGCCGGCGGCCAGGCCGCTCGCCTTGACCACCAGCGGCGCGCGTTGGCTGCGCAGCCACGCGGCATCGAAGCTGTCGCGCGTGAAGGTCGCGGAGCTCGCCGTCGGAATGCGATGGCGCCGCAGGAATTCCTTGGCAAAGGCCTTGGAGCCCTCGAGCCGCGCGGCCGCCTTGCTCGGTCCGAAGCACTTGAGTCCGCGCGCGGCGAATGCGTCGACCGCGCCTGCCACCAGCGGTGCCTCCGGTCCGATGATGGTGAGGTCGACCTGCTCGGAGGCTGCCAGCTGCACCAGCCCCGCGACGTCCTCCGCCGCGACGTTCACGTTGCGTACCTTGGCTTCCGCCGCGGTGCCCGCGTTGCCGGGAGCCACCAGCACGCTCGTGACGCGCGGCGAGGCGGCGCACTTCCAGGCGAGCGCGTGCTCACGGCCACCCGCGCCGACGATCAGAACCTTCATGGCACCCCACGAAATTGAGCGCTGCACGACCGCCGCCAGGGGTCGCTCATCAAGATGCTCACTACGTGGGACCTCAGCCTAGTGCCGGAAGTGGCGTATGCCGGTGAACACCATGGCCATGCCATGTTGATCGGCGGCCGCGATGAGCTCCGCATCGCGCTTGCTGCCGCCCGGCTGGATCACGGCGTGGATACCGTAGCCGGCGGCCACGTCGAGGTTGTCGCGAAACGGCAGGAACGCATCCGAGGCCATGACCGAGCCGGCCACCGTGAGCTCTTCATCCGTGGCCTTCATCGCGGCGAGGCGTGTGGAGTACACGCGGCTCATCTGACCTGCGCCGACGCCGATGGTGGCGCCGGCGCGCGCAAATACGATGGCGTTGGATTTCACGAACTTGCACACGGCCCAGGCGAAGCGCAGGTCGGCGAGCTCGGCACTCGTCGGCTTACGGCGCGTGGGCACGGTGAGCTCGCCTGCCGGCAGCCCCGCCAGATCGCGCGACTGCGCCAGCAGCCCACCGCTCACGCTGCGCAGCTCGACTTCGACACCGTCGACCTGTGGCCGCTCCCCCGGCACCAGCACCCGCACGTTGGGCTTGCCCGCCAGCACGCGCGCGGCGGCGGCGTGCACGGCGGGTGCCGCCAGCACTTCCACGAACTGGCGCTCGAGGACCGCGGTCGCGGTGGCCGCGTCGAGCTCGCGGTTGAAGGCGATGATGCCGCCGTACGCGGCAGCCGGATCGGTGCGGTAGGCAGCCTCGTAGGCGTCCAGCGGTGTGGCCGCCACGGCGACCCCGCAGGGGTTGGCGTGCTTGACGATGACGCAGGCGGCCTGCGCGAACTGGCGCACGCACTCGATGGCGGTATCCGCGTCCACGATGTTGTTGTAGGAAAGGTCCTTGCCCTGCAGCACGCGCGCGGCGCCAACCCCTGCGCCACGCCCGGCAGGCTCGCGGTACAGCGCCGCGCTCTGGTGCGGATTTTCCCCGTAACGCAGGTCCTGCACCTTCTCGAACATCAGCGACAGGGTCGCGGGGAACGTCTCGCCCGGGGGCGCCTGCTGTGAGCTGAGGTAGGCGGCGACCCGGGCGTCGTAGTGGGCGGTATGGGAGAAGGCCTTGGCGGCGAGGCGGGCGCGCGTGGCGAACTCACTCCCCCCCTGGTGCGTGTCGAGCTCGGCGAGCAGCAGCGGATAGTCCGCCGGATCGACGACGACCAGCACCGATTCATGGTTCTTCGCCGCGGCGCGCAGCATCGCCGGCCCGCCGATGTCGATGTTCTCCACGGCGTCGGCGTAGCGGCAGCCGGGCCGGGCCACCGTGGCTGCAAACGGGTAGAGATTCACCACCAGCAGATCGATGGGCGCGATGGCGTGCTGCGCCATGACGGCGTCGTCCACGCCGCGGCGGCCCAGGAGACCACCGTGAATCCGCGGATGCAGGGTCTTGACCCGACCGTCCATGATCTCGGGAAAGCCGGTGTAGGCGGCGACCTCGCGCACCGGCACGCCGTTGTGTGTGAGCAGCTGCGCCGTGCCGCCGGTGGACAGGATCTCGATGTTGCGTCTGGCGAGCTCGCGCGCCAGCTCGACGAGGCCGGTCTTGTCGGAAACCGAGAGGAGCGCGCGGCGTACCGGCGGCGGCATGGGCTTCATCCCTCAAAGGCGCCGGCGGCGGTGAGCGGGCCTGCGGCTTCAGGAGCCGGCAAGCCCGAACTGCTTCAATTTCTTGCGCAGGGTGCCGCGGTTGATGCCGAGAATGTCTGCGGCGCGGCTCTGGTTGCCGTGCGCGTAATCGAGCACGACGCGAAACAGCGGCTCCTCGATCTCGCGCAGCACCAGGTCGTAGAGACGGGCGGGCCGGTGACCGTTCAGGCTGGTGAAGTAATCGCTCAAGGCGCGCTCGGCGTGGTTGCGCAGCGGCAGTTCCCGCCCGTTGACTCTGGCGACAATGGCTTCGCGAGTCCGCGCCTTTTTCTTTGCGGTCATTGTGAGTCCCCTCCCCACCCAAGGGAAAAACCGTTCGTCAGGCTGCCACGGCAGCCTCACTCACCCAGCTCTCGAAATGCTTAAGCGCGTGCGCGAACTGTGCGGCCGTGCTCGCAGCCCCCATCAGGTCCCGGCGAATCTCCGCCGGCTCATCCAGCAGGCCGCAATACCAGCCGAGATGTTTGCGCGCGATCCGGACTCCACTCTCCTCGCCGTAAAAGAAGTACAGGGAGTCGAGATGCGCCAGAATGATATCACGCAGGTCGGCGCGCAGCAGCGGCGGCGGCGCAATTCCGTTTTCCAGGTGCACGTTGACCGCGCGGAAGATCCATGGGGCACCATGACTGGCGCGCCCGATCATTACTCCGTCTGCGCCCGTGAAATCAAGTACCTCGCGCGCTTTTTGCGGCGTAGTGATGTCGCCGTTCGCGAACACCGGAATGCGCACGCGTGACTTGATGGCGCGGATCGTGTCGTACTCCGCCGCGCCTTCATAAAAATCCGCGCGCGTGCGGCCGTGCACCGCGAGCGCGGCGATGCCGCACTCCTGCGCGATGTATGCAATGTTCGCGCCGTTTCTGTGCTCACGGTCCCAGCCGGTGCGGATCTTGAGGGTCACGGGCACGTCGACCGCGTTCACGACCGCCTGCAGAATGCGCGCCACCAGCGTCTCATCGGTGAGCAGCGCCGAGCCGCACAGCCTGCCGCACACTTTTTTTGCCGGACACCCCATGTTCAGATCGATGAGCTGCGCGCCGAGGGCCACGTTGGCGCGCGCCGCCTCCGCTAGCGCCTGCGGGTCGGCGCCGGCCAGCTGCACCACGCGCGGCTCGGGCTCGCCCTCGTGGTTCATGCGATGGCGCGATTTGGGCGTATGCCACAGCCGCGTGTCCGAGGTGATCATCTCGGAGGCGGCCAGCCCCGCGCCGAGTCGGCGGCACAGGACACGGAACGGGCGATCGGTCACGCCGGCCATGGGCGCGAGCACGACCGCTGAGGGCAGGAGGTAGGGTCCGATCCGCAAGTGACACCCCACGGCGTGGCCTAGCGCGCGATGGCGTCGTTGGCGCAGGTGACCTCGCCGCCGCTGGCGGGCAGACAGGCGTCGATCTCGAATCCGACGGCATTGGCGCCCGGATCCACGAACCCCATCTCCGCGTCGATGCGCTGGCCCGCGGATAGAAAAGCCGACCCGGGCGTGGCGTGCGGCAGGTACATGGGCGGTGCCACGTCGCGCGCCGCGATCCGGTTGCCGAAGCGATCCTGCAGAGTGACCCGCAGCACCGGCAGGGGCTGGGGCTGCGCTGCTGCGTTCTTGACGCTGGCGCGTACCGTGATCAGACCGGCGCTCGCCGGTTCCACCGACGCGCCGAGCTGGTGCACTTCATACGCCCGCAGGTCCCAGTGCGGCGCCAGCCGTACGCCGAGGGACGCGTACAACGCGGTGATCGGGCGGTGGAAGCGCGTCGTGGCGGCGAGCTCGTCACGATAGTGGTTCACGATTTGCGCGAGCAACAGCAGCACCGCAAGGCCGCTGCCGGCGTGCCACAGGTGCGGCAGCAGGCGCGCCGTTCTCGTGCTCGCGCTCAGGTCCTCCCCGAGCCGCATCCTGCGCGGGGCTCGTGCCTGACTCGCTACGCTGCGAGCTGTCACGGGGGCTTCGGGTGCGGGCCCTGGGGGCGGGGTTTCCCGCGCGGCGGGTCGCGGTGCCTCCTGCGCGGCGGCGGGCGGTGGAGCCCGCGGGGCCGGCGGCGCTGCTTGCCGAGCGGCGGGCGGTGGTGTTTCCCGCGGGGCCGGCGGCGCTGCTTGCCGAGCGGCGGGCGGTGGTGTTTCCCGCGGGGCCGGCGGCGCTGCTTGCCGAGCGGCGGGCGGCGGCATTTCCCGCGGGGCCGGCGGCGGCGCCTGCCGAGCGGCGGGCGGCGGCGTTTCCCGTGCGGCCGGGGGCTCCGGGAGGTCGATGTGCAATATGGAGGCCAGTAACTCCGCGTCGAGCTCCACATCGACCTGGGAATCGGAGTCCTGGGCCGGCGCGGCCTCCTCACTGCGCGAGTCGGATTGCTGCGCCGGCGCGGCCTCCTGATTCGCGGCGACCATGGCCTTGAAGGTTCCCGTCGCCGCCGTCCACAGCGGGTTCGGCGGCGGTTCGACGAACACGGAAGCCACATCGGTCGTGGTGGGATCGAACTCGAGCGCGTCCTCAGGGATCGCGTCCTCGTCCGTCACGCTCTGCGGCGAGGCATTGGGGGGCGCAGGCGGTGGGGTCGGCGAGGCCGCAGGGGCCGGCGGTTCAGTCTCGACGCTCTCCGCGGCGATTTGTCCCTCCTCCGTCAATCGCGCGAGCGCATTGAACACGCTCGAGCAGCGCCCGCAGCGCACATAACCCTGGGCGACGCGCAGATCCTCGGCGCTCACCACCAGGGTCAGGGCACACTTTGGACAGACTGTGAACATGACAGGGCTGCGTTGCGGGGTGTCAATGGCGGCGTCCGGCGAGCCCCACCCACCCGTCGCGCTCGCCGAACGGGGCGACATCAAAGCACGTTGCGTAAGCGGCTGTCACGTCGGCGACCTCGTGCTGCATGAGTCCCGCGAGCACCACTTCTCCGTGCGCGCGCAGCAGTGACGCGAAGCGCGGCGCCAGCGTGCACAAGGGCTCCGACAGAATGTTCGCCAGCAGCACATCGGCCGCGGCCGGCAGTGTGTCGGGGCGATCGTACACCCGCACCTGCCGCGCCACGCCGTTCGCCCGGGCATTGGCGCGCGCCGCCGTGAGGGCCTGGGGATCGATATCGAAGCAGTGCACCCGCGCCGCCCCGAGCTTTGCTGCCGCAAGCGCCAGTACGCCCGAGCCGCAGCCGTAGTCGATGACGCATGCACCGGGCGCGAGGTGCGCGTCGAGCCACGTCAGGCACAGCGCCGTGCTCGGATGAGTGCCGGTGCCGAACGCCAGCCCCGGATCGAGCGCGACCACGACCGCGCCGGGCTCGGCGACGCGCTCATGGTGTGGGCATACCCACAGACGCCGTCCGAAGCGCAGCGGGTGAAAGTCTGCGAGCCACTCGCGCTCCCAGACGCGCTCGGGGAGCTCGTGCACGCCGATGAGGTCCGGGTCCAGACCCAGCGCCGCAGCGAGCGCGCGCCTGCTGCCGGAGGCGTCGTGGGCCTGCACGAACAGGCACTTCAGACGGGTCCGCGGCCACAGACGGAACTCTCCGGGCAGGGGCTCGAGCACCGCATCATCACGTGCGTCGACGAACGTGACCGCACTCGCGCCGCAGGCCCAGCAGGCGTCTTCCGCGGCTTGCGGATCCAGCGGTCCGAGATCGAACGTCAACTCCAGGTACGCGGCCACCGCCTAGCGCAGACCCAGCCGTCGCTCGAGGTAGTGGATGTCGGTGCCGCCCTTCTGGAAGGCCGCGTGGTTGCAGATCTCCTGGTGCAACGCCACGTTGGTCTTGATGCCTTCGATCACCATTTCGGCCAGCGCATTCTTCATGCGCGCGATGGCGGTCTCGCGCGTGTCGCCGTGGGCGATGACCTTGCCCACCAGCGAATCGTAGTAGGGCGGGACGTTGTAGCCGGAGTACACGTGGCTGTCGACGCGGATGCCGGGACCACCCGGGGCGTGCCATAGCCGGATGGGGCCAGGGGATGGCATGAAGGTCTTGGGATCCTCCGCGTTGATGCGGCATTCCATGGCATGACCGCGGATCTGCACGTCGCCCTGCGTGTACGGCAGACGCTCGCCGGCGGCGACCAGCAGTTGCGCCTTCACCAGGTCGATCCCGGTGATCAGCTCGGTCACCGGGTGCTCGACCTGGATGCGGGTGTTCATCTCGATGAAGTAGAACTCGTTATCCTGGTACAGGAACTCCATGGTGCCGGCACTACGGTAGCCGACCGCGCGGCAGGCTTCCACGCAGCGCTCCCCCATGAAGCGCCGCTGGCGCACGGTGATGCCCGGTGCCGGCGCCTCCTCGAGCACTTTCTGGTGGCGCCGCTGCATCGAGCAATCGCGCTCGCCCAGATGGATGACGTTGCCGTGCGCGTCCGCCAGCACCTGGAATTCGATGTGCCGCGGCCGCTCCATGAATTTCTCCAGGTAGACCTGGTCGTTGGCGAAGGCTGCGCGCGCTTCCGCGCGCGTGATGCCGATCGCGTTCAGGAGCGAGGCCTCGGTGTGCACCACGCGCATGCCGCGCCCGCCGCCGCCGCCGGATGCCTTGATGATCACGGGGTAACCGATGTCGCGCGCGATGCGCAGGTTCTCGTCCGCGTCCTCGCCCAGCGGGCCATCGGAGCCCGGCACGCACGGCACGCCGTGCGATTTCATGATCCGGATCGCCGACACCTTGTCGCCTATGACACGGATGGTCTCCGCCTTGGGGCCGACGAACACGAAGCCGCTTTTCTCCACCCGCTCGGCGAAGTCGGCGTTCTCGGACAGGAAGCCGTAGCCGGGGTGGATCGCGACCGAGTCGGTGACTTCCGCCGCGCTGATGATCGCCGGCATGTTGAGATAGCTGGCGGAGGAGGGCGGCGGCCCGATGCATACCGATTCATCGGCGAGCAGCACGTGCTTGAGGCTGTAGTCGGCGGTGGAGTGCACCGCCACGGTCTTGATGCCGAGCTCCCGGCAGGCACGCAGGATCCGCAGCGCGATCTCGCCGCGGTTGGCGATGACGATCTTCTCGATCATGGGGCGCTTATTCGACGACGAACAGCGGCTGGCCGAACTCGACCGGATCGCCGTTCTGGGCCATGACCGAGGTGATGCGACCGGCCCTGTCGGCTTCGATCTGGTTCATCATCTTCATGGCCTCGATGATGCACAGCACCTGGCCGACCTTGATTTCATCGCCGATCTCGACGAAGGCCTTCGCACCCGCGGAGGGTGAGCCGTAGAAAGTGCCCACCATGGGAGCTGTGATCACGTGCTCGTTGGGCTTGGGTTTGGGGGCAGCGCTCTCGGCGGCGGGCAACGCCGCGGTCGCCGTGGCGGCAGCGCCGACCGCGCCGGCCGGGAGGGCCGCCACATGGACCTGCGCAGCCTGGTGTGCGGTGGCGGTGCCTGCGGGCATGCGGCTGATGCGCAGCGCCTCTTCCCCTTCCTTGATCTCGATTTCCGCGATGCCGGACTCCTCCAGCAACTCGATCAGCTTTTTGATTTTTCGAATGTCCATGCCGGGAATGCCCCCAAGGAATCAGAAAGCGAAAAACGCGCAGGCCTCAGGCGGAGGCGGCGAGCCGTTGCGCGGCGGCGCGCACGGCCGCCTCGTAGCCGAACGCCCCCAGCCCGGTGATGACCCCCACCGCGATGTCCGACAGATAGGAATGCCGGCGAAACGGCTCGCGGGCGTGCGTGTTGGACAGGTGTACTTCAATGAACGGCACGCCGGTGCCGAGCAGCGCGTCGCGCAGCGCAATGCTGGTGTGCGTGAAGGCGCCCGGGTTGACGATCATGAACGCCACAGCCTCGGTGCGGGCCCGATGGATGCGATCGATCAGCTCGTGTTCGGCGTTAGTCTGGAACGCGATCAGCTCGTGTCCGAGCTCGCGGGCAACCGCCGCCGTGCGCTTCTCGATCGACTCGAGTGTGTCGGCGCCATACACCGCCGGTTCCCGGGTCCCGAGCAGATTGAGGTTCGGGCCGTTCAACAACAGCACTCGGGCCATGGGGGCGTGACTTCTTTGTGAGTCGTCCTTAAGCGAACCGGCGCGAATGTAACCTAATTCGCCCCCATCAGGCTATTTCTTGTTGCGATTTGCCAGGATCTGGCAGGACCGGGTCTATTGCGCAGCGCCGCCCCCCGCGGGAGGCCTTCGCACGGTGAGGTGGTCGAGCCCGGTCGCGATCTGTTCCCGGGCGGTGCTCAGGCTCAGGCGTCCCTGGTCCAGGTCGTGCATGCGGTCAAGGATGAGGTCGGCCTCGTTCCGGTGCAACTCGCCGACTTTCACCGCGACAATCCTGCCGGCGCGGTCGGCGAACACACTGAAGGGCAGGACGGGATCCATGCCAAAGGCCGCGGCGGCCTCCAGCCCCCCCTGCTCGCCGACCAGCACCGGATAGTCGATTCCGCTGCTCCGGGCATACGTCTGGGTCGCATCACGAGAATCGATGGCGATGCCGACAATTTCGAGCCGATCTGCTGCACGTTCGCGGCGCAGGCTCCTGAGGAGCGGAATTTCCCGCCGGCAGGGCTCACACCAGCTGGCCCAGAAATTGACCACCTGCATACGGTCCTTCCAGTCGGTCAGCCGGTGAAGCCTGCCGTCCAACCCGGGGAGCGAGAGCGGCGGCAGCACCTCGGGAACCTTGCGAACCGGCGGGGATGATCCTGGCGCGGGCTCCGCGGGTGCGCTCGCAGCCGCCAGGGGCGCCGGTGCGGGTGCGGCGTACAGCCGCGCGCGCGGCGGGCTCGCGAGGTGGTAGACCAGAAAGCCGCCGGCGGCGCAGGCCAGGACCACGGCGGCGAGCCCCACCACGCCAGGCCAGCCAGGCGAAGGCCGCGGATCGCTCACGGAGGCGTGTGCAGCGCGGCGCGGGTGCGCGCGGCGAAGGCTTGCGCCTTCATGTACCCCACGACCCGATACTGGGTGCGTTCCTCACCGTCCGCGCCGTAGAAGGCGATGGTTGGCGGTCCGAAGATCCCGAAGCGCTTCAGCAGCGCCTGGTCGTCCGCGTCGTTGTGCGTCACGTCGGCCCGCAACAGCACCGCGGCGCTGAGCGCCGCCTGCACGTCCGGGTCCGTGAAGGTGTAGCGCTCCATTTCCTTGCACGAGGTGCACCAGGCCGCCGAGAAATCCACCAGCACGCCGCGCCCCTGCAGCTTCGCCCGCGCGACCTCGCGGTCCAGATCGGCGACCGATTCGATGCGGCGGAACGGCAGCTCGCGGGCCTTGGTGGCGAAGGCGGGTATCGGCGCGAGCGGGTCGGTGCCGCCGAGCGCAGAGCCCGCGGTAAGCGCCACACCGTACAGACCGGCGAGCACGCCCGCGGCGCGCAGCGTCCAGGTGGCGGCGGAATGGCCGCGGGTCTGCGACCACAGGAGCCAGGCCAGGATCAGCGCGGGCACCGCCCACAACGAGAGCGCCACGCGCTCCGGCACGATGCGCGCGAGCATCCACGCCGCGAGCGCGAGCATCATCACGCCGAAGAGCTTCTTCACCAGGTCCATCCAGGGTCCGGCCCTGGGCAGCAGCCGCCCCGCCGAGGCGCCGACCACCAGCAACGGCGTCCCCATGCCGACGCTCATGGCGAACAGCGCCGCGCCACCGCGCGACACCTGCCCGCTCTGGCTGATCACGAGCAGCGCTCCGACGAGCGCCGGTCCCACGCAGGTGGTGACGATAAGGGCCGAGAGCGCGCCCATGACGGCGGCACCGCCGAAGGTGCCGGCGGACTGGCGGTTGCTGATGCTGGCGATGCGCGTCTGGATGGCGACCGGCATCTGCAGCGTGAACAGCCCGAGCATCGAGAGCGCGAGCACCACGAACAGGGCCGCAAACAGCGTCAGCACCCACCACTGCTGGAACACGGCCTGCACCTGCCGGCCCGCGGCCGCGCAGGCAATGCCGGCGAGGGTGTAGGTGAGCGCCATGCCGAGCACGTAGCTCACCGACAGCGCAAAGGCGCGCGCGGTGTCGAGTGTCCTGCCGCCCCCGGCGATGATCCCGGAGAGGATCGGCACCATCGGCAGCACGCAGGGGGTGAATGCGAGTGCGAGTCCCGCGAGGTAGAACCAGCCCAGCATGACGAGGGGATTGCCCGCGCGGATGAGCGAGGCGAACCAGTCCTGCTCGGCGCCGCCGCCGGCGCCCCGGACGAAGGAGCCCGCAGAGGCCGTGCCCGAGGAGGTCGCGCCCGCGGACAGATTCACGGTCACGGTCTTGGTAATGGGCGGGTAACACAGGCCCGCCTCGGCACAGCCCTGATAAGTCACCTGCAGCGGCAGCTCGAAGGCGCCGCCGCTCGCCCGCAGCACCGGCACGGTGGCGACGAGCTCGTGGTGGTAGACCTCCTGCCTGCCGAAGTACTCGTCGGTCTTGATCTGGCCTTGAGGCATCTGCGGCGCCCCGAGCTGCGCTCGCGGGCTCGGCGTCACGACCTTGATTCGGGCGCGGTAGAGGTAATAGCCATCGGCGATCTCCCAGTTGAGGCGCACGCGGTCGGTACCGTCGGGCAGTGCATCGAAACGGAAGGCGCGGTCCGGGGGCAGAAAGTCATCCCCGCTGGTCTTGACCGAGTCCAGGAGCGCATTGATGCCCCCCTTGGCGGCGGGCTGGGCGGCGGCGGGCTGCGCGGCGGCACCCTGCGTACCCGGGCTCTGTCCCTGAACCTGCAGCCCCAGGCTCATCAGCAGCAGGGCGGTGGAAATATGTCTAATCCTGATCACGTCGATGCCTTGCGCGGACTCAATCGCTTCGCCTGTCTTATAGCTCAGCCTTTTGATGAGTGGCAGGAACTGCGGTTCATCCCGGGAAGGCACCCCTGCCGTTCCCGCCCCACCGCCCGCCTGGGCGGTCTGCCGGCGCCTGAAAGCGCTCATGATCGCAAAAAAGCCCCTCAGACGACTTGAATTCGCCGGCCGCCTCCCTATTATTAGCAGCCGCGACAGGGGAGTGCTAATAGCCGCCTGGGCGCATGATTTCTTCCATTCACATGCAGTCTTTTAAGGAGCGTTAACCATGAAGATTCGTCCTCTTCATGACCGCGTGATCGTGAAGCGCCTGGAAGAGGAGCGTACCTCCCCGGGCGGCATCGTGATTCCCGATACCGCGGCCGAGAAGCCGGTGCAGGGAAAGATCGTAGCGGTCGGCAAGGGCAAGATTCTCGAGGACGGCCATGTGCGGCCGCTCGACGTCAAGGTCGGCGACAAGATCCTGTTCGGCAAGTACAGCGGAACCGAGGTCAAGGTCGAGGGTGATGAGCTTGTGGTCATGCGCGAAGAAGACGTCATGGCCGTGATTGAAGGCAAGTAACCGAGGATCACGACAATGCCAGCTAAAGAAGTCCGATTCAGCGACGACGCACGCCAGCGCATGTTCAGGGGCGTGAATGTCCTCGCCAACGCCGTCAAGGCGACTCTGGGCCCGAAGGGCCGCAATGCCGTGCTCGATAAGAGCTTCGGCGCCCCCACCGTCACCAAGGACGGCGTGTCGGTCGCGAAGGAAATCGAGCTCAAGGACAAATTCGAGAACATGGGCGCGCAGATGGTGAAGGAAGTCGCGTCCAATACCTCCGACGAGGCCGGCGATGGCACCACGACCGCCACCGTGCTCGCCCAGGCGATCATGCGCGAGGGCCTGAAGGCCGTCTCCTCGGGCCGCAACCCGATGGACCTCAAGCGCGGCATCGACAAGGCGGTGATCGCCGCCGTCGAGGAGCTCAAGAAGCTCTCCAAGCCCTGCAAGGACTCCAAGGCGATTGCCCAGGTCGGCACGATCTCGGCGAACCTCGATGAGTCGATCGGCAAGACCATCGCCGAGGCGATGGAGAAGGTCGGCAAGGAGGGCGTGATCACGGTCGAGGAGGGCTCGGGACTGGAGAACGAGCTGGAAGTGGTCGAGGGCATGCAGTTCGACCGCGGCTACCTGTCGCCGTACTTCATCAACAACCAGCAGAACCAGACCGCCGAGCTGGAAAAACCGGTGATCCTGCTGGTCGACAAGAAGATTTCCAACATCCGTGAGCTACTGCCGCTGCTCGAGGGCGTGGCCAAGGCCGGACGGCCGCTGCTGGTGGTCGCCGAGGACGTCGAGGGTGAGGCGCTGGCGACCCTGGTCGTCAACAACATCCGCGGCATTCTCAAGGTGGCCGGCGTCAAGGCTCCGGGCTTCGGCGACCGCCGCAAGGCCATGCTGCAGGACATCGCCACTCTCACCGGCGGCACGGTCATCTCCGATGAGGTCGGCCTGTCGCTCGAGAAGGCGAGCATCAACGATCTGGGCGAGGCGAAGAAGATCGTCGTGGAGAAGGAAAACACCACGATCATCGACGGCGCCGGCAAGCCCTCCGACATCAAGGCGCGCATCGAGTCGATCCGTCAGCAGATCGAGGAGGCGACCTCCGATTACGACAAGGAGAAGTTGCAGGAGCGCGTGGCGAAGCTCTCCGGCGGTGTCGCCCTGGTCAAGGTCGGCGCGGCCACCGAGATCGAGATGAAGGAGAAGAAGGCCCGCGTCGAGGACGCGCTGCACGCGACCCGTGCGGCGGTGGAAGAGGGCGTGGTGCCCGGCGGTGGCGTCGCGCTGATCCGTGTGCAGAAGGTGCTCGACAAGCTCGAGGCGGCGAATGAGGACCAGGCGGTCGGCATCCGCATTCTCTCGCGCTCGATCGAGGAGCCGCTGCGCCAGATCGTCGACAACGCCGGCGAGGACGCCGCGGTGATCCTCAACCGCGTCAAGGAAGGCAAGGGCGCCTTCGGGTACAACGCCGCTACCGGCAAGTTCGGCGACATGCTCGAGGAGGGTATCCTGGACCCGACCAAGGTGACGCGGCTGGCGCTGCAGAATGCCGCCTCGGTGGCCGGACTGCTGCTCACGACCGAGGTCATGGTCGCCGAGGCTCCGAAGGACGAGGAGCACAGCCATGCCGGCCCGCCGGGCGGCATGGGCGGAATGGACATGTAAGACCCTCTCTAAAGAGGTATCGATTCCGTAATCAACAGCCGATTAACATAACAGCCAAGGGTTCGCGTCCGGTTCTCAGCCGGACGCCGCCCCCAAAGCCGCGGAACAAGACCCCCTATTCCGCGCATTCCTTGCAGGCCCCACCTAGTGGGGCCTGTTTTTATGCGCGGCCTGCGCGCGCCTCCGCGGCGGCCCCGGTGGCCGTGAGTGCGGCGTGTCGCGGTGCAACCACTTCCCGCACCTGCGCCTAAGGTTTATCGTCCTAACCAGGAGGCCGACCATGGCTACTGTCTGCTACCGAGCCCTGCGGGGCGCCGCGTGCCTTGCCGTCCTGGCGCTCGCCGCGTGCGCGCAGCAAGGCCAGGACGAGATGAGCTGGGCGCGGGCGGCGCTCGCGCGCAACGACCGGATCGAAGTCGTGTCCGCCGACCAGCAGAGCCGCACCTTCACGGTGCGGGTGAAGGACACGGGCGAGTTGCGCATGATGCGCGCGGATGAGCTGATCGCCGGCCCGGCGCTCGCGGCGAAAGCGCCGGCAGTCGCGGCGGCGGCCGACACGGCTGCGCCAGCCGCAACGGCGCCGGTCAGCGCCGACAACGGCCCGCTCGCCGGCGCCGGCGAAGCCGCGGCCCCGGAAGACTCCGGCGCGCAGTCCTCACGGCCTGCGGCGGCAGCGCCGGCCGCGTCGGCGGGTGGCGGACGAGTGTTGAAGGAAGGACCGGGCTACACCATCAAGGCTGCCTCCACCGCAGCGCCGGCCGCGGGCGGGCGGGTGCGCGATAGCGCCGTCACCAGCGCCGCCGTGGAGCGGCGCCACGAGCCGATCGTGTGCCAGGGCTCACGTCTGCTGCACATCGACAACCGCAACCTCGAGTTCGACGGCGACGCGGTGAGCGCGCAAGACGGCTGCGAGATTCACATCACCAACAGCCACATCAGCGCCACCGGGGTCGGGGTCACGGCCCGCCACGCCAACGTCCACATCGACAACAGCCTGATCGAGGGCGATGCGGCCTCGATCGATGCCTCGGATGGTGCGCAGGTGTATGCCGCATCCTCGCGCTTCAGGGGCCTGAGTCGTCGGGCCGACACCGCGGCGTTCCACGATCTCGGGGGCAACATCTGGAACTGACCGCGGGCGGTCGGGATCAACCACCCACGAAATCGCGCTTGCCGTGACGGGAGAGCTTTCAGCCTTCAGCCAGAGGCGCGATTTGGGGACCCCGCTCAGCGCGGAGCTCGCCGCTCTCGTCGCGGGCTCGCTCGAGGCGCTCAACGCCGACGAGGCCGCGCGAGCGGCGCTCGGCGCCGCGCCGCCCGCCATTCGCGACTCGATCCAGGTGGTATTCGCCGCCAGTGACTTCGTGGCGCAATCCTGCGTGCGCGATGCCCAGTGCTTCGCCAGCCTCGTCGGCGGCGACCTGCAGCGGCGCCTCGCTGCGGCGGACTTTGCGGCGCGCGCCCCGCCGCCTGCGGACCCGGCGACACCCGAGGCGCTCTTCCAGGCCGAGCTGCGCCGCTGGCGGCGGCGCGAGCTCACACGCATCGCCTGGCGGGATCTGGCCGGCTGGGCGGATCTCTGCGAGACACTCGCCGATCTCACGGCTTTTGCCGATGCGGCGATCGGCACGGCGCTGGCTCACGCCCGCCGCGCACTCGTGGCCCGCTACGGCGAACCGCGCTCGGCGGCCGGCGAGGTTCAGCCCCTCATCGTCATCGGCATGGGGAAGCTCGGCGGCGGCGAGCTGAATTTCTCCTCCGACGTCGATCTGGTGCTGCTGTTTCCCGAGCATGGTGAGACCGACGGGCCGCGCGGCGCTGCCAACGAGGAATTCTTCACGCGCCTGGGACAGGCGCTGGTGCGGCTGCTGGAGACGCCGACCTCCGAGGGCTTTGTGCTGCGCGTGGATCTGCGCTTGCGACCTTTCGGGGACTCGGGTCCCCTGGTGGCGAGCTTCGCCTCCTTCGAGGATTACCTGCCGCGCCACGGGCGCGACTGGGAGCGGTACGCGTACGTCAAGGCCCGCCCGGTCACCGGTGCCGAGCGTTACGCGGAAATCGACGCGGCAGCCATTCGGCCGTTCGTCTACCGCCGCTATCTGGACTACGGCGTGTTCGAGAGCCTGCGGGAGATGAAGACCCTCATCGAGCGCGAAGTGCAGCGGCGCGAGCTCGCCGATCACGTCAAGCTCGGTCCGGGCGGCATCCGCGAAATCGAATTCATCGTGCAGGCGCTGCAGCTCACGCGCGGCGGCCGCGATCAGCGCCTGCAGACACCATCGCTGCTCGCCGCGCTGGCCTGCCTCGGGGAGTCGCAGCTGCTGCCGCCCGAGGCCACGAGCGAGCTGCGGGCGGCCTACGTCTATCTGCGCCGGCTCGAGAACCGCCTGCAGATGCTCGCCGACGCGCAGGTCCATTCGCTGCCGGCGGAGCCGCTGGCGCGCGAGCGCCTGGCGCTCGCCATGGATGCGCGCGACTGGCCCGCGCTCACGCAGGAGCTCGATGCGCACCGCGCACGGGTCAGCCGCCACTTTCGCCTGCTGGTGCAGGGCGGGGCGCAGCCCGATCCGGGCGCCGTGCGCATCGATCTGGGAAGATTCTGGGACAGCCAGGCGGAAACCGCCGCGCTGGCGGAGGCGCTGGCGCGCGCCGGTTTCACAGACAGCGCGGAAGTCGCGCGCCTGCTGCTGGAGCTGCGCGCCTCGGCCCTGGTGCGCAAGCTCGATGAGCCCGGGCGCAAGCGCCTGCAGGCCCTGCTGCCGGCGCTGCTCGCGGACGTCGCGGGGAGCAGCGCCCAGCTGCCCGTGCTGCGACGGATCCTCGCCATCATCGAGGCGACGGGCAAGCGCTCGGCGTACTTCGCGCTGCTGCGCGAGAACGGCGCGGCGCGCGCTCGCCTGGTGCAGCTGTGTCGTCACGGGGATTTCCTCGCCGCGCAGATCGCCGCGCATCCGCTGCTGCTGGATGAGCTGATCGATGCGCGGCTGCTGTCGCAGCCGCCGACCCGTGCGGGCTTCGCGCGCGAGCTCGAATCCAGGATGGAGCAGCTGCGCAGCGAGGATCCCGAACAGCAGGTGGAGGCCCTGCGGCAGTTCCAGCGCGCGGCCCTGTTTCGCGTCGCGGTCGCGGATCTCACCGGCGTGCTGCCCCTGATGCAGGTGAGCGACCGGCTCACCGACATCGCCGAACTCATCGTCGAGCGCGCCCTGCAGCTGGGCTGGCGGCAGATCACCGCGCAGTTCGGAGTGCCGACCTGCGGCGACGGTGAGGGCCCGCGCCCGGTGGCCATCTGCGCGGTGGGCTACGGCAAGCTCGGCGGCATGGAGCTCGGCTACGGGTCCGATCTGGACCTCGTGTTCCTGCACGACTCGCACGGCGAGCATCAGGAGACCAGCGGCGCGCGTCCCATCGACAACCAGCTGTTCTTCGTGCGGCTCGCGCAACGTATCGTGCACCTGCTGACCATGCACTCCGCCGCCGGTCGGCTCTACCAGGTCGACGTGCGCTTGCGCCCGAGCGGCAAGGGGGGCCTGCTGGTCACCAACATCGAGGCGTTTGCGGACTACCAGCGCCGGGAAGCGTGGACCTGGGAGCACCAGGCGCTGCTGCACGCCCGCGCCGTGGCCGGCGCGCCCGAGCTGTGCGCGCGCTTCGAGCGGGTGCGGCTCGAGGTACTGTGCCAGCACGTGCGCCGTGACAGCCTGCGCGAGGAGGTGCGCAACATGCGCGAGCGCATGCGCCGCGAGCTCTCCGCGGGCGATGCGCAGCGCTTCGACATCAAGCAGGACCCGGGCGGGATCGCCGACATCGAGTTCCTCGCCCAGTACTGGGCGCTGCTGTGGGCGCGCGAGTACCCGCCGGTGGCGATGTTCTCCGACACCATCCGCCAGCTGGAGTCGGTGGCCTCTGCGAACCTGGTGCCGCAGGCGAGCGTGGACCTGCTCACCCGGGCCTATCGCGAGTACCGCGCCGCCACCCATCTGCTGTCCCTCGAGGGCGCTGCGCCCATCGTGCCGGCGGCGGACTTCCGCGACACGCGTGCCGCCGTGACAGGGCTGTGGAACGCGACGCTGGTCCCTGAGGCACAGGGTGCGCAGGTATAATCAGCCCCGCCCATGGTCGCTGCGGCCAAACCGCTCATCGAACCCAACGCGCAGAACCAGTACCAGGTCAGCGCCGAGGATCTGCCGCTGTGCTGCCCGATGCCGCAGATGTACCTGTGGAGCTCGCATCCGCGCGTGTATCTGCCCATCGAGGAGAGCGGCTGGGCAAAGTGTCCCTACTGCGGCGCGGAGTTTACCCTGCGGCGCTGAGGGACGGCAGACGGCTGCCGACAGCGGCGCAGCTCTTTCGCGTGTGGCCTGGCCGCAGAGCGTGCCGGCGCGCCGCCCACGCTCACTCCCGATCCGCCACGTTGAGATCTCTGGGAGGCGGCACCTCGGCGCGGATCGGGGCCAGCTTCGCTGCGCGCAGTGTTGCGTTGAGCGCGGCCAGATCGGCCTGCAGCTTCTGCCAGCTGCCCAGGAGATCCGTGAGCGCCTGGTGTGCCGTGGCCGTTGCGCTCAGTTGCGCGGCGGTCGGGGCGGCGTCGCCGCGGTTGACTTCCGCATAGAGGGCCGCGATACGCTCCTGCAACGCCGGCAGGAGGATTTTTGGCTCGCCCTGCTCCGGTTTGTCGCCCTGCTTCTTGTCAGGCGAGCCTAACAGCTGCGCGAGTCGCGTCCCCCAGGCGTGAAGCGCATCGGCGGTTGCGCCCGAGGGCGCCAGGGCTTTCAGCTGCGCCTGCTCGGATCGGGCCGCGAGCACCGCGCGGGAGCTCTCGCTGAGGAGTCCGGATAGCTCGGTGGCCACGTGCAGCTGCTCGTCGTAGGCACCCGTGGGCAGGGCTACGCGCGGGTCGGCCTGCACTGTGAGCGGCGCTTCGAAATGGCGAGCCTCGACCGTGAGGCGAACCAGATAGTGTCCCGGTACGGCCACCGGGCCTTCCGGGCCCCGCGGGGTGGCATGGGGGACGGCGGAAATCGGGTAGCCGCGCGCGGTCGCGACGGGCGCCGGGTAGTGCAGATCCCAGACCCAGCGGTGCACGCCGGCCTGCGCCGGCAGGACACGCGCGGGTTTGAGCCAGTACTGCGGGATCAGCTCGCGCGCGAGCTCCGCGGGGCTCGGATCGGGCGCATCGTCGCTGCGGAAACGCCGCACCAGGTTGCCGCTGCCGTCGAGCACCTCGAGCATCACCGGCCCCTTGGCATCGTGCGGCAGATAGAACTCCAGCACCGCGCCGTCGGGAGGATTCGCGGCCGTGGGCTCATCCGGCTGAATGGGGGTGTCGGACCAGGTGCTGCGCTGCACGCGTGTCGCCGTGGCGGGACGGAACAAGGTGACCACGTGCACACCGCCGGCGGGCAGCTGCCGGAGCCTGGAGATGTCATCCAGGATCCAGATTGAGCGGCCGTGGGTCGCCAGAACCAGATCGTTGTCGTGGACGATGAGATCGCGCATCGAAGTATGCGGCAGATTCAGCTGCAGCGATTGCCACTGCTGCCCGTCGTCGAAGGAGATCCACACCGCGTTCTCGGTGGCGGCGTACAGCAGGCCGCGGCGCTGCGGGTCCTCGCGCACCGCGTTCACCGGGGCATCCGGCAGCGCACCGGACAGCGACTGCCAGCTCTTGCCGCCGTCGACGGTGCGATAAATGTACGGATGTAGATCGTCGACGCGCAGGCGGCTCACCGAGACGTAGGCGGTGTTGACATCGAAATGCGAGGCCTCGATCTGCGTGACCTTGCTCCAGGGCGCCAGCTCGGGTGGGGTGACGTTGCTCCAGTGCGCCCCACCGTCTTGGGTCAGCCATACCAAGCCGTCATCCGTACCGGCCCACAGGGTGTCGATGTTGCGCGCCGAGAGTCCGAGGGCGTAGATCACGCCGCGTTGTTTCTCCGCCCCCGGGGGGTGCAGTGTGCCGACGCTCGCGGGCAGTACGCCGGCTTCGCGCGTGAGGTCCGGGCTAATCGTCTGCCACGTCAGACCGCCGTCGCGAGTCTTGTACAGGTGGTTGGCCGCGTAGAACAGCGTGTGGGGATCGAGCGGTGAGAAGGCGAGCGGCTCGGTGCGATCGACCCGGGCGTCCGGCCCGCGCACCGGGATCGGTGTGACGTTCTGCACCTGCCCGGTCGAGACGTGGAACTTCGACACCTCGTTGCGCCCGGCGCCGTAGATGACGTCCGGGTCGAGCGGATCGGGGGCGACGTAGCCGTACTCGATGGCCCCGACGGGGTGCCAGTCGTGCTCGGTGATCTCGCCGTCGTTGCCGCGGCTGGCGATGCACACCGAGCCGCTTTCCTGCTGACCGGCGCACACGCGATAGGGAAAGGTCGGTGTGATGCTGACGTGAAACAGCTGCGCGGTCGGCTGGTTGAGCCAGGAGCTCCAGCTCTGCCCGCCGTTCAGGGTCACGATCGCGCCCTGGTC
This sequence comes from Gammaproteobacteria bacterium, assembly GCA_005878835.1. GTDB lineage: Bacteria > Pseudomonadota > Gammaproteobacteria > Steroidobacterales > Steroidobacteraceae > 13-2-20CM-66-19. The sequence continues at coordinate 9,108 of VBMV01000059.1, read as the reverse complement.
GCTCACCAGCGCGATGATGCGGGGGTCTTTCGGGCTGATCCACAGGCTCTGGTAGTCATCCCCGCCCGGTGAGCCGCGCAGCGACAGCCAGGTCTTGCCGCCATCGCTGGACTTCACGGTCACCAGGCCGGTGCTGTAGACAACATCGGGGTTGGTGGGGTCGACGCGCACCACCGGCAGATCGCCGCCGCCGATGCGCAGCGCCGGCCGCGGGTCCTGCGTGACCCGCGCCCAGTTCTCGCCGCCGTCGTCGGAGCGGAAGAACCCCAGCCCCTCGGCAGAGGAGTACTCCCCTGGCGCGGTGGTACCGACGGTCGCATACAGCCGCCGGGGCGCGCTCGGCGCAATGGCGATGTTGATCTGCGCCAGATCCTTGGGCAGTCCCGCCGCGAGCGGCTTCCAGGTGCTGCCGCCGTCGCTCGATTTGAACAGCCCCCCGCCGGTGCCCTGAAACTCGTTCTTGTCCTCCCAGGGGCCAAGGCGCGACTGCCACAGCGCGGCGTACACGGTCTGCGGCTCGGCCGGATCGATGGCCACCGCCGAGCCGCCGGTGTTCTCATCGCGGTACAGGACCCGCTCCCAGCTCGCCCCGCCGTCGAGCGAGCGATAGATGCCGCGCTCACTGCTCGGACCATAGGGGTGACCGAGTACCGCGGCGAACACGCGGTTGGGATCGCCCGGGTCGACTGCGAGCTCCGGGATCTGCTGGGCGTCGGTGAGGCCGCGATGCGACCAACTCACCCCGCCGTTGCTGGAACGGTAGATGCCGTTGCCGACCGAGAGGTCCGGGCGTAGCAGACCCTCGCCGCTGCCCACGTAGAGGACGTTCGGATCCGAAGGCGCCACCGCGAGCGCACCGATCGATTGCGTGGGCTCAGAATCGAAAATCGGCTGCCAGGTGCGTCCGGCGTCCTGTGTCTTCCACACCCCGCCGTTGACGGCGCCGATGTAGAACACGTGCTCCTGGGCGGGCACCCCGGCTACCGCGCGGGTGCGCCCGCCGCGGAAGGGCCCGATCATGCGCCAGGCGAGATCGCCGTACAGGCCCGGTGGTTGCTGCTCGGCGGCGCCGGCACGGGCGAGCAGCGCCAGGGGAACGAAGCCGAGCGTCGTCACGAGCAATGACTTGTGTATCCGCACTGCAGCAACCCCCGCGCCTACCGATACGGCTTGTACGACTTCTCTTCGATCAGCCGCGACCCGAGCAGCACATTGATGCGCTTCTTGATCGCCGCGCGCTCGTCGTTGCACACGTACACCGCGCGCGCCAGCTCGATGAAATCGCGATCGAAGCTCTGTTTGGCCTCCTTGTCGCGGATGCGATCCTCGATGTCCCACAGCCGCTCGTTGACGTCCTGCAGCGCGCGCTCATCGGCGGCGAGCTCCTGCGCGGCGCAGCCGCAGTCCCGCCAGGTCTGCTCCAGCAGCGCAAGTTCCAGCTTCACGTTGGCGAGCTTGGCGGCCTCAGGGATGCGCACCTGCTTGATCCTGAGGATGGTGATCTTGTCCAGCAGCTCGCCCGGAGAGATGGGAACCAGGAGGTCTTTCATGAGCGTGATCCTGCGGGGTGCTGCGAATCAGGATACGCGGAGGATGCCCGGCAGTCCGTCGAAGCCTGAATCGAAGCTGAGAATTCGCTCGATGCCGTGTCGTTGCATTACAGCTGTGTGGAGCGCATCACGCGCCGACAGACCTGTGCGCCCCAGGACGATCTCCTTGGCACGTTCTGCGGCAACCTGATCGATCGGCAGGACCTGATCGACGATGCCCAGCAGCGCATCAAACGCCGGCTGAATGGCATCGCGGCGATCGATGGCCGCATATCTGTGCAGTATCTCCTGGAGGACCTCCGCGTCCGTCACCAGTCGCTGCCGGTCGCTCACCAGGCGCTCGAGCAATCGCTGTGCATCGGCCTTGTGAGGGTGAGGCGCGCCGATCAGATACATCGGAATGTTTGAGTCGACCAGGATCACGGAGGCGCTGCAGAGCCGTAGCCGCTCTCGATGTGCGCGAGCATCTCGTCAATATCCGCCGTGGGGTAGGCGTGGCGCGCGGCGGCGCGCACCGCGTCGAGCTTCTTGCCGACATCTGTGCCGGGCTCCTGCCGTTGGGCCGCCCGTAACGCTTGCCGCACCCACTCGGCAATAGACATGCGCCGAAGGCGAGCTATGCGCTGGATTTCCCGGTAATCAGGGTCCTGCAGAATCACTTGCAGTCTTTTAGCCATGGCATAGTCTAGATGACTCATTGATATGAGTCAACGGGTCAGCGCTGGCTACGGCGCTACGCCGCCGGTGGCTTGGGTCAGCCTTGGCCCAGCAACTCGTCGAGTTTCGCGGTGACCTGCGCGACGCTGATCAGGTCCATCACGCCCGGCTCTTCGATCTTGTGGTTCCACGGCAGCTCGCCGGACTCACAGCCGCGAAAGGCGCGCGCGGCCGCGGGGTACGCGTCGACGCACCAACGGCCCGACAGATACGGGCCGCTGCGCGCCGGGTTGGTGGCGGCGTACAGCCCCACCACCGGGGTGCCCACCATGGTCGCCATGTGCACCGGACCGGAGTCGGGGCTCACCAGCACCCGCGCGCGCGCCAGCAGCGCGAGCAACTCGGGCAGCGTGTCCTTGCCGATCTGGTTGACGAGCCCGCTGCCGTAGGCCTGCTCGATTTCGGCGCCGGTGCGCCGCTCGAGCTCGCTCGGTCCGCCGGCGAGGATCACGCGCATGCCGTGACGGCGGGCGGCATGCTGCGCGAGCGCTGCGTAGCGCGCCGCCCGCCAGTTGCGCAGTGCATGCCTCGAGCACGGATTGATGATGAGCGTGGGCCGCGCGTCCGGGATCAGCCGCTCGGCGTAGGCGCGCGCGGCCGCCGGCAGCGGCAGGTCCCAGCGCAGCAGCCGTTCGGGGATGCCCAGTGCGGCGAGAAAGCCGAAAAAACTGTCGAGCACGTGCTCGCGGCGCTGCGCGGGGATGCGCGCGTTGGTGAACAGCCACTGCAGCTCGCGGGCCCGCGCACGGTCGAAGCCGAGCTTCACGGCCGCCGGCACGCAATGCGCCACCAGGCTCGAGCGCAGCGCGAGTTGCATGTGCAGCAGCGCGTCGAACCGCCGGCCACGCAGCCGAGCGCGCAGCGCGCGCAGGGCCGTGAGGCTGGCGCGCTTGTCCACGGTGATAAACTCGACGCCCTCGATGAGACTCATGAGACCTGCTTCGGTCTTGCCGATGATCCAGCTCAGCTGTGTCGCGGGCCACGCCTGCTGTAAGGTGCGCACGATCGGCACCACGTGGCAGGTATCACCGATCGCCGACAGCCTGAGGATGCACACACTGCGCGGCGGTTCGGCGAAAGGCAGCATCATGGAGTCAGGTTCGTGAACGGGCGCTGGGCGCTCGGCCCGGAAGTGAAACACGGCGCCCTCGCGGGCGGCGCCATGCTATATGACGCCTCGCGCGTGAGCAATTTGAGTCCCAACTGGTTCGACCCGAAGTACTGGGAGGCGCGCGGCGAGCTCGATGGCGCGGCGCGCGGCCGCGGCACCACCCATTTCGTCAGATCCGCGGGCAAGGACTACGTGCTGCGCCACTACCGGCGCGGCGGGCTGATCGCGCGCGTCTCGGGCGATCGCTACGTCTGGCAGGGCGAGCAGAGCACGCGGCCGTTCGAGGAGTGGCAGCTGACCTACCGTCTGCATCGTGCGGGGCTGCCGGTGCCGGCGCCGCTCGCGGCGCGCTACCGCCACCACGGCCTCACCTACACCGGCGACATCATCACCGAGCGGGTGGCCGTAGTCGGCTCGCTGAGCGAGTGCCTGCGCACCGGGGCGCTGTCGGTGCTCACCTGGATTGCCATCGGCCGCTGCATCCGCAGATTCCACGACCTCGGGGTGTGCCATGCGGACCTCAATGCGCACAACGTGCTGCTGAGCGAGGAGGCCGTGTACCTCATCGATTTCGATCGCTGCGAGCTGCGCCGGCCGGGGTTGTGGTGCGACACCAACCTGGTGCGGCTGCGCCGCTCGCTGGAGAAGGTCACCTGGGCGCTGCCGCCGGAGCGTTTCGGCGAGGCGGACTGGTACGCACTGCTCGACGGTTACCGCGAGAGCTCTGCCCCGCGCGCGCCGCCGGCGCCTTAGAACGCACCGGGCGCTCACTTGCGATTCGTCTATCTGCTCGCCGTCTATCTCGCCGCTCCGGTCATCTGCGCCGTGTTTCTGTGGCGCGGTCTGAGAGATCGCGGCTACTGGCGCAACTTCCGCCAGCGCTTCGGCTTCGGCGCGCGGACCGTGCCGCACGGGGTGTGGATCCACGCGGTCTCGGTGGGGGAGGTGCAGGCCTGCGCGCCGCTGGTGGGGGTGCTGCGGCAGCGCTATCCGGAGCTGCCGCTGACCGTCACGACCGTCACGCCCACCGGCGCCGCGCGGGCGCGGGCCCTGTTCGGGGGCGCCGCGCAGGTGCGCTACGTGCCGTTCGATCTACCCGGCGCGGTGCGGCGCTTCTTCGCGCGCGTGCAGCCGCGGCTCGCGGTCATCGTCGAGACCGAGCTGTGGCCGAACCTGTACCGCGAGTGCGCACGGCGGCGCGTACCGCTGGTGCTGGCCAGCGCGCGGCTCTCGGCGCGCTCGGTCGGCCGCTATCGGCGCCTGGGAGCGCTGTTTCGCGACACCCTGTCGCAGGCGGCCGTGGTGGCGGCCCAGGGCGCGGTCGATGCCGAGCGCTTTCACGCGCTGGGCGCGGATCCTGCCAGCACCCACGTGACCGGCAATCTGAAGTTCGACTTCCAGCTGCCACCGCGAACCGTGGAGCGCGGCGCGCGGCTGCGCGAGCAGTACGCGCACGCCCGCGCGCTGTGGGTGGCAGGCAGCACCCACGGTGGCGGCGAGGAGCAGGCGCTGCTCGAGGCGCAGCGGCGGGTGCGCGCGCTGCACCCGGAAGCGCTGCTGGTGCTGGCGCCGCGTCATCCGCAGCGCTTCGCCGAGGTCGCGGCATTACTGCACCAGGCCGGCGCGAGCTTCGTGCGCCGCTCGCAGGGCGCCGCGGCCGCGGCGCAGACCTGCGAGGTGCTGCTGCTCGACTCCCTCGGGGAGCTGCTGGATTTCTACGCGGCCGCCGATGTCGCCTTCGTGGGCGGGAGCCTGGTGCCGATCGGCGGCCACAACCTGCTCGAACCGGCCGCGCTCGGGGTGCCGATCCTGACCGGCCCGTACAACTCCAACAGCGAGGAAATCGCGCGTCTGCTGATCGCCGGCGGCGCCGCCGAGATCGTGCGCGACGCCGCCACGCTCGGCGCGCGCGTCAGCGCGCTGCTGGCGAACCCGGAGGCCCGGGTGCGTATCGGTGCGCAGGGACGCGCCTCGGTGGACAGCAACCGCGGTGCGCTCGGCAAGCTCCTGGGGTTGATCGAACCGCTGCTGAACGAGCCGTGAGCCTTCAGGGCTTCGCGCGCGGTGGCGGCGCTGCCGGCGGGACGGTGGGCGCGAGGCTCTCGGGCGTCGCTTCCGCGGGCGAGGTCGGCGCCGCCACCGTCAGCCAGTTGTTGATGTCGGCGAGCTGCGCGCGGTCGAGGTTACCGGCCGCCAGGCGCAGCTGCAGCACGCTCACGATGTAATCGTAGCGGCTGCCGGAGTAGTCGGTCTTCGCCTGCACCAGGGTCTTGCGCGAGTTGAGGACGTCGACCGCCGTGCGGGTGCCGACCTCGTAGCCCGCCTCGGTGGCTTTGAGCGCCGTCTGACTCGACTCGAGCGCCTGGCGCAGCGCCTGCACGCGTGCGATGCCGCTGATCACGCCGAGGTAGGCGTCGCGCGCCTGACGCTCGGTGGCGCGTGAGCTCTGCACGACCGCTTCCCTGGCGGCGATCCACAGGTACTGGGTCTGACGCACCTTCGACTGAGTCAGGCCGCCCGCGAACAAAGGCACGGTGAGCTGCAGTGCGATCTGGCGGTCGTTGAGCTTGCTGTCGATGGGGGTGGACGTGGAGGTCTGCGGTACTGGCGGTGGCAGGTTGATGATCTCGCTGGCGCTGGTCTGCGTGTACGAGCGTCCCGCGACCAGGTCGAGCGTCGGGAAATGGCCGCCGACGGCGATGCGCACGTTGTCGCGCGCGATCTCCGCCCCCAGGCGGCTGGAGATGAGCGACAGGTTCTGCTCCAGGGAGATGCTGACCCAGCGGCTCTCGTCGGCGGGCTCCGGGCTCTTCAGCGTCATGTCGGCGCCGGGCTTGGCGAGCTGCGGGTACTTCTCGCCGGTGATTTCCTGCAGCTGGTCCTCGGAGGTCGCGAGCGTGCGCTTGGCGGCGATCACGGCCGCGGCCGCGGTGTCGCGCGCCGCCTTGGCTTCCTGTACATCGGTGATGGCGATGAGCCCCACCTCGAAGCGCTTGTTCGCCTGATCGAGCTGGCGGGAGATGGCTTCGAGGGACGCCTGGTTGGCTTCCAGCCCGTCCTCGGCGGCCAGCACGTTGAAGTAGGCCTGCGCGACGCGCAGGATCAGCTGCTGCTCGGCGGCCTGGTAGGTGGCCTCGGCCTGGGCGACCTCGCGGCCGGCTTCCTTGAGCGCCATCCAGTTCGCCCACGAGAACACGTTCTGCCGCAGATTCACCGCCCACTGCCTGGTGTTCGTATCGGTCGTGATCTGAAACCGTTCTGCCGTCGGGGGCTGGAAGACCTGGTCCTGATATCCAGCGCTGTGAGCGCCCGAGATGCCCGCGGTGCCGCTCAGCTGCGGCAGCAGCGCCGCCAGGGCCTGGGGGCGAGCCTCGCGCGCCGCGAGCCGGTTGGCATCGGCCTGGCGGATGACCGGGTCATTGTGCACCGCGTCTTCGAACACCCCTACCAGATCCTTGGCGGGCGCGGCGCCCGAAAACGCGAGTAACACCAGTGCGAGAGTCGAGGCACGATTCATGGCATTCCCTTCATTCAAAACTGCAGGGGCGGATCCGGGTCAAAAAGTGAACCCCGCTGGCCGCACGGCGTGCACCAGCGGGTCGATCACCGTCTCGAACAGGCTCTCGGTGCTCCAGGCGTCCTCGGCCGTGCGGCGCACGAGGCGTGCTTCCATGACCGGCGCCTCGCCGACCACCACGAACAGCCGCCCGCCGGGCCTGAGCATGCGCTCGAAGCGCGCATCGTAGAGCGGCAGCGAAGCGCTCAGCGCAATGGCGCCGTAACGCGCGCCGCTGTCGGTGGCGAGCGCATCCGCGTCCAGTACCTCGACATCCCGCATACCGAGGGCCGCGAGATTGTGGCGCGCCGCGTCCGCCAGCTCCGGAAAGATCTCCAGCGAGCGCACCTGCTGCGCCATGGCGCGCAGGCACGCCGTGACGAATCCGCTGCCGGCCCCGATCTGCAGCACCGCCTCGCCGGCCTCGGGCAGCAGCGCCTGCAGGAGCCTGCCGGCCACGCTGGGGCGCAACATATGCTGCCCGCGCGCCAGCGGCACCTCGACATCGGCATAGGCGCGGTAGCGCTGTCCGGGCGGGACGAACAGCTCGCGTGGTACCCGGCGCATGACCTCCAGCACACGAGCGTCCAGCACGTCCCACGCGCGCACCTGCTGCTCGATCATCTGTTCGCGGGCATCGGAGGTGTGCATCGTCTGGCCTCGGAATTGGACTTATTGCTTGTACGTTGAAAAGGCCGGAGAAGTTAAGGGTTTTCCCTCGCGCTGCCAAGCGGGCTTGCGACGAGATATGGTGAAATACCGACGGGGCGAGGGGGTGCGTGCGCTATGCTTGCCTGGACCGCAAGCCTCAGGCGCGACAAATCGAATTAGAGTGCCTGACAGGACCGCGCGGTAAAACCAAGCGGAAGGCTTGAAGAAGAAGGTAGATGTCGATCCTTGGGCTGTTGTGCCTGCTGTTGGCGCTCGTCGCCGCTCTGCTCCTGGTGCTCTATGGGTTGCAGCGTCGCGAGTTGCACAGCATTGGGCAGCTGTCGCAGCAACTGCTGCGCATCGCCGCCGGCGGGCCGATCCCCGAGCGGCTGGATCGCGGCAGCGACAAGGCTGAAATCGCGGGCCTGGTCACGGCCGTCAATCACCTGCTGAGGCGCGCCAGAGGCGGCACGGAGCGCGATGCCGCCCAGGCACCCAGACTGTTCACCGACCTGGGCGACCGCATTCACGAGGCAGTGCTGTTGCACAGGGAGGTGATCCTGTACGCCAACCGGCAGTTCGCGAGCCTGATCGGCGTCGATCGCGTGGAGCTCATCGGACGCCGTCTGGCGGATCTGGTGCCGCCGGAATACTCCGAGCTGGTGGGCGAGAACATCCGCCGCCGCCTCGCCGGGGAACCCGCCGCCGAGCGCTACGAAATCGAGATGGTCGGGTTGCAGGGCCAGGTGAGCCGCCTGGAGATCAGCTCCGCGCCGGTCGATTTTCACCCCGGCCACGCGCTGTTGATCACCGGAGTGGAGATCATTCCCACGCAGACGACTCCGGCACTGCGGGTGGCGGGCGAGGGCGCCGCCGCCGAGCCACAGCTGCTGGCGCTGCAGTCACTGGCGGAGGCGATCATCACCACCGACAAGGACGGCCGCATCAGCTTCCTGAACCCCGCCGCCGAGCAGCTCACCGGCAGCGCCGCGAGCGCGGCCCAGGGCAAGCTCCTCGAGGAGATCGTGAGTCTCGTCGACGAGACCGACCGGCGGCTGCTGTCCGATCCGGTGCACCAGGCGCTCACCACCGGCGCACCCGTCAACTTGAGCCGCCGGGCGCTGCTGCTGTCGCGCACCAACGGCAGCGAGCGCTCCATCGAGCTGTCGGCCTCGCCCATCCGCAACAGCGCCCAGGAGCTGCTCGGTGCAGTGGTGCTGCTGCATGACGTCACCGAAATGCGCGGCCTCGCCCGCCAGATGTCGTACCAGGCGACGCACGACGCGCTCACCGGTCTCGTCAATCGCCGCGAGTTCGAGCGGCGCCTGGCGGAGGCGATCGAGAGCGGGCACCGCGGCGATGGCCAGCACGTGCTGTGTTATCTCGACCTCGATCGCTTCAAGCTCGTCAACGACACCAGCGGTCACCTCGCCGGGGACAGCATGCTGCGCGAGGTCGCCAAGCTGCTGCGCGACGCGGTGCGCGACAGCGACACGGTCGGGCGCCTCGGCGGTGACGAGTTC
>VBMV01000159.1 GCA_005878835.1 Gammaproteobacteria bacterium | reverse complement strand
ATACGGCCGCTGCCTTTGACGGGCGGGGCGCTGCCGAGAACCCGGGACGCTGGAATAGCCCAGGAGTCGCCGTCGTCTATACCGCCGAGAGCCGTTCGCTTGCCTCGCTCGAGGTACTCGTGCACACCGAGGACACGCGGCTACTCGCGGCCGTGCAGTGGATGATGATTCCGGTGAGTATCGATGAGCAGCTCATCGAGAACGCGAAGCATCTACCCGAGGATTGGCGCCAGCTGCCCGCTCCACCCTCGACGCGTGAGTTCGGTACTCAGTGGGTAAGGCAAGCACGCTCGACCGTGTTGCAGGTACCCAGCCTCGTGGTCGATGGGGAGTTCAACTACGTTCTGAATCCCCGGCATGCGGATTTCGGGCAGTTGAAGATCGGCGCGCCTGCATCGTTTTCCTTCGAACCGCGGCTGTGACTGCCTCCGCGGCAATCAGTCTGGCGTCGCCAGACTGACCGGACCAAAACCCGCAAGCGCCTTGTAGCTCGGCGGCGCCCCATCGAGGCGCGCTGCGGGAAATGCGATTGATCATGTCACAATGCGGACAGACGATTTGCAGCGCTTCGGGCATGCCTTCCGCATATGGGGACCAGTGAGGTGATTTCGACATCGCGAGGGTCACCGCCTTTAGCGGTGATGCTGTGCACCGCCCTGCTCTGCGCCTGCGCAACCGTGCCCCGCAAACCTGCACCGCCCGTCCTGTTCGCGAATGTCGCGCCGTCAGGATTCCCACAGACCGTGCGCTTCCTCGGCCTGGACCGCGGCTTCATGCTGGCCCATGCGGGAGAGACGTTGAGCCGCCTCCGCGAGGCGGCCCACGGCGAGACACTCAACATTCTTGCGCTCTCGGGCGGCGGGGCCGGAGGCGCGTTCGGTAGCGGCGCGCTCGTCGGCCTCACGCGCCGCGGAGATCGTCCGCAGTTCCAGATCGTCACGGGAGTCAGCGTCGGCGCGCTGATCGCCCCGTTTGCGTTCCTGGGCCCGGAGTGGGACCAGGCTATGGTCGAAGCCTTGGGCCCCGACCGGACCGCCCGTCTCCTGCAATCGCGCGGGCTTGGCGTGCTGTTTCGACCCGGCGCCTATCGGAGCGAGCCGCTCGTAGAGCTGGTCGACCACCTGGTGAGCCGCCGGCTCATCGAGGCCGTTGCCACTGAGGCTGCGCGCGGCAAGGTGCTGTTCGTAGCGACGACCGACCTGGATAAACAGGAGGCGGTGATCTGGGACATGGGGGCGATTGCCGCACACGGTGGCGAGGCCGCGCGGGTGTTGTTTCGCGATGTGCTGGTGGCCTCCGCGAGCGTCCCCGGCCTGTTTCCCCCGGTCCTGATCCGGGTCGACGGTCCCGACGGTGAGTCCTTCGACGAAATGCACGTGGACGGCGGAACCGCCACGCCGTTTTTCGTTGCCTCGGAAATCGCACAGATTCTCTCGGCGGACTTCGAGGTGCTGCCCGGCGCCGAGGTTCTGCACGGCGCCAGGGTATACGTGCTCGTCAACGGCGAGTTGGGCGGGCGTCCGCAGACCACCCGCGAGCGACCGGTCGTGGTAATTACGAGAAGCTTCTCCGCCGGGCTCATGCATTCATCACGACGGGCTCTCGAGCTCAGCGCCGTGTTTGCGCGTCAACACCAGATGGATTTCCATTTTTCCTATGTCCCGCTGAACTATCCCTTCGCGGGCCCGTTCAACTTCAAAGCCCCCGTGATGCAGACTCTCTTCGACTACGGACTCCGCTGCGCCGAGGCGGGACAGCTATGGATGACTTTCGAGCAGGCGGTCGAGCAGGGGGAGAAGGCTGCGCGGAGCGTTCTCAAACAGAGCAACGACTGCCCGCTTGCGCAGGCCGCGCCTTAGGCCGATCGCGGCGACTTGCGCTTCCGAATCGGTAGTGACCAGACGATGGCGCAGCCTGCTCGGGACCTGTGATTGCCCTGCAAGCGCTAACCACATGAACGCGACCGTGGTGGAGCCGGGCGCCAGTTGGACAGGACTGCTGCCGCCAGCGGGCCCCGATCCTCCGACGACCTGCAACACCGCGTCGAGCTGACCGCCTTCGAATGCGGCGCCCGCCGCTGGGGAATGCCGTGGGCTCGAAGGGAACACGCATCTCGAGCTGCAGCGGGAAGGGCAAACCCGCACGGGAGGCCGGAAATGGAGTCCCGCCACGCCCGCCAAGGCGATGAATCCAGCTAGAAAGAGCGGGCGACTGAAGCGCATGACCACTTCCTACGGCGGCGCGAAGGCGCCGCGTCGTTGGTGCCGGGTGGCGTGTCATGGCTACGCCGGCTTCGCCACCATCAGCCAGAACACCAATATTACGGCCGTGAATGCCGGCACACCTAGCCAGAACCACAGCCGCGCATAGTTCCGATAGCCCTCGCCTATTGAAGCTCCTGCATGCTCCGATTCCCGTGCAACATCGCGCATGCGGATCTGTAGCCAGACAACCGGGACCCAACACAACCCAGCGAGGCAGAACAGTACGATTGACCATGCCAGCCATGCCTGCGACAGCGAGTATCCCAGAGTCTTCATCAGGCCGACCCCCGTGGCCGCCTGGACAATGATCGCTGGCAGAGTGAATAGCCAGTCCGCCAGCACCACCTTCTCGGACACAACGCGAATTGCCGTAACGTTACCGCTGCGATCGGTGATCCATTTAAAGAAGGCGATTCCGAGTCCGGTACCAAACAGCACCGCTGCGCTCGTGATGTGGATTGCCTTGAGAATCAAATAGGAGTTCACGCCACCTTCTCGCTGATACTGAGATCGCGCAGCGGCTCAAGAAACTCATCGACCGTCAATAGCCCCACGCAAGGCATCGCACCCCTCGGAAGAGAGGCGCCGGAGCCGATCTTCCTTGCCAGAGCGATGGCCGCACCGCAGGGGATATGCGGGCCGTGATTCTTCTCGGCAATGAGGTTCCAGTCGATTCGCAGCGGCGCGCCGTCTTTCCCCTCGCCCTCGAGCTTCACGAACATTCCGCCCTTGTCGCTCACGATGGGCTCCATCCATCGGCTGAGGCGATTGAGCGGGCTCGCGAACGTGTTCATGTCGGCCAGAATGCCGGCCTTCACGAGACCCGCCAGGGTCCAGACCACAAGATGGCCCAGGTCGCTCGCAAATCCCGCCTGAAAGGTGACCGTCCGGACGGTTGGATATCGCTCGGGGAAGAGCTCGAGGTCGGGAACATCACAACTTCCCAGCCATCTACTGCCGAGCGGTGGCGGGAATCGGTGTCTGGTGAGGTTCAGCCAGCCATAGGCGTCAACCCATGCCCCGTCTTGCCAAGATCGGATGCGCTTGCCGCCGTAGCTGAAGACACCCCTCACCGTCGCCAATCCGGGTGCGCGGGCTCCTGAGCTGATTCCAATTCGGATGGCCTCGAGCCGCCCAAACTTAGGCAAGTACCGATCGATCACAGCCGCCGAAAGTGCCGGGACGGAACTCGCGCCGCTGATGACCGTCACCCCGGCCGCAGAAGCAAGCGCGCTGAGGGCGCCGACGCCGGCGACGAATTGGCGGCCGTCCGCCAGGTCGATGTAGTGACACCCCGCTTCGACCGCCGCGCGTGCCACCGAGTAGTCCTGGCCTTGAAACGGGCCTGCCGTGTGAATCAGGACGTCGACGTGCAGACGTCGAAGGACATCGGCCAGCTTGCTATCGTGAGCGTCAAGGGCCACCGCGTGTTCAACCGGCAGGCCCATCGTCCGCGCAGCAGCAGTCGCCCGCCCGAGATCCCGGCCACCGACCAAGACTCCCAGAGACGCGGTCGAAGCAAGCGCGGCGGAGATCCGGTGACCAAAGAATCCATAGGCGCCCAACACGAGGACCGTGCGCATCAGACCCCAGTGCCCTCGGCGACGCTCAAGGACCGCACCCTGCCGGAGGCTTGGATGGCGGGTCCGACCTCATCCCAGGCTGCGCGAGATAACAACTCTTCCGCCGCCCGAACCAGCGGTATCGGTTTCGTGCGATGAGGCGATAAACCGAGTCGCGCAACGCCCGGGGAATTGCTCGCGCCGCGTGAGCGAGTCGCCACCCTCCTCCCGCGGCAGCGACGAGGTGTATCCACGCGTCAGACTGGGTGAGGCATCGCTCGCCATCCAGGACCAGGAACGTCAGCGGGTAATTCGGATCGTAACCGTGTTTAGTCACCAGGGCTCGACCCAGATCGCTTTGCATGGGAACCAGATGAAACGGGGGCTCACTCTGGTGATGCTGTAGCCACCGTGCCCCGCCGCTGCAGAGGTGGCACAGACCATCAAAAACAACTATTCGGCCTTCCACTTCCTAAGTCTGCCTGAGCGCTGTAGAGCGGTCCCTTGGTTCCTTGGCCTTCAACCAGCTGCCTCCAGGTACGGACGCATCACATTCGCCACGCGGCAGATCCTCGCAAAGCGCCACAGCGCGTCGACACCTCGCCGGTACTTCTTGAGGTAGTCCTTCAGCGCCTCGACGGCGACCTCTGTGCCGATCTTGTTGCGGTACTTGAAGCAGTCGGCCACAGTCTTGGCGGCGGAATAGATGCGCACCGGGACGCCGTCTATCTTGTGCACTTCCACACCCGCTGTCAGGGCTGCGCCGGAGAAATACACCGTTCGCACCGGAAATGGCGTGCGACGCGGCCTCCAGGCATGGACGTCGAGTGCGATCCAGACTTCCGGCGGAGCCTGCGGCGTGAGCTCACGAAAGCGCAGCGCGCTGAGCAGGCAGACCGTCGCCGCAGGAACGGCGCGAGCGACTTCCACCAGGGACCGATGGGTCGAAATCTCGGCGTCGGGAACCGCATAGAGCCCCCGAGCGACGCGCACCAGCACTCCGCGCTCTGTCAGTCGTTGGACGTACTCACGGTGCAGCCCGAGTCGCGTGAGATCGCGCGGCCGAGCAAGGCCCAGGCGCCTCACGGCATCGACGGTCTTTTGTTCCAGGCTACTGCTCATACCGCCCGGTCTCAATACCTCGGTAGTTACGTATATCTACCTAGCAATTGAGACACAAGTGATTCGAAGCAATTCCGAGCCCGAATCAGCCGACAGGTCAGCCAGGGACGGTGGAGCTTTGCACTTCGGCAATGTGCCAAACCGCAGGCGCATCACCGCTTGGGAGGATGATACCCTCTACGGGGTAAATTGCGACAAAAATGCCAGCTTGCGTGTAAAATAGCGACGGCCAGAGGCCCTGTGGGCCTCTTACGTGGAGATTTGCGACGTGCCCCTCCTCATTGCCGGCGAACAAAGGACCAATGCCAGACACCTTCAGCGCCTGGTGAAGCAGGGGAAGCTGCGTCGAATCCACCCCGGCATCTACACCGATGACCTGACCCAGCCGATCGAGGCCATCGTCAGACGCGAGCTCTACGCACTGTGCGCGGCTATCGCCCGCGGCGCCATTATCTCGCACCGCTCGGCCCTCGAGAACAAGCCCACTCCGGGCGGTAGCTTCTTTCTCACCGGGGCCTACCGGCGCGAGATCTCACTCCCCGGAACCACCTTGCGAATCACCAAGGGATCTGGGCCCCTGGATTCGGACATCAAGATCCCGACCTTCGCCGGCGACGCGTTTGTGTCCAGCCAAGCGCGCGCACTCCTTGAGAACCTCCAGCCAAGCCGCGGAGATCCGGCCGAGCGGCGCACCCTCGGTGCCGCTCAAGTCGAGCAATGGCTCGATCGGTTCATCGCACGCAATGCCGCGAGCCCCGTGAAGCGACTTCGTGATACAGCCAGGGAAATCGCTGAGCCGCTTGGACTTTCCACCGAATTCAAACAGCTCGATTCGACCATCGGCGCCATGCTCGGCACGCGCACAGCGCGCCTCACCGCCCCGGCCGCGCGCGCGCGCGCCGCACAGAGGCCCTATGACAGCTCTCGAGTGGATCTGTTCAGTGCCCTAGCCGAAGCGTTGACGCTCGAGCCGCTACAGGTGGCGCCGGTCGACCTGCCTGCAGATCAGCAGCTGCAGGCGTTCGTCGAGACCTACTTTTCCAACTACATCGAGGGGACGGAGTTTGAGATCGAAGAGGCGCACGAGATCGTTGTCAAGGGTCGGCCCGTGAAATATCGGGAAGATGATTCGCACGACATTCTCGGCACCTACAAGGCCATCCTGCAGTCCAAGCAGTCACCGGTCATCCCAGAGTCAGCGGATACCTTCGTCAGCCAGCTTAAGGAATGGAACAGCCAGGTCATCGAATCGAGGCGGGATAAGAATCCAGGCGAGTTCAAAACTGAGCCCAACCGGGTCGGGTCGACCTGGTTCGTTGACCCTGACATGGTGCTCGGCACACTGCTCAAGGGTTACGAATTCATCATGCGGGCCGAGACGCCGGCAAATCGGTCCGCCCTCACCATGTTCGTCGTCGCTGAAGTGCACCCGTTTACCGACGGAAACGGCCGCACAGGCCGCGTGGCCATGAATCAGTTTCTGACACACGCTGGCCTCACGCGGGTCATTATCCCGACGGTGTACCGCGATGACTATCTTAGCGCGCTGAATGCGATGTCGAGCAATGCCCATCCCGTGCCGCTACTGCGCATGTTTGCCAGAGCTGCGCGCTTTAGTCGGTGGCTGGACATGAGCTCCAAGGCCAACTGCTTTGCCGCTCTGACGCGCTCGCACGCAACGGCGAACCCCAACGAGGCCCGCCTCACATTCGATGATGGGCAGAGGTCATCGTTGGATAAAACTGGTACCAGTTATCAATAACTGGCGCTGGTTTTATCCACCGACACGCGGGCTGCGCCCCGCCGCGTCCGCGAAATCTCGCTCCACCTCTGGAGTTCTGGGACACGGCGAGACGCGGCGGGACAGCGGAAAACAGGGTTCTGGAGGCTAGGGTCGGAATCGAACCGGCGTAGACGGCTTTGCAGGCCGCTGCATGACCACTCTGCCACCTAGCCAAAAGGCGAGATCCGAGGCCGCGGGATCGAGGCGCCGTCAGCACCACGTCCGAGCCACGTGACCCGGCGCGGCTTTGGCTCCATCCTGCGGTAGCTCAAGCGTAACAACAAGCCACCCGCGGCGTCGCCGCCCCCCGCGATCATACGCGCCGCGGCGCAGCGTGCGCAGGGCCTTCGTTGTAGCTCCTCTTCTCAGCGGGGTATAGACTTCGCCGGTCTGCAGACATGCAAGAGGGGATTTGCCATGGCTGACGTGACGCGGCGCGAGTTCCTGAAGGTAACTGGCGCTTCCCTGGCGGGCTCGAGCCTCGTGCTGCTCGGCTTCTCCCCCACCGCAGCGCTGGCCGAAGTACGCGAATTCAAGCTGGCGCGGGCCACCGAGACACGCAATACCTGTCCCTACTGTGCCGTGGCCTGTGGCGTTCTCATGTACAGCCTCGGCGATCGCTCGAAGAATGCCCGCTCGAGTATCTTCCACATCGAGGGCGATCCGGATCACCCGGTCAATCGCGGCACGCTGTGCCCGAAGGGTGCAGCGCTCATCGACTTCATCCACAGCCCGAGCCGCCTGACGCATCCCGAGTACCGCGCGCCGGGTTCCGACAAATGGCAACCGATCTCCTGGGACGAGGCCCTCGGTCGCATCGCCAAGCTCATGAAGGAGGATCGCGATGCGAATTTCGTGGCGAAGACGCCGGAGGGCCTGACCGTCAACCGCTGGCTGACCACCGGCATGCTCGCGGCCTCGGCGAGCAGCAACGAGGTCGGCTATCTCACGCACAAGGTGATCCGCAGCTTCGGCATCTTATCTTTCGACAATCAGGCCCGTGTGTGACACGGCCCGACGGTGGCAGGTCTTGCCCCGACGTTTGGCCGTGGAGCGATGACGAATCACTGGGTCGACATCAAGAATGCCGACGTCGTTCTCATCATGGGCGGCAACGCCGCCGAGGCCCATCCCTGCGGCTTCAAGTGGGTGACTGAGGCCAAGGCGCACAACAAGGCGCGCCTCATCGTCGTCGACCCGCGCTTCACGCGCTCGGCGTCGGTGGCGGATCTCTACGTGCCGATCCGCACCGGCACCGACATCGCCTTCCTCGGCGGGGTGATCAGCTACCTGCTGAGCGAGGACAAGATCCAGCACGAGTACGTCAGGAACTACACCGACCTGAGTTTCATCGTGCGCGAGGACTTCGCCTTCGCCGACGGACTGTACTCGGGCTACAACCCCGCGAAGCGCAGCTACGACAAATCGACCTGGGATTACGAATACGGGCCCGATGGCTACGTGAAGGCCGACCCCGCGCTCGCGCATCCGCGCTGCGTGTACCAGCTCATGAAGACGCACTATGCGCGCTACACCCCGGACATGGTGGAGCGCGTCTGTGGTACGCCGAAGGAGAAATTCCTGCAGGTGTGCGAGATCATCGGCTCGACGGCGTCGCCCAACCGCGCCATGACCGTGATGTACGCCTTGGGCTGGACGCAGCATTCGGTCGGAACCCAGATGATCCGCGCCGGCGCGATGATGCAGCTGCTGCTGGGCAACATCGGCGTGTCCGGGGGCGGCATGAACGCGCTCCGCGGACACTCCAACATCCAGGGCCTCACCGATCTCGGGCTGATGTCCAACCTGTTGACCGGCTACCTGACACTGCCGGGCGAGAAGGAGCAGGAATACGACAAATACATCGCGGCGCGCGCCTCC
Organism: Gammaproteobacteria bacterium; assembly: GCA_005878835.1. Taxonomy (GTDB): domain Bacteria; phylum Pseudomonadota; class Gammaproteobacteria; order Steroidobacterales; family Steroidobacteraceae; genus 13-2-20CM-66-19. The sequence continues at coordinate 122 of VBMV01000159.1, read as the reverse complement.
AAGCCCCTGCGGCCGAACCAGCTGAGCTACTGGCAGAATTACAACAAGTTCTACGTCAGCCTCATGAAAGCCTGGTGGGGGGATGCGGCGACCAGGGAGAACAACTGGGCCTACGACTATCT
>VBMV01000097.1 GCA_005878835.1 Gammaproteobacteria bacterium | reverse complement strand
GACGAAGTCAATGCGCCGCAGATTCTCGGTGTCTGCGAGCGGGTCGGCCGGCATCGCGATCAGATCGGCGGCGGCGCCCACGGCGACATGGCCGCGCTCGCCCGCGACCCTCAGCAGCTGGGCCGCTTCGCTCGTCATGCTCTTCAGCACCTGTGCCGACGGCACGCCCGCGGCGCGCCAGACTGCGAGATAGTCGAGCATCAGGTCGGCACGTGAGCGGCCGGCCACGTCCATCACGGTGTCACTGCCGAAGACCAGGTGCACCCCGAGGCGATGGGCGCGCCGCAAGCGATCGATGATCTTCGGTGCCAGCACTTCCGGAGGCGGCAGGATGCCGCCGGAGGTGCCGATGATATCGAGGTGCGCGCGCGGAAAGTCGGTGCTGACGAGCATGATCCCCTTGTCGCGCAGGCGCGTGAGCTGTGCCTCGGTCAGAAAGAACCCGTGCTCGATCGAGTCGACCCCTGCCTCGATTGCGTTGTCGGCGGCCTCACCGCCGAACACGTGCACTGACACCGGCACGCCGGCGTGATGCGCTTCGTCGACTGCGGCCCGTATTTCTTCGACTGAGTAATGGTAGCGGTTGTTGTCCAGCACCAGTTTGATGACGCCGGCGCCGTGATAGAGATTCGTTCGCACCGCCTTGCGTATCTCCGCCGGGCCGTCGGCGTCGAGGTACTCGTACTTCCAGAATGCGCCCTGCTCAGGCGGAATGCCGTGCGACTGGCCGCCGAACGGTGCGATGATCTTGCCGCAGGTGATGATCGTCGGGCCCTGGTACCACCCGGCATCGATCGCCCGCCGCACGTCGTCCATGGCGTAGTCACCGGCATTTCCGACGTCACGCACCGTCGTGAAGCCGGCGGCGAGCACACCGACCGCGTTGCGCAGGCCGCGCAGCGCCCGATAAGCGGTGCTTTCGAGAATGTAGAACGACTCGAACGGTGCCGATCCGCCGACGACCTCGGTGAGCGTCAGGTGAGTGTGCGCATCGATTAGTCCCGGCATCAGCCACTCGCGCGACAGGTCGATGGGCGTCGCGCCGGGCGGGAACTCCGGGTGCGGCCCGATCGCCTTGATGTGTCCGTCCGCGACCACCAACACCTGGTCGTGCTCGACCGCACCGCGCGCCGGATCGATGAGAGTGCCGGCGCGAATCGCGTAGGTCTGCGCCGCCAGCGGCCCGGTGAGCGCAAGACAGGTCAGCGCGAGCAGGATTCTCATGTCAACACTCCGCGGCTTTCGGCCTCCGACCATAGCGCTTCGGCCGAAAGTGCGCAAAATCGGACAGGGCGTCGTGGCCCTGTTGCGTCGCCGCGATGCAAGACGGGATCACACCTAGGCCTGTGAGCCCGTACGGGAGAGGGCCGTCGGCCAATGCGGCCGCAGGTTCCCTCCGCCGCGCTGAAAGGATAGAGTGGGCGTGCGCCGTGCCCCGACGCGGCGGAGAAAAGCCAACAACCAAACAGGGGTTCACGCGGTTGCGCGCCTGATACGCGCTATCTGAGCGAAGGGAGCAGACCATGCATCCAGTCAGTCCCCGGGCATTTGAGTTCACGGTCGCTATCGCGGCCGCCCTGGCAGCGCTCGCGGGAGCGCCGACCGCACGCGCGCAGCAGCCGGCGGCGACGAGCGGCGGCCTCGAAGAGGTCATCGTCACGGCGCAAAAGCGCGAGCAGAACCTGCAGGAGATCGGAATCTCGCTGTCCGCGGTCAGCGGTTCCGATCTGACCGAACTCGGCGTTGTGAACGCCACCGACATCACGAAATCGATGCCGGCGGTCGTGCTGACGCAGCCGAACGGTCCTTCCTCCTTCAGCCTCGCGATTCGCGGCGTGGTGCAGAACGACTTCGCCGACCATCAGGAGAGCCCGGCCGCGATATACGTCGACGACGTCTACGTCAGCCAGATGATCGGTCTGGCATTTTCGACCTTCGATATCGACCGCGTCGAAGTGTTGCGCGGACCCCAGGGGACGCTCTTCGGTCGCAACGCCACCGGTGGCCTGGCACACTTCATCTCGCGCCGCCCGAGCGACGAGACGAGCGGCTACATGGACGTGACCCTCGGGCAGCGGAACCTCTTGCGTGTCGAAGGCGCGTTCGGTGGTGCGCTCGCCGACGGGATCGACGGTCGGATAGCGTTTCAGACCAACCACTACGACCCGTTGTTCAAGAACGTCTTTGGACCGGCGAGCGACGCCGAAAACGGCAACGACTGGGGGCTGCGTGGCCAATTGCTGTTCAAGCTCCCCGACAGCTCGCAGCTGCTGCTGCTCGGGCGCCTGAGCCGCACCGACGTGCATGCCGGCTCGTGGGAAGAGTATGCGACGAAGTACAACCGCAACGGAGTCGACGTCTTCGTCCCCCCGAACGAGAACTTCTACAACACATGCGCGGGCTGCAATGCCAGCGGCCTGCCGAACAGCGGCCCGTTCGTGATTCGCGACAGCATCAGCGGCTTTACCAGGCTCAAGGGCGGCGGACTGACCGCAAAGTACACACGCCCCTTCGGCAACATCGCACTCACCGTGGTCGGCGACTTCACCTCGCTGCGCAAGGACTACCAGGAGGACTCCGACGCTTCCCCCGTCACGCTGTTCCAGTTCTTCAACGGCAGCAAGGTCAACCAGGAGTCGGTCGAAGCCCGCCTCAACGGCGGCGACAAGAAGCTCAACTGGACCGCCGGGGTTTACGGCCTGCGGATCGACGGCAACTACTACGAAGGCTGGCAGGGACCGTCGTTCTTCACCGCAGAAGAGTTCGATAATTCTGCGAACCCGAATGGGTGCCTTCCACCCCCTGGTTCATGTGTCTACGTTCCCGGCGCGTGGCCGTATGGGACGCCTCCGTTCTGGAACGATTTCGTCCAGGCGCCGGCCAACGCCGGGCGCGATGCCGGTGGAATTCCGTCGACGCAATCGCCGTATGAGCTCTTGACCAAGTCGTACGCCGCCTTCGCCCAGGTCGAATACCGCTTGAACGACCTGCTCGGCTTGACGGTCGGTGCGCGCGTGACCTCGGACAAGAAGGACTTCCAATTCACCTGGTTTCCGTATGAGTTCTTCCCGCAGAGCACCACCGGCAACATTTTGAAACTCACGCGGCTTGCCGGCGTCCCGCTCACCGATTACAGCAACAGCCGCTCGGATAGCCTGTTCAGCGGCAAAGCAGAGCTCGACTTCCATCTGGCACCGGACGTACTGACGTACGTGAGCTACAACCGCGGTGTCAAGGGCGGCGGCTACAATGCGCCACTGTTCCCGGCCTTCATCGCTGACACCAACGGCATGACCTTCAAGCCGGAGACGCTGACCTCCTACGAGGTCGGGCTGAAGAGCGAGTTCCTCGATCACAGGCTGCGCGTGAACGGCGCGGCCTATTACTACGACTACAAGGACTACCAGGCGCTCGTCTACGTGATGGGCCTGTTGCAGCAGGTCGTGAACGCGGACGCCACGCACAAGGGCGCGGAGCTCGAGCTCGAGTGGGCGCCGACCGAATCGTGGCGCTTCGGCGCGGGTGTCGCGTACGTCGATGCGATCATCAAGAACGTGCTGGGCAGATGCTGCACGGGCCCGAATAACGACCAGCGCATCAATGGCGACTTTGTGCCGGGCAACGCACCGCGCTGGAGTGCGAATGCGCTCGCCCGCTACACGTTTGTGGTTGGATCAGGACGCATGTCCTTCCAGGTCGACGGCAACTATCTTTCAAGCTATTGGTTCAACCTGACGGACCTGCCGGTCGTCGAGCAGTCGGGCTTCGGGCTCGCCAACGCGCGCGCGAGCTACACGCCCGCGAGCGGCAAGCTCGAGATCGGTGTCTCGGTCGAGAACCTCGCCGACAAGCACTACGGCACGATGGGCTTCGACAACACCTCGATCAACGGCCTGGCGCAGGTTTATCCCGGCATGCCGCGCTGGTTCAAGGCGCACATCAACTACCACTTCTGAGTGCGACGCGAAACGAAGCTGATGATTCCTGAGCACTGATCGTGCGAGCGCATTTGAGTAACGGTTCATGGAATCACTGTGATACTGGTGACCGGGTGAATTTCGTTCCACTTCGCATGAAAAGTGTCCTGCACGTAACTGCCGACTAGCCTGACCCGCGAGCCGACTGGCGGGAGCACGATATGGTCCGTGTAGCCCTGGCACGCACTTCGAGCGTCTTTCTGCGTCACGGGAAACCTGCATATGACTTCGAACACGAGGTTACCGTCTTCATCGCTCATGTTGCCGGCATTCAGTAGATTCTGAAACTCGGGGTCCACGTTCAACCATCCGTGTGTGTCCCCGTCGCCCTCGTGACGGACGCCATCTGACTGCTTGACCCTCTGAGTCGCTGTCGCATCCACGATCGTCCCGGTCACGGCGATACACTGCTGTTTCACGATCAGGCGATACGAATGGTAGACGTGATTCCATAAATTGGAATCACAGGTTGCTGCCGGTGACGGACCACCTGCGGTTGATGTGCCCGCATCCGTTGGAGTCCCTGGAGGAACGGACTCTGAAACGATGACATACTTCGAGAAGACCCAGCCAATCTGGTCGTCCTCTGTCCTGACGTGATAGAAACCGCTGTCGGGACTTGCATCTACCAGCATGATTCTGGCTCCCTTGGCTAGATGCCCCAGAACCGGACTGGACGTTGAGGGGTCGCGGCGAAGAATGACATTGCGGCGTAGGGATGCCTGCTGAGCCAACACAGAAGATGAGAGAACAAACAGTAGTAGGAGCGTCCCCGCGGCGGTTCGGCCGAAGGTGATTTTCATTTGGTCCCCTCGCGTTTCTTGCTTGGGCGAGCTTTGGAAGGTCCGAATTTTGCGGACACCAGAACGGCACGTACGCTGGCCGTCAGCTGATGCGGCTCCTTCCCGGCAGCGATATCCGCCAAAATTGTTGAGAATACCTTGCCCGCGAGCTCTACCGTCCATGGCGCCAGCTGACCCAGGTGCGCAGGCTGCGATGCACCGCCGAACGGGTCGTCATCGGTAACGCCGTTTGGCAGCGCTTGCACCGCCGCGAGAAACTTTGGCCACGCGTTGACACCAGCGTCGGACCGCAGCCGGGCGTACAGATCGGCCAATGTGCCCGTGTCGCCGCCGGCAACGATCGTCCGGGCAATCGACCCCAGGTCAACGCCGGTGCTCATCAGCCAGGATATAAAGGCCATTCCGCATCCGGTGCTGTCGGCGCCTCGGTCGGTGGGGTCGGTCCGGTTCACGTAGTCCGCCATTCCATCCCGGGCCCAGGTCGGAGCGGTCGCGAAGTCATCGAGCGCGTTGTTGCCAATCACTGCTGCGCACCACCGGGACAACGCTTCGCCGGTGCTGACGCCGCAGAGATTTCCTCCCATTGAGCATTCACTCAGCTCGGCTTCGAATAACGCGGATACGCGGGCTGAATTGCCATAAGACGCGCATACCTCGATCGCTGCGCCCGTCGCATAGTCACAGCCCATATGATCGGCTCCGCCAGACCCGTCGGTCGCGCCGTCAAGTGCGAAGACGACGACACTGACCGGTCCGCCGCTCGTACCGAATAGCTGATCGTTCGCGCTAACTACCCGATCAGCGTCATTGAGCAGGTCTTGTGCGTTCTGCAGGCCCGATTGCCCCGTTGTCGGGTCGACATAGACCGTCACCCGCCCGCTGGCGGTCGTCCCGACGAACTGCGCGGTCCCGGTGAAGCTCGGCCATTGAGGCGGCGTCGGCGCGTCCCGCTGCTGCAACGGAGCCACTGTCGCTCTTGCGGTCGCTTTGATCGGATGACGCATGGCCAGACCTCCGAGGATGTGTGGTTCGTGCTACCAATGAAGAGAGATGCGCTTGCCGAAACTATCATGGGCGCGCGCCCGTAATAGTCCGCAATGCGGCGTATGTACGGCGTGTGCGGGCACGTTCGCGCCAACCGTTTGGGCTTGGGATGCTGGCGGAAGATCCTCGATGTTCAGTACGCAGGCGCCGCGCCATCCGGGACCGCAGCGCAACGCCCACGTTCGCTGGTTGCGTGGAGCTGCAGGGCGCGGAGCAGTGCACCCCGAGCGTGCCCCTGCACGGCCCCGATGTTGAAGCGAGGCGCGGCGACCTGCGGGCAGGGCGTGCTTGAGTGGGGGGCTGCCCCGTGATAATCTAGTCAGCGTGACTAGATTATCCAAAGCAAAGTCCGGTGCGCCGAAAGCGCGAAGACCGCATGTTTCCAAGTCGCGCTCCGGCTACTGGCTCCTGCAGGACGCGAAGGCCCGCTTTAGCGAGCTCGTCCGCAAGGTTCGCAGCGAGGGGCCGCAGCACGTGACGGTGCACGGACGCGACGAGGTCGTCGTCATTGCCGCAGAGGACTTCCGGCGCCTCAAGGGCAGCCTCACTGGAAAAGCACTGATTGAGGCCGTGCAGGCATCCCCGCATCGTGATACTGACATCGAGGCAAGGCGCAGTCCGCTGCCCGTGCGCGACGTGACGCCGTGACGGGATGGCTGCTGGATACCAATATCCTGTCGGAAATTCGGCGCCCGAGACCGGAGCCGAAAGTGCTTGCGTTCATCGAGGCGCAGCCGCTCGAATTGCTTTACCTCAGTACTGTGACGCTGGCCGAGATTCGCTTCGGCATCGAATTGCTGCCCGAGGTCGCTCGCCGCTCTGCGCTTAACGACTGGCTTGCCCGCAAAGTGCGCCCGATGTTCGAGCAGCGTGTGCTGCCGATTACCGAAGACATCATGTTTAAGTGGAGACTGATGGTCGAGGAGGGCCGCAAGGCAGGCCATACGTTCTCCCAGCCTGACCTGATTATTGCCGCGACCGGCCAGCATCATGGCCTCACGATCGTCTCACGCGACACCGGCGATTACCTCAAGGCCGGTGTCGCCGTGTTCAATCCCTGGCTTGATTCGACGTCCGGACCCGCGCAGCGACGATGATGCCGGGGCTCTTGTCAAAGCGATGTCAACAGGCGTGGCGTTCGCGATCAAAGCAGAGGTTCGTGATCTGCGGGCGAAGACGTTCATGTTTAGTGCGCAGAAGACGATGTATGGCGGCAAGCACATCGCCAAAGGCGACACGGTGTTCGTCTTCGCAAGCGAGAACGAGGGCGGCCAAGGCCTCATCGCGTGCGGCGTGGTGACTTCCACCGAAGCGATCGCTAAGAAGAGTGGCGTCCTCCGGCAAACGCCTCGCGTGAGCATCGCCGTGAAGCGCACCGGGCTGGCGAAGCAGCCGCTTGGGCGCAGCGAGCTTAAACGCTTTACCGACTGGACTAGCGGCCGGCCGGAAGTCGAGCTCAATTTCAAATTCTATCGTCAGGCAACGAACAAGATCGTCGGCATCTCGGATGAAGCGGCGGCTTTCCTCGAGCGATTCTTCTAGCGTGACCCGCTGTCCGCGAGCCGCGCCGTGTGCACAAAGGCCGGTATCCGCCCGTTAACGGTCGGGTCTAGAGCAGGCGAGCTGCGAGCGACAACGGTCCAGGGTCGGTTACTCGTTTCCCAGCTCCGGGCAAAAACCACCAGCAAACCCGCAAAAGATCTCCGTCAGGCCGCGACCCTCATTGAGGCGCTCGTCGAGCGGTTTCCCGGCGCGGTCGAGGACGCGTTGACCGCAGTTCCCAGGAGCGCCGTACGGCATGTTCGGCGTGCAGCAGCGGCGCTCACGCGCCATCTGCCGGCTTCCGCCGAGGCCGCGTGGGAAGCGCTGAAATCCTATACGTAAGCCGCAGGCCCAGCGGCACGGAGAGGCGCTCGTGCTCTGTTACTTTCCCGCACCAGGACTCGTTTGATTGACTGGGGGCTTTCCTGGCAATACCTCCATGGCCGTGATGGGATGTATCTCCCATACTGTTGCCCGCCAGATATGAGCGCCCCTGGAGGCTGTGTTCCTGGCCTCCGGTTTGTGCTCGACATCGAACAGGAGCCACCCCGTGACGCGCACCCAGCGACCGAGAAGACTCGTGCGCAAAGTCCTGGTGCTCCAATCCACCCCCTTGCTTGACATTTCCTGCCTGACCTGAGGGGTGACTTCAACGATGACATAGGTGGTTTCGTCGTTCTTTGTCGGATCCAGCGTCAGCTCGATGTGCGTATCGCGGTAGGCGGGACCATGCGTGTGACAATTCACCGACTCGACGCCACCCACTTTGACGTCCGCGACATAGCCTTCGATGGTGGCGCCACGCTTCTCGTCCCAGCGCGTAGTGTCATCTCCCGGGGCCACCATGGCTCTGAGGGTCACATTCGGATCGATATCCCCCGGCGTTGGCACCGTCATGCGCCGCTTGAGCGTGTTCAATGCCCGCACGCTGGTGCCTTTGGCATCTCCGACCGCAGGACAGTTGGCGAGGATCTGGGCATCGTCTGCGACAGTGGCACGCGCCACAGGAAGCGTTGCGACTGCCCCCAGCAGTCCCCCGACGATCAAAGAGACTGTGGACCGGATTGAGGCAAGCGCCACCGAAAGCGATCCGCGGGTGAGACGGGCTGGCTATCGGGAACAGGTAGCGGCAATTGAGCTCGAGGAATCCGGGTCGCGCATCACGGTGCCGGCGGAGCTCCGCGGGCGCGGAGATTGAACGGGAACACTTCCCCCGTGCCGGGGGCTCGAGCGTCAGGCTCGATGCGAAGCAGGTAACTACCGCTTTCCAGGCGGGCGGCGTCGGCATAGCCGTGAACGTACCCGTCCGCGCTCAATTGAAGACCCGCCGCGGCGCCGACGGGCTTCCAAGCCCCTCCCTCGTCCTGTCGAACGAGCGTCATCCGGTACCGGGAAGCCCTCAGGTGCGTTGCCGGCGCCGCGCGAAACTCGATCACGCCGCCGGAAGGCAGGTTGAGGTCAGGTATCGCACTGCCACGCACTGCGACAAATGTGAAGTGCGCCGCCACCGGCGGCCCAACAGCAGGCGCGCGCGAATCGAGGGACGCCGTCAGAACGGGTGACGGTCCCGTACTCGGTTGCAGCCACAGCAAGAGTGCAAGTCCGGCTATCGAGGCCGCTGCGAGGACCGGTAGCCAGATCCGGGAGCCACCGGCTCGCGATGCGGCCTTGTCAAAATACCCCTGCGCCCGCAATTGATGCAGTCCGTCGCTCAGGCGCAGCGACTGCTCCAGCTCGTGCACGAGCCCGGGATCACGCACCAGGCGATCTTCGAATGCGCGGTGCTCATGGTCGGACAGTCGTCCGACAATGTAGTCCTGCATCCGCTCGGAATCGCGGCCGACTTCCATCACTTCATACCTCCCTGGATAGCCGCATGGCCCAGGATCAGTCCAATCGCGACCAGCGTCAGCAGATCGGCTTTCCAGAAGCCGCGGTGCTCGAGGAGCTCCCTGAACCGATTGCGGGCGCGAAAGATCACGCGATTGAAGTGCTCCTCCGACAAGCGAAGCTCGCGGCAGATCTGTTCCTTCGCCTCGTCATTCAGATAGAACCGGACCAGGAGGTCGCGGTCCCGCTCAGCCGGCATTTCACCGAGCATCCGCCGCGCCGTCGCGGCCCATTGCGGTCGCCCGACCCGTTCCCACTCAGGGTCGTCCTCGGTGCCCGGAAGCTCCTCCAGGCCGTCGCCACTCGACACGGCCGTCCGGTCCTTGCGGCGATGATTTCGCAGGTGATTCAGTGCCACGCGGTAAAGATACCCGCCCACGTTCTCCGGGTGGGCGATCTCACCCCTGCGGAGTTTCTCGAGCGTCGTGACCGCGGCGTCCTGAAGAATGTCCGCGGCGATCTCCGGGTCGCGAACACGCCGCAAGATCAGCGCGCGAAGACCGGGATAGTCGCGATAGACTGCCGACAGGTGGGAAACCGGGTCCGAAACCGGGGCAGGGACGTCCGCCGTCGGGGGCATCGCTGCGGGTGCTGCTTGGTCGTCAACACCAATCATAGGTCGAGTATAAGCCGCAATCACGAGACACCGCAGCCGGCGATGAACCGCCACGCCGCCGGCCGACGTCTTTTTGTCGCGATTGTTCTGGCGGGGTGGGCCGTGCCCGGCACCGCGGAGAATACCTCGTGCACCCGTGCTCTCGGAGCTCCCGCGGTCGCCGCAGGCCCTCTCAGGACCCTCGGAACCGAGCCCGCGATGGCGGGTTTTGCCGTAGTGCCGGGGCATGCCTACCTGATCGAGGTCGGCGAGCGCGACAACGATGCGCTGGTTGAGATTCTCGGCTCGAAGAACGAGGTCATGGCCCGAGCCGACCACCCCGAGCGACGCTCGGGAACCCGTCGTGCGCTGGTGACGGCACCGGACTCCGCCTCCCTCGGCGTGCGCATCACCGGTAAGGAGCACGCGAACGCCGCCGGCTCGGCGACCGTTCGCGCCTTCGATCTTGCGACTCTCCGGGACCGACCCGACTGCCTGGCAATCGTGAAGGCACTCGCGGCGGCCGATGCCGACTATGCGGCGGGCGAGGAGATTTCCAGGGGCCGCTCGGCCTCCCCCACCCCTAGCGCACACGATGCGTTCTTGCGGGCGGCGGAAGGGTACTCGGCCGCCGAGCGTGCGCTCGCCACCTCTGCGGATCGGCCGCTGCGCGGCCAGACGGCACTCGCCCTCGCGGGAGTCGAGTACCTTGATCTGCAGGACTGGGCGAAAACGGCCGAGTGGGCCAAAGCGGCTGCCGAATTGCTCGGGAATTACGATCCGTACCGGCGGGCGCGCGCCCGTGCACTCGTCGCCGCGGCGTGGATCGAGATCGGATCGACCGCACCTGCTGGACGAGCTGTGCCGGGATATGGTGTGCATTCGACCGACCTTCTAGTACGCGCACGCAGCGCGTTGCAACGCTTGAGTCGCTTCCACCTGCGGCGAGGCGAACGCTATGACGCCGGGTTGCAACTCACGAACATTGCGTTGACTCATCTCTATGAGGGTCGTTACCCGGAATGTGTGACGGCTTCTACGACCTCGAGTCGCTTGTTCGAATCCATCCACGAGACGCCGCGACGCGCACAGGCATGGCACAACCGGGCGCTGTGCCTGTGGGGCCTGGGACGTCTGCCGGAAGCGCTACGCTGGTTCAGGCGCGCGCTCACCGATATCGGTCCGGAACCCTACCCAAGCCTTTACATCGGGGTGATCAATAACACGGCGCTCGCAAATTACGCCCTCGGCCACTTCGACGACTCGCTGCGTCTTTTTGATCGCGCGCTTGCCTTCGCAGAGAAAGTTCAGGCCCAGCGGGATGAAGCGCAGAGTCTCTACGGCATTGGTGTGAACTATTACGCACTGGGCGACCGCGATCGCGCCCGCCAATTCCTTGAGCACTCGCTCGCGATTCGCACGGTGGCGCTCGATGGCCGCGGACGCATGGCCACTCTGCGCGCGCTTGCGACCATTGACGCCGAGCAGGGGAGGCTAGACGACGCGATAGCCTCCGATCGGGAGGCGCTCGCCCTTGCGCTCGCCCCCTCGGCGATCGAGCGCATCAGTATTCAACTGGCGGCGCACACCGCCGCCGCGGGTCGCTTCGAGGAGGCAAGGGCACAGCTCGATGAGGTGCTCTTGACGGGCGCGAAGGTCGATCCGCTCATCCACGCGGAGGCGCTCCTGCAGCGCGCGGTGCTGCTTCGCGAGACGGGTCGGTCCCGCGAGGCCCTGGCGGATCTCGCGATCGCTCGACCGCGCCTGCACCGGTTTGGCAGTGTCACTGAAGAGTTCGAAGCGGACCTCGAGCAGGCGCGAGCACTTCGACTGCTTGGGCAACCTCGCGCCGCGCTCGCGGCCATCGAACGGGCCCTGCGACAAGCCGACGCCGTCCGCCTTCAGACCGCGAATCCCGAGCTGCGCGCACAGCTGCAAACACCATTGCGATTGGCCTACGACCTCAAGATTGAGTTGCTACGGGCCCGTTACGAGGTCGCCTCAGCGGCGGGCCGGAACGACGAGGCCAACACGCTGGCGGCGGCCGCGTTCGCGACTGCGGATGCCTCGCGCGCGCATTCGTTCGCCGACGTCGCGGCCCAGAAGTACTCGCCTGCCGTTCGACGGGCACTCGCGTCTGAATTTCGCCGGCGCGAGGAGCTCTATCGTGAGCTGTCGGCGCGTCGGTTCGCCCTCGAGGCGCGGCTGGACCGCTCGGGCTCGGGCGACCCACGGGCGAGGCATCTGATGCATGATATTGCCGAGCTGGAGCGCGAGGCGGACGCGATCAACACCCTCATCGCGACCCGAGCTACGCCCGTCGGAGGACCTCCACGAGGGGGGAGCGAGCAAGCGGGTCTCGCGCCCCTTCCCGCCGATACGGTGCTCGTGTCGTACTGGCTCGGGGCCGAATCCGCTTACGCATGGGTGGTCTCACCTGCTGAAATTCGGTGGGCGCAGTTGCCGTCGCCGGCGGCGATCGCGGAGAAGGTCGCGGCTTTTCACCGCTCGCTGACGCGGCTCATCGATATGCCCCGCGAGCGTCGGCTCCAGGACGCCCGCGCCCTGTACGAGCTGATCATTCGGCCGATCGAGCCGTGGCTGTCCGGCGCGCGGCAATGGGTGCTCGTTCCGGACGGCGGCCTCGACTACGTGCCGTTCGCGGCGCTGCGGACGCAGGACGCGTTTGTTGCGTTGCAACACGATGTCGCCTTCACTCCGGCCGCGTGGGTGCTCGACACGAACGGGACACGGGCTCAACGGCACGAGCGCCGCGGCCTGCTGCTGGTCGCCGATCCGGTATATCAGGCAGACGATCCGAGGCTCACGGCAGTCCAACGCGTGGGGGTGACGCCGCAGGTACCGGACGGGCGTGCACTGGATCCCGCCCGTCGCGGCTATCGGCGCCTACCGTTCACAGCCCAGGAGGCAGCCCAGATTTCGGCACAGTTTTCGCCTGCGGATGTGGATCAACTCAACGGCCTCAACGCCACGCGCGACCGGCTACTCTCTCTCGACTGGTCGAAATACCGGTTCATCCATATCGCCACGCACGGCATCGTGGATGCGCAGGTTCCCCAGCTGTCCGCGTTGATTCTCGGCTCGTACGACGCCGGCGGAAACGTCGTCGACGGTGCGGTGCGGGTGTCAGACCTGTCGCTGCAGACACTCGAGGCGGACGTTGCGGTATTCAGCGCATGCGACACCGCCCTGGGCAAGGAAGTGCCCAGCGAGGGTCTGGTCGGCATCAGCTCGACCGTGCTTGCCCGGGGTGCGCGCGCGGTGGTGGCCTCTCTTTGGCCTGTCTCGGATGAGATTGGCGCTCGACTCATGACAGAGTTCTATGGACACCTGCTGCACGACTCGATGAACCCACCCGCGGCACTGGGCGCGGCAATGCGATCGGTCGTGTCGCGCGACGGGTCTGCGGATCCCGCCCTTTGGGCTGCGTTTCAGGTATCAGTGGTTGCGCTCGGGCCGGGCCTGCCGACCCGCAACGCCCAGACAGCGAAGACTGCAACCACGACAAGGCCCTGAGGAGGCCAGTTCCATGGAGACGCGCCGGTTGCGCACCCTCCAGCAGCCCTCCCACATAGAGAGGCTGCTGGAGGCGCTTGTCTCACGCGCCAATCTCTTGCCGAAGGACGGCTACCAGCTTCGGGACCCGGCCGCACTGCCTCCCCCGCTGCAGGCGGTCATAGCCAAGGCCGCTCAGGAGGGACGCGTCTGGGGGTGTTGGGCGAATAGCTACGAGACCCGCCTGTTCACGTGCGAGATGTCGCTCCCCCGGTCCCGCGAGCGAGGAGTGCCCGTGCTCATGGTGAATCGCTACGCCGAAAGCGGCGAACTCCAGGATGCCGGATCCTGGATGAGCGATCCCGAGGGAAAGTGGCGACGGTGCGCGGATTGACTCTTTGATGACCTCTTCGGGGCGTGTGTAAGAACCAGGCGGCGGCCGCCGTGGGGATGACGCTGTGCACCTGAATCAGCGGTCGCGTCTCGAGCCACGACCGATCCGATTCGTCGTGCCTATTTCGTCATTGAAGCTAATTCCGACTTGAGCTGGAAAAACACCGACAGCGGCCTGGTCGGCGAAGCAGTCGTCGGCACAGCTACCGGCTGTGGCATGACGATCACCGGCGAGTGGTGGGGGGGACCTTGCCCGGTTCCATCCTGCGCAACCGCAGCGGTTGTGACAGATGCCATGAGCAAAAGCGTGACGATTGTGCATTTCATACTCATTCTCCTGGAGCGAGGTGGTAGTACACGCCGCCGGCGCCGTGCGTACGCGCCCTGTCGGCAACATCGCCGGATTCAGCTTCCGTGAGGAAGCGCCGCATCAGGTATCTGTCGCGGGAGACCGTCGACTCTCACTTGCTTCGTGACGAGAGATCGATCGTCTGCTGAGACGCGCGCGCTCTGGGGAACAGATAGAACGTGACCGTGGAGAACCGTTGCGACACTGCGGATGGTCGCCCCGACCTACGGTCCGAAACCCAACGCGAGAGCTACGCAATGAGCCGAGTCAATATCGCGGTCGCGGTCGCGGACGACGCACGCGGTCGCATCCATGAGATCGCCGCTGCTTGTCGCGCGCTTGGCCTTCACCACAGCGCGACGCTCGCGCTGGTCGGCGTATTGACGGGTTCGATGGAGTCCGACGACCTGGTGAGACTCTGGGCTGTTCCCGGGGTTCTGGCGATCGAGGTCGAATACGGGTTTCGGTGGGGAACGACCGGGAGGCCCCACTGACGCGCGCGCGGAGACTTCGAACTTTCCAATCCACCAAACGGCGGAGCCGCGATGCGCGGCCGAGCGCACCGTACGCTATCGGGCCCGTCGCTCCGCTGCGCCGCGACGCGAGGGACTTGATGCTGTCAACACATCTCGAATGAGCGGCGCAGACAATCGCGCCGCCTCGACGGACGGGTGTGAGTAGACATCCCTGTAGAGCGTCTGACCGGTGCTCGCCTGGTAAGTGCAAGTCTTGCGCGGACAAAAGACATCGATCAAGTCGACGATCGCAATTTTTCCTTGATCACGAAGACTGGAGAGGATTTGGTTGAGTCTGGCGCGTCGCGAAAGCGTTTGCTCTTTAGAAAAGAAACGACAGGGACTGCCGAAAGGTGCGAACCACTGCGGCGCCGCGAGCACGGGCTCACAATCTGTCTCATGAGCAAATGCAATCCCATGGAGTACCGCCAGACCGACTCCGCGCTCGGCAAGTCGGTCGGAAAGCTTGGCAAGACCCATTTCAAGTTCTCTCAATCTCTGAGTGGAATCAACTGACGCCTGCTCCGGCGACAGATCCGCCATGTCATTGATGAGGAACACCCAGTCGCCAGCTCGAAGATGGGAAACGAGTGACGGAACAACCGTACGCCAATAATAGTCGTTCGCCTTATCCCACGGGCTGCTGTTCGGGATTTCAGCAACAGGTGAAGCGCCCCAGGCGGATGTAACGGTGACCGAGTACTTGTCAGACTGCACCAACTGGTCGAATGCCTGGACAAAGGCAGCGGAATAAGAATTTCCCAGAACAAGAACCCTGCGCCTGGCGCTTGAGAAGCTGCCAAGGGTGCATTCGTCAATCGGAATGACCTTTCCTACCTGCCTGTTGTCGGAGACGACGCACTTCTCTCCTTGCCAGGAACCTGGCGCGTCACGCAGGGAATAGGTATCAGTAAGCGACTCAACCCCCTCCGCCACCAACTTCCGGGACCTGCCGGTGTAAAGACGACCGTCGAGCGGCTTCGCCAGACCTGCCAACAAGGCAGCAGCGCCAACCAAGGCACTCAATCCGTAGCCAATGGATCGCCAGCGAAAGGCAGACCACTCGGCGTGACGCATCGGGTTCTCTACATACCGGTAAGACGCGCCTGCCAGCAACAGCATCAGCCCGACCTGTAAAGGCACACACCACCAGTGAATGCCAATAGTCCAGCGACTGATTGCCAGGACGCTCCAGTGCCAAAGGTATAGAGAGTACGAGATACGACCGACATAGACTGCCGTGGGGTGGGAGAGGATTTGATAGGCAGTGGTCCGGGGGCGAATGGACGCAATCAGCAGCGCCGTCAGCACCACGACAGCGATTGTTGCACGAACAAAAAACCGAGCCGGGATAAAGAGAACGGCAACGATGGAAAGCATCACTACCAACGGACTGACCCGAGCGAGCAGCCGCAATGAAGAGCGCTGGACGCGACTCAGGGCTACAAACACCAGAGAACCAGCGCTCAGTTCCCACAGCCGGGTCGGCATCAGAAAGAAGGCGGCAGGTTGGTTAGAGGCGCTCAGTGGAACAAACGCAACCAGCGAGCCGATAGCAAGCACTCCGACGACACGCCCTAGATTGTCCAATCCCTTTGGGTGCGCGCGACCGAACCCCGTGAACCAGACTATGAATGGAAAGATGACGTAGAACTGCTCTTCGACGCCCAGGGACCAGGTATGCATGAAGACGTTTAGTTGCGATAAACGTCCGAAGTAGTCGGTCGCTCGCCTGAGCAAGTAGATGTTGGAAAGACCGAAAAGAGATGTGATGCCCGTCTTGAGCGATGTGCCTGGTCTTTCATCGAAAAGACATATCAGAACGCCGGTTATGACTACACACAGAATGAGGGCGGGGACTAATCGCTTTACCCGTCTTGTGTAAAAGCCTAGAAAAACATCGGCAAGGGTCTTGCCTGGGCTGTTGTAGAGCGACGAGGCGATGACATAACCGGAGATGACGAAGAAGATATCAACACCCACATATCCACTGGGCAGCAGATCTGTGTTGAAGTGATTGATAATGACGGAGATGACGGCCAACGCCCTGAGGCCGTCAATGTCGGGACGGTAGTCAGATTTGGAACGAGCCGTTCCCGCGCTCACTGCGCTTGAGGTGGGTCCCGATTTGGGTGCAATGTCGAGCACGGTCGCCAGCGCGCTCACGCCGCGAATCATCATTCGAGGTTTGCCGCGGCCCCGCTTCCCACGGCTCAATGCCCGTCACACATGCATGCCTCGATTTCGGTGAGCATGGCTGCAAGCTCTGCGGGGCGCGGACTGTTCAGGCGATGGACGCGTCTGGCAGCAATCCTGAATAAGGTAGCGGCCCCGTACCAGCGCGCGCGCTCCAGGATGCCGCCAATCGTTGTTTCGTTGATGCCGCGTTGGCACATCGCCAGCCGATACGCACCGACGAACTTCGCCGCCGCGCCCTCGAACCAGCGACGCATGCCTGCACGACCGTACCAGAGCCCATTGGGGCGCAAATAAGCCAGCAGATAGCCGACATCAAGCGCCGGGTCGGCAAGACACAGTCCATCCAGGTCCACGACGAAGACCCGCTCGCCGCAGAAGAGCAGCTGGCTGGGTTTGAATCCACCGTGCGCGGGTCGATAGGTATCGGGCTGCAGTGGCTCCAGGGATTTCGTCAGCTGCCGGGCGAGCCGCCGCGCTGGGTCTGCCAGTACCGGGCAGTACGTCGCGACCAGCGCGGCTCGCTCCCTTGCCCGCCTGGCCTCCTTGGCTCCAGTGCGCAACGGGCCCTTCAGGCACACTGCGCTGGTGTGCAGACGTGCCAGTGCGATGGCGGTGGCGCATAACTCCTTGCCGGGAATGACGACACCGGGTGTCTGGCCGTCGACTGCTCTTGTGAAATGAGGCCGCAGCACTTGCAAGCCTGGGCGGGAACCCTTCGAGTTGGCCTGGTTCGACTCCACGGCTTGGTTGAGGGTCAGTCCGAGCGTCTCTACAGTACGGAGCGGGCGGGGGATGATCGGCTGAGATCCCTCCTGCATCTGCTGCGCGTAGAGTTGCTGCATCGCTGCCTGAATCGCACGTGGCTTTTCATGATCGCGGTACACGTTGCCGAAGATCGACAGCTCCTGCCGAGCGACTCGTTCCCCTGACCCCTTCTCGAGCTTCAGTGTATAGCGGATGACGCAACGGCTGCCGGGCTTGTAGCGCACCGGATCGGCCCTCGCGTGGCAGATGTGCCAGTCCGGATCGCAGAGCTGGGTGCGTGCCGCCGCCTCCAGCTCCGCGAACACAGGCTCCTCAGGAGCTGTCCTCAAGCTCGTGGCGAGTGTTGGCAGAGCGTCGTCGGCCGGAAAAACCTGCACGGCGACATGTGTTCCCAGCCGGGCCTGCCGAACCTGCTCGGTAGTGAAGCGCAGTCGCGTGCCGACCAGCGCGGCCTCATCGACCGCTACGGTGAGCCATCGATGAGGATCTCTCCCGTGAGGCGCGCTACCGGCAGTGAGGGCGCCTGCAGCATAGACGATGACCAGGCCACGTCCCGGTTTGCGGCGCAGATACCGGATGGACAAGCCGGCCTGCGCGCGCGGGGAGTGGGGCAAGCGCTGCATGATGGACGTAAGCGCCCGAATCGAGAGGGTCGCGCCTGAGCCTGGCCGTGTGCTGCCGCTCATCGAGTCAGCGCGACGCTCTATCAATGAGGCCACAGCTCAACCACTAACTACCTGACGCGTATTGCTCAGTCTCTCGATGAGACACAGCAGTGCTGACGCGGCGCCGGCAACCCCTCGAAAGCCGGGAAAGGAATTGACGTCCACGACTACGGGGCCTCGGTCGGAGGCAATGAGATCCAGGCCGTAGAGATGCAGATCAAACACTCTGCCGACCTTCAGGCTGATCGATCTCCAGGAGCCGGGAAGCTGCTCCGTGGGAATCGGGAAATTCTGCCTCGACGCTTCCCCTGCCAGAGACGAGCGACGACGTGCCGCGAAAATCTGCCGATCGATGACCCATAGCTTGATATCCCAGCCGTCTGCCGGGACAAACTCCTGGATGATGACGGGCTCGTCGGTCCGGCGTGCCAGGGCATGCAGTTGCTCGACGCCGTCTGCCCTGTAGACAAGATCCCCGCGCCGGCTGTAGCGGCTCTTGACGACGAGCGGGAAGGATAAGATGGAAAGGCGCTGCTGCTGCTCGAGCAGCTCTCCGAGCGAGGGATGAGTCCAGGTCCTGGGAAAGGCGAGGCGGGCCTCGCCCATGCGCTGCGCCATGAGGGCGCGATCCTGACAGGCCGATGAGGACGCGAAACTGTTGATCACCAATGCGCCACGCTGCTCCAGGTAATGTGCAACCTCCAGTGCCTGGGGTGTATGTGACTTGAGCAGGTAGATGTCGGCTAAGGGATGCTCTCTTTCGCGCCCGACGGCCTGATCACCGCTGATCCCGGCAACATCAAGAAGACGCACTGCATGTGCCGAGCAAAGCTGTCGCAGCACTGCGCCAATGACCGGATGCGCGGTCGTTTCCGGGTTGTCCGCAATGAGACAGACGTTCATTTGATCACTACTCGCCCGGGGCGGATTTGCCCTTGTGTACTCCGTCCGTCCGCAGTCGCTCACAGGCGCACTCTCACGGATAGCTGGATCTCCCGCGGCACGTGGGCATCGTTCGCGCGGCCGAAGTACGGCGAAGTGAGCGTGCCCACGTAATTGTAGTAGTTGACGTGATTGAGCAGGTTGAAAGCGTCGAGGCGCAGCTCCACGTCCTGCGACCCCTTGCTCTTCTCTCTCAGGACGAACCGCTTCGCCACGCGCAGGTCGATGTCGGCGAAGGCCGGACCCCTGCCGCTGTTGCGCCCGACATTGCCCGGCCCGGGCTGGATCAGCCAGTGCACGCTGCTCGGGGTGGTCGGGACCAGCCTGCCGGCGAACAACGCCTGGGGGCCGTCGTAGAGCACACCCGGTGTCCCGCCGACCTCTCTGCCGTCGACGGCGAAGGACTGGAAGGGCGCTGCGGGGTTTCCGAGGTTCGGGCGATCGTTGAACACGGTGTCCTGGTTGTCGTCGAAGCCCGTCGTGATGTTGTAGGGGGCGCCGGAGCTCAGCGAAACGACGCAGCCGAGAGTGAAATCCCCGGGCAGGTCGAAGACGCCGGCGAGGTTGAATCGATGTCGCTGATCGTGGTCCGCGGGCCCGCCTTCGCCCGCCAGGTCGTAACTGTCCGCCGGCGGCGAGCACAGGTCCGGCTGCGGGAAGGGGCACGAGGTGTCGTCGCTTGCGTGCGAGAGCGTGTACTGCGCGACCAGATGCAACCTGTCGGCTATCGTGGCGCGGACCCCGAGCTTGAGACTGTCGGAGCGTGAGCTGCCCGTAGTCTCGAATTGATCGACGTTCAGGAAATTCGGGTCGGGGCGAATTCCGGTCGCCGGCTGCGGAGCGTTGATGTCGCGCATGCGATAGAGCCGCTGCCCGCGCAGCAGCGTGTATTCCGCGGTGAGGGTGGTGTGCTCGCCGAGCTTGCGCTCCACCCCCAGGCTCGCCTGGATGTCATAGGGAGCCCGGAGGTGCGGATCGAGGCGCAGCACGTTCGGCGGGCCCGCCTGCGCGAAGGGATCCCCCGTCAGCGGGTAGCTCGGATTGGTCAGAACGACCTGGCGGAGGTTGGATCCGCCGAGAAGCCGGTACTGCTCTTCGAGAGTGACCGGCTGGCGTTGATAGAAAATGCCGGTGCCCGCGCGCACGATGGTCCTGCCGTCCTCCGACGCAGCGGACAGCGCGAGGCGCGGCGCCAGATTGGCGTGCTCGTCGAGATTCGACTGCCATTCGTGCCGCAGCCCGAGGAGCAGGTTGAGCCGCGGCCGCAGGCGGATCTCGTCCTGAAGGAAGTAGGCGAACTCGTTCTGGGTGAACCCCACCCGGGGGTTGCCGCCGTTGACCGTGTACTGACTCGGCAGGTTGTTCACGAAGTGCGGGAGACCGGAGAAGGTGTAGGTTCCCCCGAAATTGGAAGCGTCCGTGTAGTCGATGAGTCTCGACTTCACGATGCCGCCGAAGCGCAGCGAGTGCGGCCCCAGGCGGTAGGAGGCGAGGTCCTCGAGCCCGATGGCCTTCTCCACGTTCCGGCGCGAGACCTGCGCGCCGCCGCCGTTGAACGAGCCGTTCACCAGCACGGCCGGCGCATCGCTCACGCTGTCGGCAGTCTTCGGCCGGTACCTGAAGTCGAAGTACAAGTCGTTGCGAAAGTCCGTCCCGACGCGGGCGACGTCCGAGATCCGCAGCTCCTGGGTCCGATTCCTCGAATTCCAGGCGCGCTCGGGGAGATCGAAGGCGCCGACGCCCTGGTTGCTCAGCCGATCGTCGCTCCAGTTGTAGCGCAGCGAGAGCGTGTGGAGCGGGGTGAAACGGATGTCGCTTCGCGCGATCAGGTGAGCGGTGCGCCGCGGGAAGGGCAGGGGCTCGCTCACCGCCCCCGAGGGCGTCAGGGCAGTGATGAAGCTGTTGTTGTTGTCCCTGAGGTAGTCACCGCCGACGAAGAAACTGGCCTTGCCGCCGAGCCACGGCCCGTCGAGCTCCCCTTCGACCCAGCTGCGCTGTCGAGATGGGTGCACCGCATCAAAGGGGTTCGCGGCATTGAAGTTGGCGTCCCGGTAGGCGAACTCAAAACGCCTGTGCAGCCGAACCAGGGACCCCCTCCGTGTGGTGACCTCGATGCGTCCCCTCCCCGGTCGGCCGAACTCCGCCGAATAAGGATTGCTGTCGACGGCGATGCTCCTGACGCTCGAGGTCGGGACGTCGAGCGTGTCGCCCTCCACGCCGTCGACCACGATCTTGGTTCCGCCGGCGCCGATGGCGGCGGGATCGACGAACAGCGAGGCGACCGCCAGCGGGTCCTCCAGCCTCGCCGGCAGGCTCCTCAACAGGTCGCCGTCCAGCTGAACCGCGGAGGCGTTCCGCTGCGCCGCGAGTGGATCGCGGGCGCGGGCGGAGACAGTAATCTCCTCTGTGACCTTCTCCTCTGTGACCTCAGCCGCACCGGTGGCATCCTCGACTGTTCCTGGAACTTGTACCTTCTCTTCAGCACAGAGGGGAGGCAGGTAGCAGACCATGCCAAAGCCGGTGAGAAACAGCACGCAGACTGTCTTGCTCATGAGCTGCTCCCGCCAAACCCGTCTTTAACCGTGATCAGATGGCACTGACTCCTAGTGCAGAAGGGCCAGCCGCGCGAGATTTGCCTGCACCTGCGCATCGCGGCAGGCGCTGTTGGCATACCAGCGGCGGGCAGCTGCGATCAGGGCGTAGCAGATTTCCACCTCGCCGGCGCCTTGCGCATCCGCTGCGGCAGGATGCTCTGAGGTGAAGCCGCCGGGAAGCGTGCGTGTCAGGCGATGCAAGCGCAGCCGCCGCAGGGCCCTTGCCGGCACCGACTCGCACGCCGCTCCGTCGCCGTGGTCGAGGCGCTCGCACAGAACCCGGTGCACGCGCTCGAGCCGCTTCCCCTCGCTGTCCGTCTTGAGTGCACGGACCCACTTGCCGCACCATCTCTTGACTCGCTCGCTGGAGCTGCGCAGCTGCGGGTCGGCCAGGGCCACCGCGATCTGCGGCAGATCGCAAGCCTCCCGCAGTGCGGCGTCCCAGCGCTGTTCACAGAGCAACTGCTCGATATCCGCCAGGTAGTTCGTGAGCATCCGCGAGTCGGAAGGGACAGCTCCTGGATGGGAGTGCCGCACCTGGTTACCGCTGTGCGGTCCGCGCTCTTGAGCGTCTCGGTCTTGCATGAGTCATGTCTCCGGATCGTTTCTCCCACGCCGGCAATCATCACACCCAGCTTGCCATCGGCCGGATGAATGCCGTGATATGTTCGGTGATCGGTGTGGTCCATGGCGAGTGCCGTCCGATCTGTGCGGCCCCGTAAGTCAGGGTAGTGCAGTATCGAACAACATAGATCTGCGGACACTCAAAGTGAAATACTCGGCAAACCCTACGGCGCACCCCTACGGCAAAACCCTACGGCGCAATTCCGGCGAAACTCGACGGCGACGAATAAAACCTACGGCGACGAAAAAACCACTACGGCTGACCTCGGGATGTCCGACACAGCCAAAGCTAAGCTGCGTGTGGCCATTGAGTCGCAACCTAACAATTGCCGATGAATTCCTAACCTAACTATGGTGGCCCGAGCGGCATCTTGACTTTTTCTGCAGCGGGGCACTGTGCGCATTTATGATTATTGCACGAGTATTGCAGTGATGTTACAAGCCATGAGACCGCAGTCTCCGCTCGCATCGACTTGAGCGTGGCTTGAGGTAGTTCGAGTACTCCGTACCGAGATTTTTGGGCGAGTCGTGCGCGACGGCACAGGCTCCGTCGACGCGGAATCTGTCTGACGCGGGATCTGTCTAAAGAGCCTGCAGGGAAATCGAGGCAAGGGATTTGCCCCTTTGGCGGCAGTCCATGCCGCTGGTCATCGCGCGCTGCCTTTCTGCTCTGCGAATGCTTCATTCGACCAGCAGCAGGGGCCAGCATGTAAGGATGCATAAGGGCATGTAAGGATGCATGAGTATGAGTGATGTACACACTGCAACCAGCCATCGTAGTAGCCAGACCGCCGAGCGCGACGCCGCGCCTCATGTCGTGTCCAGCGCGTGGGGCGAGGCTGCGGCTCGGGCTGGTGATTTGCCGCTGACCCCCGGCGTTGCCCAAGTGCTCCAGAGTCGCACGGACCGCGACCCGCGTCTGCCTTCGGCGGAGATTTGCGAAAGCGCGCACCTGAAAAGGATTCTCGTCTATTCGCACGACACGTTCGGGCTCGGCAACATCAAGAGAATGTTGGAGATCTCCAAGCATCTGGTTGCCACCTATAGCGATGTCTCGGTGCTGATCATTTCCGGCTCACCGATGGTGCACGCGTTTCGCATCTCACCGCGCATTGATTACATCAAGCTCCCTTGTCTCACCCGAACGCTCGACGGCGTCTATGACGTGAAGTTCCTTGGGCTTCGCTATGACGACACGATCCGCCTGCGGGCGACCCTGATCACGAACGCGCTGCTGGACTTCGCCCCGGACTTGATTCTCGTCGACAAGAAGCCATTCGGCGTGAGCAATGAATTAGCCCCGGGGCTACGGCTGCTGCACGGCCGTGGCGCCCTGCCAAAGGTGGTGCTGCTGCTTCGTGACATCCTCGATGACCAGGAAACGACCACCGCTACCTGGGAGCGCAACCGTTATCACGACGCGGTGCGATCCTTTTACGATCGAATCCTCGTAGTCGGGTCGCCGGAGATCTTCAACCTCGCGACGGAGTACAAATTCCCGGCTTCCAGCGGATCCAAGCTGCAGTTCTGCGGCTATCTACGGCGCGATCGTGGATTACGGACGCGCGAGCAGATCAGGGGAGAACTCGGAGTTCACGACGAACATCTGGTGCTGGTGACCGGCGGCGGTGGCGAAGATGGCTACCAACTGCTGGCCAACTATGTACACGGACTCAGTCATCTCCCCAGGGGGATGAAGATCAGGACGCTGCTGATCTGCGGGCCGGAAATGTCCGAGCAGAATCGGCGCCGCATCCGCCTCGGCGCGGCCCAACCGGGACTGGTGATCCAGGAGTTCAACAACGACATGATGGGCTGTATCGACGCGGCCGACTTGGTTGTTTCCATGGCCGGATACAACACCATCTGCGAAATACTGAGCTTGCGCAAACGAGCGATCGTCGTGCCGCGCGTCAGGCCGGTGCAGGAGCAATGGATGCGTGCGGAACGCATGGCGCAACTGGGCCTGCTCCGCGCCATCCATCCGGACCATGTCACTCCGATGAAGCTGATGCGTGCGGTTATAGAGGAACTCAATGCGGACGACGGTGGGTCGCAAGAGGCCTACAAAGTGGATCTGGACGGAATGTCACGCGTCGTGAGCAGCCTGTACGCGCTATTGGACGACAGCGCTCCCATCGCCGCGACCTCGATGGCATAGCAGAGGCACCGGCGGTGGCGACACCATCCATGGCTTCAGGCGCGACAGTTGGGTTCCTGGTCAAGACCTACCCCAAGATTTCGGAAACGTTTATCCTGGGGGAGCTTCTGGGGCTGGAGCGCAATGGCCTGCGGCCGCACATCTTTTCAATCCAGCAACCTACGGACGCCGTTTGTCACGATGCGAACCGGGCCGTGCGGGCACCGGTTACCTACCTGCCGCCGACGGGCGTGTCGAGCGCAATGCAGGGAGCCAGAGCACATCTTGCCCTGATGGTGAAGAGACCGCGGCGTTATCTGCAAGCGCTCGTGTTTGTGTTGCGACGCGAAGAGGGCGGCCGGACGCGCGCCTTTTTCCAGGCAGGGTACCTCGCCCACCGGCTCTCCGAGGCCGGCATTCGTCACCTGCATGCTCACTTCGCCAGCGAGCCGGCTGGCGTTGCGGAGCTGGTCAGCAAGCTCGCCGGGATCTCTTACAGCATTTCCGCTCATGCGAAGGATATCTATCTATCATCGTCCGCTTCCTTGCGCCGCAAGATGAGTGGAGCGTCGTTCACCGTCACGTGTACGGAATACAACAGAAAGCACCTTGCCGGCATCGCGACGCCGCAGGCCATGGTGCTGCGCATGTATCACGGGATCGATCTCGACCGCTTCCAGCGCGGACCCGCCGCCGAACGCGCGGCCGGGGCGCCGCTGCTGCTGAGTGTCGGCCGCCTGCGAGAGAAGAAAGGATTCGCCACTCTGATCGAAGCGTGCCGACTGTTGCGCGATGCCGGAAAGCTCGTGCGCTGCAGGATTGTGGGTTATGGCGAGGAGCACGACCGGCTCGCGGGCCTTATCAGTCGCCATGGGTTGAACGACGCCGTCGAGCTGGCTGGCAAAATGACCCAGGATGAACTGATTGATCTGTATCGTAGCGCGTCCGTGTTCGCGTTGCCCTGCCAGGTCGCGAGTGACGGGGATCGTGATGGAATACCCAACGTATTGCTGGAAGCCATGGCCATGGAGCTGGCGGTGGTCTCGACGAGTGTCTCCGGAATACCGGAGGTGATTCAGAACGGGATCAACGGGCTGCTGGTGCCCCCGGGCGATGCTGCGGCGCTGGCAACCGCAATCGGTTGCCTGGTGGACGATCCGGCATTGCGCAGGCGTCTGGGCGAAGCGGGCCGCC
This sequence comes from Gammaproteobacteria bacterium, assembly GCA_005878835.1. GTDB lineage: Bacteria > Pseudomonadota > Gammaproteobacteria > Steroidobacterales > Steroidobacteraceae > 13-2-20CM-66-19. Next base: position 735 of record VBMV01000097.1, on the reverse strand, counting down.
ATACGGTCGCGACCATGTTCTGCAGTGAGGCCAATCTTCAGACCGTTCGGCAGCTGCTGCTGGCTGCGTCCCGCGGCGTGGGCGAGGGCGCTGGCAATTGCGACGCGGCACGCGAGAGGTCACTTTCTCCCCGCCATGAAGAACGCCGCCATCAGCGCCTGAATCGGCTGCGGCGGGGCGAATGAGCATGGACAAGGTCAAACTCACCCGACTGCGGCAGCTGATCATCGGACACCTGCTGCAAACGAGGTCGAGCATCGCGCTCGCGGGGTTGTGCCTGCTGGGCGCGCTTCTCATGGAGTTGCTTGCGCCGTGGCCGTTGAAGCTCATCTTTGACCACGTGTTAATGGGCAAGCCGCTTGCGCCCTCATGGTCGTATCTCGGTTGGCTGTTCCAGTGGGGACCGCTGCCCGCAGTGGCCATCCTGTCCGCCTCGGTGTTCCTGATGGTCCTGGTGGGCGGTGCGTGTTCCTACGCGCAGGTCTACCTGGTGACCAGGTCCAGCTATCAGCTCGCCGCCAAACTCAAGGTCAGGTTGTTTTCCCACCTTCAGAGACTCTCGCTTGCCTTTCACACCCATGTGCCATCAGGCGAGCTCGTAGTGAAGATGGCCAGCGACACGACGGCGATCAGGGATTTGTTTACGGACTGGGGTGTCCGGGCCCTGTACCAGTCCTCGGTGATCGGCGGAATGCTGGTCGTCATGATCGTCGTCAACTGGCGATTGGCCTTGGT
>VBMV01000158.1:1993-11187 GCA_005878835.1 Gammaproteobacteria bacterium | reverse complement strand
CCGGATCAACGCCGCGAACGTGAAGGATCTGGGTCTCGCCTGGTTCGCGGACCTGGACACGGCGCGCGGACAGGAAGCAACCCCCCTCGTCATTGACGGCACCGTCTACATCACGACCGCCTGGTCCAAAGTGAAGGCTTACGACGCGCTCTCGGGGAAGCTCCGCTGGGAATACGATCCCAAGGTGCCGGGCGAAGCGGGCATTCGGGTCTGCTGCGACGTCGTCAACCGGGGCCTCGCCGCCTGGGGCCGGCGCCTGTACTTCGGAACCCTGGATGGCCGACTGATCGCGCTCGACCGAGAGACCGGAAGGCTGGTCTGGTCGAAGCTGACCGTGGACCGATCCAAGCCGTATGCAATCACCGGCGCGCCGCGCGTGATCGACGGCCGGGTGATCATCGGCAACGCCGGCGGGGAGATGGGCGTACGCGGCTATGTCGCGGCGTACGACGGCGACGACGGAAAGAGACTCTGGCGCTTCTACACCGTCCCGGACCGGCCGGGCAACAATGCAACGCCGCATCTCAAGCGCGCCGAGGCCACCTGGAAGGGCGACTGGTGGACTCTCGGTGGCGGCGGGACCGTGTGGGACTCGATGGCGTATGACCCCAGGCTCGACCTGCTCTATGTCGGGGTGGGCAATGGAAGTCCCTGGAACCAAGCCTATCGCTCGCCCGGCGGCGGCGACAATCTCTACATTGACTCGATCATTGCGCTGAAGCCCAGGACCGGCGAGTACGTCTGGCACTACCAGACCACACCCGGCGACACGTGGGACTTCGACGCCACTCAGCACCTGATTCTCGCGGACCTCGAGATCGACGGCCGGCCGCGCGCGGTGGTGATGCAGGCGTCGAAGAACGGTTTCTTTTATGTGCTCGACCGCGCAACCGGACAGCTGATCTCGGCTGCGAGTTATGTCGCGGTCAACTGGGCCAAGGGTATCGATACCCAGAGCGGACGGCCCATCGAGAATCCCGAGGCGCGCATCGACAAGACGGGCAAGCCTTTCGTGGTCGTACCCGGACCGGGTGGCGCGCACAGCTGGCAGCCCATGGCCTATGACCCGAGGACGGGGCTCGTCTATATCCCGGCGCAGGAAGCCGGCTTTCCGTATGTGCCCGAAGCCCATTGGCAGGAAGCGGCGCAGGGCTTCAATACGGGTATCGACTTTGCGGCGGCCGCGATGCCCGCCGATCCCAAGGTCCGTGCTGCCGTGATGGCGGCAACCAGGGGAGCACTCATTGCCTGGGACCCCATTTCCCAACAGGAGCGCTGGCGCGTGGCCTTCAAGGGACCGTGGAACGGAGGCGTACTGGCGACGGGCGGCGGGCTCGTGTTCCAGGGCAACGCGGCCAAGGAGTTTGCGGCCTACGATGCCGTGAGCGGCGCGAAACTCTGGTCGAGCAGCGTGCAGACCGGCGTCACCGCGGCCCCCGTCACCTATTCGATCAAGGGTGAGCAGTACGTTGCCGTGCTGGCGGGCTGGGGCGGCATATGGGCGCTGGCCCCCGGCATCCTCTCCGAGGTTGCCGGACCCGTCCGCAATGTGTCTCGATTGCTCGTCTACAGGTTGGGCGGCAGCGCACAGCTTCCACCCGAGTCGCCCGTCACCCGCCCCCCGCTCGACCCACCGGCCACAACCGGTACACCCGAGCAGATTGCCGAGGGCGGCCGACAGTACGGACGCTTTTGCGGCGGCTGCCATGGCGACGCGGCCTACGCCGGCACGGTGCTGCCCGACCTGCGGCGCAGCGCGCTCATCGCGGACGGCAAGGCCTGGGCGAGCGTGGTGCATGAGGGGGCGCTGCGCGATCAGGGCATGGTCGGGTTCGCGAAGGTCCTGAGCCCTGAGCAGATCGAGTCGATCCGTCGCTACGTCATCAAGCGTGCCAACGAGGATAAGGCGCTGGGAGACAAGTGAACGCTAGCTGCCTTCGGTGCACGCGTTTGAGCTGGGTCAACGTTCGGGCTACCTCATCATCCCGTCACGAAGGTTCCCTTCACGAGCAGGACCGTACCGTTGTTCAGAAGAACCGCCAACCCGTCGGCTCCCCAACGCACTATGCGGGTTGGCAGCGCCGCGAGTGACGGTATGCTGATCTGACGCTGGGGAGTGAAGTGCGTGGCATCGAAGGCCAGCAGGTTCAATATGCCGGAGGTCCGATCAGAAGTGGCAAAGAACGCCACGCTCAGCGTTGTGTCGACAGCCACTACCGAGGCAGGCGGTGGGCCGACCGTCGCCAGGTTGAACGTCCCCGCAAGCGTGTTCGTCGTGGGATCGAGTACCTGACCGTTGTCGGCGTAGATCAGCCCGCCGGCGAAATGGATGCGGCCCCCTGTTTGCGTAAGTAGCGCTTTGACGTCGCTCACCAGGGTGGCGCCAGCCGCGCCAACTGCGAGCGTGTAGAAATCAGCATTGCCGTTTTCGACGTTCAGGCCGTACAAGCCGCCGGCGCTCGCGCCCCAGGCCAGCGTGTTGGCATCGGCCGCCTGATTGGTGCCGAATACGGTGGAGCGCGGTGTACTGTTGTCGAAGATTGCTACGCCGAGCGATGAAGGATCGATCTGCGTCGAGCGTGCCACCACCGCGATGGTGCCCGGCACACCCGGCGCCACCTGCACGTCACCGGCAACCGGCTGGCTGTTGTACAGCGGCCCAAACACCAGTGGAATGGTGAGATCGTGAGTGAGCGGTGGCAGCTGGAACCGCTCGACTGTCTCTCCCCCACTCAACCCAACGTACAGCAGTGAGCCGTCGTCGGAGACCGCTAGCGTCGAGGGCTGCGATCCGGCGAACACTCCCATTGCCAGGGATCCGGCCTGCGGATCGAGCGCAGCCACGCAGTTGGTGTTGGCGACGCCCGGCGCGCTCACTGCCAGGTAGATGAGCCCTGAATGCGGCTCGTATGCCAGGTCGCCGGCACCGGCCGCGATCAGCGATGAGGAAAACGTCGTTCCGCCGGGTCCGGAAGTAGTGACGCTGGTCCCTAACGCGGCCCGGCAGGGGTTGCTCGGCGGCGGCGTTGTCACCAGCGCGCCGCGCACCACGACGAGTTCTCCGGCAGTCGTGTTGAATGCCAGCCCGTCCGCGCCCCAGCGGACCACCCGCAGCGGCAGGCCCTGTACTTGCGAGGCTTGCAGCGTCGTCACGAGGTTGCCGTGCACGAGATCGAGCGCGCTAATGGCTACTCCCCCGGCTGGCGGACTGGCACTGACGAAGTAGGCGAGGCCCAGGGTCGTGTCGAAGGTCATCGCCGAATTCGGCACGCCCGCGAAAGTCTGCAGAATCGAGTTGCTGGCCGGATCGAACACCGAGCCGTCGTCTCCGTAGAGCAGGCCGGCATTGAAGTGAGCGGCGCGGGCTACCGACCCGGTCAGAGCGGTAAGCTGACCGGGTTGCTCGGTCACCCCCGCGGCGCTAACCGCATAGGTGGAAATCTGCAGGACATCGGCACCAGTGCCGTAGCCGTAGAGGGTCTGCGCGTCGCCACCCCACTGTATGCCCTGAATGGCGCTGACAGCCGTCTGTGGCCGCGCGGTGGTGCCGTCGAATACGGCCAGTGAGGGCGTTATCGCCCCATTGAAAGTCTGCAGTACAGCGAGCGTGCTATCACTGCCGGGCGCCACTTGCAGGTCCTGCGGATAAAGCGGGCCGAAGTTCGCTGCCGAACCGAGCGCGATGCGCTCATCGAGCGCCAGTGCGGGAAGGGCCGCACGCACTACGGCTGTAGCGCCGGCATCGCCAACGTAAAGGAACGAACCATCCGCGGACGCGGCGATTCCGAGCGGTTCACTTCCGGCAAAAACGGACGCACCGAACGTCCCGGTCGCCGGATCGAAGGCCGTGACCGTGTTGCCGCGTTGCGCCACGATGCTCGACAGGCTCACGTAGAGGGCGTTTCGCTGCGAGCTCCACAGCAGATCGTTCGCCGGCACGTCGTACACGGTGTACGCAGTGGCCCCGTTGACGGAGGCTAAAACCGTCCCAGAGCCCCCGAGATTCAGCGACGGCAGATTGAAAATGTTGTTGATGATGGTGAGGCTGCCGTCGGATGCTGTGAGCGCCAGCCCCGCACTCCCCCACCTGACCAGGTGGCGCGGAAACGCGGTCAGAGCCGGTAGCGGCAGCGCGCCCAGGGGCGTGTATTGAACCGCATCGAACATGACCAACGTCGATTGCTGCGTGCCCGGTTGGCTGGCGATGACGAAGATGCGCTTGTTGGCAAGGTCAGGACAGGCGACTCCTGAAGCTGCCAGGGTACCAAGCACGTTGTCAGTGGCAGGATCAAACGACGTGCCATTGTCGTCGTAGAGTATGCCCTGTGTGTAGATGATGCGACCGCCACCCGGGAATGCTGCGGTCACCGCGCCGGTGAGTGTCGCGCCGCTGGAACTGACCTGATAAACGTCCAGCGAATACGCCGTGGATTCGGTGTCGACCGAATAAAGCGTCGTCGCATCTGAGCCCCATTGAAGCGCATCCGGCAGAACGGATTGATGCTGTAGATCAGTGGGCGGCCGCGCGACCGCATCGTCGTAGATGACTACATCGAGCGCACCGGGCACTACGGCAGGCTGCCTGCGCGCCACCGCAATCGTATGCGAGGCACCTGGCGCCACCTGCAGATCGCCGACCACCAGGGAGCCGGAAGAGCCGGTGCCCAGTGGGATGCTCAGGTCCAGCGTGCGCGCAGGCAGGGCAAAGCGCTGGATGGTTGTGCCGGAATCGGCCGCGACATACAGGTACTGGCCATCTGCGGAAGCACGCAGGACGTTCGGGTCGGTGCCGGTAGCCGTCGCGAGAATGAATGACCCGTCGGCGGGATTGACGCTGGCGAAGGAGTTGGTGTGCGCGGCCGCGGTGGATCCTAGCGTCACGTACAGCGTCCCGGCGTTCGGCTCCCACAAAACGTCGGTGGCGCCGATCTGGTAAAGCGCATAGGAAGCGGTCGTACCACCACCACCGCCGCCACCACCACCGCCGCCACCGCCACCACCACCACCACCACCACCACCACCGCCGCCGCCACCCGTGCCGCTTGAGCCGCTGCCGCCGCCGCAGGCGGTCAGGAAGGCCAGCGCGAGAACAGTGACCAGCGATCCAAGTCGTGCGATCGAGATGTACTGCATGGTGCGACGCGATCCCCAGAAGCCGAGCGAGCTAGCCCTGGTAAGCACCTCTTGCGAGGGTCGATGTTGGTTGCGAAAATGTTATAGGGGTGGCGCCCGGGTCGCCAGGCTAGACGCCATAATGACAAATATCAGAAGCGCCGACCGGAATATCCGCAACGCCATCCAAGCTCAGGGGAAATCCGTAAGGTCCTCCCTGAGGGACCTTAAGGCTCCGGCAGCGCTCACGCTGCTTCTCGCCCTGTGCGGCTGTGGGGGCGGCGGTGGGGGTGGGGGCGGTGGCCAAGCGACGGCACTCAACCTGTCGACTTCCGCGCTGTCGGTTTCAGCCTCCCTGGCCGATACCGCCTCACCCAGCGGCAGTGTGACAGTGACGCTGATCAACCCGCCGGCGGGTAAGTCCGTCTATCTCGGCGTGGGCGCGACCGAGAACGGGATCAGCTCTCTCAGCTATAGCAACAGCAGTGGGGCACAGGCAACTGTCTCAGTGGCTTTCAAACCACCCTACACCCTCGCGCCGGCCCAGTACCGGGACACCATGACATTCGAGGCATGCCTGGACAGCGCCTGCCACGACGTGATTCCGGGCACGATGGTCGACATCCCGGTCACATACACCGTCAGTGCGCCGACGGGCCCGAATGCTCCGCAGCTGATTCTTGGCAGCAGCAGCCTTCAGGCGACGGCGAGCCCCGGCGACCAGTCGCCGCCGGCAATGCGGTCGATCGCTGTCTCAGTCAGCAACGTGAACTCGCTCGCGCAATTCACCATCTCGGTATCGCAGAAGCAGCCAAGCATTTTCCAGGCACAAACGCAGTACCAGTCGAGCATCGCGGGGCAGATCGACGTCTCTTTCGAGACGCCGACACAGCTGCTGCCCGGCACATACACCGACACCCTCACAGTTCAGGGCTGCTACGACTCGGCCTGTGTCAACCCGATTGGCAGCCCGCAATTCGTGCAGCTTACGTACACCATCAGCAACAGCGTCGGGGGAGCTCAAGGCTATACGATCAACGTGTACCCGCTGTCCGGCAACGATCTGATCTGGGACTCGATCCACGGCGTCATGTACGTCTCGGTTCCGAGCAGCGCTGGTGCCAACGGCAATTCGATCGTGGCGGTGAACCCGGCGACCGGGGCCGTGCTCAACACGGTGTTTGCGGGCAGCGAGCCGAACACCCTCGCGCTCTCAGACGATGCGCAGTTCCTGTACGTTGCGCTCAAGGGCACGAACGTCGTGCAGCGATTCGTGCTCCCAGGGCTGACACCCGATATCACCATCCCGCTCTCGAGCGACCCGTTCTTCGGGCCTCTATATGCCGGTGACATCAAGGTCATGCCCGGCACACCGCACACTCTGGCCGTCGCCCGCATCATCACCAGCGGCGAGCCCAACGGCGCCGGCGTGCAGATCTTTGATGACGCCGTTCCGCGGCCCACTACTACGCCCGGCCCGGGAATGGGCCAGACCATCAACTCCATCGTCTGGGCAGGTTCCGCTGCGAGCCTGCTTGGCGCCGACACTAGTCCAGTAAGTGCCCAGGGAACGATCTATTCAATGACCGTCGCAGCCGCCGGAGTTTCGATAGTCGGCGGCACCGCCAGTGGGGCGGGGGTCGGACGCATGTACTATCTCGGGGGACTGGTGTACGACGATTCCGGGGCAGTTGCCAACCCGGCGCTGAGCGGCAATGCCGTCGTCGCTACCTGCACTCCGAGCAATACCATCTTCCAGGCACGCGCCGAGGCGGTAGACGGCACACTGCAGAGCGTCTTCCAGCTGGCTAACTACGGTACAGCGGTGATGCTCCTGTCCTATCAAACGCAGACTTGCCAGCCTATTGCGACTGCCGGCATGGGCGGAGTCTCGTTGGATCCCTACGCGGTTCCGCGGCTGATCCGTTGGGGCGCCAATGGACTCGCCTTCCTGACGACGGATGGGAAGCTCGTGACGCTTACTGGACCATTCGTGGCCCCGTGAGCCCGCCACTTTGACAGTGGCCGCCCTTTCGGACAGATAGGTAAGGCGGTCTCAAGGATCAGCGAAACACCTTTAGCTGAGCTAAGTCCTGGTCCGACGCCGCCCGGCCTTGTCGGGATCCCGTTTGCAGTGGTTCATTGCGCTTGAGCGCGCATCGCCCGAGGGTCACTTGACGCGGAATTCCTCTTAAAACGAGGGCTTACCCTACCGTGCCGCCCGGAGCTTGACAGGCCGCCGCAGGGGCGCTCATTGACAATTGGGATCCCAACGCGAACACTGGCCGCGCCTTTCTCGCGGGTCCGCTACTCAAAATGAACGGCCATCAAACCCGAGCGATCGTGCGGATCCGCGAGATGATCCTGCGCGGCGAGCTCGGTCCCGGAGAGCGCGTGGCGGAGGCCCCGCTCGCGGAGCGGCTGGGCATGTCGCGGACCCCGGTGCGCCAGGCGCTGCCCGTGCTCGCGCAGGAAGGGCTGCTCGCCGAGCACCAGACGCGCGGCTACGTCGTCCGGGGGTTCAGCACCGCGGACGTTCTCGATGCCATCGACCTGCGCGGAGTCCTCGAGGGTCTCGCTGCGCGCCGCGTCGCGGAGCGGGGCGTGTCGCGGACACTGCTGCAAGCACTGCGCGTCTGCCTGGCCGAGGGCGATCAGATCCTCGCCGAGGGTCACGTCGCTGACAAATTCGAAGCGCTGTACGTCGACATGAACGTCCGCTTCCACCAGCTCATCGTGGCCGAGTGCCGCAGTCCCATCATCCAGCAGGCTTTGGAGCGCAACGCACGCATTCCATTCGCGGGCCCGCAGGCGCTCGCCCTCGACAAGACGAGCCTCGAGCGGATGTACGACACCATGGCTTATGCACATCGTCAGCATCACTGCATCGTAGCGGCCCTGGAGCGCGGCGAGAGCTCGCGCGTGGAAGCGCTGATGCGCGAGCATACGAATCCAGTCAAGGAGAATCTCAATATTCCCGGAACGAGTGAGGAGCTCCGGGAGGTGAAACCGCACCTCGCCCTGGTCAGGTGAGAGAGGGCGCGGGAAAGCGGGACGGCCGTCAGCGCCGGCCGGTGCGACACACGGTTTGCATGATGACGAGCGCTGGAGCGTCGAGCGCTTGGGCGCTTTCCGGGGCGGCTGAGGGAGAATACCAACATGAATGTCTCGTCTGCCAAATGGTTCCGTGCCCACGCCCGCCGTGCGCTGTACGGCGTGGCTGTGGCCGTGGTCTGCGTGCAGGCCGTGGCTCAGGAGAAGCTGCAGGAGGTCGTCGTGACCGCGGAGCGGCGCGAGGAGAACATCCAGAACGTCCCGATTGCCATCACGGCAGTTACGACCGAGACGCTGCGATCCAAGGGCGTGACTGACATCCACGCTCTGAGCAATCTGACGCCCAACGTCAACCTCGATGCCGGGTCGCCATTCTCTGGCGGCCGGTCGGTGCTTTCCGCCTCCATCCGCGGCATCGGTCAGGATGACTTTGCGTTCAACCTGGATCCCGCCGTCGGCGTTTACGTCGACGGCGTCTATCTCGCGCGCACCATCGGCGCCAATCAGAACCTCCTCGATGTGGATCGCATCGAGATCCTGAAGGGCCCGCAAGGCACCCTCTTCGGCGCGAACACCATTGGAGGTGCGATCAGCGTCGTGACCCACACGCCGGGCAGCAAGCCGCACTTCGTCGCGGAAGCGGACACGGGACGATTCAACCGCCGCGATTTCGCCTTTACCGCGGACATGCCCATCAGCAGCACCCTGCTCTCGAGCATCACCGTATCGTCGCAGGTACGCGACGGTTACCAGAGAGTGATTCCCTATCCTCCCGGCTCGCCTGAGGCCCAGATTGCCTACATGGTCGATCCGCAATCGGCCTATCCCAAGGCCGGGACCGACGCCCACGACTCCAACGGGGGCCAGAATCTGCAGGTCGTCCGCGGCAAGCTCCTGTGGCTCGCCTCCGATTCCATGAAGGCGACCTTCGCCGCCGACTGGTCGCACGAGAACCAGTCCGCGATACCGAACACGGCCACGCTGGCGATCCCGAACGCAGCGTTCTCGGGGATCTATAATCTGTGCAT
>VBMV01000158.1:0-1956 GCA_005878835.1 Gammaproteobacteria bacterium | reverse complement strand
TCGCGTACATCGGCTCGTTCGATCCGCTCTTTCCGATCATCTTCAACGCGAACCAAACGACCAACATCTTCAACACGACCAACGGCCTGTGCGGGCCGCGCGCCAATAACTCGGGAGTTCCCTATCCCGGCGGTGCCGCGCTCGGGGGCGCCGGCTACATCGGCGGACCTCCGGGTCCCATGAACGCGGCGAGCCCGGGCTATACCGGTTCGCCGAACCCCCGGATCTACTGGAACCGCGCTGCCACCGACACGGGCAATATCGATACGACCTACTCCACGGCCCCGAGCTTCGCCAAATACGACGCCTTCGGTGGCTCGATCACGCTGGACTCGGACCTCACGCAAGGGCTGCACTTCAAGTCCATCACCGGCTATCGGCAGACCAAGTGGAACATCGGCATCGACCTCGACGGCACGCCGGAGTCGATCCAGGAGGTCACCGACACGCAGCACCAGTTCCAGGTTTCCGAGGAGCTGCAGCTCTCCGGCAAGCTGCTCGAGAACAAGCTCGACTATGTCTCCGGCCTGTATTTCTTCCACGAGGCCGGCTACGTGCACGACTTCGTGCCGTTCGAAGGCATCCTGTACATCTACGACGCCGCTAACGACGTAGACACCAAGACTTATGGAGCATTCATCCACGCAGACTACCGCCTCATGGACGCGATCGGCTTCACCTTCGGCGGCCGATATACCTGGGATCGCAAGACGTTCACCGGCGGACAGGAGGACCTGAACGGCTTCAGTTACAAGTTCCTCGGCTGCAATCCGCCGAATGCCGTCCTGAATCCGGTCCCGTTTGGACCGCCGGGCGGCATCCCCAACCCGGCCGGCTTGCCGTGCGCGGTATTCGTGGGCTTCCCTGACCCAGCTCAGCCGCTGCGCTACTTCCCGCCGGGCGAGCTCAGCCAGAACTACAACATCTTCACCCCGTCCGTGGGCGCGCAGTATCACATCAGTCCGGACGTGATGGCGTACCTGAACTGGTCGAAAGGGTTCAAGGCGGGTGGTTGGTCTACGCGCCTGTCGCTGCCGATCGCCAATGGCAACGACGTCGCCTTCAAACCCGAGTACAGCAAGACGGTGGAGTTGGGGCTGAAGTCGGAATGGCTAGACCGCCGCCTGCTGGCGAACGCCGCCGTGTTCTACACCAATTACGACGGGATTCAGCTCAACGTCCAGACCGGCGCCTCTCCGGTGTACGAGAACGCCGGCAACGCCAAGATGAAGGGCGGTGAGCTGGAGATGCAGTCGCTGCTCGCGCGGGGCCTCACGCTCAATTTCGCCGGTGCGTACATCGACGCCTACTACACTTACGTCAACCCGGCGATCGGCATTCCCCAGTACTACGATCTGAATCGAGGAGTCGTGTTTCTGCCGCCGCTCAGTGCAAGGTTACCCAAGACTCCGAAGTACAAGCTCACCCTGGGTCCGACGTACGACTTCGGCCTTAGCAACCAGGGGAAGATGCGTCTCGCTGCCGATTACACCTACACAGCCGAGATGTGGAACGATTCACTCAATACGCCGCAGCTGAGCCGTCCGGTGACGCGCAATCTGAATGCGAGCATTCATTACTTCTCGCCGAGCGGCACTTACGAGTTCGCCCTAGGTGGCACGAACCTGACCGATGACCGCTACGTCACCGTGGGTGCCGTCAACTACGCGGCGGGCGAGATTCAAAGCGGTTTCAACCCGCCACGGGAGTGGTATGCGACCGTGCGGGTGTCAGTTGGACAATAGCTCATGTCGTAGAGAGGACGCGGATATGTCAGCCACAACCCGCACAATGACCGCCCCGCCGTCCACGGCGTACAAGATCGTCGATGTCCCCGAGCTGCAGCGGGACGTGATCAAACGGTACGCCGTGCCGGGGACCTTCGTCGGAGCCTCGGAGAAGGAAAGCCCGTGGGTGCCGTTTGGCACCAACGCGGCCATACGCCACCTCGCGTTC
>VBMV01000157.1 GCA_005878835.1 Gammaproteobacteria bacterium | reverse complement strand
TGGCCGCTTTCTGTCAGCGTGCAGACCTGCATCACCTGACCGTTGGGGCCGATGGCTAGGTCGCCGTAGGTGCAATTGTTCGTGCCGGCGACGACTTCGGGCGCAATGAAGCTGCCCACCTCGCCCAACCCGATCACCGGCGCACCAGCGGCTACAATGGGACCGCCTCCGTTAAACACGACCCAAACCTCACCCTTTCCTGCCACGATCGTGGGCTGGTCCACGAAGCGGAACAAACCGCGGCGCTCGTTGCTGGTTTGCGTCTGTGAACTCGCGGGTTTTGCGATATTGGCAATGATGTTGAAACTTAACCCGCCATCGGTGCTGAGCGCGACCGGCACAGTGTTGCCCACGTTGAAAAGGTAAGTGAGGAAAAGGTTGCCGAATTCGTCGAAGGACAAGCTCGGATCGCAACATGCGGCTCCCAGGTTGTCGTTGTTTCCGATGATTCTCGTGGCCCAGCTGGAGCCGCCGTCGAGGCTAACGGCCGCAAACATACCCGCCGCCGGGACGACGACGTTGGTAACGATCACGATATTGTTCGGGTTGGTTGGATTGACGGCAATTGTCTCCTCGGACTCGTTGTTGGAGAGTTGGCTGACGTCGATGTTTGCAGGGGTCGTTGGCGGGCCAGCAAGTAGCGGTAAGACCATGAGACTCGCGGCAAGCCCAAGTAAAACCGAAGCGGCAAAGGCTGGTTTTTTCGATTTCATTGAAACCCTCGACTGATTTTGGGAGTGGCAACCGAAGTTGTTCGCGGCGAGCGTGAATGGCCATACGGGCCGATCCGCGCATGATCAACAAACGCCAGCACCAACACGCTGAGGAACAGAACCCGCACAACCAGGGCACGGGCGAGGAATAAATGCTAGGCAAAAATGCTATGGCCGAGGTGCTGTGAGTGTCAAGTCAGCTCGCGAGGTGGCCCGGTTCAGGGAAGTTTCCGAAATCGCTGAGCAGGGTCGACGGTGTCGGCAAGCACGCCTTTGTGGCGGGCGGCAATTACGCAGCGTCGTAGGTTCGTTCCCGAAAGCACTCCCTGACGCCGTGCCGGGGGAGATTGCGACAGCTCGGTAGCGCGACCTCCCGCCGCTAGTGCAGTTTCTTTGGGATACCGCACGGCCCAGGCTTCGCCACCGCTACGACCTCCGTGGCCTTTTCTCCGCGCACTGCGAGCAGCGCAGGCGCGGCGCGCCGGGGCCGCTCGGCGTGTTCCCCCGGAAGATCCGATCAGTCCGCCTTAGACGCTTCCCGGTCGCGTGGATGGGCGACTTGGGAGAGAACCAGAGCGCACCGCATCACCGCATCCATGATTTCGTCGTAGAGAGGAAGAATCTGGCGAGCCGCCTCTGCGACCTCTTCGTCACCATCGAGTTGCTTCCGGTGAGGAAGTGGATTGGGGACGGCAGGGGGTCCTCTTTCTCCCCTATCGGGCCAGCGAGGTCGCATCGCTTCGCCATCTCATCAGCACCTGGATGCGGCTCGCGATCTTCGAAGCCATGGACAGCGGACAAATTGATCAAAGGCTCTGGTTCGTGGTCGACGAGCTCGATGCGCTCGGGGCCATCGATGGCTTGAAGGACGCGCTTGCGCGGCTTCGCAAATTCGGCGGCCGCTGCGTCCTGGGCTTCCAGAGCATCGCTCAGGTGCGGGGCACCTACGGCGACGCAGAGGCCCAGACGCTGGTGGAGAACTGTGGCAACACACTGATCCTGCGCTGCTCGGCGAGCGAGCGCGGCGGCACGTCCGAGTTCGCCTCCCGTCTCATCGGCAAGCGCGAGATCATCCGGCAGCAGAAGACCCCCAACACCGGTCTGTTTGGCGGGGGCAGTGCGGCTAAGAACTCGATCACCGAACAGCACGTGACGGAGGAAGCGGTCATGGGCTCTGAGATCGAGCAGCTCCCCGACTTCGCCGGTTATCTGAAGCTCGCTTCGCGGCCCGAATGGATGCGTGTGGTGTTATCGTCATAACCCAAGTGCTGGCCGCCGAGATTTCCACGGTCTTCCTCTGTCAATCGTTCTTATACGTATGGCGAAGTGGGTGAGCGAAGAACTATAAGGCACGCCTGATGCTCATCTTAACGAGACGACTGGACGAGACGCTCAGGATCGGTGACGACGTCACCCTTACAATCCTGGGCGTTCGCGGCAAGCAGGTCCGGATCGGCGTAAACGCTCCCCGGAGCGTGCCGGTGCACCGCCAGGAGACTTGCGAGCCGATGCGGCGCGAGCTGGCGGCGCAGGCTCCCTTCCCACGTAACGAGATGGCCGAGGAGGGCGCCGATCAGCGACAGGGCAGTCAACTCCATAATCAGAATCCTTCGGATCGATTGAACAACACGTAGAGTCTGGATACGCGGGCACGGGACTCATTCTGAGGCGCCGCTCACGCACCGGCCAAGCGTCGCCGCCTGGATCCAGCCAGCCACGCCTGCGGGCTTCCTCGACCGCGAGCGCACGCTTGCGCACGCCGAGCTCTAGGTCCCTGGCCTCTCCACCCCCCCTTGCTAAGGGGAGGGGCCGGGGAGAGGTCCCCCCTCCCATCCGCCGCGGCAGCGCTCGCTCGCGACGTGCGTGTGTGGCGCCCGCTCGCTCGCGCTGCGCGCTATCGAGCCAGCCGCGGAGCGACTCCGGAATCAGGCCCCGCGGCGTCAACCTTGGTGTTCCAGTACTCGACGTACTTTTCGTACGCCGTGGCAGAGGTGAGAAAGGGAACGTGCTCGGGGCAGCGCAGCCGGTGACAGGTGAGGGTGGATATGCCCTCCCGCCGCGCTTTGGCAATGCGGTGGTGGCCATCGATCACGTTGTAGCGTCCGGGGGCGATCTCCGCTAGGAGGATCGGCCGCGATGAGTCCGCGGAGCCGATGGCGGCTTCATCCAGAGCCGCATCGCCATAGTTGGGAATGTCGGTGAGCTCGAGCAGCTCGAGGGGAAATCGCTCCGGATGCGTGTGGATAAAGGCCACAAGCCTCGAGATGTTGAACTCGAAAATGCCGTTCGGAAACAGCTCATCGCCCGCCTCGGGAGGGCAGGGCTCGAACTTCGCATCGAGCTTGAGCTTGGATGACACGCTATTTATGACGGTAGAAAAGATTTCACGATGACATCGTAGGAATGCCGA
The DNA here is from genome assembly GCA_005878835.1 of Gammaproteobacteria bacterium. GTDB lineage: Bacteria > Pseudomonadota > Gammaproteobacteria > Steroidobacterales > Steroidobacteraceae > 13-2-20CM-66-19. Next base: position 5,635 of record VBMV01000157.1, on the reverse strand, counting down.
GTAACGCGAAGGGCCCCTGGTCCGGGAGGGTTCGTCAAGAAACATCCACTACGCGCAGCTTCAGCTTCCTTGCCGCAGCGAGCTGCCGGAGGTCTGCGGAGGCGAAAAGTTCCGCTCCGTAGGCCGCGGCACTGGCGACAGGGATGGCATCCATGGCTCGCAGGGGATTGGATTCCAGAAGCCGGATGACACCGCGCATCACTGCGGTCGTCAATTCGCACAGGTCGGCGCCGGCGAGGTCGCCGAGAAGTGTTTGTTTGAGTACCTGGTATTTTGCTCTGCTGAGGCGCCGCTCCTGCACCAGTCGGTTGAGAGTGGAGATCATCTCCGGTAGGCAGATCACGCTCACCGCCAGCTGCTCCGCCTCGCGGCAGAGCCTCAGCACTCCGTCCGAGCCTTGTTCCGCGATATAGCGCTTGGCTAATGCGGAAGTGTCGAGGAACAGCTTCACGCCGAGTTGGCCCGATCCTTCAGCACCTCGCGACTCAAGGCGAGTCCCTTGATATCGAGCGGGGCCGAGTCGCGCTGCCACGACCGCGCTCCCGCCTTAATCGGCACAATCCGCGCGATCGCTTTGCCGCTGCGAAAGACCCGCACTGTATGCCCTTTCTCAACCGCATCGAAGAAGGCTTTGGCCTTATTGCGCAGTTCGGTAAACGTGGTGTCCACGAAGTGTCGCTCAAGCAATTTATGTACAGCGAACTGTACACGAATGCCCGGCAAATGTACAGAGCGATGTACATCAGGCAGTGTGCTATTTGCGCAGAATCGAGACTTCGATAGATCACCACCAACGCCGTTCAGGTGGAGGTCGCGAATCTGCCGAACGTGCAATTTTGAAATACCGCCTCCACGTCAACGCGGTATGTGGCGACCATTCCGTGCGTTGCGTGGCCTGGAAAGGCGACACCCGAAAAATCGCGAAGTCCGATGCCCGGCGCAAGTGCCTCGTTGAACTGAATCGAGAATTCGTTTGGATCAAGCTTGTTGTCATTATCGAGAGGCAGATGAAACAGGCAGTAAAATCGTCCATCGTGCTCCAATAATTCATCGTCATGTACCGCGAACTGGCACTCCCTAGCGGTATTCCACTGACAAGGCATGGGTCTTCCTAGTCGCGGGTCCCGCTGACATACATCCCGTTAAGGCCGCTTCGCACACATCGGCCAACACATCGGCCAACGACTAGCTAAATATAGCTAATTATGTCGTAAAGACAAGAACTTATATGACACGGGCATCGGCCAAGTAGATATCGGCCAGATAATCGGCCAGACTGCGCCTGGAAAGGCTATTTTGTAGCACTGCACATGATCAATAAATCGGCCAATCCGCCTGATCTCGAAACGATCGCGCGAATCGAACCCACACTGCTCGATGAGGTGCCGGGCGAGCTCAATGACGTCGTGGCGGAGCTTGCTGCGGCGTCCTCCAGGCTCGGCAGCAGCCTGCACGCCACGACGGCCGCCTCCCTTGCCGACCTCGTGCGCATCATGAACACCTATTACAGCAATCTGATCGAAGGCCATAACACGCGCCCGCGCGACATCGTGCGCGCGCTCGCGGGTAACTTTGCGCGCGACGAAACACGGCGGAACCTCCAGCGGGAAGCCGCGGCGCACGTGCGGGTCCAACAGGAGATCGATCGAAAGGGCGCGGCGGGGGAGCTCGGCGAACCCGCGGCATCGGATTTCTTACGCGGACTGCACCGCGAGTTCTATCGCGATGCGCCCGAGGCGATGTTACGCGTCAACTCCAACCACCAGTCGTTCCTCATGAGGCCCGGGGAATGGCGCTCGCGCCCCGAAGAGGACAACGCTGTGGGACGGCACGTCCCTCCCTCCAGCGCCCGCGTGGGAGACTTCATGGCCCGCTTCGCAGAGCGCTATACGCTCGGCAAAATGCGTCAAGGTACTCGCATCCTGGCCATTCCTGCCGGTCACCATCGCTTCAACTACATCCACCCGTTCCCCGATGGAAACGGGCGCGTGAGTCGGCTCATGAGCCATGCAATGGGCTATTCGGCCGGCATCGAAGCCCACGGTCTCTGGTCCATTTCGCGCGGGCTCGCCAGGGGCTTGAAAAGCCGCACCGAGTACAAGGCGATGATGGATCGGGCGGATGCGCCCCGGGAGGGGCATCTCGATGGACGGGGCAACCTCTCACGCCGAGCCTTAATCGAGTTCACCCAGTGGTTCCTGGAAGTCGCTCTGGATCAGGTGAAGTTCATGGCGGGCCTCTTCGAGATCCCAACACTCGCGAGGCGCCTGAAGTCCCTCATCGAGCGCTCCGAGAGCCTGAAACCCGAAAGTGCGGCGCTGCTTGAGGCGGCGCTGATGCGCGGGGAGATTGAACGCGGCGCGGCCCCTGGAGTTACGGGACTGCCGGAGCGAACTGCCCGACGCGTACTCAATGACACGGTCGAGGCGGGGCTCCTCGCCTCCGCGACCCCGAAAGGTCCGGTTTCGCTGCGCTTTCCGGAGGCCGCTCTGGAAACCCTGTTTCCCCGCCTGTTTCCGCAGACGTGACCGTGGAGCACGACCTGCAGTGGCTGCGGGTTGCGGTCTCGCGCTAGCGCATTCTAGACAGCGCATTCACTGTTAGTACTCCGGATTTACCGCATCGCTCGCAGCCTGCCTCAACTCTCGCCGCGCTGCACACACATCCCGTGAAGTCTCGACGCGCTTTCACGCGCGTCCATCCACGAACGAATCGAAGACAGCTCGATATTTTTCCGTATTTTTTCCGTACTGACAGAGGGAGAGTTTTATAAGTGCTTGATTCTTGGTGGGCGGTGCTGGGATCGAACCAGTGGCCCCTGCCGTGTGAAACGGGGGGTATGGGCCTACGAATCAACGATATGCGAGCCGACTCCCCAATTGCCGGAGGCGATCTCCGTTGCCCGCTCGCGAAGCGCTGCGTCAAGGGACACCGGCTTGTTCATAATCTCCCCCACAACGACGTCGGATTCGGCGCGCCCGCGACGAACTGCGTCGGGGTCAACTGGCATCTCGACAACGAAAATCGCGCCGCCCGGTCCGCCTGCTCTCCTTGCCAACTTTCCGGAACCGCGTGCTTCGGTTTCCTGGTAAGGAGCTCCCTCGCGAAGGTCAGCGGACCTCAGATCGAACGATTGGACCGTTTTGATCGCCGATTGCGGATCGCATTCGATGCGAAATGCGCTCCATGTGAAAATCCGGTGCCCGCAGGCGGTGCGGGGCCATCCGGCAGCTTTGAGCCAGGCATCCACCCGAGCCTCGAGTTCAGTGCCGTTGAGCAGCTGCGCTGGTCCGCCAAACGGCTTGAAAACATGGGCAGGAAATTGCCAATTCCTGGCTCTCTCGTCCGCCGTAGCGGCATTTGGCAGGTCATATTGCAACTCTAGGCCATCCGGGCGCAGGCCGATCACCCGTTCGACGATCGTGTCTTTATCGTGCGAGCTTCCTGAAGATCCATCGCTGCCGTGCCGCGCAGACTCCCTGGTCAGCGTGATTTCGTAGGTATCGCCGACTTGAGGCGCGAGGGGCAATGCTCCTGCACGAGCAGTGAGGGCCGGTAGGAGCAGCGCTGCAACCATCCCCATGAACCCAATCAATTTCATGCGCATAGACTGGTAGGGCTGGTCTCGACCCATTGCGGACCCGGATGGTGCTATTGACCCTTCAGCGACATCCGAGCCACTCCAAAGCGCCCGGCCACAGTTAAAAGAGCGAACATCCAGAGCTTCTTGCGATCGAAGCATCAGTCGGACTATGACAACACTGGGGCTGACGTTCGCCTGGCCGGACGAACCGGAGTTCTGCCGCGCTTGAGCTTCTGCTATCGCGGTTGACGACTACGCAAACTCCCGGTCACTTCAGACATTCCTTTTCTCCTTATTGAGGTTATATTCTCTTCTCCGCCGCACGCTGCTTCACCGGCATGACAAGCGGAAAGTCAATTTCAGTTCCGATTACCAGGTTTATGTAATTGGCGAAGGTGAATAAAGCAACGTTCGCGACGATCTCCTGTATTTCCTCATCCGAGCACCCTGCGGATTTCACCTTTTGGAAGTCTTCAGGCGTAACAGCGCCGCGCTCCCTCACGATAGCCGCGGCAAACTTCAGCGTCGCGTCGATTTTCGGATCGGTCGATCCGGCCATCCGGCACATCGCGAGTGTTTCATCCTTCATGCCTGCGCCCTTGCCTATCGCTGTAAAAGCGGAAAGGCAATACGGGCAGCCATTGATCTCCGAGACCGCTATCGCAATTTGGTATCGAGTCTCGAACGGCAATACTCCGCCTTCAAGCGTTCCGGAAAGACCGAGAAAGCCCTGAAGTACGGCTGGCGCATTGGCCATCGTTTTAAAAGAGTTCGGAACGCCGCCGTATTTTTTCTCCACTGCATCGAGCAGTTCTTTCGCTTTTCCCTTGGCCATTCCCGGACCGATGGCCTTTATTCTCTGCGTGCTGTCCAGCTGATTGGTATTCATATTTTGTGCTCCTCAATGACAAGTAAGAAGTGACCAGACCTGCCGATCGCTGAGTCGGCAGCATATATACAGACAGGTCTGTCTGATTGTCAAGTGGCGACTAGACAGACCTGTTCGACCGATGCATAATGCATGCATGGGTGTCAGACCACGGGACCGTCTAATGCAGGTTGCCGACGAGCTGTTCTATGCGCGCGGGCTACATGCCGTCGGGATCGACGAGATCATCGCGAAGTCCGGTGCCGCGAAGGCGACCCTATATGCGCATTTCCCGACGAAGGATGACCTGATCGCTGCCTACCTGCAGCAACGGAGCGCTGCTTGGCGAGACTATCTCGACACGACGCTTGCAACCTACACCGATCGTCCGCGTGAGCGCATCGACGCCATCTTCCGCGTGCTCGCCGATAGGTGTGGTGCAGCGGATTTCCGAGGATGTCCCTTCGTCAACGCGGCTGCGGAGTATCCGGACCCGCGTCATCCGGCGCGCCTGGTTGTGGCGGCACAACGGCAATGGGTCCGGGGGCTATTTCGCGATGCAGCCCGGGAGGCGCGGCTTCGCCAGCCGGAGGCACTCGCGGATCAGTTGGTGCTCTTGTACGACTCAGCGCTCGTTGGATCGCACTTGATGGGCACCGCCAAGCCGGCCACACGCGCGCGCGAAGCGGCGCGCGTCTTGGTGGCCGCTGGTGGCACCAAGTCGCGCTGACCGAGTCGCCAGCCTCACGGCTCCGAGTACGCACGCAAGCGAATACGATTTGAAGGACTGGGAGTTGGAGGTGGGCGTGAACGGGCTGCTTACTTGAAGCAGTTCGGTGATCCCGACTCGGGGCGCTCGCGCTCCGTTGCGCTACCGCGTCACGGAACCCTTGCCGGATGTGCGGAACCAATCGACGCTTCGACACGCTAGGAAAGTTCTCAGGCCTAATCCTCGCTGACTTGTGACCCCCAAAAGCCGTTGTGACGGTACGCGGGTCCTTGACGGTCACGGTTCCCAGTTTACGTTGGGCTAGATTCCTGAGGGGGCACTCATGGAGCGTCGCGGCGCGATTCTGTTCTTAGGATGGACCGTCTGGGGGTTGGTGACGGCCTGCAAGAACAAACAGGTGCTCGGCCCTACGGAAAGCATCCCCTTACGCGCCATGCAAAATGCAACAGCGACA
>VBMV01000156.1 GCA_005878835.1 Gammaproteobacteria bacterium | reverse complement strand
ACATGAAGAAAATCAACCTGGTGCCCGGGAGAGGACTCGAACCTCGACTGTAAATCTCTCCGCAATCAAAGTCTTAGCGCGGTGGGACTTTGCGAGTTACCCAGAAAGTTACCCACGCCAATCGCGCGCTGCGATGGGACCGCTTGGCATCGGTTGGGCTCGCATGAGTCACCTTGTCACCCTGGGGACTTGAAGGGGCGTTTCAGTCGCTCCGTAGCGGGTAATTCTCGGGTCAATCTCTTCCTTGCTCAGTCGCCTGTAACGCGTTACGCTGTAACGCGTGACACCAAGGTTTATTCATATGGTGCAAGCAGCTGAACGAATGAAGGCCATGCGCGAACGGCGGCGTGCGCGTGGCTTGAAGGAGCTCCGCTTAGTCGTGCCGGACGCACGATCTAGGACGGTGCGCCGACGGGTGGCTCGACAAGTCGCAGCGCTGGACCGATCCCGCGAGCTCGAGGCGCTGAAGTGGATCGAAGCCGTCGCCGAGTTCGATGACCGATGAGGCGCGGCGACGTTGTGACTGTTGCGGCTACAGGGGACTACGGCAAATCACGCCCAGCGGTGATTGTGCAGACTGACGCGCTCCCTGCCGAGCATGCGTCTGTGGTGGTCGCACAGATGACTTCTGAGGGGGACGACGCTGAGGACTTTCGAGTAGCAGTCGAACCCAGTACTCGAAACGGTCTGCGCACGCGGTCGCACGTAATGGCTGACAAGCCGGTCACGATTAGGCGCGCCCGCCTTGGTCGGAAGATCGGCCGCCTTGACGATGGCGACATCGCGCGACTGAATGTCGCCTTGGCATTCGTCATGGGCCTCGCAGACTAGGCGCGATTCTTCATATTCAGCATGGCCCTCTTCCCGAGTCGTCCGGGAAATGGGACAAACGACACGAACCGCGGAGACCCGGTCCTCGGCCGACTCCAGTTCGAACCATCCATCGAGGGCGAGCGTTACCTGGACGGCGTGGTGGGCGTGGAAGGTTCCTCTGACGCCCGCCTCGCCGACGTCCGGGCCGGCAGCGAGAACCCAAAGTGCTCGGCAACGGGGCGCAGTCGGGGCCGGGTGATATGGCGCAGGGTCGATGTCGAGCATGAGGGCCATAGCGGCTCTCGCGATTGCGGCGGCGAGTCATCGCGCTCGGTGAGGAAACCTTCGGCCACATTGATCTCGAGGGCGAAGAGCGAGGCCCAGTCGAGCTTGACGGGGGCGGGCGAGAGGTTGTCGCCTCGCATGTGGATCTCCTTCACATCAGTGGCGGTAGTGGCGGTGCACTTTCCAAAAAGTCGTCGCGCTACTCATCTGCGCATCGAGAGGATAGCCGAGCGAGCCAGCGAGCCGAAGGCCGCCGAATTTGAACTCCCCCGCGCCGCCCCGATCAAGCCCTGCTAGGATGTGGCGGCGGGTCGCGTATGAACGACAGATGAGGAACGATGCTTATGATCCTGGTCAAGAACATCTTAGATTCTGCGCGAAAACGGCTGGCGGTGCTGAGTCGGGAGGCGTCGCTTTTTGACGCCGCCCAGATTCTAGCGAATCGGGATACGCCCCTCGTCGTGGTGTGCGATAGCGACGGAATCGCGGTTGGCGTGATCTCGAGTAGCCACGTTATCAAAGTACTCGCCACCGCGGGGGTTGATGCCTTGGGTTTCAACGCGGGCGCGATAATGAGGAAACCCGAACTTTCCTGTCACGTTGATGAGACATTGCAACAGGTATGGGCGGTCATGAACTCGCAGACCCTGCCATGTGCTCCGATTCTGGATGACGATGGGCGAGCCCAAGGCGTCGTGCACGCGCGCGACGTTGCGATCGCGCTCCTCGACGAGGTCAATTATGAGGAGGTATTGCTGCGCGACTATGTGATGGGCGTTGGCTATCAATAGTGAGTTGATGCGCCGTGAGCCGCATCGTCCGTGCCGTATCGGCGGAGGATGTTTCAGGTGCGAGCGGGATCGACCCACTTCCTGATGGTCGGAGCGGTGCAGGCCTGTACGCGATCGTCGAGCAGGCTAGCCGCATTTGGCGCAACGAGCACCATCTCGCGATTCTCCGCGCGCAGGAGCGCTGTTCGACGGCCGTGTCGCGAAAATCTCCAAAAGCGGTGCCATTGGCGTCCGCCTGCGTGCGTCACATTGAGTCCGCCCTCTCGCCACAGCTCCGCCGCTTCACATTGCCTGCAACCCGAGGGCAACAAACGCCGCCGCTGTCTTGTTCAACGTTGCGCCCGTCTCATCAAGAACGAGAAAAAAACGCGCGCACGATCACCACCTCAGACAGCCCGCTCATCGCAAGAAGATCGGCACTCAGTCGGAAAATCGACCAGCACGTCGCTGGATAGACTCGGGAGTTATCACATGAAGATCGTAGTGATTGGTGGCACCGGACTTATCGGATCCAAGCTCGTGGCCCTTCTTCGTCAACGCGACCAGGAAGTGTTGGCGGCATCACCTGATTCGGGTGTCAACACGCTGACGGGCGAAGGGCTGGCGGAAGCGCTGGTCGGGGCTCAGGTCGTCGTCGACCTGACGAACTCGCCCTCGTTCGAAGACACGGCCGTCATGAAGTTCTTCGAGACGTCGAGTCGCAATCTGCTTGCCGCCGAAGCTGCTGCTGGCGTGCGCCATCACGTGGCACTCTCTATCGTCGGCACGGACCGGCTGCCCGATAGCGGGTACCTCCGTGCAAAAATGGCCCAGGAACGCCTCATCAAGGCCTCTGGAATTCCCTACACGATTCTGCGCTCCACGCAGTTCTTCGAGTTCATGGGCCGCGTCGCCGATTCTTTCAGCGACGGAAAGACGGTTCGCGTCCCGCCGGCCCTGGTGCAGCCGATCTTTTCGAATGATGTCGTCACCGCCCTGGCCGATCTCGTGCTCGGCGCGCCAGGCAATGACACGCTTGAGGTAGCGGGCCCCGAGAAACTTCGATTTGACGAGCTTATCCGTCGCGTCCTGGCCAACAACCACGACGCACGCAAGGTCACCTCCGATGTTCACGCTCGCTACTTCGGCACTGAGCTGAACGATCAGTCCCTGGTACCCGCCAGCACCGCCCCGCGAATCGGCACGACGCGATTCGAAAGCTGGCTTGCTCGCTCCACGTCACAGACGTAATTCACGCGGTCTGCGGCTGACGAGCGTCACGGCGATACGAAGGTAACAAACCATGAATGCAATCAAGAAAAGACGAGCCGGCGTCGCAGTCAACGCCGGCGATCGCTCCGAAGGCGCGTTCTATTGCCCTGTACAAGGAGGCGGAGGTGGCGCTGAGTTCAGCGGGCCCGCGTCGCAGATCGCGGAGATCGTAAATGCGTTTCCGTGGCTGGAGATGAAACAGCGAGTCGCACGCGCCGTGTGCTAGGTGGGGCCCTGACGCCCATGCCTGCCGCGCTCGTGGCCTGGCGGATTACTTCGCGAGGATCGTGCTTGACACCGCGGCATGACTCCGGTGTTTTCTTGAGCTTCTTCATCGCGTGCGCGTGCTGCGCAGCTCGTTGCTTGCGAGCCACCAGAACCAAGTCTCTGTCAGTCAACCGTCCAACGCAGGAAAGCAGCGGCGGTGGGCGCGAGATTGGCTACCAGCTAGAGCATGTGCAGGAAGGTGCGGACCCTAACGATTGGAAGCCCATGTCTACTGTGGGACCAGGGGTGTAGAGATTCGCGTCAGGGAATCGTCGGGAATTTTCCGCTGCATTTATCTGGCGACACGGCCGGAGGGAATCTATGTCTTGCACTGCTTCCAAAAGAAGACCAGGAAGACAAGCCAGCAGGATTTGGACTTGGCAGCGAAGCGATTTAAGTCGATACGGGTGAAATCATGAAAGCCAAGAAAGTGGTGCGCAATGAACACGGGCCCCGTCATGTGACGCCGGCCGGCCGCAGCGTGTTCTATGATCTGTTTCCGAAAGCGCAAGCCGACGAGCTGGTCATGCGCTCGACACTGCTTAGAGGACTGGAACACTGGTTGAAGGAGAGCGGTCTGACGCAAACTCAAGCCGCCAAAGCGCTGGGCATCACGCAGGCTCGGGTGTCCGATATCAAGCGCGGCAAGATCGGGCAGTTCAGCCTGGACATGCTGGTTCGCTTGGCGTCGCGGGCCGGACTCAAGCCCAAGCTGAAATTGGCCGCCTAAGACGGTGGGAAATCGCCGAGGTGGCCGAGTTCGATCGTCTATGTCGTGTTGTGGGCAGCGCGTGGGCGGACGGACTACCGAACGGAATGGCTAGGTCGAGTGAGACGATTCTCACGACCTCAGCTTGCTACCGGGGACAGCGTGTTGGCGTCGCGGGCCAGAAGCCAGCGGCCGTCGGGCTGTTTGCGGTATATGGTGATCCGATGACCGGCCAGCTCCGTTGGTTCTCCGCCGGCGCGCGGTGTTACAGATAACGAGTCCCTGCACAGTGTGTAGGCGACTTCGCCGACGATCACGACCTCTTCCAACTCGCTGATGCAACGGATCCGAGATTGTTGGTGGGCGGCCGAGAAGCCGACGGGGAATCCATCTCGGCCGAACGGCGCTTGGCCCGGATTCAGAAACACGACATCGTTCGCCATCAAGGTGAGCAAGCGGACAAGATCGCCGGCGTTGACTGCATCAATCCAAGTCGTGTGCACCTCACGAATAGCTCGTTCATCAGATCCCATCTGCAACCTCCACTGCCAAAACAGTTCGATCACGCGAGGATCAGGGCGTCGGTCAGCATCAATCGCCATCTAGGTCGGCGAGAGCATCCCGAATGCTAGCTTGCCCATGGGCGTAGGCGAGTAGCAATACACCCTTGCCCCCCGGCCAGCCGAGCTTAGTGCCCAGAGATTCCCTTCCAATCAGCGCCGACCGACCGCTTCTGGCCGGACCCCGCCTGTGGGAGTGAACTGCCGGTGTTGACCACCGCGGCCTGTCGCGAGTCTCTGGTATCGGGCAGGCAAACTTCAGTTCAGCTGCGCCGGCGTAATTCCCGACAGTGATCACCCGTGGGCCTGGGCACGGGGCAGGGATACAATATCGGAGTCTCGAGGCCGAGCGAATACGCTTTAAGTTTTTTGATTCCAAATAGAAAGCTCGGGCGGGAGCCGTTCCGATACACGCACGCCGAATCAGCCTCTGGGTTATTGGAGGTGTGTTATGAACCGTACGATTCTGATAGTGATTCTCGCTGCGCTGTCGTTAGTATCCCCGTTGACCGCGCAGGGCCAAGCGGAAGTGCAAAAATTGGGGGCGGTCCACTTCCCGGTGTCGTGCACTACAGCGGCTCAACAACAATTCGATCGAGCGCTCGCGCTGCTGCACAACTTCTGGTATCCGCAGGATCTCAATGCGTTTACCGAGAAAACAAAGACGGACCCGAACTGCGCAATGGCTTACTGGGGAATCGCGATGAGCCGGCGTGCGAATCTGCTCGTCGGTGCACCGTCTCCAGCTGTGCTAAAGGATGGACTCGACGCCGTGAATCACGCCAAGGCTCTCGGCGCCAACACGCAGTGGGAGCGCGACTACGTCGAGGCAATTGGGCAGTACTATCAGGACTGGGAGACGGTCGACTACGCGACGCGTGTATTGGCCTACGAAAAAGCCATGGAGCAGGTCTACCGTCATTATCCGGAAGATTCAGAGGCGGCAGTCTTCTATGCACTCTCAATCAATGAAGCGATAACGGTCCTTCCAGCGGACAAGAACTTTACGAGGCAGCTGAAGGCTGGTGGAATTCTTGAGAAAGTGCTGAGCACGCAACCAGAACATCCAGGGGCGCTTCATTATCTTATTCATACCTATGATTTTCCGGGGCTGGCCGATCGCGGTCTCGCCGCAGCACAGAAATACGGCGACGTCGCTTCTGCAGCTCCTCGTGCCCTGCACATGCCGTCGCACACTTAGTCGATGCTCGGAATGTGGCAGGAGTCCATCAAGGCCAATCAGGCTGCGCTAGCGGTTGCCGAGGGCTATGCTCACGCGCTCGATTTCATGGTGTATGCCTACTTGCAAGGGGCGCAGGATAACGAGGCGAAGCGTGGGGTCGAACGAAGCATCGCACTCCGAAAGAAGCAGACAGCCCCGAACGCTAATCCGACTGGAGCCGTCCTGGCCGGCTACACGGCGCTCGCAGCCATCCCGGCACGCTACGTGATTGAGCGCGGAGCCTGGGCCGATGCGGCTGCGCTACAGATCGAACCCGCCACGCCCGTTGCCGATTCGCTGACGTACTTCACGCGCGCCATGGGCTCTGCTCGGACCGGCGACCTGGGCAGTGCGCGAGAGAACATCGAGCACTTGAGGCAGATCGCGGCCGGACTGGCGCAAGCCAAGGATGACTACTGGGCTCAGCAGGTCGAAATCCTGCGAAGCGCGAGCACCGCCTGGCTTGGCTATGGGGAAGGTCGGAAAGAAGCGGCTCTCAAGCAGATGCGGGTTGCGGCGGATCTTGAGGATGGTAGTGAAAAACACGTGGCGATGGAGAACCGGCTTTGGCCGATGCGCGAACTACTTGGCGACATGCTGCTGGCTGCCAACAAGCCCGCGCTGGCCCTGAAGGAGTACGAACTTTCATTGCAATCGGCACGGAACAGGTACCGCGGCATTTACGGTGCCGCGAAGGCGGCCCAGCTTTCCGGTGATCGAGCGAAGGCACGATCCTATTACGACAAGCTGCTGGCGCTCTGCAGAGTCTCCGACACTGAGCGTGCAGAGTTGGTGGAAGCAAGAAAGTACCTGGCCCAGAAGTAAGGATCCGCGGAGAAGCAGACACTTGCCCGGCGCTGCGTCGGCTCAGAGACTCGGAATGTCCGCTATGCGGCGACACAGATTGCCCGGGAGAGGAACCAAACCTAGCCTCGGGCGATAATGTTTTCAAAGGCTTGCGAATTGGGCCTGGGAAATTACCCCCTATATTGCCCCCTGCGAGATGCGGCCTAAACGGGCAGGTTTCGGTCAACGCATCGGGGGTAATGAGAAACGATCCGTCGGTTCGCCGATTGGCCAGAGTAGTGTCCGCCGCCTTGCCCGGCCTGTTGAGCGGTAGTACGATTTGACTACCCAGGATGTTACGGCAGGAGTGCTCTTTGGCCGCCACAAGCCTAAAGCTTCCCGATGATCTGAAGCGACGCCTTGAGCGGCTGGCCGCCCACGCGCGCAAAAGCCCTCATGCGTTCATGCTCGAAGTGCTGGCGCGCGAAGCTGAGCGCTCCGAGCTTCGCGAGCGCTTTGCCGCGGAAGCGGCGCAATCCGAGCACGAGGCGCTCTCTGGCGGCAAGACGTACGCGCTCAGCGCCACTTTTGATTATCTGGAGCGGCGAGTTGCGGGCACAAAAGTACGCCGTCCCAGGGCACGTGCGTGGCGCGCGTCGAAATAACCGCGCGGGCGATGGGGGATCTTGAGCGCCTGTTCGATTTCATAGCTGAAGAGGACCCCGCCCGAGCCTGCAAGCAGCTTCTAAGCGTGCGTCGCGCGCTGGAATTGCTGGCCGACCATCCCCTGCTGGGGCGCGAAGCGGAGGAGGGACGACGGGAGCTGATCCTCTCGCGGGGCCGGTATGGCTACATCGCCAAATATCGCTGGCTCCCTGCCGAGGATGTCGTGCTGATTCTGGCGGTCCGGCATCAGCGCGAGGCGGGTTACCTGGAGGAGTAGGGCCCCGAGGACGCTCGCTCGCGCGCCGGAGTCCGGCGGTGCGATGGTTCTCGGCCAAAATCGTGGGGAGTCCTAAGGGCCGGAGCATGAGTGCCCGGCCGGCAGCGCTGCTGGAGAGGCCGCATTCACCGCGTCCTCTACGCAAGCGAGCCAAAGTTGGAGCGACCAGCGGCCGCAGTAGGCACGCGGTATTCTTAACATTGTGGGTACTCTGGCACATACGTGAGCAGGCGTCGGTCCAATGTCACATGGTTCTACGGAGGGGACAGTAGGCTTGACCACGCGCCGCCAGTGTGGACACACCTTCGGCCCGGTGAGCTTAAAAGGGCGTTTCGCCGATATGGCTTTTCGTGTTTCCCAGTTCTCCTTACAGAAGCGCTCGCCGACATTTCGGCCTTGTCTTACGGCTCGGTGGGAGTGCCGAAGAAATGAATGAAGTCGCGCGCGATCCGCATCGCCTCCTTGCGGGTCTCCACCGTGACGGCGTGTCACTCGAGCTCGCCAACCTTGACGTCTGTTTTCTCGCCGCTCTGTATCTTCGCGCCGAGCAGGACGGCCTGCCAGCTTTCGGTGACGGCGCTCGCGAGGTCTTGCGGCACGCACGATCCGAGAGGTGAGTCCCGTTAGCCTGCACCTGGGCGAGTTCGGCCTGCGCAGTCCCTTGACGCGCCAGGGCCCCCTGATGGGTCGCGATCACGGATGGAAAGCGCTGGTCGGACCGGCGTCCGTCAGGGCACGGTCTCGGGGTTGACCGTGATCGCCCCGTTCGCGCCAGGAGGGGCCGCCCGGCTGCGCGCCTTGTTGCAGTTGCGGAACGGCATCTTTGACGACGCTGACAGGGTGGGGACTGTCCACGACATGCGTTTCGTGTTTTTGGACAAGGACAAAAAGTTGCTCTTCGCCACTGCCTACGACGGCGACTGGGACGTCTACATCGACGACTTCGTGGCGAAGATCCCCGATGAAATGGACGTCCTCTTTTCGTGCTGGGAAGGCTGGCCGGGCATTCACAGCCCGAAAGTCAAGGACTGGATCGCCGAACACCAGATCCCCGCCGAAGGCTGGTACGTCGCCCATCCGGATTTGACGGTACGGGACATCGAGCGAGTGAAACGCGTCAGCAAGGCAGCTGACGAGTTCCTCGACAAGGTCGGCAACTGGGGTTGCGGGGGAGGTAGCCATGTCCGATCACGTTGACGGTCCGCGCTCGATTGGTGACCCGTTGCGGATCTCACGGATCTCCTCGCGTTCACGAGCCCAGAGGACTCCGCACGCACCGTTCTCGTGCGTGCATGTTCCCTTCCGCCGGCGCAGACGCAAGTCTTCGTGTCAGTTACGTCGGAAGGGCGGCGGCGCGCATAATTGGTTGGTAGGCGGGACAGTTTTGCCCGGAAACCAGAAAGCGACCTGCAAAATGATACTGGCTGCAGGAGGAAATCCATGAATAAGCTTCACGCGAGCGTGTTTCTCGTTGCGCTTCTGATGGTTTGTACCGCTAGTGTGGTTCCGGCCGCCGATGCTGACCCGATAGTCGGCACCTGGAAGTTAAACCCCGCAAAGTCGGTATTCGCGGGCATCCCCGCCTTGAAGAGCCAGATTCGTACCTATTCGGGGTCTGCTCGGAAATTCACTCTAAAGATGATCACCGTCAGCGCTGAAGGTAAGGAAACCACAACGCAAGCGACGTACAAATTAGATGGCAAGGACTACCCGTCGATGGGCAACCTCGATTTCGACAGCCTCTCAGGGGTCCAGGTCGATACAAGCACCGCCGAATTCACGCTGAAAAGAGCCGGCAAGCCAGTGGGAAAGATCCGTCGTGCAGTCTCGAACGACCGCAGAACGCTCACGATAAATTATGTGCTGACGAACGCGGATGGCATTCAAACGTCGGCACTCACGGTGTTCGATAAGCAATAGGCGAGCAGTCTTCGGTCGCAAGGCCCTTTCGCACCGTCGGTAGGCGCGCTTGCTACGCAGCCTCTGGTAGCCTGGAGCGGGCAACCATCGCTTTCGCCATGGGGTGGGGCCGGAAGGCGAAGAGACTGGACGGCACGCCTGCGATAGATGATGTCCCAAGCGATTGGTTGGATTTTACGAAGGCCTCCACTAATGGACCTCTTGCGCAAGGAGCCGCGCTTCCAGGCGGTTATGCAGGAATTGCAGTTTCCGCAGTGAGCGGCGATGCGATGTCGAGACATTGCGACGGTCTGAACGTCCGGTAATCGGAAAATTACGCGGTCGAGCCGTGTGGCCGGTTTTGGCCGAGACTGTGTGAAGAGTCATTTCGCCCGCCGCGTAGGATCGCGAACAGGCGAATTGATCGTGTCGTGTCGCCTGAAATTGCATCTACCTGACGGCGGGAGTTTTCACACAGCCCCGGCCGCTAGCAGTCGTTTTTGTCAGGAAAAGGCGTGGACCGGATTTGCCACTTTCGCGGCGTGCCCGCGCTAAGGCCTTAGAAGAAATTAGTTTGAACGAATCGGCGCGAATTCTGTGCCGCATCAAGCAGGGAGCGCAACACTCTCTGAGCGCAAAATGGAATGGATGTCTAGCTTTCTCGTCCCAGCTCGCGTTGCAGCGCTTCCTCCCGCGCATCCTGAACGGCCAGCAAGACCGTATCGGGGTTCACAAGCGTCTCGTCACGCGCGAAGGCACCCGTGAGCTTGCTGTCCGCGGTCAGTTCACCCTGCTCGAACTGCGCCCACATCTCCCGCGCAAACTCGGTTTCCAGCAGCTGCGGCGCGAAGCGTCCGAGGGTGCCGCGGATGTTGTTCACGTCCCGCTCGAGCATCGCGAACGCGCCGTTGTTGCCCGCGGCATTCACCGCCTGCGGTAGATCGATGATCACGGGCCCCTCAGTTCCGACCAGGACATTAAACTCCGAAAGATCACCGTGGATCAGTCCGATGCTCAGCATGCGCACGATCTGCCGGATGAGGAAGTGGTGATACTCGCGTGCGGCCTCAGCCGACAGATCGACCTCGCCCAGGCGCGGGGCAGGGTGCCCGGCCGCATCGGTCACCAGTTCCATGATCAGCGTGCCGTTGAAATACCCGTAAGGCTTGGGCACGCGCACGCCGGCGGCGACGAGTTTGTAGAGTGCGTCGACCTCGGCATTCTTCCATGCCGCTTCCTGTTCCCTGCGCCCGAAGCGCGTGCTCTTGGCGATGGCGCGCGCCTGGCGGCTGCCCCGCACCTTGCGCCCTTCCTGGTACCGCGCACGCTTCTGGAAACTGCGCTGCGCCATATCGCGATACACCTTCGCGCAGCGCAGGTGCGCTCCGGAGCGGACCAGATAAACCGTGGCCTCCTTGCCGCTCTTGAGCGAGCGGAGGACTTCGTCGATCACGCCATCATCGATCAGAGGCTGTAGGGCGGCGGGTGTCTTCATGAATCCTTATGAGCGTCATCGGGGAACCGTCGGGTCGGGGGCGCGAAACAAGCCAACCCGCAACCGAGCGCAAGATTACGTCCTAGCGGTCCTTTTTTTGACCGACGACCGAAGGCGGGGGCATCGGTGGGGCGCGATCCGGTCCGGAAGCGTTAGCGACAAAAGCACGCAGGCATTCCCGGGAGCAGATCACCACCGCAGGTTCCTGATCATCGATCGCACCAGGATTCGGATGGCGGCTCAGCTGGAAGTGCGCGCGCGGCCGGCGCTCGTCTTCATGACCGATGTCGCACGCGCACACGTCGCACGTCAGCACGAGGACTTCAACCGGAGCATGAAAGGTCGCTGTTTTGCGCCAGGCCATGATTGCACCTCGGAGACGCCGCAGTACTACCCAAGGCGGCTCTAATGCGCGGCGGGAGCAACAGTCGCCGAACCGACCTCAGTAGCGGCGCGGTCCGCGTCCGTCTGCGACCGAGCGGTCGCGTTGCTGCGCCTCGCTGACCTTGAGGGCCCGGCCTTCGCAGTCCGTCCCGTTCAGCGCCTGCGCGGCGCGCGCGGCGTCTTCATTCGACATCTCCACGAAGCC
>VBMV01000155.1 GCA_005878835.1 Gammaproteobacteria bacterium | reverse complement strand
CAGCAATTGATCATCCGACACGGCCGTCTCCTTCGGTGGTTCAGGAGAGAGAACCTCCGATCGGACGGTTTTATTCCCGGCTGCAGTTCAACTTTCTAGTATCGAGCGTCCCGGGCGCCCGAACCCTGCAACAGCCGCACGAGTGGAGCGACCCTTGGGTTGCCGAGAGTGCCGCCAGCCGTGCCCTTCAGCCCGATCACCTTAATCTCGAATGCCTGGGCAATACTGTCCCGCACCTACACATGGGCATCATTCTGCGGTACCGTTCAGCCCCGCGGTGGGCCCTCCTATCTGGACAATGTCGCGCGAGAACATGCCTCACGGGTCAATGAAAGATGATGAGTGTGAAAGTCTGGCGCAGGTGTTCCGAGACAGCATCGCAAATGCTGCCTGACCACGCGCTGGAGTGGACGTGCGGGGCTGAATGACGTGAGCATCCACAGGATGGTTTCTGTGTTATTGCCTCGCACCGATCGATCACCGCTCGACGCTCAGCGACATCGTTGGGCGTCATGAGAGTCCTTGCGATTTCTGGGAGCCTGAGGGCTTCTTCAATCAACTCCGCACTTCTGCGTGCTGCCGCGCGCTTGGCACCGCCAGAAGTGCAAATGAGTCTCCTCTGCGGCGCTGGCGAGTTGCCACTCTTCAATCCCGACCTGGAGCTGTTGTTGCCCTCAGCGGTCGTTGCGTTGCACGCTCGGATCCTCGCGGCTGACGCGCTGCTCATTGCGAGCCCCGAGTACGCCCACGGGGTGACGGGCACCGTCAAGAACATCCTCGATTGGTTGGTAAGCTTCGAGCCGTTCGTCTACAAACCTGTCGCTGTACTGAACGCATCGCCGCGCGCGCATCACGCGGACTCGGCACTACGTGAGACGCTCAAGACAATGTCGGCTGTCATTGTTGAGGCCGCTTCAGTCAGCATCCCGCTGCTTGGCGCCAATCTCACAGAGAATGACATGGTGGAATCACAACTAGTCTCTCACGCGATTAGTGCTTCCCTTTCCGCGCTCTTCCAGGCGGTCGTACTGCAACAGTCCGAACAGAGTCCGACGTTCCCCGTAGCCTAGCTCCGAGATGACGCCCAACGCCTGCATCGAGCGGACCCTCTCAGGCCTGCGGCCTCTGCGGGCGGCTCATCTCAAACGTTAGATGGCGCCAACCCATCAGTCCATCGAAGTTCTTCAGACCCAGCGATGACTAGTCCTACTTTTTTCCATGTCGACGTTTTCGCCACAAGCCCGATGACCGGGAATGGTCTCACCGTGTTTTTGGACACTGCGAACTGGTCCGCGTCTGTAATGCAGGGCCTAACGCGGGAGATGAGGCAATTCGAATCCATCTTCCTCTCCGAGGTCTCGCCTTCTGGAGCTGCTGCCCGGGTATTCACCGTGGATGAGGAACTTCCGTTCGCTGGACATCCTGTCCTTGGGGCCGCTGCTGTTCTTCATCGCACTCAGGCGCCCCAGTCAGACGCATGCACTTGGACACTGAGGCTTCCTTACGGCCCAGTGCCAGTAAGGACGCGCAAACAGAACGATCACTACTTGTGCGAAATGAATCAAGGCATTCCCATACTCGGATGCGGTATTGCGGCAGAGCTACTCAGTCCCATCTTGAAGCGGCTCGGTCTGGGCGAAACTGATACTGTCAGCGGAATTCAAGCGCAGGTGATCTCAACTGGCCTGCCGTACCTCATCCTTCCTGTCCTTCCGTCCGCTCTGCCGCGGGCGCGAATCAACGGAACCGATCTCGAGCTCCTGCTGGGCGGCGTTGGCGCAAAGTTTGTCTTGGTTCTTGATGTCGACGGACGGGAGGCACGAACTTGGGACAACCTGGGGCAGGTGGAAGACGTGGCTACCGGCAGTGCGGCCGGCCCCGCCGCTGCTTATCTTCTGCAATACGGCTTGGCCGATGCAAATTTACCCATTGAAATCTCCCAAGGTCGGTTTGCTGGTCGTCCAAGCAAGATCGTCGTGATTCAGGACAAAGTTGGGAATCTCCTGGTGAGCGGAGAGGTGTGGTCCGTTAGTCATGGGATTCTCGACATGCAGCCGGTCTGAGCCGGCCGCGAGTTGGCTATCTAACACCTCCATCAACCGGATGGCCTCCGGCCGCCGGTTATGTCGAACGTTAGACGGCGCAACTCACGTGGAGCCTCTTTACAGGATCGTTGGGACGCGACCCGGGGATCTTCCATTGCTGCCGGCGATCGAGAGAGCGGCTGCCGCTCTTCTCACCGGCCACGCCCCAGGGTCTGTTCTAAGCGAGACCACAAGTGAGGAGGAGTCTCGAGAGGCGCAAGCCGCAGGGCGGCTCTTCGTTGCGCTGGCAGGCGATGAGTGAAGACGAGCGACTACTAAGGAGAACCGGACGGTTGTGCCGCCGTCCGGTTCTCCCAGAGCCCTCTTGTTCACATCGTAGTTGCGGTCGGCCGAATAGCCTTTAGCGGTCCGTGAAAAAGAAGTAGTCGGCCGTGTAAGGCACAAACGCTTGATTACCGACGTTTGTCACCGAGCTACAACCCGCCGACGGTGCGAGCCCTCCAGAGGTGTTCAGCCGCTGGATGAATGTGGTGCGTGTCAGGGTGTCGCCACCAGTGGGTCCCTCTTCGGACCCCACCACGGTCAACTTGAGCCAGGCAATGGCACCCGGCGCGACAAAATTGGGGTCGGAGGATGAATCACCCAGCGGGTTCGAGGGCGAAGGCCCCTGCACCTTGGCCCAGACGGTGCTCGCGTCCCGGGAGTGCTGCCAGGTGGCGCGAATCGTGCCACCCTCAACCGGGTTGGGGCTGAAGTAGTGGGTAATGACTTCCTTATCGGCGTTGTTGAACAGGGTAGCCTGCGGCGTGAAGAGGGTGAATTTGAAGCCGGTGCCTGAGGGCAGGCAGATGTAGTTCTGGGTACCGACGGCGTGACCCACGAGAAATGCCGTGTTCCCCAGTGGCAGTTGAATGTTGGCGGGTACCGGTGGCGGTGTAATCGTGACTTCGCCGCCCTGGACGGATTGCGCCAGCGACGCCGTGCAAGCCACGGCGAGAGCAGTGGCGCACGCGATGGGTAGGATGCGACGCATGATCTGAATCTCCGATGCATTGCAGTTCTTCATACGATTTTCCTTTCGCGCCTTGTGCGCGGGTTGTGGGGCTGACATTCGAATCTCCGTGAAGTAGCCGGGATATGCTTGCCGGAAGGATCTCACTCGAGGATCTCCGCTTAGTTGCCGCCCGGGCCACGCGGGTTCAATGGCCGGCGCCCCAGACGGATCGCGGTCAACCAAGCCAGCGCTTGGCGGCGTCTCGGTGCACTGGAACAGCGGCTTGGCGTGCGGCTCTTTGAACGGAGTCGGACCGGCTACGCACCAACGCCAGCGGGGAGGAAGCGATCGGCCGTAGCCGAGCGCGTGGCGCTGCAGCTCGACGACCTCGGGCGACGGCTAAAGGGCCAAGATGTTCGCGGAGTGGCTCATAATGCCGGGGTCGAGGGTTCGAGTCCCTCCCTTTCCACCAACACTTTTCAAAGACTTGCACATCACGCTACCAACCTTAGAACGGTTCTCGCGTGAATTCCGCGTGAGTCTGCTATCCGATTCACCGCCGCAACGAGATCGCCGATCTCCGAATACGCGCAGGCGTCGAGGTCATGTCGGGTAACTCGTGAGCAGCGCGGCCACTGACCGGGCCAGATTCTCGAGTGCGGCTTCGTTCGGCAACGTGACGGTGAGCCGCGGCCGGCCCTGCTCGTCACGCTCCAGACACTCATCGAGACGAGCCTTGAGCTCGCTTGCCTTTTGCGCCGCGCCGTTCGTCGGCTCCCGCCGCGGAATCATCTCGCCTAGTAATGTGAACGCCGCGCTAAGGAGCTGGCCGCCGGCCTCCGCCACACGCGAGCGACGCGCGAGGCGCTCCGCCTCTTGCTGCTGCCGCTGCTTCTCCGTCTCGTCCACCGCGGCGTGGGGTTTCGCGCCAAGCAGCACTTCCAGGCGCTGCTTCAACTCCTCAATGCCGGATGCGAGCGCGACCTCCTTCACATCGGATTCCATATCGAGCGCGGCGAGAGCCAGGTCGTGCTTGGCCGACAGCGTCGCTAGCAGCTTCTCCTCTATCGTCCCTTCCGTCACGAGTAGGTAGACCTGCACCGGGTTTTTCTGTCCCATCCGATGAGCGCGCGCGATGCGCTGTTCCAGCACAGCAGGATTCCACGGCAGGTCGACGTTGATGACGGTATTCGCTGCCTGGAGGTTGAGCCCCGTCGAACCCGCGTTCGTTGTCAGGAACAACCGGCAGCCCGGATCACGTTGAAACTGGTGTACCAACTGCTGGCGCTTCTTCTGCGGGACGGATCCGTCCAGCCGCACGTAGTCGAGTTTGAACCGCTTGATCTGCCGCTCGATCAAAGTGAGCATCGTCGTCCATTCGGAGAAGAGAACGATTTTGCGCGCTTCCTCGGCAGCGAGCTCTTCGAACAACTCCTCGAGTCTCTCGAGCTTGCTGGAGAAACCGGGCGCGCGCTTGTCCACGAGATAAGTGCTGTCCGCGTTCATGCGCGCGAGCAGCAGCGCCTTCTGCAGGCGCAGCAGGTCCATTTCTGAGATATATGCCTTGCGGACGATCGAGCTGACGATGCGCATCTGTGCCTGATCGGTGTCGAGCTGCTCGGCGGTGGGCGGAATGCGCACGATCTCGGTCGTGCGCGGCGGCAGATCTTTCATTACGGCGCTTCGCGTCCGACGCAGCAGCACCGGCTTCAGGTTCTCGCGCAGCAGGTCGAGATCCTTGTAGCCGATAACCTTACCTTTCTCATCCGTTACGCGGTGGCGATTGAAGAACCGGAACGCCGGGCCGAGTCGCCGGTCGTCGACGAACTCCACGACGGAGAAGAGATCGTCGAGCCGATTTTCGAGCGGAGTGCCGGAGAGCACGAGCGCAAATGGCGAGCGCAGGCTCTTCATGGTCTGGGTCGTCTTCGCCTCCCAGTTCTTGATACGTTGGCCCTCGTCCAGAACGATCAGGTCCCACCTTGCGCGCTCGATTGCCAGGATGTCACGCAGCACCTGCTCGTAGTTGCAGATGGTGAAGAAGCACTCGCTTTCGTACTGAGCGGGGCGCTGCTTGGCACCGCCCAGCACGATCTGACAGTCGCGTTCCGAAAAGCGCAAAATCTCGCTGCGCCACTGGGATTTGACCGACGCGGGGCACACGATCAGGACTTTGCGGATGACCGCCTCCCGCGCGAGCAACTCGGCCATGCCGATACCTTGAATGGTCTTGCCGAGTCCCATGTCATCGGCGAGGATTGCGCGCCCGGCAGCTGCCGCGAAGGCGATACCGTCCAGTTGGTACGGCAGCAGCTCCACTTTCAGCAGCGCCTTGCGCAGCGGGTGCACTTTCGGATTGCGCCGGATGTCGGCAACCGTGGCGGCGATGCGCTGCTGCAAGAGCCGGGTCTGAATGTACTCTTCGGCATCGGGATAGACCGTCACGGCGAGACCGTGCGCCTCAAGTCGCCGGATGCGCTTGAGCAGGTCTGTAAGATCGGTGATGGGCCTGTCCCGGATCGGGCGCACGATTGCACCAGCATTCTCATTGAGGCGATTCGGCAGCAGCAGGCGCAGCTCGAGCGTCGTACCGTAGGAGACGTGCACGGCAATGTCGCGCTGCAGGTACGGCCTGCTGCGCACCGAGTCGGGGAAGCGGCGGCGGACTTTCTCGAGCGTGTGGAGGATGTGCTTGCAGGTGCCAAGGGTGTTCTTGCGGAAATCCGGGCACGAGCAGTACGACTCACCCGGCCGCCATCCCCGCAGCGCGACACGATAGGACTTGCCGGAAGCGGCGTTCGTGACCGTGTAATCCGTCCAGATCTCTCGCGGGGCCAGGGAGGTGAGACGCATCTTCTCCGTGCGAGCGCGCTCCTCACGCTCCGCGAGGGCCCGGGCCACCAGCGGCTCCTCACTCAAACTCTCGACAGGCTCGCGCTCGGGCGGCGCGTCGGCCAGGCCGAGCGCCAGCTTCTCTTCGAGGATCAGCGAGAAAGCGGCACCAGCATGCTCGCACGGCACGTCGCAGGCGCTGCAGCGCCATTCGAGGCGGTCGCGTGCAGCCGGACTCTGGGCTAGCGTTACGGTGGCAGAGTCCACGGCGAGGCGAAAGCGATCCCGCTCGAATTCGACCTGAGTGGTGATGTCGATGTCGTACTTGCCGCCGGCGGCGATGAGACGGTCACCTTCGGCACCCAGGAGTTTCGTAACCCTGGCGAAAGTCAGTCGCGACAGCGTGTCGAACAGTGTTAGCTCGGCCCTTGGCTTGGTCAACATGAGACTTTGGGACATCATGCAGCGTTCACTGCGTAGCAGGGATAAATTCCATCTGGCACCCGACGGTTTCCACCGCGGAGACCCGGCTCGGATCGATTATCTTCACTTCGGACTCCCCTGCGAAGAAGGTCGTCATCCGCAGGTTGCTGAGCGGGGTAATTTCCGCGCCCCAATGACTGGGTCCAGGGAATACGACTGCTGCGCCGCGCGCCAAAGATCATTGCCAAAGCCGGCGGACTCAATGTCGAGCCCGGCCTGCGTCGCCATCGCGTCGCCCAGCCACGTTCCATGACGCAGCCCCTCTGTCTCGCTGCGCTTGACGCGATCGTGAATGGTGTTGAAGGACAGGACCGAATCCGACAGCATGTCCGCCTGGACACCCAGGTATTTTCGCCAGATCTCGCGATTCGCAGGAGAAAGCTCGTCCGGATGGAATTGCAGGCAACGGAAAGCCGTACTCTCCGCAATGCCCCGATACAGCACGACCTGTCCGCGTTCGATATTGGGTTGGTCCTGATGAGAGATCCATTGATAACTGCCGTGCTGAATCAGCACAGAGCCCGCTGTACCGTATAGTTTTCGGACATGGTGATAGGCGGCCATCGGCGCCTTGACTTCGACGTCCGAGAACACCCCAAGCTGAGAGTATTGTGGCAGCGCGGCTCCATTCCGTCTGCGGATGTCGCCCCAGAAGTCGAAGAGAAAACGCGCGCTGCTCTTGAGGGCACTGCCGAAGTAACGGTGCTCGCGCAGATTGATTCTCGGGTCGAAAATTCCAGGGAGGATCCAGCTGTATTGGAAAAAGTAGTCTCTCGCCGGCGGTTCTTCCGGGGTATAGGCCAAGGGGCCTTGCGCGGCCAGCCAGGGAACGAGGCGTTCCGAGCCGAAGACCGTGGAGGTGGAAAATCGCGAGAGTGTGGCCATGCCGGAGATTCACCCCGGGCCCAGCAATTCGATGGCGCTGCGCGTTTCCGGACTCAAACTGGAGAATTCTTGTTCCGTCAGCAATCCGTCCGAGCGAATCCGGGCCAGCATCGTCAGTGCACACGAGCGCTTTGGGTCATTGAAGATTCTCGCCATATCGAGGTAGCGCTGGTGAGTGCTCTGGGCGCTGTTGTGCGTCACACGTTCGATCTCGGCAAGTACGCGTTCACAGTAGCGTTCGAGCGCGAGCGGGTGCACGCGCCTCAGCACCTTCCAGTCGGCTTCCGCAATGGTGCGTGGCACGACGCTGACTCATTCATCGTCGAAGCCGAGCGCGAATGATACGGCCGCGCCTGCGTCTTTCATTTTTCGCGCGGTCAGTCGGGCAATGCGAGCGCCAATATTGCTTTTCGGCACGGTTTGGAGATTGTCGAAGTTTGCCGCACAGGTATTCGGCAAGCCATCGTCTTCCGTCAAGACGACCTCCGTTGGGACACTACGAATCGTAGAGGTGATAGGTGCGACGGTGACCGAGTTCAGCACGGCGATGGCGGAATCACGCGTGAGAATCAGCACCGGCCGTTTCTTATCAGGTGCCTTGAACGTGTACCAGCAGACATCGCCCCGATTCACGATGTACCCCAGTCCTGTTCGCTGAGCCAAGCGTCAAACTCGCCTGGCGCGACTGGCTTTCGCGCGTAGCCCTCAACGTGACGGATCTCGTCCTCGCGAATTCGCTGTCGCCGGATCTCTGCCTCGAGTGCGTCGCGAATGAACGCCGATCGGGTAGTCTTTCGAGCCCGGCTCAGCTTGTCGACAAGCTTCAGGAGCCGCTCGTCGATGGTCATCTGGATCGTCTTCACAGCTGTGGATTCCGATGTGGGCATTGATCCACATCGTATACCACATCAGGGTGAGCGCAGGGTCGGTGCGTACGGCTTAGTGACCGCACTCGTGACGCCAATTCATGCGGGAGATTTGCGGGAGTCGGTCATGCTCCGTTGTGCTTCGTGGTGCCAATTGCAACGGGCGCCCCTTGGCAAGTGGTTGAATTTACTCATAATGCCGGGGTCGAGGGTTCGAGTCCCTCCCTTTCCACCAATAGAATCAGGGGTGATACCGAGCGGCACCGAAAGATGGTGTCCGCCGTAAGCGCACCGTAAGCGCAAGAATCGCCCCTTCTTTCGCTTTTGATCGGGAAAACCAGGCGTTTTCGACTGCGCTTATAAGCGTAAGTCAAAATGCACCCGAGGTCTCGAGACCATACTGCCTGCGCTGGCACACTTTGGCGATCACCTAACGCCCGCCGTATCTGCTTGTGCCGTGCTTGCCGTCGGTCATTGGAACAAGCAATGTCCGAGGACTACTTGGGCCGTCGCGCCGCCCGCCGATTCGCGGGCACACCTCTTTGGTGCCTCGTCATGGGCTTCGTGGTGTCGGCTGCCTCAAACAATTGCCGAAACCCGTGTGCCAACAGTTCGACGGCCTTCCCCAAGGCGCCGAGTTGCGCAACCCGGACTATCGCGACGGATCGGTGCAGTTCAAACGATGGGGGATGCAATACTTTCACGGGATCGATTGAATGATTCCTGGCAATAAAGCGAGCGGGTAGCAGCCCGACACCATAACCGGACTGAACGAACGCCAGCTGCATATGCATGTTGTGGATTTCAGCCGCAATCATTGGGGTGAAGCCGGCACGCTCCATCCGATCGATGAGGCTCGCCCGAAGAAAGCACCCGGGCGGATTGAGCACCCAGGGAGCTCGGCCCAAACTCTTCCAAGCACCGTCAACGTTGCCTGCGGCGCCTTGAACGATCTCCATGCGGTCGCTAGCGATGATATTCGTCAGAAGAGGTGGAGGCGCGGTTTTACCTTCGGGCAAAAGCACGGCTGCAACGTCGAGTTCACCCGCGAGCAGCCGGTGAATTAATTCACCGGTAAGTTCGCTCGACAGCCGCAGTCGGACCTTGGGGTA
>VBMV01000058.1 GCA_005878835.1 Gammaproteobacteria bacterium | reverse complement strand
GCGTGGCGGTCCGATCACGACGGCAACTGTCCCTTAAAGTTCGAGGCAAACCTTGCCAAAGTGCTTTTGGGATTCGTAATACTTGAAGGCAGCGACGATTTCCTGCAGCAGGAAACGGCGGTCGATAACGGGCTTCAAACGATTGGCCGTTATCGCCCGAATCATGTCCTCTTGATCTGCTCTGCTGCCAATGGAGATCCCGCTGATACGAATCTGATTCGAAAACAGTGCCGGGATCGCCACTTCTCCCGCAAAACCAGTCAAGACGCCGATTAGGGCGATATGCCCGCCCGTCCTGCAGGCTGTTATCGACTGCGCCAACGTGCCGGGTCCGCCGACCTCAATCACATGATCGACACCGCGGCCGTCCGTCAAATCCTTTGCCTTCTGGCCCCAGTCCGGCACGGCCTTGTAACTAATGACGGTGTCGGCCCCGAGACGCTTGAGCTTTTCCAACTTCTCCTCGGAGGAAGACGTAGCGATTACTCGGGCGCCCGCAGCTTTCGCGAATTGCAGCGCGAACAGCGATACACCACCCGTGCCAAGGATCAGCACCGTATCACCGGGCTTCACCCGGCCGCACACCACCAAGCCTCTCCAGGCGGTGACTGCCGCGCAGGTGAGCGTTGCCGCCTCCACATGCGTGTAGCCTGCCGGTGCCTTCGTGCAGGCGTGCGCCGGCATGCACACGTACTCGCGAGCATAGCCGTCAACACTATCTCCCGGTATATCCCGCTTGGTAGCGGGCGTCATTTCGCCTCCCAGCCAATAGGGCCAAAACGTGCTGACGACGGTGTCTGCGACCTTGAACTCATCGACATCGTCCCCGACCGCAATTACTTCTCCAGCGCCATCGGACATCGGAATGCGTCCGTCGGCGCACGGTATTTTCCCCAGCACCACCAAAAGGTCATGGAAATTCAACGAGCTGGCCCGGATCCTGACCAGCAGCTCACCCGGCCTTGGTTTGGGATGATCTTCCTCGACCAATTTGAGATTTTCCAAGCCTCCCGGCGCTCTCAGCCTGACCAGCCTCATGAATATCCCCTTTGATCCACCGCGACATCCGAGGCACCGTGGACCACTTTGCAGGGCATTGCGACGGTGGCTCTACGACCGCAGTCTTCCATCGCGGCAGCGGTCACGCCGTGCCAACCCGTTGCGTTTCCAATGCCTGAATCATGGCGGTAGATAATGTTCTCCTAACGCGGCCGCACCCGGCCAGTCAATAGGGAAGCAGCGGACGCGCGTGATCTGTTCGCATGGGTGGAAATCCGATTGGCGGCCCAGGCGGGCGCGCCGCCGCGAAAGCCTGGGAAGAAGTCGTTCCAAGTCCGTGCGACTTCACCACCGGCGGCGGGTTCGTGATCACGGACAACGGGAATCACGCGAACTTCGGCCTGGTCGGAGGGTGCAAGCATGACGGGTTCTTCGGCCATCTGCACTTCGTGGACCACGACACGAGCGGGATATTCGCCGGCCTGCACGTACGCAGCGAGAGCATCGACGGATACTTCGAGCCAGTTCCCGGCTCGAACGTCCGCGATATCTGCGGCACGGCCGACACCAACCTTTTTGGCACGGTCAAGTTCCGCGCCAGAACGGAGGACAACTCCGATCCGAGCCCGGGCGGGGGAGTGGACAAGTTCGGACTGAAGCTGACAGGTGTCAGTCCCCCGTATACCGGTGTCACCGGCCTCGTCATCACGACGCGGGTACTGGCGGGCGGGCACATCGAGCTGCACAAGCCGAACCGTTCGAACACCGGCCCGAGCACGCCGCCGGATGAGATCACCGCCTGCGGCTCGGACGATTCTGGATTGGGCTACTGAGGCCAAAACAAAGCCCGCGAATCGCAGCTGCGGCACCCGCCCGATCCGAAGCGGCGGTGCCGCATCTGCGGGCGGTCCCGAGCAGCGAGCGAGGGACGGGCGGGCGCAGCCCGCGGGCCGCCGCCGTGGCGGCGAAAGCCCGCAAGGGTAGCCCTGCGGGGGCGAGGCGCGCAGCGCCGAGTAATCTCCCCGGGCGCGCTTGATATCTCACTTGCGCGCTTCTAACTTCCACTTGCTTGGCCTGTGCTACCAAAATGCTACCGCTGAGGGTCCGAAGGCCGACAGTCCTGCGCCGGCGGCGGCGCGCTGCAACCATCGGTCGGCGTGATCGGGGGATCGGGGCCGCCTGCTCGCGGGGACGTAAACGATGACCCTGAATGACAAAGTAAGGCTGCTATTGGCCATCGCAGGCGTCGTGCTGATCGCACAGCTGCGACGTCAGTGGAACCGAATGAACCGGGAGGAGCGCGAGCGTGAGATCGAAAGGCTCCGCCTGCTGATCCCCCTGATCGGAACAGTCTGCTTCACCTGGACGGTTCTGCGCGGCTCGAAAGCAGTTTGGATGCCCTGGGCAGCAGTAGTTTCCGTGGTGGCGCTCATTTACGGCGTCGTCCGCGTTGCCCGCAAACGGCTTGACCGATAGCCGCCCGCCCGCCCGCCGGGCCTCCTCCGGAGACCCGGGCTAATCGCGGAAATTGACCGTGCGCCCACATCCCCCGGTGCCGTGGCACCGTTGGATCTCCGGTCCGTTTGGCGCAAAATGCGCATGTCCAAGGCAGGACGCAATCGGAGACTGTCATGGCCGCTCCGTCCCACGCCGAAGAAAAATTCCATGAGGCGCTGCGTGCACTTGTTGGCGCCGCTTCTCAGAGGAAACGACTGGAGAGTGCTTACCTGGATAACCTGAGCGATCTTCAGGCTGCGGAATTGCCCGTATCGCAACAAGCCAAATTCGTGCGGTTGCGCGATACACTGACACACGGCAAGCAGCTCGATGCGGAAATTGCCATCGAAGCGATGAGTGACGATGAGGTCGCAGAGGCGGTCCGCCAGATTCTGGCTTTGTACGACGGGATCATGGATGCGGCACGCTCTGGTCCTTTCCCCAGTAGTGCAGGACGCACGCAATCCCGCACTGCCTAAGGTGCTGACCTCCCCTCTGCGGCCGCAGCGGGCGCGCAGCCCGACGGTCCCGAGCTCCCTACCGTCGCACCGTCGACTCGGCAGCTCGCGCCTGCTGCTCTTCGCGCACCTCCGCGAGCGTCAAGCGGGTGTCGCCGGCAATGACCTCGAGGATGGGGTGGGTTGAATCGGCTGGCAGACGCAATCCGTGCACCTTCTCCCACGCCCGGATGCGCACCTTGGGTGGATTCAGATCCGAGCGCTGTTCTTCCAGGTCGATGCGCCTGCGCTGGGCGCGCTCCTCTTCTTCCAGGGCGCGACGCGCGCGGTAATCGTTGCTCAGATCACCGGCGTTGCGGTGCGGGCCAGTATCGTTCGCAAAAGGCGGAGACGTTGGGGCCACTGGTTCTCCTCTTTGGCGCGACCTGAGGCGGTGGCGCCTGACATCATCCCGATGCTCGGTCGACTCGACGAGAATCTCCATCAGGGTCGACGCTCGGGATGCGGGCTCGCGCGAGCGGGCTGCCGGCTCACGGCAGCGCGTGCCCGCGACGAGCAGTGAGTCTGCGCTTGTCACGCGAATATTGACAGTAAAATCCTCACTGCGCCCCGTCGACCGGGTTGCACTGGTGCGCGACTCGGGCATCGATACGATTCTCGAATGAAGGCGACCGTGATCGACAAACCCCGGGCCGCGCCTCCTGCCAGCGCCCGCCACGCCGGCAAACGCCGCTGCGGGTGGGCGCGCAGTGCCGACGCCGACTATGTCCGCTACCACGATGAGGAATGGGGGCGGCCGGTGCACGATGATCGACTGCTGTTCGAGATGCTCACCCTCGAGGGCGCGCAGGCCGGACTGTCGTGGTCGACCATCCTGCGCAAGCGCGCCGGCTACCGCCGCGCGTTCGCGGGCTTCGAGCCGCGCAAGGTAGCGCGCTTCGATGCACGCCGCCGCGCCGCCCTGCAGCGCGATGCCGGGATCGTGCGCAACCGCCTGAAGATCGAGTCCACCGTGAGCAACGCGCGGGCCTTCCTCGCGGTACAGCGCGAGTTCGGCTCCTTCGACCGCTACCTGTGGTCGTACGTCGCCGGTAAGCCGATCGTCAGGCGCCCGCGCAGCGGCGCGGTGCCCGCGCGCACGCCGCTCAGCGATGCGGTTTCCCGGGACCTGGTGAAACGCGGCTTTCGCTTCGTGGGCACGACCATCGTGTATGCCTTCCTGCAGGCGGTCGGGGTCGTGAACGATCACGCCCGGGATTGCTTTCGGTGTCCGCCACGGCGCGCACCCGGCGCCCCGGCGCGCCCGGCGCGCCCGGCGCACCGGCAGAAGTAGCCTTGGGCGGCAAGCGCCTCTTAAGATAGCGGTCCGAGTCACGGTTTCTCAGGGATCTGCTCATGAAGGCATTGCTTGCGATGGCGCTCACCGCGGCGCTCATGGCGGCCACGGCGTACGCCGACTGCCCCTACCCGCCAGCGCCGGACAAGCTCCCGGACGGCGCTTCCGCGACGCTCGAGGAAATGATCGCGGGACAGAAGGCGGTCAAGGCCTACGACAAGGCGATCAACGACTACGTGGCCTGCATCGACCGCGAGCTCGACGCCGCCATCGCCAACGGGGGCGACCAGCTCAAGCCGCAGCAAAAGGCCGACATGCAGAAGGTCGAAGCGCAGAAACACAACGCCGCGATCGATCAGCTGCAGAACGTAGCGGACCGTTTCAACGAGCAAGTGAAGGTCTTCAAGGCGCGGACCGACAAGAAGAGCTGAGTGCTCACACCCACCGAGGCGGACCTGCTGATCGGGCAGCACCTGCAGTGCCTGCCGATCGAGTCGCTGCCGCTGGCGCAATGCGCCGGCACGGTGCTGCGCGAGAACATCTACGCCGAGCGCGACCAGCCGCCTTTCGACCGCGTCGCCATGGATGGCGTGGCGCTCGACAGCAACACGGTCGGCGCCGGCACGCGCTCGTTCCGCGTGCAGGGCACGCAGGCCGCCGGCGACCCGCCGCTGACGCTCGCCGCCGCCGGTGACTGTATCGAAGTCATGACCGGCGCGGTGCTGCCGCTCGGCTGCAACAGCGTGATACCCGTCGAGGAGCTCACGGTCGCGCGCGGGCAGGTGGCGCTCGCGCCGGGCACGCGAGTCGAGCCCTGGCAGCACGTTCACCGACGCGGCAGCGACACGCGCCAGGGGACACTGCTGCTGTCGTCGGGCCTGCGGCTGCGCGCCCCGGAAATCGCCATCGCCGCCTCCGCCGGCATGGCACGCATCCGCGTGAGCAGTCAGCCGATGCTCGCCGTGATCTCCACCGGGAATGAGCTGGTCGAGCCCGGGCAGCCGGTGCTCGCTCACCAGGTGCGCCGCTCGAACGCCTACGCGATCGTGAGTGCGCTGCGCGAGCGCGGCTTTCAACGCGTCGCCGACGATCACCTCCAGGACGATCCCCGCGAGCTGCGCGAGCGGCTCAAGTTTCACCTGGAGACCCACGACGTGCTGGTGCTGTCGGGCGGGGTGTCGATGGGCAGGTTCGACCTCGTGCCCAAAGTGCTGGAAGAGCTCGGCGTGCGGGCGATCTTTCACAAGGTGGCGCAACGGCCCGGGAAACCGCTGTGGTTCGGCGTCGCGCCCTCGGGAGCCGCCGTGTTCGGCCTGCCCGGCAACCCGGTCTCGACGCTGGTGTGCCTGACGCGCTACGTCCTGCCGGCGCTGTGCGGCAGCCTCGGCCAGAATCCGCAGCCGGTGGAGCGCGTCGCGCTCGGTGCGCCCGTGACCGTGACCCCGCCGCTCACGCACTTCCTGCCGGTACGCTTCGAGCAGGACGACTGGGGGCGGACCTGGGCGGCGCCAGCGCCCACCAACGGCTCCGGAGACTTCACGGCTCTCGCCCGGACGGGTGGCTTCGTCGAGCTGCCGCCGGGCCCCAACACCTACGCCAGGGGGTTCGTGACGCGGGTGTATCGCTGGTCGTAACGCCTTGAAGCACCAAGGGAAGCCCGCCGGACCCCTCCCCTTCGACCGATAGCCATTTGCCCCCCGCGGTGCGCATACTCTGCACCACCGTGTCCAGAGGCGAAGTCATCGTGCCCCTGAAAGCGCTGCCCGCGCCGCGGGACACGTTCGCCCGCCCGATGCGCGACCTGCGCATCTCGGTCATGGACCGGTGCAACTTCCGCTGCCCGTACTGCATGCCGCGCGAGACCTACCACGAGCAGTACCGCTTCCTGGGATCGCACGAACGGCTGTCGTTCGATGAGATCGTGCGCCTGGCGCGGCTGTTCGTGCAGCTCGGAGTGCGCAAGCTGCGCCTGACCGGCGGAGAGCCGCTGCTGCGCGCGAACCTCCCCGACCTGGTCGGGGACCTGACCACCATCGCGGGCGTCGAGGACGTCGCCCTCACCACCAACGGGGTGCTGCTCGCGCGCTACGCGAGCGAGCTCAAGGCGGCCGGCCTGAAGCGCGTCACCGTGAGTCTGGACAGCCTGGACGCCGGGGTGTTCGCGCGCATGAGCGGCGGTTTCGGCGGGGTCGATGAGGTGCTCGCCGGCATCGAGCAGGCGCGCCGCGCGGAACTGACTCCCGTCAAGATCAATGCCGTCGTGCAGCGCGGCGTGAACGATCACACGGTGCTCGAGCTGGTGGAACGCTTCCGCGGCACCGGCGTGATCGTGCGTTTCATCGAGTACATGGACGTCGGCAACCGCAACCAGTGGCGCTCGGAGCTGGTGGTGCCCTCGAAGGAGCTGGCCGAGCGTATCGGCCAGCGCTGGCCGCTCGCCGCGCTCGAGCCTGGCTATCGCGGGGAAGTGGCGCGGCGCTACGCCTTCACCGACGGCGCGGGTGAGGTGGGCTTCATCTCGTCGGTGTCGCAGCCGTTCTGCGGCGACTGCTCGCGTGCGCGCCTGTCATCGGACGGCGCGCTCTATACCTGTCTGTTCGCCACCCACGGCACCAGCCTGCGCGACGCCCTGCGCGGTGGCGCGAGCGACGATGCGCTGCTCGAGCTGATCCGCGGGGTGTGGTTGCAGCGCGCCGACCGCTACAGCGAATTGCGCGCCAGCCGGCACGCGGCGCCGCACGAGCAGCGCAAGGTCGAGATGTTCTACATCGGTGGCTGATGGCACGCCGCCGGCTCACGCATCTGGATGACGGTAACCGGCCCGCCATGGTCGACGTCGGCGCGAAGGAGGTGACGCAGCGCCTGGCGGTCGCCGAAGCCCGCATCCGCCTGCCGCGCACCGTGGCGCTCGCGCTGCGCGCCAGCGGTCACCGTACCCGCAAGGGGCCGGTGTTCGACACCGCCATCGTCGCGGGCGTCATGGCGGCGAAACGCACGCACGAGCTGATCCCGTTTTGCCACCCGCTCGGGCTCGAGGACTGCCAGATCGAGATCGCCCCGGTCGGGCGCGCCCAGATCGCGGTGCGTTGCCGGGTCGCGGTTCATCACCGCACCGGAGTGGAAATGGAGGCTCTGACCGGTGCGGCGGTGGCGGCACTGACGATCTACGACATGTGCAAGGCGCTCTCCCACGACATTGAAATCGTAAACGTGCGTCTGCTGGCGAAAACCGGCGGACGGCGCCCGTTTACGCGCAAGGCCGGGTAGTCCCATGGCGGGCACACCGGGCTCCGGCCACGCCTCGGTCCCGCCGCTCTACGGTCTCGTCCTCGCCGGCGGGCGCAGCACACGCATGCGCCGCGACAAGGCCGCGCTCGCCTACCGGGGGCGCACACAGCTCGAGCGGGCCATGGCGCTGCTCGACGGGCGCGTGGAGCGCACCTACGTGTCGGTGCGCGCCGAGCAGCGCGCGGAGCCGCTGCGCGCGCGCTTTCCGCAGATCGTCGATACCCTCGCTGACGTCGGTCCGGTCGCGGGGCTGCTCGCCGCACAGGCGCAGCACCCCGAGGCTGCCTGGCTGGTGCTGGCCTGCGATCTGCCGCTGCTGGATGGGGCCACACTCGCGCACCTGCTGCGCGCGCGCGACCCGGCACGCACGGCCACCGCCTACCGCTCGAGCCACGACGGCCTGCCGGAACCCTTGTGCGCGATCTACGAGCCGCGCAGCCGCGAGCCCCTGTCCGCCTACCTCGCCGCCGGCAAGCAGTGCCCGCGCAAGTTCCTGGCCGGCACGGACACGCTGCTGCTCGATGAGCCGAACCCGCGCGCACTCGACAACATCAACACACCCGAGGAGTATGGGTCCGCCATGGCGACCTTGACCGCCCAGAGCTCCGCGACCACCAGGCACGTCACCGTGCAGTACTACGCGCTGCTGCGCGAGCAGGCCGGGCGGCGCGAGGAGGCGCTGGTGACCGCCGCGCGCACGCCGCGCGAGCTGTACAGCGAGCTCGCCGCACGTTACCCGTTCTCGCTCGCGCCGGAGGTGCTGCGGGTAGCCATCAATGCCGAATTCGGCGAGTGGTCGACGCCGCTCGAGGACGGCGATGCGGTGGTGTTCATTCCGCCGGTCGCCGGTGGTTGAGAACGCGCCCCCGCAGCCCATGTTCCGCTTCACCCGCACACCCATCGAGCCCCAGGCGCTGCGCGCGCAGCTCGCCGACCCGGCCTGCGGCGGCTACGCGGCCTTCGAAGGCTGGGTGCGCGATTCCCACGAGGGCAGGCGCGTGCGGCGCCTGGAGTACGAGGCCTTCGAGGTGCTCGCCGTGCGCGAAGGTGAGCGCATCCTCGCCGAGGCGATCGCGCGCTTTGGCGTGGCGCACGCCGCGTGTCTGCACCGCGTCGGCGAGCTGTCGATCGCGGAGCTGGCGGTATGGGTGGGTGTGAGCGCACCGCATCGCGCGGAGGCGTTTGAGGCGTGCCGCTACATCATCGACGAGGTCAAGCACCGCCTGCCGATCTGGAAGAAGGAGCATTACCTGAGCGGTGATTCCGGCTGGGTAAACTGCGAACGCTGCGCAGCTCCCGCCGCGCACGCCGCCGAGGTTTCCGCGGCACCGGCCTCCGTCCGACACGCGCACGAGCACGGGCACTGAAGCTCACCGCGCACGGGTGCGCCGCGGCGCCCCTTCAGGGACGCACCTGTCCTGCGCCGCGCACGATGTACTTGTAGCTGGTGAGTTGCTCGACCCCGACCGGGCCGCGGGCGTGAAAACGGTCGGTGGAGATGCCGATCTCCGCACCCATGCCGAACTCGCCGCCGTCGGCGAACTGTGTGGACGCGTTATGCAGCACGATGGCGCTGTCGACGCGCTGCAGGAAGCGCTCGGCGGTGGCGCGGTTCTCGGTCACGATCGATTCGGTGTGTGCGGAGCCGTAGCGCGCGATGTGGGCGATGGCCGCATCCACGCCCTCGACCACGCGCGCGGCGATGATCGCATCCAGGTACTCGGTGTACCAGTCGTCCTCGCTCGCCGGGCGCACGCGCGGATCCGCCTCGAGCACCGTGGCATCGCCGCGCACCTCGCAGCCCGCATCCAGCAGGTCGCGCACGATCGGACCCAGGTGCGTGCCCGCGCAGGCGCGGTCGACCAGCAGCGTTTCGGCGGCGCCGCAGATCCCGGTGCGGCGCATCTTGGCGTTGAGCGCGATGGTGCGCGCCATGCGCACGTCGGCGTCGCGGTCGATGTACACGT
Organism: Gammaproteobacteria bacterium; assembly: GCA_005878835.1. Taxonomy (GTDB): domain Bacteria; phylum Pseudomonadota; class Gammaproteobacteria; order Steroidobacterales; family Steroidobacteraceae; genus 13-2-20CM-66-19. Next base: position 68,088 of record VBMV01000058.1, on the reverse strand, counting down.
GGCAGTTGCCCTGCAGGTGCCCGATCACCGGCACGCGCGCTTCCCTCTGCACCCGCTCCACCAGGGTTTTGCCGCCGCGCGGCACGATGACGTCGAGGTACTCGCTCATGCCGGCGAGCATGTAGCCAACCGCCGCGCGATCGGTGAGCGGCACCAGTTGGATGCATTGCGCCGGCAGCCCCGTGCTCTGCAGCCCGTGCGCGAGGCACTCGTGCAGCGCGCGGCTGGAATGCTGGCTCTCGGAGCCGCCGCGCAGGATCGCCGCGTTGCCTGACTTCAGGCACAGCGCGCCGGCGTCAGCGGTGACGTTGGGGCGGCTCTCGTAGATGATGCCGATGACACCGAGCGGCACGACCACGCGCTGGATCCGCAGTCCGTTCGGCCGTTCCCACTCCGCGATGGCGCTGCCGATCGGGTCCGGCAGCGCGATCACCGCGTCGATGCTCTCGGCGATCGCATCGATGCGGCGCTCGTCCAGGCGCAGCCGCTCCAGTCGCGGTCCGCTCAGGTGCGCGGCGCGCGCCCCCGACATGTCGCGCTCGTTGGCCGCCAGAATCGCCGCACGCCGCGCGCGCACCGTGGCCGCCGCCGCCGCCAGTGCGGCGTTCTTCTGCTGCGTGGGGGCGAGCGCCAGCACGGCCGCAGCGCCGATGGCGGCCTTGCCGAGCCCTTCCATCAACTCACCGATGTGGTCCGCGGCCACGGCGCCTCAGGGTAGCACTTGCGGGGCGGGCACGGGCTCGGCGGCGCCGGTGAGCTCCTGGCGCATGAGCACCAGGTCGTCGCGATGGATCATCTCGTCACGGCCGCGAAACCCCAGGATATCCGCGATCTCCGAGGACTTGCGTCCCATGATGCGGGCGGCGTCCACGTCGGAATAGGCGACGATGCCGCGGGCGATTTCCGCGCCGTCCGCGGCGAGCACGCTGACGGTGTCGCCGCGGTCGAAGCGGCCACGCGCCGCGATGACGCCCGCGGGCAGGAGGCTGCGGCCTTCCAGCAGCGCGCGCCGCGCTCCCGCATCGATGGTGAGCGCGCCGGCGGGGCGCAGCGTGCCGGCGATCCACTGCTTGCGCGCCGCGGCCGGCGTCGCGCTCGGCACGAACCAGGTGCAGTCCGCTCCCTCTTCGATGCGCCGCAGGGGATGCCGGTGCACGCCGGCGGCGATGCACATGTGGCAGCCGGCCGCCACCGCGATCCGCGCCGCGGCGATCTTGGCCGCCATGCCGCCGGAACCCACCTGGGAAGCCGAGCGCCCGGCCATGGCCTCGATCTCGGGCGTGATCTGGGGTACCTCGTGAATGAAGCGCGCACCCGGCTCGCGGTTCGGATCGGCGGTGTACAGCCCCTCGACATCCGACAGCAGCACCAGGCAATCCGCTCCCGTCATCTGCGCGACGCGCGCCGCCAGGCGATCATTGTCGCCGTAGCGGATCTCGGCGGTGGCCACCGTGTCGTTCTCGTTGATCACCGGCAGCGCGCCGAGCGCGAGGAGCGATTCGAGGGTGGCGCGCGCGTTCAGGTAGCGGCGGCGGCGCTCGCTGTCCTCGAGAGTGAGCAGCACCTGCGCCACGGTCACATCGCACCCCTCGAGCAGCTCCTTGTAGGCATGCGCGAGTCGGATCTGTCCCACCGCAGCGGCGGCCTGACTCTCCTCCAGCCGCAGCGCGCCGTGCTTGAGCCCGAGCCGGCGCCGGCCGAGCGCAATGGCGCCCGATGACACCAGGATGACAGGCTGGCCGCGCTTGCGCAGCCGCAGCAGGTCCTCGACCAGGGTCTCCAGCCAGGCGCGGTTGACACGTCCGGTGTCGCCATCCACCAGCAGCGCCGAGCCCACCTTCACGACGATTCGTCGTGCCTGCGTGAGGGGCGCTGCCGAATCCGGACGCCGGGTGTTCATGAGGGAAAACTATACGCAATCGAGCTGCGTTGCCCAACCCGACCGCAGCCCCTACACTTATCGGCGGCGAAATGATGACAAGGGTGGCTTTCGCGGTGAGCAGAGATTACGAGCCCGTGCCCTCCCAGTGGTACGAAAACGTCGAAGAAGAAGAATCGTTCCGCGTGCTGTCGGTCGACGAGGACTCCGAGCTCATAGAGATCGAGTACCTCGACGGCGACATCGAGGAGCTCGACCTCGAGGCCTGGCATGAGATGGACCTCGAGAAGATCGCCCAGCCCGAGGGCTGGTCGGAGTCCGACGACGAGGACACCGACGAGGACGAGGAGTACGACGAGGAAGACGACGAGGATGAGGATGACTGGGACGACGACGACGACGAGGACGAGGACGACGTCGACGAAGAACGGGACGAGTATTGAGCGCCTCCGGCGTCGATAGCTGGTACCACGAGAAAGAATCGGCCTGGCTGTACCGCCGGGTCGCCGCCGCCGAAGCCGATCCCGGCAAGAGCGAGCTGTTCCTGAAGCTCGCCGCGGCCGCGGAACAACAGGCGACCAAATGGCAGCTCGCCGCGCGGCGCGCGGACCCGGGTGCGCACGCCGGCGTGCGAGCGTTCGTGCCCTCGCTGCGCGCGCGCATCGTCGCGCGTCTGCTGTTGCGCTTCGATCCGCGCTCCCTGCGTGCGGTGCTCGCCGCCATGAAGCTGCGCGGCCTGTCGGTCTACAGCGCCCCGGCGAGTGTGGCCGGGCATCCCATGCCGACCACGCTCGCGGAAGTCGGCGCGCGCCATCGCAGTGCCCTCGGCGGCAGCCTGCGGGCCGGGGTGTTCGGGGTGAACGACGGGCTGGTGTCGAACGCCAGCCTGGTGCTCGGTGTCGCGGGCGCGGGCGCCGCCAGCGGCTACGTGTTGACCACCGGGGTCGCGGGATTGCTCGCCGGCGCGCTCTCCATGGCGGCGGGGGAATATGTCTCGGTGCGCTCACAGCGCGAGATGTACGAATACCAGATTGCGCTGGAACGCGAGGAGCTCGCCGAGTACCCGCAGGAGGAGGCCGAGGAGCTCGCGCTCATTTACCAGGCGCGCGGCGTGGATCTCACCCGGGCCCGCGAGGTGAGTCAGGCGTTGCTGGCGCGCCCCGAGCAGGCCCTCGATGTGCTCGCGCGCGAGGAGCTCGGCCTCAACCCCGATGACCTCGGCTCCCCGTGGCGCGCGGCCAGCGCCTCGTTCGTCGCGTTCGCAGCCGGCGCCGCCCTGCCTCTCATCCCCTTCCTCGCAGGCCTCGCCGGCGCGCGCGCCCTCGCGACCGTGGCCGGGGTCACGCTCACGGCTCTGTTCGCCGTCGGCCTGGGACTGTCGCTGTTCACCGGCCGCGATGCGCTGCGCGGGGCGCTGCGCATGGTGCTGATCGGCGGCGGCGCGGGCGCGGTGAGCTTCCTGGTCGGGCGGGCCCTCGGCGTCGTGATCGGCTGATCGGCGGGGCTTGAAAACCTGCACCCCGGCCCCACGCTGGCGAGGTGTAGGCCGTAACGGTAGAGTGCCGTGGCCAAATCGCTTTAGCCTCAATCCCTTACCTTCACCCAAGGTTCCATACCCGCCATGAAGCGCATCGTGCTGTTCCTCGCAACCAACCTCGCCGTGGTCCTGGTGCTGTCGGTCGTAGCGCGCCTGCTCGGCCTCGACGCCTGGCTGGCCGTGCACGGCAGCAGCCTCGGGGGCCTGCTGGTGTTCGCGGCGTTCTTCGGCTTCTCCGGTTCTTTCATCTCGCTCGCCATGTCCAAGTGGATGGCGAAGATGACCATGGGGGTGCGAGTCATTGAGCCCCCGGGCGATGCCACCGAGCAATGGCTGCTCTCCGTGGTGGAACACCACGCGCGCGCCGTGGGCGTCGGCATGCCCGAAGTCGGGGTCTTCGACTCCCCGGAACCGAACGCCTTCGCCACCGGCGCCAGCCGTAACGCCGCCCTGGTCGCGGTCAGCAGCGGGCTGCTGCAGCGCATGAACCGCCAGGAGATCGAGGCGGTGCTCGGCCACGAAATGACGCACGTCGCCAATGGCGACATGGTGACCCTGACGCTCGTGCAGGGCGTGGTCAACACCTTCGTGATCTTCCTGTCGCGGGTCATCGGCAACATCATCGACCGCGCCGTGTTCCGCTCCGACGATGGCCGCGGCGTCGCCTCCTTCGTCACCATCATTGTCCTGCAGCTGTTGCTCGGGATCCTCGCCAACATGATCGTCATGTGGTTCTCACGGCGGCGTGAATTCCGTGCCGACCGCGGCGGCGCGCAGCTCGCCGGCACCGGCAACATGATCGCCGCGCTCGAGGAGCTCAAGCGCGTGCACGAGCCGCTGCCCTCGCAGCAGTTCTCGGCCTTCGGAATCGCCGGCGGCGGGGGCGGCCTCACGCGCCTGTTCATGAGCCACCCGCCGCTGGAAGAGCGCATCGCCGCGCTGCGCGCGCTCGGCAGCCATTGACAGCGCCCGCGCCAGCCCTGGCAGGCCGGCTGCGCGAGATCGTCGGCGTTGACGGCGTACTGACGGATCCCGCGGACTGCGCCCCGTTTCTCGTTGACCACCTCGGGCGCTGCCGCGGGCGCGCCGTGGCCGTGGTGCAGCCGCGCTCGCTGGCGCACGTTTCGCAGCTGCTGGGGTTGTGCGACAGCGAGCGTGTCGGTGTGGTGCCACACGGCGGCAACACCAGCTACTGCGGCGGCGCTATCCCGGATGATTCCGGGCGGCAGCTGGTGCTGTCGCTCAAGCACCTGAACCGCATCCGCAGCGTCGACGTCACCAACTACTCGCTGACCGCGGAGGCCGGCTGCATTCTGTCGCAGGTGCAGCAGGCGGCGGATGCGGCCGGGTGCTTCTTCCCGCTGAGCCTGGGCTCGCAAGGCAGCTGTCAGATCGGCGGCAATCTCTCGACCAATGCCGGCGGCGTGAACGTGCTGCGCTACGGCATGATGCGCGACCTGGTGCTCGGGCTCGAGGTGGTGCTGCCCGGGGGGCGCGTCCTCGAGGGCCTCTCGTCGCTGCGCAAGGACAATACCGGCTACGACATCAAGTCGCTGTTTCTCGGCGCGGAGGGCACGCTCGGGGTGATCACCGCCGCGACTGTGAAGCTGTTCCCGCAGATCCGCGCCCGCGCCACGGCGCTGGTGGCGCTGCCGGAAGTGCGCGCCGCGGTGACGCTGCTCGGGCAGCTGCGCGCGGCCAGCGGCGATCGCATCAGCTCCTTCGAGCTCATCTCGCGCCCCGCTCTGGAGCTCGCCACGCGCCACATCCCCGGCGTGAGCGACCCGTTTACCGCCGCGCACCCTTGGTACTTGCTGTGCGAACTGTCGTCCGCGCGCGCTGCGGAGCCGCTCGATGAGGTGTTGGAGGAGGCGCTCGGCGCAGCCCTTACGCGCGCTACCGTGCTCGATGCGGCACTGGTGCGCAGCGAGCGCGAGCGCGCTGCGCTGTGGAAGCTGCGCGAGAGCATCCCCGAGGCACAGCGCCACGAGGGCGCCAGCCTCAAACACGACATTTCGCTTCCCGTCGCGGTGCTCGCGGATTTTGTCACCCGTGCCGCGTCCTGGATCGGCGCCAACGTTCCCGATGGCCGGCTGGTGGCGTACGGCCACGTGGGCGACGGCAACCTGCATTTCAACATCAGTCAGTCTGCGGGCAGTGACCGCGAGCGCTTTCTCGGTCGCGCCGACAGCGTGCGGTGCGCCGTGCACGAGCTGGTACACGAGTTCGGCGGCAGCTTCAGTGCCGAGCATGGCATCGGGCGACTCAAGGTGGGCGAGCTCGAGCGCTACGCCTCCCCGGTCGAGCTTGCGCTCATGCGCGCCGTGAAGCGCGCCTTCGACCCGCACGGCATAATGAATCCGGGCAAGGTCCTGCGCGAACAGTGAACCTGCGCGAACAGTGAAGGAGCCATGGATGGGTTACGCTCGGGTGGCAGGCTGCGCCTTGGCTCTCAGCGCCGTGGCCGCCTGCAGCCGGCACGGCCCCGACGCGGTGCCGGCGAGCGCGGCCGCCGGCGGGGACGAAGGGCCGCGCATCGCCACCTCCCCCGACAACGTGCACATCGACTACCGCGTCTATGGACACGGCGACCCCGCCGTGGTGCTGGTGCACGGCTGGGCGAGCGACGCCAATTACTGGAACGCCCAGCTGCCGGCTCTCGAGTCGCGCTACACCGTGGTGGCGCTGAACCTCGCCGGCCACGGGGCCTCCGGCGACAACCGCGCCGACTGGTCGATCGCCAGCTATGCGCAGGACGTCGCGGCGGTGGCGCGACAGATCCCCAACCCACGCCTGGTGCTGGTCGGGCACTCCATGGGAGCTGCGGTATCGCTGGCGGCAACCCCGCTGATCGGTACGCGCGTGATCGGCGTGATCGCGGTCGAGGCGCTGCGCTCGGTCGGGCTGCCACCGCTCAGCCCGTCCGAGATCGAGCAGCGCATCGCACCGTTTCGCGCCGACTTCGTGGGCGAGACGCGCAAGCTGGTGGCCGGCTCGCTGTTCACCCGCGACGCGAATCCGCTACTGGTGCAGAAGGTGGCCTACGACATGTCACTCGAGCCTCCCGCGATCGCCGTGGCGAGCATGCGCTCGCTCCTGTCGATGGATTTTGCGGCGGTGCTGCCGGGCGTTCACGTGCCGGTGTTCGCCATCAACTCGGATCTGCTGCCCACCGACGCCGCGCGTATCCGCAAGTCACTGCCGGACTTCACCCTCGACGTGCTCGAGCACAGCGGCCACTTCCTCATGCTGGAAGCGCCGGCGCGCTTCAACCCACTGCTGCTCAAAGACCTCGACGCTCTCAGCGCACGCGCCGCTCACTGAGCGAGCTCGTCCGAGTCCGGTACCATCGAGCCGCAACGCACCTCGAGCCAGCCTAACTCGAGCGCGATCTGCTGCGCGCCCACATGCGCCCACGCGGTCGCGAAGGGTGTGTCATGGCCCTGCTCCTGCAGCAGCAGGATCAGAGCGGCGCGGTCGAGCGCGAACGGCCAGTCGCGGCCGTGCAGCGTCAGCTCGAGCGCGCGTCCGTCGGGGGTCACGAAGCGGCCGTGTCCGCCTTCCTCGTACAGGTCGAGCCTCACGAGCGGGCGCAGATCGCGCGCCGCGCCGCTCGCGGACCAGGCGACGCGGCAGGCGTACAGCCGCGCCTCATTGGGCTCGAAGCGGTTGAAGCCGATCACCTCCTCCTGCAACTCACCGTCGCTCTGGCGTAGCGTGCGCCGGCGATACCAGTACAGTTCCTGGCTGATGACCAGCTGGTAATCGAGGTAGCGCGCCTCCCCGGGGCTGCCATCCAGGCAGTGCGCCCCGAGCGTGCCGCCCTGAAACTGCTCGCCGACCCGCGTCAGCGTCAAATCACAGTCCGGGGAAGCAACCAGGTCGCGCCACGCGAGCCGCGCCGCCAGCCGCGGCCGGTAGTTGAGATGCATCCACAGGCGCGGGCGTGCGAAGCTGAACAATCGCACCCGCACCGCATGCGCGGGGCCGGCCGGCTCGAGCGCCAGCAGCAGCTGGCGGCGCGGGTCCTCGGGGTCGTCCTCGAGAAACTCCTCCAGATACAGCACGTGCGCGCCCAGCCAGGCCACCCTCACCGGGGCGACGATGGTGCGCACCCGCCGCTCGCTAAGTAGCGGCCACCCGCTGGCGCCGCCCTCGACGCTCACCACCACCTGCTCGCTGGAGTCGCGCACCCCGGACCACAGTCGCTGCAGAGCCTCGACATCGGCGCCGTCGGCCGCCGCCGCGGCAAGCAACACCCCAAGGAGCGCGGCCATGACTGTGGCGGCCCGTGGGCGCTCAGGAATCCTTCCTGCTGCGCACCAGACCTTCCTGGGCCGCGCTCGCCACCAGCCGGCCATCGCGCGCGAACACGCTGGCGCGCGCGAAGCCGCGCGCGCCGGAGGCGCTCGGGCTCTCCATCGCGTACAGCAGCCAGTCATCCACGCGCAGCGCGCGGTGAAACCACATGGCGTGGTCGATGCTGGCCATCACCAGGCCGGGTCTGAGGAACGAGGTGCCGTGCGGCAGGGTCGCGGTATCGAGCAGGAAGAAATCCGACACGTACGCCAGCAGCCGCCGGTGCAGCATCTCGTCGTCGCCCAGGGCATCGACGGCGCGGAACCAGATCTGGCGCTCGGGAGCTGCGGGCTGCGGGCGCAGGTAATCGATCCTCTGCACCATGCGGAATTCAAATGGACGCGGCTGCTCGAACAGGCGCCGCGCCCGCTCCGGCAGGCGCGCCAGCAGCTCGGCCGGCGGACCGCTCGAGTCCGCGAGGCCCTCCGGCGGCGGCACCGGTGGCATGTCGATCTGGTGATCGAAGCCCGCCTCGGTCGCCTGGAACGAGGCGGCCATGTTGAAAATCTGCTGCCCGTGCTGGATCGCCACCACGCGGCGGTTGGCGAAACTGTGGCCGTCGAGACTGCGATCGACCTGATAGACGATGGGCGCGTTGCAGTCACCGCGCCGCAGGAAATACGCGTGCAGCGAGTGCACCACGCGACCCTCGACGGTGGCGGCTGCGGCGCTGAGGGCCTGCCCCAGCACCTGCCCGCCGAACACCTGCGGAGCCCCGATGTCGCGGCTCGCGCCGCGGAACAGGTTGACCTCGAGCTGCTCGAGCTCGAGCAGCGCCAGCAGATCGGCCAGGCGTTGATCCATGGGGCGGTGCGCGCTTGCCTTCAGCCGAACTTGAAGATGCCGTGCATCAGCGCGTTGTGGCCCGGGAAGGTGCACAGGTACTCGTAGGCGCCGCCCTTCTTGAGGATCGAGGTGGCAAACGTCACGCTGGTGCTCTCGCCGCCGCCGATGGTCGTGGTGTGCGCGAGCACGCGCTTGTCACCGGTCGCGACGTAGTCGTTCGCGAGCCCCGCGCCCATGCCGGCGGTGGCCACCGCGGTGAGGTCGGCCGCGTTCACCAGCACCCAGTTGTGCCCCATCGCTTCCCGGGGCAGCTTGCCGGTGTGGTGCAGCGTGACCGTGATCTGCTTGCAGGTCGCCGGCGCGCTCAGCTCCGGCTTGTCGTACTGCATCAGGTCGTTGCCGCTGATCTCCAGCTTGCACGGGTCGGCCGCGTGTGCGTACGGGGCCGCGGCGAGTGCGCCGAGCACGGCGGCGGTGGCGAGGGTGTTACGCATCAGGGTCATGGGGTCCTCCTTCAAAGGGCGAGATCAGTCCGGCACTCCCAGGCGCTTGTGCATCACCGGGCTCGTGGTGGTGTACTGCAGGAACTGCTTCTTCTGCGGATACAGATGATGCTGGATCGCGAATGCGGCCAGCGCCGCCTCGTGGAACCCGCACAGGATGAGCTTCTTCTTTCCCGGGTAGGTATTGATGTCACCCACCGCGAATACTCCTGGCACGCTGGTCTGGAACTTCTCGGCGTCGACGGTCAGCGCCTTCTTTTCCAGCGCCAGGCCCCACTCCGCGATCGGTCCGAGCTTCGGGTGCAGGCCGAAGAACACCAGCAGCTGATCGGCCGGCAGCGCCTGCAGCGCGCCGTCGGGGGCGCGGATGTTGACACCACGCAGCGCGCCGCCGTCGACGATCAGCGAGTGCGGCTGCGCCTCGAAGCAGCGCAGGCGCGCGGCCGCCACCTGCTCCCGCATCCGCGCGACCGAGGCGGGCGCGGCGCGGAACTCGTGCCGACGATGCACCAGAGTGAGGCTCGCGGCCCGTGGCAGCAACTCCAGCGTCCAGTCGAGCGCCGAGTCGCCGCCGCCGAAGATCACCAGATGCTTGCCCGCCAGCTCGGCCGCACTCTTCACCCGGTAGTGGATGGCGCTGCCTTCGAAAGCCTCCGCGCCCTCGAGTCCGATGCGCCGCGGCTGAAAGGAGCCCACGCCCGCCGCGATCACCACGGTACCGGCGTCGAAGCTGACGCCGCCCGCGGTGCGCAGGTGGAAGCGCCCGCAATCGCGCCGCGCGAACTCCACCACTTCATGGCCGAGGTGCAGCTGCGGATTGAAGGGCCGGATCTGTTGCATGAGCCGGTCGACCAGCTCCTGGGCGCCGCACACCGGCAGCGCCGGTATGTCGTAGATCGGCTTGTCGGGGTACAGCTCGGCGCACTGTCCGCCGGGGTGCCGCAGCGAATCCACCACCTGGGCGCCGATCCCGAGGAGGCCCAGCTCGAACACCTGGAACAGCCCGCAGGGACCTGCGCCGATGATGACGACCTCGGTGGTGACGGCCGGCGTGGAGGTGGCACGGGTTAGGTTCTGGCTCACGGCGCTCGCTTTCGCGTCCGATGTTGCGGCCAGGCATTGTAGAGGGTCTGCCGGCCCCTGGCATGAGGCCTCCCCCGGAAGAGGCGCAAAGGGTGCGCGCCGCTCGCGGCGGGCCGTATAGTGCGGGTGTCGCGCGGGGAGCGCGCGCGGCAACTCGGCGCGCGCGGCAACTCGGCCCGCGCGCTCGTGCGCGGGTGCTCCGCTGCAGGAGGTGCCATGATCAAGCTCAGCGTCAACGGCAGGGATACGACAGTCGATGTCGATCCCGACATGCCGTTGCTGTGGGTGCTGCGCGACACGCTCGGCCTGACCGGCACCAAGTTCGGTTGCGGCATGGCCTTGTGCGGTGCGTGCACCGTACACCTGGATGGGCAGCCCATCCGCTCGTGCGTCACGCCCGTGAGCTCCATCGGCGCCAGGAAGGTGACTACGATCGAAGGTCTGTCGCCCGATCGCAGCCATCCGGTGCAAAAGGCCTGGATCGAGCTGGACGTGCCGCAATGCGGCTACTGCCAGTCCGGTCAGCTCATGTCGGCGGCGGCACTGCTGGCGCACACCGCGGCGCCGTCGGACGCCGACATCGACACGGCGATGTCCGGCAATCTGTGCCGCTGCGGCACCTACCAGCGCATTCGCGCCGCGATCCATCGCGCCGCCGCAATGCTCACCAGCCAGGGGGAAACGCCTTGACGTCGAACGCCGAACTGCATGCCCGCCGCCAGCAAGCCGTGCCCCGCGGCGTCACCAACTCGCTCGCGGTGTACGCCGAGCGCGCCTGCAATGCCGAGATCTGGGACGTCGAGGGCCGGCGCTATATCGACTTCGCCAGCGGCATCTCGGTACTCAACACCGGCCACGTGCACCCGAAGGTGCAGCAGGCGGTGGCGCGGCAGCTGGAAAAGCTCATGCACGCCTGCTTTCAAGTGACCCCGTACGAGAGCTACATCGCGCTCGCGGAGCAGTTGAACGCGCTCGCCCCGGGCGCCGGTCCCAAGAAGACCCTGTTCCTGAGCAGCGGCGCGGAGGCGGTGGAGAACGCCATCAAGATCGCGCGCTTTCATACCAAGCGCTCGGCCGTGATCGGGTTCGCGGGTGGCTTTCACGGCCGCACGCTGGCGTGCGTCAGCCTCACCGGCAAGGTGCAACCCTACAAGGCGGGCTTCGGACCGATGCTGCCGGAGGTCTACCACCTGCCCTACCCGATGCCGTATCACGGCGTCACGCTCGAGCATTCGCTGCAGGCGCTCGAGCAGCTGTTCAAGGCGGACGTGGACCCGGCGCGCGTCGCGGCGATCATCATCGAGCCGGTGCTGGGGGAAGGCGGGTTCTATGCGGCGCCGTCAGAGTTTCTGCGGCGGCTGCGCGCGGTGTGCGACCGCCACGGCATCGTGCTGATCGCCGATGAGATCCAGAGCGGCTTCGGCCGCACCGGGCGCATGTTCGCCATCGAGCACGCCGGAGTCGAGCCGGACCTCATCACCCTGGCGAAGAGCGTGGCCGGCGGAGTACCGCTGTCGGCCGTCGTCGGCAAGGCCGACATCATGGACGCGCCGGGTCCGGGCGGACTGGGCGGGACCTTCGCCGGCTCCCCGCTCGGCTGCGCGGCCGGGCTGGCGGTGCTCGAGGTGATGCGCGAGGAGCAGCTGCTGAAGCGCGCGCAGGAGATCGGGCGCTTCATGAGCTCGCGGCTGAAAGGACTGCAGGTGCGCTTTCCGTGTGTGGGCGACGTGCGCGCGCTCGGCGCCATGGTGGCCCTCGAGCTGGTGAAGAACTCGCGCGCCGATGCGCCGGATGCGGACCTCACCAAGGCACTGGTGCAGGCCGCCGGCCGGCGCGGGCTGGTGATTCTCTCCTGCGGCGTCTATTCCAACGTCATCCGCTTCCTCGCGCCGCTCACCATTCCCGACGCGCACCTGAAGGAAGGCTGCCACCTGTTCGAGCTGGCGCTGGAGGAGGTGGCGGGAGCGGGGGCGAGAGCGAGCGCCGCGGTCTGACTCGCCCGCACGGGCGCGCCGCCCTCACGCGCGGCCGGCGTTGGCGTCGGTGGGCGTGTGGAAGTACTCGCTCTCGGAAGCTAACTGCGCGATGAGGCGGTTGAGCTCCGCCATGCGGCCCTGGGCGGTACTGATGGGCATGCAGTCCTGGCAGCGCGGATCGCCGCACGGCTGACGCGAATACAACCAGTACTGGATCGCGCCGGCGAGCAGCCCGTCGGCGATGTCCCACAGATCCGCGTCCTTGTCCTTGTCTGCGATCCGGTTGCCCAGATCGACCGCCTTTGAAAAAGCCGCGTCAAAGGTATCAGCAAGCTCGGTCATGCTCTTGGGCCGCCCTTCATCGTTGGCGCCTAGTATAGGGCAAAGAACGTGACGGCCGACACGAACCGCCCGCCTCAGGCGGCTCGCGCACCCCGCTGCGCCACCGTGCATTGCTTTATGCGATGCCGGCCACGGAAGCGTGGCGCGGGGCGCGCGCATCATGCGGCAGGTGACTGTGACACAGGTCCTCATCTGCCGGCCGCGGCTTATGTCCCATGCGCAAACCGATCGCTGAAACCGCGCGCCCGAGCGCGCCGCGCCCGCTGCCCGCGCCACGCGTACCGCGCGGCTGGCGCTTGCGCGTGCCGCGACTCGGGATTGGCCGGCGCCTCGGCCTGGGCCTGGCCGCGGTCACGACCGTGCTGATGCTTGGCGAGGGGCTCGCCACGCGCACCACACGTGAGGCGCTCGAGGCGGTTCGCAGCATGCAGAACGAGGACGAGCCGCTCGCCAACAGGGCCAACGCCGTGCTGGAAGGACTCCTCGCCTACGATCGCGCGGTCGATGAGGACCTGCAGGCGCACAACCCGGACCAGTCGCGCGCCATGACCGGGGCCGGGGATGCGCTCGAAGCGGCGGTCGCCGGCTACTTCGGCAGCTCGCCGTCACCGCCGGTCACGGCGAGCGGCACCGCCCTGCGCCTGCAGCTCACCCGCCACATCGGCAGCGCCCGCGAGCTCACCGGTCGCGCCGCGCAGCGCGCGCAGTGGGTCGCGCAGCGCCAGGCCGCCCTCAACCAGGTCTACCAGCGCATCACCTCCGCCGGCGGCTCGGGACTGGCCATCAACGGCACGCAGGTGGTGGCACGGCGCTCGCTCGCCGAGCTCGCGGCGGCCATGAACGCCGTGCGCGGCATGATCGCCACACCCGAGGTGACCGCACGGCGCGAGCGCGACTTCACGGCGGTGCTGAACGCGCACTCCGCGGAGTTCGAGAGCTCCCCCGGCCAGGCCTGGCTCGGACTGGTGCGGCAGGACTTTGCCCAGGCCGCGCGCCTGCGGCGCGAGATCGAGCGCTATGACGCGCAGAGCGCACCGCAATGGCACAGCCTGCGCGAGGACAGCGCCGTGCTCACCGTGGGCGTGCAGCAGGAGTTGCAGATGCCGGCGCGTCTCGGCCTGCTGCAGGCGGCGCAGCACGCCGCCACCGCAACCGAGGAGGCCCAGCATACGCTCAGGAACACCGCCGCCGCGGTGCTGGGGTTGGTGCTGCTGGTCTCGCTCATGCTGGCGGTGAGCATCAGCGTACCGGTGCGCCGCCTCACCGCGGCCACGCGGCGGCTCGCCGGCGGCGACCGCGGTGCGCGCGCCCCGCGCGGCGGCTCGGCCGAGATCGATGAGCTCGCCGAATCCTTCAACACCATGGCGGACCGCATCGCGCACGCCGAGGCGGAGCTGCGCGCCCACCATGCGGAGCTCGAGCGTCACGTCGCCGAGCGCACCGAGCAGCTGCATCATCTCGCGCATCACGATCCGCTGACGCAGCTGCCCAACCGCCGCAAGCTGGCGGCGCACCTGGCGAGCGCGCTGGCGCGCGCCGGAACCCGGCAGCGCCTGGCGCTGCTGTTCGTGGATGTGGACAACTTCAAGTCGATCAACGACACGCTCGGTCACAGCTTCGGGGACCGGGTGCTGCAGAACATCGCCGAGCGCCTGCACGCCGCCACCGGGCCCACGGGGCTGCTGGCGCGCCTGGGGGGCGACGAGTTCACGGTGCTGCTCGAGGATGTGCAATCCAGCGATGAGGTCGAGAGCCGCGCGGCACAGATCGTCGCGACGCTGCAGGAGCCGCTCATTGTCGACGGGCGCGTGCTCACCACCAGCGCCAGCGTCGGCGCGAGCCTGTATCCCGATCACGCGGCGGATGCCGAAGGGCTGCTGCGCGCCGCGGACGTGGCGCTGTTCCGCGCCAAGGAGCTGGGACGCAACCGCTTCGCCCTCTACAGTCCGGCGCTCTACGATGCCGCGGCAAAGCGCTTTCGACTCGAGCAGTCGCTGCGCCGCGCAGTCGAGGCCGGCGATCTGCTGCTCATGTACCAGCCGCAGGTGTCGCTGCACAGCTTCGAGTCGACGGGCCTCGAGGCGCTGCTGCGCTGGCGCAAATCCGACGGCCGCATCGCCAGCGCCGCCGAGTTCATCCACGTGGCCGAGAAGACCGGCCTCATTCACGAACTGACCGACTGGATATTGCATACTGCGGCTGCGACCGCCGCCGCGTGGCGCGCGGCGGGTTGGCACCGCGCCAGCGTGGCGATCAACGTCTCGGCGCCGCAGTTCTTCGAGAGCGATTTCGTGGCGCACGTGGCGCGCACGCTGCAAGTCACCGGATTGCCGGCCAGCGCGCTCGAGCTGGAGATCACCGAGACGGTCTTTCAGACCGGCCCCGCCACGGTCGACTCGCTGCGCCAGCTGCGTGATCTGGGCGTGGCGGTTGCGCTCGATGATTTCGGCATCGGCTACTCCTCGCTCACCTCGCTCGAGCAGTTGCCCATCTCGCGCGTGAAGCTCGACCGGCAGCTGACGGCCGCCGTGGACAGCAACCCGCGCTCCGCGGCGATCGTGCGCTCCGTCGTCGCCCTGTGCCATGGCCTGGGGCTGCAGGTGGTGGCGGAGGGTGTCGAGCGAGAGGCGCAACTGGAGTTCCTGTCGCGTTGCGGTCCGATCAGCGTACAGGGTTTCCTGCTGGGCAACCCGGTCGAAGCGAGCGCCGCCGCAGCCGAGGCGCAGGCCGCCAGCGCGCGCGCGCGGCTCACCCTGGAAGCGGCCGCGCAGCTGCCGCGCCGCGAGGCGGGCGACTCGGTGGTGTTCGTCGGCAGCTCGGGTCGGCGGCGCGCGACCTGAAGCCCGCGCCGCCGCGGTGGGCGCGTCGGCGGCGCGCGCCGCAACTCCCAACTCGGCCCTTCGCGGCCACCCGCCAGCACAGCCGCACGCGACTTGCTAGACTTCCCGCGTGCTGCTGACGGAACAGGACATCTACCACTTCCGCGAGGGCACTTACGTCCGGGCGTACGAGAAGCTCGGAGCCCACGTGGTACGCGCCACGGAAGGTGCGCTTCACGGCACGCGCTTCGCCGTCTGGGCGCCGAACGCCGCCGCGGTCACGGTCATCGGTGACTTCAACGGCTGGGACCGTCATCGCCATCCGCTCAGCGCGCGAGCGGACTCGTCGGGAATCTGGGAAGGGGTCGTGGCCGGTGTGGGCCCGGGGACGCTCTACAAGTACCACGTCGCCTCGCGCCAGGCGGGCCTCGCGGTCGACAAGGCCGACCCGTACGCGTTCCGCACCGAGCTGCCGCCCCGCACCGCCTCGGTGGTGTGGGAGCTCGCCTATCAATGGCAGGACGCCGAGTGGCTGCGGCGCCGCGCACACGCCAACGCACTGGGCGCGCCCTGGTCGATCTATGAGCTGCACCCGGGCTCCTGGCGGCGCGTGCCGCAAGAGCACAACCGCTTCCTCAACTACCGCGAGCTGGCGCACGCGCTCGGGGACTACGTGACGGAGCTCGGCTTCACGCACGTAGAGCTGCTGCCGGTGATGGAGCATCCGTTCTACGGCTCCTGGGGTTACCAGGTCACCGGCTACTTCGCCCCGAGCAGCCGCTACGGCACGCCGCAGGACTTCATGTACCTGGTCGACCACCTGCACCAGCGCGGCATCGGCGTGATCCTCGATTGGGTGCCGTCGCACTTCCCCACCGACGAGCATGGACTGGCGCGCTTCGATGGCACGCACCTGTACGAGCACGCCGACCCGCGCCAGGGATTCCATCCGGAGTGGAGCAGCTCCATCTTCAACTACGGCCGCGCCGAAGTGCGCAACTTCCTCGCCAGCAGCGCGCTGTTCTGGCTCGACATCTACCACATCGACGCGCTGCGCGTGGATGCCGTGGCCTCGATGCTGTATCTGGATTACGGGCGGCGCGCCGGCGAATGGATCCCCAACGCCTTCGGCGGGCACGAGAATCTCGCTGCGGTGGAGTTCCTCAAGCAGCTCAATCTCGCCGCTTATCGCGATCACCCCGATACTCAGACCATCGCCGAGGAATCGACCGCCTGGCCGATGGTGTCGCGCCCGATCTACCTCGGCGGCCTCGGCTTCGGGCTCAAGTGGAACATGGGCTGGATGCACGACACCCTCAGGTATTTCCAGCAGGACCCCGTGCACCGCAAGTATCACCACAGCCGCCTCACCTTCAGCATCTGGTACGCCTTCAGCGAGAACTTCGTGCTGCCGCTGTCGCACGACGAGGTGGTGCACGGCAAGGGCTCGCTCATCGGCAAGATGCCCGGGGACGAGTGGCAGCAGTTCGCGAGCCTGCGCCTGCTGTTCGGCTACATGTGGACCCACCCGGGCAAGAAGCTGTTGTTCATGGGCGGGGAATTCGGGCAGCGGCGCGAGTGGCAGCACGAGGAGAGTCTCGAGTGGCACGTGCTGCAGTACCCGTTGCATGCCGGCGTGCGGCACTGGGTCCGTGATCTCAACCAGCTCTATCGCAACACCCCGGCACTGCACCAGCTGGACTTCTCCGACGCCGGCTTCCGCTGGGTCGACTGCGACGACGCCGACGTGAGCGTGATCTCGTTCCTGCGCCGGGGCAGGGGCGACGAGCTGGCGCTGGTGGCCTGCAACTTCACGCCGGTGCCGCGCCCGGCATACCGCATCGGCGTGCCCCGTGGCGGGCGCTGGCGCGAGCGCCTCAACAGCGACGCCGCCGACTACGGCGGCAGCGGCCAGGGCAACCTCGGGGCGCTCGAGGCCGAGGCGCTCGGCGCCCATGGCTACGATTACGCCCTGAACGTGCGGCTACCGCCCCTGGCGGTGGTGGTGCTGACGCCGGATTAGGGCGGCGCCAGGAGGGACCGAAGGAGCGCATGAAGGCGCAGCGCAGACAACGCTCGGGCGGGGATCCGCTGTGGTTCAAGGACGCCGTCATTTACGAAGTGCATGTGCGCGCTTTCTTCGACGGCAACGATGACGGCTGCGGAGATCTCGCCGGTCTCACGCGCAAGCTCGAGTACATCCAGGATCTGGGTGTCAACACCGTGTGGTTGTTGCCGTTCTACCCCTCTCCCGGGCGCGATGATGGTTACGACATCGCCGACTACCGCAACATCCACCCCGCCTACGGAACGCGCGCCGAGTTCCGCGCCTTCGTGCGCGAGGCGCATCGGCGCAACCTGCGGGTCATCACCGAGCTGGTCCTCAATCACACCTCCGACGCGCATCCCTGGTTCCAGGCCGCGCGTCGCGCCGCGCCCGGCTCGGTCAAGAGGAACTACTACGTCTGGAGCGATACCCCGGAGCGCTATGCCGGTACCCGCATCATCTTCCGCGACACCGAGACGTCCAACTGGGCCTGGGACCCGCAGGCGCAGGCGTACTACTGGCACCGCTTCTTCAGCCACCAGCCGGATCTGAACTTCGACAACCCGCACGTGCTGCGGGCGATGCTGCGCATCATGGACTTCTGGCTGCGCCTCGGCGTGGACGGCTTGCGGCTGGATGCCGTGCCGTACCTGGTGGAACGGCCCGGCACCAGCAACGAGAACCTGCGCGAGACCCACGAGATCGTCAAGATCATCCGCCGCACGGTCGCCGGCAAATACCCGGATCGCATGCTGCTGGCGGAGGCCAACCAGTGGCCCGAGGACGTGCGCGACTATTTCGGCGACGGCCTGGACGAGTGCCAGATGGCCTATCACTTCCCGCTGATGCCGCGCATGTACATGGCCATCGCGCAGGAGGATCGGCACCCGATCGTGGAGATCATGGAGCAGACCCCGGACATCCCCGACACCTGTCAGTGGGCGATCTTCCTGCGCAATCACGACGAGCTGACCCTCGAGATGGTCACCAGCCGCGAGCGCGACTACATGTACCAGTCGTACGCGGCCGATCCGCGCGCGCGCCTCAACCTCGGGATCCGGCGGCGGCTCGCGCCGCTGCTGGACAATGACTTCGAGCGCATCAGGCTCATGAACAGCCTGCTGCTGTCGATGCCCGGCTCGCCGATCATCTACTACGGCGACGAGATCGGCATGGGCGACAACGTGTTTCTGGGCGATCGTAACGGGCTGCGCACGCCGATGCAGTGGAGTCCGGATCGCAACGCGGGCTTCTCGCGCGCCGACCCGCAGCAGCTGTACCTGCCGCCGATCATGGATCCGCTGTACGGCTATCAGGCCGTGAACGTCGAAGCGCAGAGCCGCGACCGCTCCTCGCTCCTGAACTGGATGAAGCGCCTGCTGCAGGTGCGCAGCGCCTCACAGGCCTTCGGCCGCGGCACGCTGCGTTTCATCCGTCCCGGCAACCGCCACGTGCTGGTGTACCTGCGCCAGTACGGCGATGACACCATCCTGTGCGTGGCGAACCTGTCGCGCTCCGCTCAGCCAGTCGAGCTCGATCTCGTGGAACACAAGGGCGCCGTGCCGATCGAGCTGCTCGGGCGGGCGCCGTTTCCGCCGGTCGGCGATCTGCCTTACCTGCTCACGCTCCCCGGCTATGCGTTCTACTGGTTTCGCCTCAGCCGCGAGGCCGAGGCGCCGCCGTGGCACGGGGAGCGCCTGGCGCGCGAGGACCTGCCGGTGATGGTGCTGGTACAGGGCTGGAGCAGCTTCTTTCCCGAGCGCGTGGCCCCGTGGCGGCAGGCGCTCGCCAGCGGCCTGCGTGCGCAGCTCGAGGGGCGCGTCGTGTCCGGGTTTCTCGCCGCCCGGCGCTGGGCCGCGCCCGCCGGCGTGGCGCTGGCCGGACTTGCGGCGGCGCGCGCTGCGGGCTTGAGCGGCGCGACGCTGGCGGACTGCGTCATGCCGCAGGGGGATCTCGATCGCTGGCTGCTCGCGGTCTTCGAAGTGGCCGGCGGCGCGTTGTCGGGCCAGTACTTCGTGCCGCTGGCGATCGCCTTCGAGGACAGCGACGAGGCGCGCTGGCGCAAGCTCCAGCCCGCCGCCCTGGCGCGCGTGCGCCAGCAGGCGGCGGTGGGCGTGCTGGCGGACGCCGGCGCGGACGAGGACTTCTGCCGCAGCCTCGTCGAGGCCATCGCAGCATCGCAGGTGTGGCCGACCCGGCATGGACAGCTGAGCTGCCACCCCACCAGCACGTTTGCCGCACTGCGCGGCATGCAGGCCGCCGAGGCCGTGGTCGCCCCGGCGGGCGCACAGGGCGGCAACACCACCGTCCGGGTCGGGGAGTTGTTCCTGAAGATCTGCCGCAAACTGCACCCGGGCATCAATCCGGGCGTGGAGATCGGCCGCTATCTCACCGAAGTGGCGCACTTTCCCAACTGCGTGCCCCTGGCGGGCTTCATCGAGTACCGGCGCGGTGACGGCGCCACCTGCACGCTCGCCCTGCTGCAGGCGTTCGTCACCAATCAGGGCGATGGCTGGGATTACACCGTCAATCACCTGGTGCGTTTCCTCGAGGAGCGCGTGACGGGCGGAACAGCGCCCGTGGACGCGCACGGGCTGCATCTCGCCCTCATGAGGACCCTCGCCACCCGCACCGCACAGCTGCACGGCGCGCTCGCGGCGGCGAGCTCCGACCCGGCCTTCGCGCCCGAGCCGATCAGCGCCGAGGATCTCGGCGCCTGGCGCCGCGCCACGCGCGCGGCCGCCACGGCCACGTTGCAGATGTTGGCCGAGCGCGCGGCGGCCCTGCCACCCGCGGCGGCCGCCGAGGCTGTCACCCTGCTCGCTCAGCGCGCGGCGCTGCTGCGCAGTATCGGCACCGCCCCCCGCACCGCCCCGCGCGGCCTCAGGACGCGCTGCCACGGCGACTACCACCTGGGCCAGGTGCTGCTGAAGCGCAACGATTTCATCATCACCGATTTCGAAGGCGCTCCCGATCGGAGCGTCGCCGAGCGGCGAGGCAAACACTCCCCGCTGACGGACGTCGCCAGCATGCTGCGCTCGTTTGCCTATGCGCGCCACATGGCGTTACAACAGTGCTCGCTGATCTCCGCGCACGAGCGCGGCAAATGGGAGCCGCAGCTCGAGGAGTGGGAGCAGCAGGCGCGCCGCGCATTTCTCGCGAGCTACGATGAGATCGCGTGCGCGAGCGGCCTGTACGCATCGTTCGAGGAGATGGCGCCGCTCCTGCGCCTGTTCGAGCTCGACACGGCGCTCGCCGATCTGCGTCACGAGCTGCTGAACCGGGTGGAATGGGCCGAGGTGCCGCTGCGCAGACTCGCCGCCCTCGCGCGCTGAGATCGACCGCCCATGCAGCCTCAGATTCGGCGCCAGCACCGCATGCCGTTCGGGGCGCAGCTCACCGCCGCGGGCGAGGTGCGCTTTCGGCTGTGGGCGCCGGCGGCGCGGCAGGTCGATGTGATCCTCTATGACAGCGGCGGCACGCAGCCCAGCGGCGGCACGCAGCCGCTGGCGATGCGCTCGCTCCCCGGCGGGTGGTTCGAGCTCGAGACCGCTGCGGCCCGCGCCGGCAGCCGCTACCGCTATCGGCTCGATGGCGTGCGCGAGGTCGCCGATCCCGCCTCGCGCTGCAACCCCGAGGGCGTGCACGGGCCGAGCGAGGTCATCGATCCGTGCGCCTTCGCCTGGGATGACGCGCTGTGGCGCGCCCCGCCCTGGCCCGAGGCGGTCATCTACGAGTTGCACGTTGGAGCCTTCAGTCCCGAGGGTACCTTTGCCGGGGTGGCGGCACGGCTCGAGCACCTCGCGCGCCTCGGCGTCACGGCCGTCGAGCTCATGCCGGTGGCGGCTTTTCCCGGCACCCGCGGCTGGGGCTACGACGGCGTGCTGCCGTATGCCCCGCAGGGCTCGTACGGTACGCCGCAGGAGCTGAAGGCCCTGATCGCCTCCGCCCATCGGCATGGCCTCGCGATGCTGCTCGACGTGGTCTACAACCACTTCGGCCCAGAGGGCAATTACCTGCACTGGTACGCGCCGCAATTCTTCACCGAGCGGCACGTCACCCCCTGGGGTCCCGCGATCAACTTTGACGGACCGGACAGTGCGACGGTGCGTGAGTTCTTCATCCACAACGCGCTCTACTGGCTCGAGGAATACCACTTCGACGGCTTGCGTCTGGATGCGATTCACGCCGTCTACGACGCGAGCGAACCGCACATCGTCAGCCAGATCGCCCGCGCGGCGCGTGCGGCCGCAGGCCGCACCCGCCCGATCTACCTCACGCTCGAGAACCTCGACAACGCCGTGCGCTTTCTCGGCGCCGCGGGCGCTGCCGCGACCTGCGACGCGCAATGGAACGACGACGCGCACCACTGCCTGCACGTGCTGCTGAGCGGCGAGTCGGGCGGTTACTACGCCGACTACGCGCGCCAGCCGCAGGCGCTCCTGTGCCGCGCCCTGGCGCAGGGCTTCGCCTACCAGGGCGAGCCCTCGGGCTACCTGGGCCGGCCGCGTGGCGAGAGCAGTGCGCACCTGCCGCCCAGCGCCTTCGTCAACTTCCTGCAGAACCACGACCAGATCGGCAACCGAGCCCGCGGCGAGCGCCTCAGCGCTCTGCTGCCCGATGAGGCGGCGCTGCGCGCCGCGGCCGCGGTGCTGCTGCTCGCGCCCGCGCCACCGCTGCTGTTCATGGGCGAGGAGTGGGCGGCCACCGAGCCCTTCCCGTGGTTCTGCGACTTCGAGCCGCAGCTGGCGGCGCGCGTGCGTGCGCATCGCAACCGCGAGTTCCCGGGCAGCGCGGATCCGGCGGCGGCGAGCACCTACGCGTGCGCGCGCCTCGACTGGCGGCGCCTCGAGGAGCCGCGGCACGCGCAGGCGCTGCAATACCACCGGCGGTTGCTGGCGATCAGGCGCCGCGAGATCGCGCCGCTCCTTGCGGGCCTGCGCGCGGGAAGCTGCACGCGCAGCGCAGACGGTGCGGCCTTCACGGTGGAGTGGGCGGCGGGCGAGCAGCTGCTGCGCCTGAGCGCCAATCTCAGCGCGACCGCGGCGCCGCGCGTGGGCAGCGCCGCGGGCCGCGTGATCTTCGCCACCCAGGGTGACGCCGGCGCCGGGCTCGCCGGCGAACAGCTTGCGCCCTGGAGCGTCCTGTGGCTGCTGGAGAGCGGGGCGTGAATCGCGCTGAGCGGCGCGGCGCGGCGCGGCGCGGCGCGGACGCCCTGGACGCAGCCGAGCTCGTCATCCCGCGCGCCACCTACCGGGTGCAGCTCAACGCCGGCTTCACGTTCCGCGACGCCACGGCGATCGTTCCGTACCTGGCACAGCTCGGCATCAGCCACGTGTACTGCTCGCCGTATTTCCGCGCCCGCTCCGGCAGCACGCACGGCTACGACGTGGTCGACCACAACTCCTTCAACCCGGAGATCGGTGAGCGCGATGATTTCGAGCTGTTCGTGGCGGCATTGCGCGCGCACGGCATGGGTCACATCCTCGACATCGTGCCGAATCACGTCGGCATCCTGGGCGCCGACAACGCCTGGTGGATGGACGTGCTGGAGAACGGCGAGGCGTCGGGATATGCGGCTTTCTTCGACATCGACTGGGCGCCGTCCAATCCGGACCGCGCCCACAAGGTGCTGGTGCCGGTGCTTGCCGGTCCCTACGGCACGGTGCTCGAGCGCGGCGAGCTCGAGCTGCGCTTCGAGCCGCACTCGGGCTCCTTCGCCGTGTATTACCGGTCGCAGCGCCTGCCGCTCGATCCGCGCACCTACCCACGGATCCTCGATCGCGTGGCGGCGCTGGTCGCCAACACCGAGCTCGAGAACATCCGGCGCGCGCTGGCGGAGCTGCCCGACCGCCAGGCGCTCGCGCCCGAACAGGTGGCAGAGCGCTGCCGCGAGAAAGAGCGCCACAAGCAGCGCCTCGCGGCACTCGCCGCCGGCAACCCCGAGGTCGGCGCCGCGATCGAGGCGGCGGTGCGCAGCTTCGGCGGCACGGCGGCGGAGCCGGCGAGCTTCGATGCGCTGCACGAGCTGCTGGAGCTGCAGGCCTATCACCTCGCCTACTGGCGCGTCGCGGCCGAAGACATCAACTACCGGCGCTTCTTCGATGTGAACGACCTGGCGGCGTTGCGGGTCGACAACGAAGCGGTCTTCGAAGTCACGCATCGCCTGGTGCTGCAGCTGATCGGCGCGGGCATGATCGACGGTCTGCGCGTCGATCATGCGGACGGGTTGTACGACCCGGCCGGGTATGTCCGTCGCCTGCAGGAGCGCATCGGCGCGGTCACCGGCCGGCGCGGCGCGCGGGCGCTGTATCTGGTGGTCGAGAAGATCACCGCCTCATTCGAGCACCTGCCGTCGGACTGGCCGGTGCACGGCGAGACCGGTTATCGCTTCGCCAACGTCGTCAACCGCATGCTGGTGGATTCCGCCACCCGCGCGCGCATGGACCGCGTGTACCGCGCGTTCATCGACGAGCCGCTCGAGTGGCGGGACGTGGCGTACGAGTGCCAGCAGCTGGTGCTGCGCCGCTCGCTCGCCTCGGAACTGAACGTCGCCACCAACCAGCTGGCGCGAATCGCCCGCGCCGACCGGCGCACGCGCGACTTCACTTACAACGGCCTGCGGACCGCGCTCGCGGAAGTCATCGCCTGTTTCCCGGTATACCGCACTTACGTCGCGGCAACGGTTGCCGACAGCGACCGGCGCTACATCGAATGGGCGATCGCCACCGCCCGGCGCCGCCACGCCGCGACCGAGGCGTCGGTGTTCGATTTCGTGCGCGCGGCGCTGCTGCTGGAGCTGCCGGCGCCGACCGATGAATTACGGCGCCGCATACGTGCCTTCGCCATGAAGTTCCAGCAGATCACCGCGCCGATCACCGGCAAGGGAATCGAGGACACCGCGCTGTATCGCTTCAACCGCCTGCTGTCGCTCAACGAAGTCGGCGGCGAGCCCGGCAACTACGGCGGCGGCGTACGCACGTTTCACGCGGACGCGGAGTACCGCGTCCGCCATTGGCCGCACGAGATGCTCGCCACCTCCACCCACGACACCAAGCGCTCCGAGGACGTGCGCGCGCGGCTCAACGTGCTCTCGGAGATGAGCACGCCGTGGCGCGACGCCGTGCGGCGCTGGAGCCGCATCAACCGCTCGCGCAAGCGCGATCTGGAGGGACGGCAGGCGCCCTCGCGCAACGATGAGTACCACTTCTATCAGACCCTGGTGGGCACCTGGCCGCTGACCGAGCCGGACCCGGCGGGCGCCGCCGCCTATCGCGAGCGCCTCGAGGCCTACATGATCAAGGCGGCGCGCGAGGCGAAGCTGCGCACCAGCTGGACCGAAAGTGACGCGCCCTACGAGGAGGCGCTGCTGCATTTCGTGCGCAGCGCGCTGGAGCCGCGTGACAACAACCTGTTTCTCGGCGACTTCATCGAGTTCCAGCGGCGCGTCGCGCGCTTCGGCCTGCTGAATTCCCTGTCGCAGACGCTGTGCAAGCTGACCGCACCGGGGGTGCCCGACATCTACCAGGGGAACGAGATCTGGGATTTCTCGCTGGTCGATCCCGACAATCGGCGCGCGGTGGATTACCGCCACCGCCGCGCCCTGTTGGCCGAGCTGCAGCACGGCGACCCCGGCACCGCGCCGCGTGCGCTCGCGCAGCACATGGAGGACGGGCGAGCCAAGCTGCTGCTCACCTGGAAGACCCTGCAGCTGCGGCGCGCGCACCCGCAACTGTTTCGCGACGGCGACTACCGGCGCCTGCGGGTGCGGGGAGTGCGGGCGCAGCACCTGTGCGCCTTCGCGCGCCGCTGGCGGCAGCAGTCGCTCGTGGTCGTCGCGCCGCGCCTGTACCGGCGCCTGCTCGGTGACGAGGGCGCACTGCCCCTCGGGGAGGCCGTGTGGGGCGAGACCCTCATCGAGCTGCCGCGCGAGGAGCGCTCGCGCGCGACGTTTCGCAGTGTCCTCGACGGCGCGCAGCTCTCGCCGGTGCGCCAGGGCGAGAGCGTGGGCCTGCTGGCCGCGCAGGCCCTGGCCGAGTTCCCGGTGGCACTGCTCACCTGCGGCTGCGATGCGCCGGAGGCGGACCCCCACGCTGCAACGCCGCACGCCGCCGCCGGTTGACGGTCCGGCAACACACAGGAACACGCAGATCCAAGGGAACCTTCCGCGCCGGGCGCGGGTCGGAGACAGCGCAGGAGGAAACTGACTTTCACCCTCAGGAGGACAGCATGTTGCACAAGCACTCGGGACTTGCGGGAGTATCGGCGGCCCTCGCCCTGCTTGCCGGCTGTGCGAGCGGCATCCCCCTGCACGAGAGCCAGCAGGAAGAGCGCGATCGCTTCGCCGCCTACTCCGGCGAGCCGATCGATCACTTTACGTGGCTCGGACGCTACGACGGCTGGCAGCCGCTCGGCCGCGACGAGTTGGTCGTGTTCACTGGAGTCAGCGACGCCTACCTCCTCAAGGTGGGCCCACCGTGCGATAACCTGCAGTTCGCGACCCGCATCGGACTGACCTCCACCGGCGCAGCGGTCTATTCACGCTTCGATTCCGTGACCACCGGTCGGTGGCGCTGCCCGATCGAGCAGATCCGCAGGGTCGATTACCAGCGCATGAAGGCGGATCTGCGCCTCGAGGCGCAGTCGAGCAAAGCCCAGGCGGGCCGGTAACGGGCCTGCTGCGCCGCGGCGTGGTCGCTGCGGCGCTTTCTTCAGCGATAGCCGCGCGCCTGCAGTGTGAACAGCTGCGCGTAGCGCCCGTTGAGCTTCATCAGCTCCTCGTGGCTGCCGCGCTCGATGATGCGGCCGTGATTGAGCACCGCGATCTGGTCCGCCATGCGCACGGTCGAGAAGCGGTGCGAGATGAGGATGGTGATGCGCTCGCGCGAGAGCTGGCGGAAATGCTCGAATACCTCGGACTCCGCCTGTGCGTCCATGGCCGCCGTCGGCTCGTCCAGGACCAGGATGTCGGCCCGGATGCGCATGAAGGCGCGCGACAGGGCGATCTTCTGCCACTGGCCGCCGGAGAGCTCGCGCCCGTCACGGAACCACTTGCCGAGCTGGGTGCGATAGCCCGCGGGCAGTGTCTCGATGAACTCGCTCGCCCGGCCCTTCACCGCCGCCGTGCGCCAGCGCTCCTCGTCCTCGAAGAAGCGCTCGTCGCCGGCGCCGACGTTCTCACCGACCAGCATCTGATAGCGGGCAAAGTCCTGGAAGATGACGCCGATCCTCTCGCGCAGCGCGCTCTCGTCCCATTGCCCGAGGTCCTGCCCGTCGAGCAGGATCCTTCCCGAGGTGGGTGCGTACAGGCGTGTCAGCAACTTGATCAGGGTGGTTTTCCCCGAGCCGTTCTCGCCCACCAGGGCGAGACTTGCGCCGGGGGTCAGGTGCAGTGTGACGTGCTCGAGGGCCGCTTCCTCGGCTCCCGGGTAGGTGAAGCTCACGTCCTCGAAGCGCACGCCATCTTCCGGATGTGGACCGCGCACCGCGGTGCCGGCCGGCGCCGCCACATTGGTTTCCAGGTACTCGTAGAGCGTCGACAGGTACAGGTTGTCCTCGTACATGCCGCCGACCGCCGCCAGCATGGCGGACACGGCCGCCTGTCCCTGGCGAAACAGCGCGACGTACATGGTCATCTGGCCGAGCGTGATGACCCGGCGCACGGCGCTGACCGCGATCCAGGCGTAGGCGCCGTAGAGCGCCGCGGTGGCGATGAGCCCCAGGCCAAAGCCCCAGGCATCGCGGCGCATGGTGAGCGAGCGATCCTCGCGGTACAGCCGCCGGAAGATGTCGCGGTAGCGCTCGAGCAGCCGCGGACCCAGGCCGTAGAGCTTGACCTCCTTGGCGTGATCCTCGCGGGCGATCACGGTCTCGAGGTAGATCTGCATGCGCGTCTCGGGCGAGCGCCAGCGGAAGAGCCGAAAGGCATCACCGGAGAACTTGGCTTCCGCGACGAACGCCGGCAGGCCCGCCAGCAGCAATACCGCGACCGCCCACGGCGAGAAGCGCGCCAGCAGCACGCCGTAGCTCACCAGCGAGATCCCGTTCTGCACCAGTCCGAAGGTGCGGGTGACCAGACTCAGCGGGCGGGTGGATGCCTCGCGGCGCGCGCGCGTGAGCTTGTCGTAGAATTCCGAGTCCTCGAAGTGCTGCAGCTCGAGGGTGAGCGCCTTCTCGAGGATCATCACGTTGACCCGCTGACCGAGCTGCGCGCGCAGCAGTGACTGGCACAGCGACAGCCCGCGTTGCGCCGCCGCGATCGCCGCCACCAGCATTCCTTCCAGCACCACCAGCTGCGCCACGCGGGTCGCCACGCCGCCCCCGGCGCGGATCGCGGCCACGACCGCATCGACGATGAGGGCGCCGACGTAGGCGACCGAGGCGGGCAGGATGCCGGCGATGAGGGTCAGCAGGGCGAGCGCGAGCGTCAGTGCCCGGTTGGTGCTCCACACCAGCTCGAGCGCGCGCCGGCTGTAACGGAATACGCCGAAGAAGCCCCGCAGCGTCGTGCCCTCGCGGCCGCCGCTCGCCATGCCGGCGTGGTGCGCAGGGTGAGCCGGTGTGACCATCAGGAGCCGATGTGGGGACGATTATCGGCCGCTGCAAGCGCCGCAAACAGGGTGGGGATGCTACCGGAGGGCGGGCACGGGCTTCAAACGCCGCCATCGCAATCCGTAGACCAGGCCACTCAGGGCCAGCAGCACCGCAAGGCCCCCGATCTCCGTCCAGCTCGCGAGTGCCATCACCACGAGCATGCTGGCAATCCCCGTGATCGCCGCCACCCGCAACCACGGGGACGTTGGCGCCTCGGTGGCGGCCGCGGCGCCGCGCCGCACCAACACCCACACTGCGGCACAGCTGCCGAGGTAGATCACTGCGACCGTGAGTGTCGACATGACCACCAGCTCTGCGAACGTCCCGGTCACCGCGAGCAGCGCGGCGATGCCCGTATAACAGATGATGGCAACATGCGGGGCATGCGTGCGCGGATGCACGCGACCGAGCGCGCCAGGCAGCACGCCATCGCGCGCCAGAGCGAACAGCATGCGGGGCGTGCCCAGAACGTCACTCCCCAGAAAGGCAAACATCGAGAGCGACGCCCCTGCCAGCAGCAGCACCTGCAACCCCGGATGAACCTTTGCCATGGCATCCGCGAGCGGCGCCGCTGAGGTGGCCAGCGCAGCTCCGAGCATCGCCTGCGTCACCACCTGGACCGCCACGTACAGCAGCGTCACGAACCCCAGCGCCACCGAGAGGGCGAGCGGAATGGCGCGCCGCGGCTGCGCTACCTCGCCACTCGCGATCAGGGAAATCTCGAAGCCCGTGAAGGCAAAGAAGCCCAGGATCATCGCGCGCCCGAATCCCTGCATCGAGGCCGGCGCTGCCGGCGCGTGGCTGCCCCCGGCTAAACTGGCGATGCCGACCGCCAGAAAGACCAACAGCGGGATGAGCTTCAGCGGCGTTGCGATAGCGACGAAGCGTGCGCCCCACACCACCCCGCCGATGTTCACCGCCGCAACCAGCGCCAGAGTTCCGAGCGCAACGACCACCCGCACGGTCGCCGCCAGCGGATGCGGCCCGAGACTCGCGATGACATCGCCCAGCGCAGCGGCAATAGCCCCGCACGCCAGTACATTGCTGACCCACAGCATGGTGCCCGCAGCGCATCCGGCCAGCGGGCCAAAGGCGCTGTGGATATAGCCGTAGGGTCCACCGCTGGTGGCGATGCGGCGCCCGCCCGCGGCGAAACAAACGACAACTGCGCCCATGGCGACAGCGCAGGCGATCACCGCAAGCGGCGCGTAAGTGCCCACCGCCGCGGCCACGGCGGCCGGGACCACGAATATGGCTGATGCCACCACACTGTTGACAATGCCGGCAGCCAGCGCGATCGGCCCGACCGCCCGTACCAGGCCGGCATCCCGTGCAGGAACCGTCCTGTCAGCTATCTGCGGCACAGATCCTCCACCCACGCCTCGCACAGCGCCACCGCCTCGGCAGGCCGGAAGGCGCCGGGCTCCAGACACCATTCGAGCCACAGGCCATCCAGGAGCGCGGTGAGCCCGATGGCGGCGAGGCGCAGGTCGGGCCGCCCCCGGCGTCGCGGGCGGCGGGGGTGCGGCGCGCGCGCCTGCGCCAGCCGCTCGGCGAGCATCCCGCGCAACAGCCGCACGTAGCCGCGGTAGGTGTCCCGCTGCACCCGCTGGATCAGGCGCGAGTGGCGGTACAGCCCCCAGAACACCACCCACACCGCCAGCGCGTCCTGGTCGAGATTCGGCGGGCAGAAGGACGCCTCGAGGAAGGCGCGCATGCGTGCCCGGGGCGAATCCGCGGCACGCGCCACCGCCGCCTGCAGGCCGCCGACCAGCTCGCTGTTGAAGTGCCGGTAGGCCGCCGCGATGAGTTGGTTCTTGTTGGGAAAGTGATGATTGATGAGACCCACCGACACGCCGGCCTGGGCGCTGATGGTGCGGATCGATAGTCCCTCGTGTCCGTAGCGCTTCAGACACTCGATGGTGGCGTCGATCAGCGCCTGGCGCCGCTGCTGCGGCAGCTGGCGCTCGAAACGCGGCCGGCGCGCCCGCGCGGCGCGCGTGCGCGACGGGGAGCCGCCGCCGCTCACGCCACCCGCCGCAGCCGCCCGTGGCGAAAATCGCTCAGTATCTCGCGCGCCGCGTTGTGACCCGCAGCGCCCGTCACGCCCCCGCCCGGATGCGTGCCGGCGCCGCACATGTACAGCCCCTGCAGTGGTCCGCGGTAGTTGCCATAACCGAGCATCGGCCGCGCGCAGAATAGCTGATCGAGGCTCAGGGTGCCGTGCGAGATATCCCCACCGATGAGGCCGAACGTGCGCTCCAGATCGAGCGGACTCATGATCTGACGGCCGAGCACGGCAGCCTTGAAGTTCGGGGCGTAGGCGTTGACCGTGTCGATCATCAGATCCGCGACCGCCTCGCGGTGCGCGTCCCAGGACTCACCCGCGGGCAGCTGCGGCGCCACGTGCTGGCAGAACAGGCTCGCCACGTGCTTACCCCGGGGCGCGAGCGTGTCGTCGAGCGTCGAGGGGATCACCAGCTCGATGATCGGCGCTCGCGACCACCCCAGGGTACGCGCATCGAAGTAGGCCCGCTCCATGTAGGCGAGCGTCGGCGCAATGATGATGCCCGCGGTGTGATGGTCCGCGGGCGCCCTGCCGGGCAGACAGCTGAAGTCCGGCAGCTCGGCGAGCGCCACGTTCATGCGGAAGGTCCCGGAGCCGCAGCGCCAGTGACTGATGTGCTCGCGGAACTCCGGCGGCAGGGCCTCAGGTGCGAACATGTCCAGATACAGCAGCTTCGGGTTGAGATTGGAGATCACGGCCGCCGCGCGCAGGCTCTCGCCCGACTCGGTCAGCACGCCGACCGCGCGATCGCCCTCGACCAGGACCTCGCGCACCGCGGTCGACACACGGATCAGCGCGCCGCGCGCCGTCGCGGCCCGCGCCATCGCCTGGGTGATGGCGCCCATGCCGCCGATGGCATGACCCCACGCCCCGCGCTTGCCGTTCACCTCGCCGAACACGTGATGCAGCAGCACGTAGGCCGAGCCCGCCGTATACGGGCTCGCGTAGTTGCCGACGATGCCGTCGAAGCCGTACACCGCCTTGAGCGGCTCGCTCTCGAACCAGTTATCCAGATAGTCGCCGGCGGACATCGCGAACAGCGCCAGCAGCTCGCGCCGCGAGCTCATGTCGAGCCGCCGCAGGCGGCCGCCGACGCGCGCCGCGCGCACCAGCTCCGGCAGCGCCGCGCGCCAGCTGCCTTCGAGCACGTTCGGCGGCGTGGTCAGCGCCAGCTCCCGCAGCACGTCCGCGACGGCCTCGAGCCGCTCGGCGTATTCGGGCAGGCGGGCCGCATCGCGCGCCGAGAAGCGCGCCACCTCCGCCTGCGTGCGGCCCTCGCCGGTGAGCAGATAGCCGCCGTCGGCGGTCGGCAGGAAGTTGGCGCAGCGCCGCTCGACGATGCGCAGGCCGTGGCCGGCGAGATCGAGGTCGCGGATGACCTTCGGGTTCAGGAGCGAGACCGTATAGGCGGCGACCGAGTTACGGAACCCGGGATGGAACTCCTCGGTGACCGCGGCGCCGCCGACCAGCGCGCGCCGCTCGAGCACGGTGACCTTGAGCCCGGCGCCGGCCAGGTACGCGGCGCACACCAGCCCGTTGTGTCCGCCACCGATGATCAGCGCATCGCAACTGCCGTCGCCGCGCCGCGCCGCCTCAGCCACGGCTCCACCCGCGCGCCGGAGCCCGCGGCAGGACGCTTTCCGGAATCAGCTCGCGCATGCG
The DNA here is from genome assembly GCA_005878835.1 of Gammaproteobacteria bacterium. Lineage (GTDB taxonomy): Bacteria > Pseudomonadota > Gammaproteobacteria > Steroidobacterales > Steroidobacteraceae > 13-2-20CM-66-19. The sequence continues at coordinate 36,434 of VBMV01000058.1, read as the reverse complement.
CCGCGCGAAACTGCGCAGGCACACCTCGCCTTCGCTCAAGGGTCCGCAGGTGTAGCTGCTCGAGGCCATGCCCGCCTGTACCCGCTCGATCAGCGCCTTGTCCTCGAGACTGACGCGCCGGTTGATGCGCCAGTTCAGATAGCGCGCGGCGCGCATCTCGCGGCGCGCGTCCGGGTGCGCATAGGCGATCTCGCGAATCAGGGTCTCGGTGGGCGATACCGGCAGGAACTGCATGAAGTCGATCTGGTCGGGGTAGATGTCGAAGGCGAGGTTCGGCCAGAGCTTGAAGTAGGTCCACAGCCGCTGCCGTTCGGGCGGCAGAGCGGGGAGCTGCGGCAGCAGCCGCTGGTAGAGCCGCTCGGACCAGTTGGCCGAAGGCGCAGCGCGCAGCGTGCCCCACATCTTGTCGATCCAGGGGCGCGCCTCGATGCCGTAACCCTGGCCGAACAGGCGCGTCAGCCCCGGGTGCGCCACGTTGATGTGCAGGCCGTCGGAATAGTTGTCCGCGACGTTCTTCCAGTTCACCGCCCGCGGGCGCAGCGTGACCCGCCCGAGCGGCACCAGCTCCTCCAGGCGGTAGGGCGCGAGCTCGTGCGCGTACGGCGCCGCCATCTCGCGCACGCTCGGCAACCCGGGCGCGAAGCGCACGAAGACGAAGCCCATGAACAGCTCGTGCTCGAGCGGCACGAGCCCGTGCCGCGCCCGATCGAGCCCGGGGAAGCTGTCGCGCTGCGGCACACCGACCAGGCGTCCGTCGAGGGCATAGGTCCAGGCGTGGTACGGGCAGGTGATGCGGCCCCCGCAGTGGCCGCGCGGCCCGTCGAGCAGGCGCGCGGCGCGGTGCCGGCAGACATTGTGAAATGCCCGCACCGCGCCGTCCTCGGCGCGCAGCACCAGCACCGATTCGCCGTAGAACTCGAAGGTATGGAAGTCCCCCGGGCGCGGCACGTCGCTCAGGTGGCACACCAGCTGCCAGCTGTTGCGGAAGATCGCCTGCTGCTCGCGCTCGAAGAATTCCGCATCCCGGTAAATCCAGGCGGGTAGACTGACCCCGTCCGTGTCGGCGGGCGCGGCCGGTTCGACTGACTGCAGATGGCTGGGCTTCATGGGACTACGCGGCGTGCCGAGGGTACGTTGTTGAACGATCGTACAACAGCAGCAACCGCAGCCGCAATATCCGCCGCTTGCTGCCCCACCCGCAGCGTTGCCCGCCTGGCCGGCGGAGCCGTTTTGGTTTCGGAGTGTCAGGGCTCATGGATATCGCGCGTCTGATCCAGTCGGCGGTTGCCCCGGTGTTCCTGCTGACCGGCGTCGCCGCCACGCTCGGTGTGCTCACCAACCGCCTGGCGCGCATCGTTGACCGGGCGCGCACACTCGAGCAGCGCCTCGCGGGTCACCCGGGCAGCGCGCAGCACCTGCACGCGGATCTTGCGGTACTGGCGCGGCGCGCCCGCTACACCAACGTGGCGATCTCGTTGTGCGCGATCGCGGCACTGCTGGTGGCGCTGGTGGTCGTGACGCTGTTTGCCAACGCGTTCATGGGCTCGGAGCTCGCGCTGCTGATCGCGCTGCTGTTCGTGGCCGCCATGCTGTGCCTGAGCGCGGCCTTCATCGCCTTCTTCATCGAGGTGCGCCTCGCCACCGTGGCGCTGCGCATCGGCTCACCGAAGGCCTGACCCGGCCCAGCGCCCGGCCTGTGGGGCGCAAAACGAGGCGGCCGGCGGGCGAATCTGCTACCCTGCGCACCCTTTTTAGACTCCGCTCGCCCGCGGGCCCAAGCCCGCCGGCGCTCGCGGGCCAGCCAGCCATGAATCGCCCGATCCGCAACATCGCCATCATCGCGCACGTCGACCACGGCAAGACCACGCTGGTCGACTGCCTGCTGAAGCAGTCGGGCACCTTCGCCGCCCACGAGCGGCTCGGCGAGCGCATCATGGATTCCAACGACATCGAGCGCGAGCGTGGCATCACCATCCTCGCCAAGAACTGCGCCATCGAGTATGGCGGCACGCGCATCAACATCGTCGATACCCCCGGGCACGCCGACTTCGGCGGGGAGGTCGAGCGGGTGCTGTCCATGGTGGACGGCGTGTTGCTGCTGGTCGATGCGGTCGAGGGACCGATGCCGCAGACACGCTTCGTCACGCGCAAGGCGCTCGCCCAGGGTCTGAAGGCCATCGTGGTGGTCAACAAGATCGACCGGCCCGGCAGCCGCCCGGCCTGGGTCGTCGACCAGACCTTCGACCTGTTCGACAAACTCGGCGCCAGCGACGCGCAGCTCGACTTCCCGGTCATCTACGCCTCGGCCCTGCAGGGCTGGGCGAGCACCGACTACACCGAGCGCCGCCCGGACATGTCGGCGCTGTTCGAGGCGATCCTCACCCACGTGCCGCCGCCGGCCGCGCAGGCCGACCTGCCGCTGCAGCTGCAGATCTCGACCCTCGACTACAACTCCTACGTCGGGCGCATCGGTATCGGCCGCATTCGCCGTGGCGTGGTGCGCCCCGGCGAGAGCGTGGTGCTGCGCTTTGGCGATGCCGACCGCGGGCTCGCCAGGATCGGCCAGGTGCTCACCTTCACCGGCCTCGAGCGCAACCCGGTGGAGCAAGCGAGCGCCGGCGACATCGTCGCCGTCACCGGCATCGACTCCGTCAACATCGGCATGACGGTGTGCGACCCGGAGCACCCGCAGGGGCTCCCGCCCATCAGCGTGGATGAGCCGACGCTGGCGATGAACTTCCAGGTCAACACCTCGCCGCTCGCCGGGCGCGAGGGCAAGTTCGTCACCAGCCGGCAGTTGCGCGAGCGGCTGTACCGCGAGCTGCAGAGTAACGTGGCGCTGCGGGTGGAAGACACCGACGAGCCGGACGTGCTGCGGGTCTCCGGGCGCGGGGAGCTGCACCTGACCATCCTCATCGAGAACATGCGCCGCGAGGGCTATGAGCTCGCCGTGTCGCGCCCGCAGGTGCTGACCCGGATGGTGAACGGCGAGGTGCACGAGCCCTACGAAGCCCTCACCGTGGATATCGAGGAGGCGCATCAGGGCGCGGTGATGGAGGCGCTCGGCGAGCGCCGCGCTGACCTGACCGACATGAGCCTCGGGCTGGGGCGCGCGCGCCTCGAGTACCGCGTGCCGGCGCGCGGCCTGATCGGCTTCCAGGGCGAGTTCCTCACGCTCACCCGCGGCACCGGCCTCATGAGTCACATCTTCGACGGTTTTGCGACGGTGAAGGGCGAGATTCCCGATCGCCACAACGGCGTGCTGGTGAGCAACGAGCGCGGCGAGGCGGTCGCCTACGCGCTGTTCAACCTGCAGGAGCGCGGCCGGCTGTTCGTCGCGCCCGGCGAGAAGCTCTACGAGGGCATGATCATCGGGATCCACAGCCGCGACAACGACCTGGTGGTGAACCCGATCAAGACCAAGAAGCTCACCAACATCCGCGCCGCCGGCAAGGACGATGCGATCCTGCTCACGCCACCCATCGAGCTGACGCTGGAGTACGCGGTCGAGTTCATCGCCGATGACGAGCTGGTCGAGGTGACGCCCACCTCCATCCGCATCCGCAAGCGCTTTCTGAAGGAGCAGGATCGCAAGCGCGCCGCACGCAGCGAGAGCACCGTCACGGTCTGAGGAGCGGGTGAGCGCGACTGCGCCTGGCCTTGCGCTCAGAGCTCGCGGGCGCCGGCGATGTCGATGAAGCGCAGGAACTCGGCCCGGGTGCGGGCATCGCTGCGGAAGGTGCCGGTCATGCGGCTGGTGACCATCGACACGTTGCGCTTGTGCACCCCGCGCGTGGTCATGCACTCGTGCACGGCGTCCACCACCACGCCGACCCCGCGCGGCTTGAGCACCGCGGTGATGCAGTCGGCGATCTGCGAGGTGAGCTTCTCCTGCACCTGCAGGCGCCGCGCATAGCCGTCGACCACGCGCGCGAGCTTGCTGATGCCGACCACCTTGTTGGCGGGCAGGTAGCCGATATGCACCCGTCCGATGATGGGCGCCATGTGGTGCTCGCAATGCGACTCGAAGCTGATGTCGCGCAGCACGATCATCTCGTCGTAGCCGCCGACTTGCTCGAAGGTGCGCCGCAGGTAGGCGGCCGGGTCGATCTGGTAGCCGGAAAACCAGTCGCGATAGGCATCCACGACCCGATGCGGGGTGTCGCGCAGGCCCTCGCGGCGCGGGTCCTCACCCGCCCAGCGTAACAGCGTGCGCACCGCGCCCTCGGCGGCGCGCCGGGAAATCCTGGCTCGATTCGGCACGGCACATCCTCCCTGCGCCGCAGTGTACCGCGAGGCGCTCGCCGAGGAGGGCCGCAGGCCGAAAACGCCCGCCTTCCACGCCAGCTCCTGGCAGAATAAGATTCGCCATGCCCACCGCCGCCGAGACCACCAACCTCGCGCTGTTCTGCGATTTCGAGAACATCGCCCTCGGCGTGCGCGACGCGCGCTATGCCCAGTTCGACATCAACCGGGTGCTCGAGCGGCTGCTGCTCAAGGGCTCCATCGTCGTCAAGAAGGCCTACTGCGACTGGGATCGCTACAAGGAGTTCAAGGCCGGCATGCACCAGGCCGGCTTCGAGCTCATCGAGATCCCGCACGTCAAGCAGTCGGGCAAGAACTCCGCCGATATCCGCATGGTCGTCGACGCCCTGGATCTGTGCTACACCAAGACGCACGTCGACACCTTCGTGATCATCAGCGGCGACTCCGATTTCTCCCCGCTGGTGAGCAAGCTGCGCGAGAACGACAAAGGGGTGATCGGCGTGGGGGTGAAGAATTCGACCTCCGACCTGCTGATCGCCAGCTGCGATGAGTTCATCTACTACGACGACCTCGTGCGCGAGCAACTCAAGGGCCGCCGCAGCCCGCGCAAGAGGCCGCCCGCCGCCGAGGCGGCCCCCGCGCCGGCCGCCGATGCGGCTGCCGCGCCGGCTGCGGCGCAAGCCAGGGACGGGGAGCCGAAGGAGGAGGACAAGAAGCAGGAGGCGTTCGAGCTCGTGCTCGCCACCGTCGAGGCCCTGCTCGCCGAGCGCGGCGCGGAGGACAGGATCTGGGGCTCGATGGTCAAGCAGACGCTGAAGCGGCGCCGCCCGGGATTCAACGAAAGCTACTACGGCTTCCGTTCGTTCAACAAGCTGCTGGAGGAAGCGGCCGAGCGGCGCCTGATCACGCTCGAGCGCGATGCGAAGTCGGGCGGCTACCTCATCAACAGTCCGCCCTGATTTGAGGCCCGGTCACGCGGCGTGCACCAAGGCATCGGCAGCTTCCGCGTGCGAGCTGCGGCATCGAACGAGAGCCCGCCCGCTTTACAGCGGCAGCCGCTCACCGCTCATGATCGGCGGCGAAACACGGCGATCGACGGCCAGGCGGTCGTTGAGCTCGACGATGGTTCGGCTACCCGTGCGCACGAACAGGAAGGGCAGCACGGCATGCACCAGGCAGGCCATGCCGGCCAGCATCATGCGTACGCCGAAGCACGCGGCTCTGGACATGTGCTCGCCGTACGTCTCGCCGACGGACGCGGGGTGCTCGCTAAAAAGCCGGATCACATCCATGCTCCCACACTAGCCTTTCGGGCCGGCGACGCGGTTGCGAAGGCATGGCAAACGGCCCGGGTCTGCGCAACAATGTTGCGCGCGCGGGAGCAGGGGACGCAAAGCGTTTCATGGACAAGCTGGATCGCAAAATCCTGGACCTGCTCCAGAACAACGGCACCCTCACGGCCGCGGAGATCGCGGACCGCGTCGGCCTGTCCAAGGCGCCGTGCTGGCGCCGCATCAAGAGGCTCCAGGAGGACGGGGTCATCAAACAGACCGTGGCGCTGCTCGATGCGCGCTCATTGAACGTCGGCACGACGGTGTTCGTGACGCTCAAGACCGCCAATCACAGTGAAGAGTGGTTCGAGAAGTTCGTGTGCGCGGTGCGCGACATACCGGAAGTGACGGAAATCCACCGCATGAGCGGTGAGGTCGACTATCTGATGCGCATCGTGGTGCCCGATATCGACGCGTACGACGTGGTGTACAAGCGCCTCATCTCGGCGGTGCAGTTTCTGGACGTGAGCGCCAGCTTCACCCTCGAAACCATCAAATACACGACCGCCCTGCCCTTGAGCTATGTCAAGCTGGACTGACACCCCGGTCGGCAACTCGCACGCCCGATCCCCCGGCACCCGCCTCTACAGCGAACGCAGGAAATTGATCAGGTCCTGCTGATCCTGGGAGCCCAGCAGGAAGTAATTCCAGACAACCAGATTCGCCTCGCTCCCCGGACTGGCGTGGAAACGGATCGCCTGAATCAGGTTGCTGGTGCGCCCGTCGTGCAGGAAGAATACGCGCTGCCCGACACCCCATAGCGGCGCGGTACGGAATTCGTCCGGCCCCGCGGCGCCCTGAGTGATCCCGTCCGCCAATCCCGCGCCCATACGGTGCAGGAGCAGATCCGAGAACAGGCGCGCCTGCTGGTTCGACAGGGCCGCACTGGCCAGGCCCTCATCGCCGTTGCCGATGGCAGGGCCGGTGGTCAGCGCCGGGGTATGGCACAGGGCGCAACCCACGATCGTGAACAGCGCGCGGCCGTGTTCACTTGAGGCGGTCGGCTGCGCCGGCGCCGGCGCGGCCAGCGTGCGCATGAAATCGGCGAATCCCTCCATGTCCGACAGGACGTCGGTAGCGGTGGTGGAGGCAAAGGTGGCCGTGTCGTTGGGCGTCAGGTTCCCCGTGCCCTGGCATGCCGGGGTCTCGTCACGCTCCTGAGGAAAGAGCAGGTTCGAGATGCCCATTTCGACGTTGTAGGCTTCACCGGAGAAGAGCAGCAGGGACTTGTTCTGGGCCTTCCAGCCGAAGCGCGTGATGGTGCCGTCATTGCCACTGCGATTTGGGCGTCCCGACACGCCGAAGAGGCCCTTGATGAGCGTGTTGGCGCGCGCGTTGTCGAGGATCGTGGATTCGGGAATCGCCTCGATGAGACCCGCGCCCAGTAGCGGCGTCGGGATGCGAAACACGATGTTGGGGTTTCCGCCCCGGCCGCTCAGGCCATTCCCGGCCGGCGTAAACACCGGCTGCGCAATATTGCAGCCGGGCGCGTCGCTGCGGCCGGTGACGACGAACAGGTCATGGACGCCGCCATCGGATACGAAGCGCGCTTCGCGGATCGGTCCGTTCTGCACGATGAACCACGGCACAGCGTTGGTCGCGCCTCCAGCGCTGGCGACCGCGGACAGCGGATTGATGGCGGGGCTCGATCCGCCGACAAATGGCTGCAGGTGGCACGAAGAGCATTGATTCGAGTTGAAGCGCGGTCCCAGTCCGCTGTTGTCGCCGCTCGTGCTGCGGACGAGCTTGACCGACGAAAAGCGCTCTAAACCGTCGTCAAAGAAAGTGCGCTCGTCGGTGGTGAGGCCCGTCAGCGGCGGCGGCGGACCGTTGTCCGTGGCCGCCTGGCGCACTCCGGGATCGATAGCCTGCGCCAGAGCCGCTGTGGCCCCCAGGGCGCTCAAAGCAAACAGCAGTGCGGCGCATATGACATGGATCGCTGTGTAGTTCCGGCGCATTGTTGACCCCCTCGATGCAACACGAAGTTGCATGCGTGTTGTACACGCCGTCGCGACAGGAGTCGACGTGTCGCGCGTGCCCGACGCGCGGACATATTTCAAACAGTTGCAAATGAGCTGGAAAATAGCGGTTTCGGCAGCCCGGAGCGAAGTTGGGAAGTTGGATTGAGCCACATATTCGTTGAAGCATGCGACCTTAAGTTGAATGGGGAGCGCGTCGCGTGTGAGTGCACGCCGCCCTGCAGCGGCGCTACAGCCCGAAGGTGCGCCAGATGCGCAACACCGTGCGCTGCGAAACTCCGAGAGTCGCGCCGAGGCGACGGCTGCTCCAGCGCACTGCATCCGGCGGCTTATGGTGCAGCGTCTTCGCGAGCACGGCCGCCACCAGGGCATCGCTGATCGAGCGCGGCGCCCCGGTGCGCGTCCGATCCGCCAGACCCTGCATGCCCTGCGCGAGGTAACGTGTTCGCCATTTGCCGACAGTCTGCGGGGTGACCCGCAGCCGTTTCGCGGTCTCTCGATTCGAGCAAGCCGCCTGGCAAGCGAGCACGATCCGCGCTCGCACCGCCAGCGCTCGGCGGCCGCGACAATCCCGCACCCACCGCTCGAGCTGCTCCTGCTCGGCGCGCGTGAGCGTCAGGGGCTTGAGTCGGGCGCGCGGCCGCATCATGCAAATGAGCATGCGAAATCCGTGCCGGTGCCCCCAGGTCGCGCCGCGCGCATGCAAGCGGCTGAAATTGCAGGCCTGCGCGGCGGCGCGTACCTGCCGCCGGCAACGGCGCCTGTCGCGGGCCACTGACAGTGCGAGGATCGAAAGGCACGCTCGAGCAGCACGGGGACGCGAGCGCTCGGCCCTCAAGCTGTTGATTTGGCGGACACTGTGTTGTCGCTGTGCGGGCGTCGTCAAGCCCAGACGCAGTTGCAACGGTGCGGGGTCAGCAGCGGATTTGCGGGCGTGCAGTTATGTCATGTCGAAGGGCGGCGTGGGCGCAATGCGGCCGACGGGCCCGAGGGCTGCGCGGGCGGCTGCAGGGGCTGGCGCCGCACAGGCTGACGGCGCAGAGCGTCGGAACGCTCGCGCTGCGCGACTGCGCGGCTCGCCTGCGGTGCGCGCTCGTTCTCGCTCACGATCTGCCCGATGCGAGCCGCGATTTCCCGCCGGTCCAGGTCATATGCGCGCGTCGTCAGCACCGGCTCCAGCCGCGGCGCATGGGCGAGCTGCTCACCGGAATCATCCCGCACATCGACGGTCGCATGCATCGACAAGCCGATGCGCAGCGGGTGTGACGCGAGCTGCCGTGGATCGAGGGCGATACGCACGGGGACTCGCTGCACGACCTTGATCCAGTTACCGGTCGCATTCTGCGCAGGCAGCAGCGCGAATGCGGCGCCGGTGCCCAGGCCGAGCCCCGCGACCGTGCCGCGGTACTCGACCCGAGCGCCGTACAGGTCGGCGATCAGCGTCACCGGCTGTCCGATGCGCATGTGCTTGAGCTGCACTTCCCTGAAGTTGGCGTCCACCCGCAGCCGCTCGAGCGGCACGATGGCCATGAGCGGCCCGCCCGGGGCGATGCGCTCACCGAGCTGCACGCTGCGCCTGGCGACGTAGCCGGTCACCGGCGCGCGTACGCTGGTGCGCTGCAGCGCCAGCCACGCCCGCTCCACCACGGTAGCGGCCGCCTGCACGTCGGGGTTGTCGGCGACCCCGGTGTCGCCGACGAGGGCGGCGCTGGCGGCGAGACCGTTCTGCGCCGCCCGCAGCGCATCGCGCGCCGCGGTGAGCGCATCGCGCGCGTGCCCCAGCTCCTCGGAGGACACCGCCCCGGTGGCGGCGAGGTCCTTGCGACGGTCGTAATCCGCCAGCGCCTTGTCGAGCTCCGCGCGGCGCTGCCCGACGATTGCGGCCAGCTGGTCGCGGTTGTCGAACACGGTGCGGGTCTGGCGCACCGTGCGCGCCAGCTGCTGCTCGGCATCCTCGAGCGCAATGCGCGCATCGGTGGCGTCGAGCCTCACCAGCTCCTGCCCGGTGTGCACCAGGTCGGTCTCATCGGCGTCGATGGCGACCACGGTGCCGCTCACCTGCGGCATGACGGTGACCAGGTCGCCGGCGACGTAGGCGTCGTCGGTATCCTGGTAGCGGCTCGCGTACAGCCACCACCAGGCGCCGGCGAGCAACGCCACGACGAGCACTGCCACCGTGAGGGCGGCGAGCCACGTCCGGCGGCGCTGGCGCATGAGGCGCGCCACGGGCGAGGGAGCGGCGGTGGCGGGGCTATCCATCACGAAGGCGGCGGGCGCGGGCGGTTCAGGTGGGTGATGAGCGCGCGGAGTAGCCGCCGCCGAGCGCGCGCACCAGGTCGACGCTGAAGGACAGGCGGCGCGAGCGCAACTGCGCACGCAGACCCTGTGCCTGCAACACCTGGTTCTGGCTCGACAGCACGCTCAGGTAATTGTCCAGCCCGGCGCGATAGCGCTCGGTGGTGAGGTCGTAGGAGCGCTGCGCGGCCTCGAGCGCGATCTGCTGCTCGTGGCTCTCGCGCTCGAGCGAGCGCCAGTTCGCGATCACGTCGGCGACCTCGCGCACCGCATCCAGCAGCGTCTGATTGTACTGGCCGATCGACGCATCGAGCTGCGCCTGCTCACTCTGCAGTGCGCCGCGCACAGCGCCGCGGTTGAACACCGGCAGGTGCAGCGCAGGCCCCGCGCCCACGATGCGGTCGGACGCCTGCAACAGCTGCGACAAGCCGATGCTCTGCAGGCCGGCAAACGCCGTCAGGTTCACGTTCGGGTAGAAGTCCGCCTCCGCCGCCGCGACGCCGTGGGCCGCGGCCTGCACCTGCGCACGCGCCGCGGCCAAGTCCGGGCGGCGCGCGAGCAGATCCGCGGGCAGCGCCGCGGGCAGCGCCAGATCGGCCGGCGCCGCGAGCTGCGGGCGCCGCAGGCGCTGGCCGCGATCCGGGCCCGCCGCGACCAGATCCGCGAGCTGATTGCGGGCGAGCTCGATGCTCGCCTGCACCGCCGCCACGCCGGCGCGCGTCAGCGCGAGACTGCCTTCCGACTGTCTCACGCGCGCGGTGTTTTCCAGCCCCGCGCTGACGCGCTGCTGCGTCAGCTCGAGAATCGCGGTCTGCTGTTTGAGGTTGTCGTTGGCGACATCCAGCAACGCGTACCACAGGTCGAGCTGGATGTAAGCGCGCGCCACGCCGACCGCGAGCGCCAGGCGTGCCGCCGCGCGGTCGGCATCCGCCGCCTGCACGCCCGAGCGTGCCGCGGCCAGCAGGGCGCGGTTGCGACCCCAGAAGTCGAGGTCGAAACTGAAGTCGAGCGCCACGCGAGCGTCGGTCGAGTAGCTGCCGGCGAAGGGCGGCGGGAACAGCCCATGCTCCGGGTATCGCTGGCGGGTGGTCTCGGCGTCGAGCGCGGCCGCCGGCACTCGTTCGGCGCCCGCCGCAATGGCCTGCGCCTGGGCGGAACGCAGCCGCGCCGCGGCGATCTCCAGCGAGGGACTGCCCGCGAGCGCCTCGGCGATGAGCGCATCGAGCTGCGCATCGCCGTAACCGCGCCACCACTGATCGGCCGGCCAGGCGGCGGCGTCGAGCCTCGCCCCGGCGAGGGTCTGCTGCGCGGCGAGCGAGCTCGGCTCGAGTCGGGGCGCGGGCTTCCAGTCACCGCGCTCGACACAGCCGGTGAGCGATGCCGCCAGGGTTGCCGCGAGAACGATGTTGCGGGTGCTCATGAGCGCGCGCCTCGTAGGTGAGTGCTCATTGTCCCCCCTGGCTCGTCCGTTATCGATCATCCGTCCGAGGTAGACTGCCTCGGCAGGTATTTGTCGACTGCAGGAGCGCGCGTGGCCAGGGCCGGGTACCTGAGGTCGTTAGCAGGCACGAGGCTGCGGCGCGCGCTGGCCGCCGCCACCCTCGGCGCGCTGCTGGGCGGGTGCGGATCGCACGCGCCCCCGAGCGCCCCGCAGCCGGCGCAGGTCGGGGTGGTGGTGGCGCACTCGCAATCCGTGCCGCTCACGCGCGAGCTCGTGGGACGCCTGTCCGCCACGCGCACCGCGGACGTGCGCGCGCGGGTCGCCGGCGTGCTGCTCAAGCGCCTCTACAAGGAGGGCTCGGACGTGCGGGCCGGACAGGGGCTGTTCCAGATCGACCCGGCGCCGCTGCGTGCGGCGCTCGATGGCGCCGAGGCTGCGCTCGCACAGGCGCAGGCGAACGCCACCAACGCTCACATCGCCGCCGAGCGTGCGCGCGAGCTCATCGCGAGCGGCCTGGTGTCGCGCTCGGATCTGGACAACGCGCAGGCCGCCGAGCGCTCCACCGCAGCCAGCGTGCAGCAGGCCAAGGCCGGCGTCGCCAGCGCGCGCATAAACCTGAGTTACGCCACCGTCACCGCGCCGATCGCCGGCCGCGCCGGCCAGCAGGGCGTCACCGAGGGAGCCCTGGTCGGGGAAGGCACGCCCACGCTCCTCACGACGGTGGAACAGATCGATCCGATCTACGTCAACTTCGAGCAACCCGCGGTGGATATCGAGCGGCTGCGCCGCGCACAAAGCGCCGGCAGCGTGAGCGTGGCGCGCGGTGCGGTGAGCGTGCAGCTCACGCTCGCGGACGGCACGCCATACGCGCACGCGGGCACGCTCGATTTCCTTGACGTCAGCGTCGACCCGGCCACCGCAGCGGTGGCGCTGCGCGGCATCCTGCCCAATCCCGAGCATCAGCTGCTGCCGGGCATGTTCGTTGGCGTGCGCCTGAGCTCCGGTGCGGTGAACCACGGGTTCCTCGTACCGCAGGCCGGCCTGCAGCGCGACGCCACCGGGCCGTACGTGCTCACCGTCGGCCCCGATGACAGGGTCATCCAGAAGCGTGTGGTGGTGGAGGCGCTCACGGGACCCGAGTGGATCGTCACCGAGGGCCTCAGCGACGGTGACCGGATTGTCGTCTCCGGCACGCAGAATGCGCGACCCGGCGCCATCGTGGCCGCGGTGCCCTATGCGGCGCAGGGAGGAAGCGCCCAGGCCGCGAGCGCCGCGGCGCCGGCCGCCCCGGGACGGTAAGGGTCCATGCCACAATTTTTCATCGATCGCCCGGTGTTTGCCTGGGTGCTCGCCATCCTCATCACGCTCGGGGGACTGCTGGCGCTCACGCGGCTGCCCTCGGAGGCCTACCCGCAGATTGCCCCGCCACAAGTCGCGGTGACTACGACTTATCCCGGCGCGAGTGCCGCCACGGTGGAGACCACCGTCACCCAGGTCATCGAGCAGCAGCTCACCGGCCTCGACAACCTCTTGTACTTCACCTCGCAGTCGGCCTCCGACGGCTCGGCGAGCATCACGCTCACCTTCCAGAACGGCACCAACCCGGACATTGCCGCGGTGCAGACCCAGAACCGCGTGACGCTCGCCCAGCCGCGCCTGCCCACGGAAGTCAACCAACAGGGCATCCGTATTGCCAAAGTCAGCGCGGGTTTCCTGGGCGGCATCGGACTGCGCGCCGCCCCCGGTGGCCCCAGTGCCGCGGAGCTCAACAACATCGTGGCCTCGCGGGTGCTCGATCAGGTGCAGCGCATCCCGGGGGTGGGCGCGGTGGTGCAGTTCGGCTCCGAGTACGCGATGCGCATCTGGCTGGATGCCGACAAGCTGCGCACCTACAGCCTGTCGGCAGCCAGCGTGCTCGCGGCGGTACAGCGGCAGAACGCGCAGTTCGCCTCCGGCGCCATCGGCGCACAGCCGGCCGTGGCGAACCAGGCCATCACCGCGACCGTCACGGCGGAGGGGCGCTTTCGCTCCGCGGAGCAGTTCGAGAACATCCTGCTGCGCACCGCTCCCACCGGCGCCTCGGTGCGCCTCAAGGATGTGGCGCGCGTCGCGCTGGGCGCGGCGCAATACGGTTTCGAGACCAACGTCGGCACCACACCGGTCGCGGCCTTCGGCATCCAGCTCGCCCCCAACGCCAACGCGCTGGAGGTTTCCAGGGCGGTGGTGGCGAAGATGAACGACATACAGCCCAGTTTTCCCGCCGGCGTCAGCTGGTTCTGGGCGTTCGACTCGACCACCTTCATCAGGGTGGCCATCCGCGAGGTGATCATCACCCTCGCTGAAGCGGTGGCACTGGTGTTCCTGGTGATGCTGGTGTTCCTGCAGAGCTTTCGTGCCACGCTCATCCCGACCCTGGTCGTGCCCTCGGCGCTGCTCGGCACGCTGGTGGGGATGTACGCGGTCGGCTTCTCCATCAACCAGCTGACATTGTTCGCGATGGTGCTGGCGATCGGCATCGTGGTGGATGACGCGATCGTGGTAGTCGAGGCGGTCGAGCGCATCATGCGCGAGGACCATTTGGCGCCCAAGGAAGCCACGCGCAAGGCCATGCACCAGATCACCGGCGCGATCGTCGCCATCACCTCGGTGCTGGCCGCGGTGTTCATACCGAGCGCCCTGCAGAGCGGCAGCACCGGGGTCATCTACCGGCAGTTCGCGCTCACCATCGCACTCTCCATGGGGTTCTCGGCGCTGCTGGCGCTGTCCTTCACGCCGGCCCTGTGCGCCTCGCTCCTGCGTCCCGAGCATCTGCGCGGCAACGTCATTTTCAACTGGTTCAACCGCGCCTACGAGGGCACACGGCGCTCCTACGTGCACCGCGTGTTCGTGTCGGTCGGCCACGCGCCGCGCTGGATGGCGGGATTCGCGGTCATGCTGGCGGTGGGGGTGCTGCTGTTCGCGAGGCTCCCGGGCAGCTTCGTGCCGGACGAAGACCAGGGCTACGCGCTGGTGGATGTGCAGCTGCCGGAGGGCGCATCGCTCCCGCGCACCCGTGAGGTGCTGCAACACATCAACACCATCCTCATGGGCAGCCCGGATGTGGCGAATGCGTTCCTCATCGTCGGCTCGAGTTTCACCGGCACGGGCGAGAATGCCGGCCGGGCGTTCGTGCACCTCAAGCCCTGGGATGAGCGCCCCGACACCGCCGCGGATTTCATCCGCTGGGCGAATGAGACCTTCGCCCACGAAATCCACGACGCCAAGGCCTACGTCATCAACCTGCCGACGGTGCGCGGCCTGGGCGTGTTCGGCGGTTTCGACTTCTACCTCGAGGATCGTGGCGGGCTGGGACGCGAGGCGCTCGCGGCCGCGCAGACCACGGTCCTCGAGGCGGCCGGCCGCGATGCGACGCTCACCGGGGTGCGCGCCAATCTCCTGCCGCCCTCGCCACAGCTGCGACTCACCATCGATCGCGTGCAGGCGCAGTCGATGGGCCTGTCCGCCAGCGATGTCTACACCGCCCTGCAGCTGATGCTGGCGCCGGTGTACGCCAATGACTTCATCTACCAGGGGCGAGTACTGCGGGTGCTGCTGCAGGCGGATGCCCCGTGGCGCATGACGCCCGAGGCGCTCGAACACTTCTACGCCTCGGGCGCCAACGGCAGCATGATCCCGCTGGCGAGCGTCGTGCGCGCCGACTGGGTCGTGGGCGCCCCCTCCCTCACGCGCTACAACGGCTATCCGGCGGTGGAAATCACCGGCGCCAATGCCCCGGGACGCAGCTCAGGAGAAGCCATGCAGGCGATGCAGGCGATCGTCACCCGGCACCTGCCGCGCGGTTTCGGCAACGACTGGGCGGGACAGTCGCTGCAGGAGCTGATCTCGGGTGCACAGGCGCCGCTGCTGTTCGCACTGTCCATCCTGGTCGTATACCTGTGCCTGGCCGCGCTGTACGAGAGCTGGAGCGTCCCGGTAGCGGTGCTGATGGCCGTGCCGGTGGGACTCATCGGCAGCACCGTCGCCGCGCTGCTGCGCGGGCTGCCGAACGACGTGTTCTTCAAGGTGGGGCTCATCACCATCATCGGCCTGTCGGCCAAGAACGCCATCCTGATCGTCGAGTTTGCGGTCACCGCGCAGAAGCACGGCAGGAGCCTGCACCAGGCGGTGCTGGAAGCCGCGCGCCTGCGCTTGCGACCGATTCTGATGACCTCGTTCGCCTTCATCCTCGGCGTATTCCCCATGATGATCTCGAGCGGTGCCGGCGCCAACGCGCGCCACGCCATCGGCACCGGCGTGGTCGGCGGAATGTTGAGTGCGGCGCTGCTCGGCGTGCTGCTGATTCCGGTGTGTTACGTGGCCGTGCGCCGGCTCATGGGGGACCCGCTCGATGCGCCCGGGCATGCGAGCCAGGGCCCTGCGCCCGGCGGTGCCGCGCTCGGACCGGCGCAGCGGCGCGAGGACTAGCATGCGACCGGCACCGACCGCCAGGCGTATTTCCTCGCGCAACACGTTTTTTCTGAAGCGTGTCTTCCCGGTGTTGTGGTTCGGAATCGTGGTGCTGTCGCTGGCGGCGGGCCTGGCGGCCGCACGTGCGGGCAAGGCGGTGCCGCCGCCGGTGTTCATCGTGCCGCTGCTGCTGTTCGTGATCGGCTACGCCGTCATGCGCAAGCTGGTGCTCGATCTTGCGGATGAAGTGCTCGACGAAGGCGCTGCGCTGCGCGTGCGCTTCGGGTCCGAGGAGGAGCGGATCGCGCTCACCGATATCATCAACGTCGGCTATACGCAGTTCGTCAACCCGCCGCGGATCACGCTCACCCTGCGCCAGCCGGGGCGCTTCGGCAGGGAGGTCAGTTTCTCGCCGCGGCAGTCGTTGTTTGCTCCCTTCGTCAGGAACAGGCTCGCCAGCGAGCTCATCGAGCGGGTGGAGGCGGCGCGGCGGCGCTGAACAGGTCCGGCCCGAACGGCGCGAGACCCGGCGCCGCCATGTCAGACCCCCGGTGTGTTGGATGAGGGGGCCGGCGCGCGCTGCGGCGCAAAGCGCATCGCCCGCGCAAACAGGAGCGCGCTGCCCACCGTGAGCAGTGCCGCGGTGAGAAACGCCGCGCCCGGGAAATACACCCCGGCCGAGCGGGCGGAGAAATGGCCGAACACCTGGGTCATGAGCGGCGGCCCGATGATCGAGCTCAGACTGTAGAGGCCGGCGACCGCGCCCTGCAGCTCGCCCTGGGCGTTGGCGGGGATCTGCTGCGAGGCGAGCGCGTTCATCGATGGATAGGTGAGCGCGAACAAGAAGGTGGTGAGCGACACGAAGTACATCATCCAGCCTTCGGTCGCGAAGGCGTAGCCGATGTAGGCGATGAGGGCGGCGGCCATGCCGGCGGCGGCGGCGCGCCGCTCGCCACCGATCCACGGGATGAGCACCCGCGTGAGCACGCCCTGGGCAACGGCCATGACGAGGCCGACGAAGGCGAGCGAATAACCGACCTCGGCGCTGGACCAGTGAAACTTGGATATGGTGTAGAACGCCCAGGTGCTGGGCAGGACCTGGTGAGCGAGTTGCCACAGCAGCAGCGCACCGAGCAGCCAGCTCACCGGCGGGAACTCGAGCATCTGCAGCAGCGTGCCGAGCGGATTGGCGCGCGCCCAGTGAAACGGGCGGCGCGACTCCCGCGGCAGCGACTCCGGCAGCGCGAAGTAGCCGAACGCGGTGTTGGCGAGCGCGATGGCGCCGGCTGTGAAGAACGGCGCCCGCGGTCCGAAGGCCCCCAGCAGGCCGCCGATGGCCGGACCGACGATGAAGCCGACACCGAACGCCGCCCCCATGAGACCGAAATTCTGCGCGCGCCGCGCCGGCGCGGTGATGTCCGCGACGTAGGCGTACGCCGGCGTGAAGGATGCCCCCGCCACGCCCGCCACCATGCGGCCGACGAACAGCCAGGCGATCACGGGCGCAAATCCCATGACCAGGTAGTCGCAACCGAGCGCGAGCAGCGCGAACAGCAGCACCGGCCGGCGCCCGAAGCGATCGCTCAGGTTGCCGAGCACCGGGGCGCAGAAGAACTGCAGCAGCGCGTACACGAACGACAGCCAGCCGCCGTAAACGGCGGCCCGGTCCACGCTCACTCCGGTGAGCTGCATGATGAGCCGCGGCAGGACCGGCAGGATGATGCCAAAGCCGATCGAGTCGACCAGCACGGCGACGAAAATGAACGCGAAGGCGCCACGGCCGGCTGTGCGCAAGCTCATGAGGGTCTTTCGGCAAGGACGCGCTATCTTATACGAAGCGCTACGCGGCCTTCCTGCGGAACAACAGTACCGCAGCGACGGTGGTGCACAGCGCGATCTCGAGCAGTTTCACCAGGTCCTGTGCCATGGAGGCCACCGATGCGCCCTTGAGGAACAGCCCCTGCATGAGGCGCAACATGTGCGCGAGCGGATTGATCGTCGTGACGAACTGCAGCCACCAGGGCATGTTCTCCACCGGCGTTGCGAATCCCGACAGCAGTGCGAATGGCAGCAGTACCGCGAACGCGCCGAGGAAAGCCTGTTGCTGGGTATGCACCAGGGAGGAGATGAACAGCCCCACCCCGGCGCACGCCGCGGCGAAGGTGAGTATCGCCGCGTAGAAGACCAGCAGGTTGCCGCGGAACGGCACGCCGTACAGCAGCGTCACGATCAGCAGGTACAGCGTCGCCTGCACGCTCGCCACCAACAGCGGCGGCAGGAGCTTGCCGAGCGCAATCTCGATCGGGGTCGCCGGCGAGACCAGCGTCTGGTCGAAGGTGCCGAGCTCGCGCTCGCGCGCGACCGACAGCGCGGTGATCATGAGCGCGACGGCGAGGCTCAGCATGCCGACCAGGTTCGGCATCATGAACCACTGGTACTCGAGATTGGGGTTGAACCAGTTGTCGATCACCACCTCGGCGTTGGGAAGGGGAGCCGGCCCCGCGCCGCCGGTCCTGGCCTGCGGCGGCGCGCCGCTCAAGGGCGCTCCCTCGGCCGCCATGATGGTGCTGACGTACTGGGCGGTGATCTGCGCGGCGTTGGAGCGCCGTCCGTCGAGCAGCAGTTGCGCGCTCGCCGGCCGGCCGGCGCTGAGGTCGGCGGAAAAGGCGCTCGGCAGCACCAGGATTCCGATGACCTGCTCGCGCTCGAGTGCGCCGCGGGCGGCTGCGACGCTCGCGTAGCGCGGCAGCCGGGTGAAGCTGCGCGAGCCGCCCAGGCGCTGCTGCACGTCAAGGGCGTACGGTCCGCGGTCGAGATCCACGACCGCCACGGCGATGTTCTTCACCTCCATGGTGGCGGCGGAGGAAAACACGAACAGCTGGATGATGGGCGGGATGATCAGCGACAGGCGCGCGCGCGGATCGCGCAGCATGGTGATCAATTCCTTGCGAACGATGGCCGAGAGGCGCTGCAGCATCGGCTCGAGCTCCTTCAATCCACCCGCTTGTGCAAGCGCCGCCAGGTGAGGCCGAAGAACAGCGCCCCCACGGCGAGCATGAACAGCATGTTGGGAATGAGCACCGACCACAGATCGCCGGCCAGGAACACCGTCTGCAGCGACACGTTCATGTAGCGCGCCGGGATCGCCAGCGTGATCGCCTGCAGCCACGGCGGCATGGAGTGGATATCGAACAGAAAACCCGACAGCATCATCGCCGGCATGTAACCGGTCATGAGCCCGAGCTGCGCCGCGGCCATCTGCGTTCTCATGGTCACCGATATCAGCAGGCCCTGCCCCAGTGCCGGCACCAGGAACACCGCCGACACCAGGCCGAGCGCCAGGAACGAGCCGCGCAGCGGCAGCTTGAACAGCAGCAGCGCCGTCAGCACGCACACCAGCATCGACACCATCGCCAGCAGGAAATACGGCAGGGTCTTGCCGATCAGGATCTGGCCGCGGGTGAGCGGCGTCGCGTACAGCGCTTCCAGCGTGCCACGCTCGTACTCGCGCGCGATCACCAGCGAGGTGAGCAGCGTCCCGAGCAGCGTCATGATCACCGTCATCGAGCCGGGGATCAGGAACCAGCGGCTCACCGCGTTGGCGTTGTACCAGTAGCGCACCTCGACGCTGACCGCAGCGGCGGGCGCGGCGCCCTGCTCGCGGCCGCGTGCGGCCAGAAAGCCGTTCCAGATCGCCTGCACGTAGCCGTGCACGTAGTTGGCGGTGTTCGGTTCCGCGCCGTCGACCAGCACCTGCACCTGTGCGGTCGTGTTCTGCGCGTTGAGACGCCGGCCGAACTCGGCGGGAATGATGATGACCGCCTTGACGCTCTGGTCCTGCAGCGCTCGCTCAGCGGAGCGCCGATCTGTGGCCGCGACGACCAGGAACCATCTGGAGTTGGTGAGCGCAGCGGCAAAGGCGAGCGCGTCGCGGCCGCCGTCCTCGCGCACCATGGCGATCCTGACGACCGTGGTGTCGAGGGAGATGCCGAAGCCGAACAGGAACAGGAAAGTGAGCGGCAGCACCACCGCGATGATCCAGCTGGAGGGGTCGCGCACCACCTGCTTGCCCTCCTTGATCATGATGGCGGCGAGCTGCTGCCACCACAGGCGCAGCCGGGTGAGCGTGTCGCTCATGCCGCCTCGCCTTGGATGAGCGCGATGAATGCGTCCTCGAGCGTCGGCTCCGCAAGCGCCGGGCTGCGCACCCTCTCCTTGAGCTCATCGGGCGTGCCTTCGGCGATCTTCCTGCCGCGCCAGATGAGGCCGATGCGATCGCAATACTCCGCCTCCTCCATGAAGTGTGTGGTGACCACGACCGCCACCCCCCGGGTGGTGAGCGCGTTGATGTGGTGCCAGAACTCGCGCCGCATGAGCGGATCGACGCCGCTGGTGGGCTCATCGAGAAACAGCACCGCCGGGGCGTGCAGCGTGGCGCAGGCGAGCGCCAGGCGCTGCTTGAAGCCCAGCGGCAGCAGCGAGGCATTCGAGTGCAGGAGCGGCGCGAGCTCGAACATCTCGACCATCGAGCGCACCCGCTCGCGCTTGACGGCGCGCTGCAAGCCGTAGATGTCGGCGAAATAGTCGAGGTTCTGGGCCACCGACAGATCGCCATAGAGCGAGAATTTCTGCGCCATGTAGCCGAGGCGCGCGCGGGCGCGGCTCGCGGCGCGCGACAGATTCACTCCCGCGACGCTGGCAGCGCCGCCGCTGGGCATGAGCAGCCCGCACAGCATGCGGAAGGTGGTCGACTTGCCGGCGCCGTTGGGACCCAGCAGGCCGTAGATCTCCCCGGCGTGGACTTCGAAACCGACGTTGTCGGCCGCCACGAAGTCCCCGAAGCGGCGCGTCAGGCCCGCAGCACGCACCAGCACCCCGTCGGCCTTCACCGCGGCAGCGCCGCCCGCGGCGGCCGTGTCCGCTGGCGCGCCCGTCGGCCAGCCGCGTGCCAGCAGGCTCTCGCCCTTGCGCGCACCGCCGAGCAACTCGACGTAGGCGTCCTCCAGGCGCGGCGCCACTGCCTCGTAAACGCCCGCGTGGAATTCCCCCGCAGCTCCCGGCTTCGCCACCACTCGCACGCTGGCACCCTGGATCACGGCATCGAGCACCGCCTCGCGCGCCAGCTCGCTCTCGGCCGTCTGTCGCGCCTGACCTGCGGCGACGCGGCGACGGAATACGCGCCCGCGCACCCGCTCGCTCAGGCGCGCCGGCGCCCCCTCGTACAGCAACCGCCCGCCATCGAGCAGCCAGATGTGCGCGCAGCGCTCGGCCTCTTCCAGGTAGGCGGTCGACCACAGCACCGTCACTCCGCCTGCGACCAGATCGTTCACCATGCGCCACAGCTCGCGCCGCGACAGCGGGTCGACCCCCACGCCCGGCTCGTCCAGCAACAACAGGCGCGGACGTCCGAGCAGCGCGCATGCGAGTCCGAGCTTCTGTTTCATGCCGCCGGAGAGATTGCCGGCGAGGCGCTCGGTGAATGAGCCGAGATCGGTGAAGCTCAGCAGCTGCGCAAAGCGCTGCCGGCGCGTCGCAGCATCCAGAGCGCGCAGGTTGGCGTACAGAGTGAGGTTGTCGAGTACCGAGAGATCCTCGTACAACCCGAAGCGCTGCGGCATGTACCCGGTCTGCGCCTGGGTGATGCCACCCTCGGCGCGCGGCGTGCTGCCGAGCACCTCGAGCGTCCCGGCCGTGGGCTGCATCAGGCCCGCGAGCAGCCGGATGAGGGTGGTCTTGCCCGCCCCGTCCGGACCCACCAGCCCGATGATCCTCGCCGGCGGCAGCGCGGCGCTGATCCCGGCGAGCGCGGTTGCGGTGCCGAAGGTCTTCACCAGTCCGAGCACCCGCGCCGCCGGCGGCGCGGGGGTTGCCGGTGCGTGGACGCTCACCGCGGGACCTGCCTAGCGGTTGCGCGCCAGCGCCGGCTGCGCCGCCGGCACCCGCACCGTCACCGGCATGCCCTGCCGGAACACGTCGTCGGGATCGGAGGCGATCACGCGGATGCGGTACACCAGATCGTCGCGCACCTGATCGGTCTGCACGCTCTTGGGAGTGAACTCGGCGTCCGGCGAGATGAAGCCCACCGTGCCCTGGTAGTGCTTGCCCGGCATCGAATCGATGCTCAGGTTAACCGCCATCCCCGGCTTGATGCGCCCCAGGCGCGGCTGCGGCACGTAGGCGCGGATCCATACCGGATCGTTCAGCGTCAGCGTGTACACCGTCTGTCCCGCCTGGACGATCGCGCCGGCCTCGCGCGCCCGCACGGAAATGATGCCGGCACTGGGGGCGAGCAAGGTGGTATCGGTGAGCGCGGTCTGCGCCTTCTCCAGGCGCGCTTCGGCTGCGGCCAGCATGGCCTCCTGGGTCTGGATGTCCTCGATGCGCGAGCCGTGCAACTCCAGTGTCAGCTGGTCACGGGCCCCGGCGAGCTGCGCTTCGCTCATGCGCACGCGCGCCTCGGCATCGTCGATCTGCTGGTGCGTGACCAGCCCCGCCGCCACCAGCTGCTGCTGGCGCTGCAGCGACACGCGCGCGTTATCGAGGTCGGCGGCGCGCTGCTGCACGGTCGCGCGCGCCTGGGCAATTTCCTCCACGCGGTAGCCGCGCCGGGTCTTCTCCAGCTGCGCCTGCTGCTGAGCCACATCCGCCCGGGCGGCGGCGACGTCGGTCGCAAACGGCACGCGGTCCAGCTGGGCGAGCGTCTGGCCCGCGGTGACCTTGTCGCCCTCCTGCACGCTCATCTGCGAGATCCTGCCGGTCACGCGGAAGGCAAGCTCCACCTGGTGCACGTCCACATTGCCCGACAGCGACAGCGCGGCGTTGGGGTCGTCCGCGCCGCGCGCGCGCCACAGATACCATCCCGCCGCCGCCAGCACGAGCGCGCCTGCGGCCGCGACCGGCATCACGCGCCGGTTCACGGCGCACGCTCCCGGTGCGCCGCGCGCCGCTGGATCGTCGTCGTGCCATCGCCCACCGCCCGCTCCTCCTTGGTCGATATTGTGCTTGGGTTCAGGCCCCCGCGCGCAGTGCCGCCCATGAACGGCTGAAGAATTAGCGCCGGCGCGCGAGCTGCGCGCGCAGCCAGTACACCGGCGCCCCGGCTACGATGATGAGCAGCGTAACACCCGTGTTGCGCGGATCGGTGAACAGCGCGTTGAGCACCATCAGGCCCGAGGCGAGCAGGAACACCGCCGGCACCAGCGGATAACCCCACACCCGATACGGCCGCGGCAGCTCGGGACGCCGGCGGCGCAACACGAATACACCCGCCACGGCGAGTGCGTAGAAGGGCCAGATGCCGAGGATGAACTTGTCGGCCAGCTGCGCGAAGTCGTTCTCGAGCACGTAGGCGACACCGAGCGCGGTGGCCAGCCAGATGGCGACCGCCGGGCTGTTGAAACGCGGCGATACGCGCGCCGCGGCATGAAAGAACAGACCGCGATCGGCCATCGCGTAAAACACCCGCGATCCGGTCATCATCGAGGCGTTCAGGCCGCTGAAGGCGGACACCATCACCGCGGCGGCGACCACGGCCGCGCCGGCGCCGCCGAGCAGCGGGATGCGCGCGGCGACGCTGGAGGCGATGAGCTGCGAGCCGGCCATCTGCGCCGGCGCGAGCGCATACATGAAGCCGATGTTGACCACGAGGTACACCAGCATGACGCACAGCGCACCGGCGATCAGGGCGGGCGCCAGGTTGCGCTGCGGGTCGCTCACCTCCCCCGCCATGGTGGCCGGGTCGGCCCAGCCGTCGTAGGTCCACAGCACCGGGATCAGGGCGCTCGCGAGCAGCGACAGCGGAACGCCCGCGGGCCACGCCGGGCTGAAATGCGCGCCGCTCCCACCGGCGGCGGTGAACGCGAGCAGCCCCAGCCCCGCGAGCACGGCGTACTTGAGCGCGGTGGTGGCGCTGAGCAGCGCGGCCGCGCGCTGCACGCCGAGGTAGTTGACCGCACCGATGAGCACGATGGCCAGCGCCGCCGTGTAGCGCACCTGCACGGCGCTCAGCGGCACGAAATAGCCCAGATACTCAGCGAAGATGGTCGCGATGGCGCCCAGCGCGGCGGCGCGGATCACGACCAGCTCGGTCCAGCCGAACAGGAACGCCGCCAGCGGACCGTAGCTCTCCAGCAGCCAGGCGAAGATGCCCCCGGAGCGTGGCAGCGCCGCCGCGAGCTCCGCGACCGTGAGGGCGCCACACAGCGCGATGATGCCGCCCAGTACCCAGCAGGCGATGATCGGGCCGGGCGCGTGCAGCTGCGCGGCGACCGTGGCCGGAACACGGAAGATGCCACTGCCGATGGCGACGCCCACCGACACGGCGACGGTCTGCAGCAGGCTCACCGAGCGCGGCATGCGCTCGCCCCACTGGTCAGCCATCAAGTCTCTGCGCGAGCAGCTCGACCCAGTGACACACCGGCAGCGAGGTGCCGCCGCCGATATGCGCGAGGCAGCCGATGTTGGCGGTGGCGATGAGGTCCGGCGTGCCGCTCTCCAGAGCCGCGACCTTCTGCCGCAGCAGCCGAGCGGAGAGCTGCGGCTGCAGGATGGAATAGGTTCCCGCCGAACCGCAGCATTGGTGGCGGTCGCTGACCGGGGTGAGGGCAAAGCCCGCCTCGGTCAGCAAGCCCTCGACCGTGCCGGTGACCTTCAGGGCGTGCTGCAAAGTGCACGGCGCATGGAAGGCGACCCGCGCCGCAGCCGGCGCCTGCCGGCGCGCTGCGCTGCGCAGCGCGCCGGCGAGCCCCTCACTCTCGGCGCCCAGCACTTGAGCGATGTCGCGCGAGAGCGCACTGACGCGCGCCGCCCGCCCGGCGTAGTGCGGATCGCCCTGCAGCAGGCGTCCGTACTCGCTCAGCATCGAAGCGCAGGCGCTGGCGGTGACCACCACCGCCTCGGCGCCCGCCTCGATGTGCGGCCACAGCGCATCCACGTTGCGCCGCACCTGACGCAGCGTCTCCTGCTGGGCGGACAGATGATGGGTGAGCGCGCCGCAGCAGCCGGTGCCGGCGACCGCAACGCCGGAGATCCCCACACGATCCAGCACCTGCGCGGCGGCCGCGTCGATGCCGGGCCGCAGAGCCGGCTGCACGCACCCCGGCAGCAACAACACCCGCCGCGCGTGATGCGCGCCCGGCCAGGGGGTGCGGCGCGAATGCGCGGCGCGCGCCGCGGACACGGGCGCCGCCAGTTGCCGCGGCAACAGCGGCCGCGCGATGCGCGCCACACGCAGCAGCGCGCGCACCCGATGAGTGTGCGGCACGAGCTTGCGCAGCAGGTAGCGTTTGAGGCGCGAGGCGGGGGTGCGGGTGATGCGCTCTTCGGTGAGCGCGCGCCCGATGTCCAGCAGCCGCCCGTACTGCACGCCCGACGGACAGGCGCTCTCGCAGGCGCGGCAGGTCAGACAGCGGTCCAGATGCAGCTGGGTGCGCGCGCTGACCGGCGCCCCCTCGAGCAGCTGCTTCATCAGGTAGATGCGCCCGCGCGGGCTGTCGAGCTCATCGCCGAGCAATTGGTAGGTGGGACAGGCCGGGAGACAGAAACCGCAGTGCACGCAGGCGCGCAGAATCGCCTGCGCCTCGCGCCCCTCAGGGGTGTCCCTGATGAAATCGGCGAGCGCGGTCCGCATAACTTCCCCGCCGTCGCGCACCTTGCGTGCCTGCGGGGCGATTGTAAGCTGAATTCTCCGGGGACGGGGCGGTCGCCTCAGCCGATGAGCGCCTTGAAGCGTTGCGAGCGCGAGCCGTCGCCGAGCTCGCCCGAGCGCTTCAGGAGCGCGCGCGCCTCCTCGGCCTGCAGCGGTCCGCTGAGCAGAAATCCCTGCGCGTCCTGGCAGTCCTGCTCCTGCAGGAAGGCGAGTTGCGGGAAATTCTCCACGCCCTCGGCGATGACGTTGATGTGCAGCGAGCGCGACATGGCGATGATGGCCGAGGCGATGGCGCGATCGTCGCCGCCCTCGGTGATGCTGGTCACGAACGAGCGACCTATCTTGAGCCGATCGACCGCGAGGTTGCGCAGCCGGCCGAAGCGCGAATAGCCGATGCCAAAATCGTCGAGGGCGAGCGAGACGCCGAGCTGCTTCAGCTGGTTGATGGTCCTCTCGGCCCACGCCTCATCCGCCATCACCACCGACTCGCTGATCTCCAGCTCCAGCAGGGCCGGATCGATGCCGGTTTCCCGCACAATCGTGGCCACCTGGGCCGGATAGTCGGCGAGCGCAAACTCACGCCCCGAGACATTCACCGCAATGCGCCGCACCGGCAGGCCCTCGGCGCGCCAGGTCTTGGCCTGCAGGCAGGCGGTGCGCAGCACCCAGGCGCCGATGGAATGTATCAGCCCGGTTTCCTCCGCGACCGGAAGGAATTCGGCACTGCTCACCACGCCGAGCTCGCCGCTCGTCCAGCACAGCAGCGCCTCCATCCCGGAGACGCTCGCGGTGCGCACGTCGAATTGTGGCTGGTACAGGAGCGAGAGCTCGTTGCGGGCGAGGGCGCCGCGCAAGCGGTCCTCGATGGTGAAACGGTGCAGCGCAATCGCGTTCATGGATGCGTCGTAGTAGGCGTAGGTGCCGGGGTTGCGCCGCTTGGCGACATACATCGCCAGATCCGCGTGGCGCAGCAGGGTCACCGCATCGGTGCCGTCCTGAGGATAGACGGCGATTCCCACGCTCGCAGTCACCACCAGGGAATTGGAGGCGAGCTGCATGGGCTCGCGCAGCGCCTCGATCAGCCGCTCCGCCACACCGCCCGCGTCGGCGGGGGAGCGCATATTCGGCAGCAGCACCATGAATTCATCGCCACCGAGGCGTGCAATATCGCCCAGCCGCGGGCCGGCGCCCGCGCCGGGAACCGCCGTATCGACGCGATCGCGCAGCGAGTTGCGCAACCGGTCCGCGACCCGGCGCAGCAGCTCGTCCCCCGCCGCGTGACCGAGCGTGTCATTGACTCTCTTGAAGTTGTCCAGATCCAGATACAGCACCGCGAGGGTGCGATCATTTTCCTGCGCCGCCTGCAGCGCGCGCACCAGCCGGTTATGCGACTGCTCGCGGTTGGGCAGACCGGTGAGCGTATCGAAGTATGCGAGCTTGACGATGCGTCGCTCGGCGCGCCACTTGCTGCCCAGGGCGATAGTCATTTGCCGCACTTCATGCGGATGGAAGGGCTTCTGCAGGTAGGAGAGCTTGTCTTCGGGGGGTACCAGGCCGCCGATATCGCTGGGATCCGCGTCGGAGTAGGCCGTGCAGATGACGATCTCTACCGCCGGGTCCAGCTCCCTGATCTGCGCTGCCGCCCACACCCCGTCCGGGCCCGGCGGCATGCGCATGTCGAGGAACACCACGGCGAACGGCTGGTTGTGGGCGAGTGCCTCCTTCACCGCAGCGACCGCCGCCGGAGCCTGATCGCAGAACACCGGCTCGAAGGTGGTGCGGTGCGGGCGCGCTTTGGCGCGCGAACGCTCGGGCTCCTTGCGGCTGAACAGGCGGCTGCGCAGCTCGCGAAAACCCTCGACCTCCTGACTGACGTCACTCTCCGCCAGGACCTGCCGGTAGGCATCCCGGATCCCCGGTTCATCATCGACCACCAGCACCCGAATGGTCGTTCGGCTCTGTTCAGGCATGGGGGACCTCACGCAGCTCCGGCAAGAGACGGGGTTTCACGAGCGGCCACGGGTACCAGCAGATGCATCGATGCGCCGCGCCCGGGACCCTCGCTCGCCGCCCAGATCCGTCCGCCCAGCGCGTTGAGCGCGTTGGCGCACCAGTGCAGACCGATACCATGGTTGGTCTGCGGCGACTTGGTCGAGAATCCTTGTTCGAATACCCGCGCAAGATTCTGCGCAGGAATGCCGACACCGTCGTCCCTGAACTGCAGGTGCAGCTGCTGACGGTCGGCCTCGCAAGTGAGCTCGGCGCTCACTCGCAATACGCCCTTTTCCTTGCCCGCATCGCGCACCGCCTCCGCCGCGTTGATGATGAGGTTCTGCAGGATCAGGCGCAGCACGGTGCGCGCCACACGCACCACACCCAGTTTGCGTACCGTGTCATCGGTGTCGATCACCAGGCGCTGCCGGCAGGCGTCGGGCACGATCTCCAGCGACTGCGCCACGAGCTCGGTCAGACGTACCGGCTCGATCACGTGCTCATTGCGGGCGGAGCGTAGCTGCTCGGTGAGCGTCGTCTGTATGGCGCTTGCCTGGCTCGTCATGACCTCCACGTCGGCCTGCGCCGAGCGCACGGTGCCCGCGAGCTCCCTGCAGGCCAGGCGCAGGAATTCCTCCAGATCCGCACCTCGTTGCGGGTCCGCGGCCCCGGCCTGAAGCTCCGCCACCGCCTGCTCGGCGTCTTCGCCGGGCGCAGCCCGCAGCCGCTCCCTGAGGCTCGCCAGCCGCACGCCGATCGGCGTCATGGCGTTGCCGAGATTGTGCAGCACGCCCTTGGCCAATTCGGCGAAGCCGGCCTGGAAGGACTGATCGACCAACTGGGTGCGCGACTCGGCGACGCGGGCCACCATGCGATCCAGCTCCCGTGCCAGGACGCCGATCTCATCGGTACGCGCAAGATCGAGCCGCGTCGTGAGGTCCCGGCCCTCATCCAGCGCCACCGCGTGTCGTGTGACGACCGCCAGCGGCGTCAGGATGAGGCGGTTCAGGACGATCACCAGCAGGACGAGCACGACCACGGCGGCCCCCACGAGATACATGGAGGCATAGGTGACGGCCGCCTGACCGCGCCGCGTGACCTCGCGCGGTACGTCGACCCGCAGCGTCATCACCGGCCGGCCGTAAATGTCGTCGAAGGTGCGATACACGCGCGTGACGGCGTCACCCTCGATGAGTTGCTCGCGCCCCTGGCTCGCTCCCGGCGCGAGCAGGGTCAGGTCGGCCTGCGCCTGGGCGCCGAGGCTCCTGACGTCCGAGGCGGAGAGAAGCCGCCCCATGAGCATCATCCCACGCGCCGGGCCGCCGCCGTTGCCGTCGAGCACCGGCGCAGCCGCGAGCATCAGGATCCCACGGTTCGTCGGCAGCAGCCCGCGCACCGGGCGGCCGTCGCGCAGGTTCGCCCGCCACGGGAAGTCGATCGGCAGAGCCTTGCGGTCGGCCAGATCCAACCCGAGCGGCCGGTCGGATTTGAGGTACCCCGCCGTCCGCATCGAGCATGAGCATGACATTGACGTTCAGCTGCCGCAGAGCGACGTTGGTGATGCCCGTCGAGATGAAATCAGGGTTGCGATCCTGCATGAAACGGTAGCTGTCGACCCAGTTGCCCCAGTCCGCGGCCGGGACGGCGACCCGGTCGATCACCAGGTCGAGCGCAAAGTTGATGCGCCGCAGGGCGACGCGGGCGTTCGCGCGCTCCAGTTCCGCGAAGCTCGGCATGACGACCTGCTTCTCGACCAGGACTTCCGCCATCCCGAGCACGACGAAAATACCTGCCGTCAAGGCGGCCACCTTGGGGCGGATGTTCACAGCATTAAGCTAAATGGATTCCCCGGTGCGGGCATGTCCGGAGATCTCAAATCCGGCCGCGGGCGCGGCCCGCGGCAGTGACGGATGTCACATAATCCGGGCTGCCCCACGGCCAGCCGCGAAGCGCAAACCTCGGACCAACTGCTTACCGATGCGCGCGCAGTTGCCCGGCATGCCGCCGACATGGCTCACGGGTGCTTCCCCTGCGCGACGGTTGACTGCAAGTGCACCGACGAGGAGTGGTCGACGACATCCTTGATGTCCTTGCACTGCGAGAGCGTGGCGCCCTTGTAGATGCCAATCGGGAAGTGCCTGATCTGCCACGCGGCGAAGCCCCAGACGTCGAGGTCGGCCTTGAGGTACCTGCTGGCGCGGTCGGCGGCCTCGCAGTCGTACTGGGAGCGGCGCAGGTGCTGTTGAGTCTGCGTGAGCAGGTCCGCGCGAGCCTTGGCTTCCGAGCGCTGTAGCAGAGTCTCCTTGAGACTCAAAGCCCTGCCCGCGCGGTGCGGGCCGCGCTGCACCTTGAAGTCCGTGTCGGCGTACGGGTCGAGGGGGTCAGGCGCAAGCGCTGTCGAGCGATCACCCGTGGACGCCGCAGCAGGTCCCGCAAGCTCGTCCGGTGAGCCATGCGAGTCCGATACCGGCACCGTCGAGGGTCTGAAGACCTCGGCCGTCGCCGCGCTGCGTGCGGATTTCGCCGCGTAGTGGTCGCCGACCGCCCACACGCCCAGCGTGATGAGCGCCGCGCCGGCTCCCACCGGTGCTGCGTACTTGATGAAGGCGCCGATGAGGGTGGACCCCAGCGAAGGGGTCGGCCTGAGAATCCGCTTACGCGCGTCGCTGCGCTGCAGCCAGCCGATAAGATGTCTGATGCTGTAGAGCACACCCTGGGCGACGAAGAAGCCGAGGGCGCTGCCGATGACGAGTTGAGTCATGCTCATGACTGATGCCGTGCTCGCGCATATCTCCTGCCCGGTAGTCTGCACGCCACTTGAGCAGCCATCCGTGAGCAGGATCACGGAGCCGGCGCGCGTTGCGCGCCTGTCACACGCAATTCGAATGGGCGCGGGTCCCTCGCCGCGGCCCTATCAAGGGTCGAGCGACCTGCAGTCTCTCCCCTCCACGACCGCAGCAGAGCGCGTGATGGTACAGATTTCTGTATACTGCCCACATGAAGACGACCCTCGATATCGACGACGAGCTATTGGTGAAGGCCAAGGCGTTCTCGGCGCGTGAACGCAAGAGTCTCACGGCGCTGATCGAAGAAGGCTTGCGCCTGCGATTGCGTCGTTCGCGTGCGCGCGGCGGCGCGCGTCCGGCGGCGCTTGCGATCCACCGCGGCAAGGGCGGACTCGCCGCCGGAGTCGATCCATTGTCGAATCGCTCGTTGCTTGACGCCGCCGACGATGGCGCCTGACCTTAACGTCCTGCTGGCTGCCTCGCGGACCGATCATCCCCAGCACGAGCCGGCGATAGGGTGGCTGGAGCAAGCCATCGCCGCATGCGACAGCGGCAGCAGCATCGAGATCTTGCCTATGCTTGCCGCCGGATTTCTGCGACTCGCGACCAACCGCAGGATCTTCGTGGTCCCGATGCGGATAAACGCAGCGGTCGGATTTATCGAATCGCTGCTAGCCATTCCTGGGGTTGAGATGCCGGAGTTGGGTAGAGAGTGGCCGACGCTCAAGCAGATGAGCCGCGCGCACGATCTTGCGGCAAATGACATCTCAGATGCCTGGATCGCCGCCGCAGTGAGAACACTGGGTACCCACCTTGTTACTTTTGACCGCGGCTTCACGCGTCTTCTCGGGCGCGCGGAACTGACCTTGCTTCACCCGACGTAGTGCTTGATTTGGCATGCCCGGCGACCTTAGCGCTTTGTCCGCGTGCGGAGGTTCCATGACGACAGTTTGCAGACGTGCTTTCCTCGGTTTGACGGCCGCGGCCGCCGCAATGGCCGACAGCGCGAAGGTCGAGGCGGCCAAGGCACGAGCCGCCGGGCTGAGCTCGATGACCACCGGCGTGCAGCCCATCACCGCGCAGGAGCACAGTGCTCGCCTCGCCAAGGTGCAGACCGCGATGCAGCAGCGCAAGACCGCGGCACTGTTGGTCGAGGCGGGATCGACGCTCGAGTATTTCACCGGCATCCATTGGTGGAGGTCCGAGCGGACGACCGCAGCTGTGATCCCGGCCGAGGGCAAAGTGGTCGTCGTCACCCCTTTCTTCGAAGAGCCTTCCATACGCGAAACACTGAAGGTAGCGGGTGACGTTCGGACATGGAAGGAAGATGAGAGTCCATTTGACCTGATTGCCGGCGCACTACGCGATTCCGCGATCGAAGGGCCACTCGCCGTGGAAGCAACCACGCGGCTCTTTATCGTCGAACACGTGACCAAGGCATCGGGCAACAGACGAGAGGTGGTTTCGGCAGAGGAGCTTGTCCGTGCTTGCCGGATGGTCAAGTCAGCAGCGGAGCTTGCTTTGATGCAGGCCGCGAACGACGTCACGATCGCAGCGTTGCGACATCTGCACGGCCGGATCCAAGCCGGCATGCACCGCTCCGAGATCCTGAGCCTGCTGATCGCCGCCACTGAGCAGCTGGGCGGCTCGCATGAATTTTCGCTGGTATTGCTCAACGAGGCGAGCGCCTATCCGCATGGGTCCGTGAAACCGCAGCAAGTGCGCAAGGGATCGGTCATCCTCATCGACACTGGCTGCAGCGTTCACGGCTACCAGTCGGACATCTCCAGAAGCTGGGTATTCGGCGATGTCTCGCCGCGTCAGCGGCAGATTTGGGACACGGTGAAGCGGGGCCAGGAGATCGCACTCGAGACGGCGAAGCTCGGCACTGCGGTCGGCGCCATCGACCGGGCAGTGCGCGCATTTTACGAGCAGAAGAGCTGGAGCAAAGACTATGGCTTGCCGGGCTTGTCGCATCGGACCGGCCACGGGATTGGAATGGACGTGCATGAGCCGCCCTATCTGGTGCGCAACGATGCAACTGCGCTGCAGGCGGGGATGTGCTTCTCCGACGAGCCGGGAATCTACATTCCTGGAGAATTCGGTATCCGGCTGGAGGATTGTTGGTTCATGACCGAAGCCGGTCCAAAGCTCTTCACCCCACTGGCCAAATCGATAGACCAGCCAATCTGAGAAGGACTATCGCGTGCGTATTGCGCCTGCGCAGATGCGGCGCAGCAACTCCGGGAATTCGATCCCCGCGGCTCTTGCCGCTTGCGGGAGCAGACTCGTAGCGGTCATGCCAGGCAACGAGTTGGCTTCAAGGCACCAGACATGGCCAGCGTGATCCCGACGGAAATCGATGCGGCTGTAAACGCCCAGCTTGAGCACCTCATGCGCACGCAGCGCGTAGTCCTGCATGAGCGCAGAATCTCCGGCCGAAATGTCCGCCGGGAAAACCTCCTGCGCACCACCGGTCTGGTACTTCGCCTGGTAGTCGAAGATGTCCCCCGCTATGACAATCTCGCCGACGGGTAGAGCCGTCTGCTCCAGAATTCCGACCGTGAACTCCCGGCCGGCCACGAACGCTTCGATCATGACTTCGCGATCGAATCGCTCCGCCAACCTGATGGCGCCGGCCAGATCCTGGCTACTGCGGGCGATACTGAGTCCGACCGTCGAGCCCTGCTTGTTTGGCTTGACCACCACCGGCCAACCGAGCTGCGCGCCCACCACCTCAGCCGCTACCGGTGCCATCAGCCAGTTCGGAGTCGGAACGTCAACCGAGCGAAACAGCCGCTTCGACAAATCCTTGTCCATCGCGGCAGCGCTGGCTACATGATTGCTGCCCGTGTAAGCCAGTCCCGCCAGGTCGAGCATGGCTTGCATTCGTCCATCCTCGCCGACTCCGCCGTGAAGCGCGAGGAATACGACGTCGGCGTCGCGTATTTCGAACGCCGCAGGGGAAAGTGCAACCGAGCGCGCGCGGATGTCATCGATGGCAGCAATCGAAGGCGGCTCTCTGGCTACGCCGGCGACCAGCAGCTTGCGCTCTGCAGCTGAGGATAACCGGCCCGCAGCGGTGTCAACGGCGAAAACTTCGTGGCCCAAGGCGCGTAACGCGGGGATTATCTGCGCGGCGCTGGCGATCGAAACGTCGCGCTCTTCGCTGGCGCCGCCAAACAGCACGGCTATCTTCATGGATGAAGCTACGGACCCGTTGTAATTGGCGCGCCCGGAGAGATTCGAACTCCCGACCCCTTGGTTCGTAGCCAAGTACTCTATCCAACTGAGCTACGGGCGCGCCGTGAAGATGAACGTGTCTGCGGGAGCGAGCGGGGCTTCGGACCTAACCGCGAAATCAATGACCTACTGACCCGGCTCCGGTTTGGCGTCCGCTCAAATCCCTTCAAACCCCCGGATCGGACGCTGGACCTGGCACTGCACCGCCCCCGAGAGGGCGCGCATCCTACCACAATCCTTCCGTCCGCTCGGCTCGCGTGCGTCATTCGCCCAGCTCAAGCCCCGAGGCGCGACTTGGCTGCGGGGCTCACCATGGCACTTTACGCCATAACCAGTCTATGGCATCACCGGTACCGGGTAGCACTCATCGATTGAAATACAGCCTCTTCTATGGTCGCCCCGGTGAGCGACTCGTGGGCTATGACAACGAGCGTGGCAGAGGCGATCACCGGCACTTGGCGGGTAAGGAAGAGCCCTACAGCTTCAGCACGCCGGAGCAGTTGATTGCAGATTTTCTGGCGGACGTGCGCCGCCTGCGAGGTGAGCCATGAGCAAGTAATCCGCCGGATGACTGGAATCAGTTACTGCGCCAGGAACGAAGCTTGAAGATACACCATCTCGATACGGTAGCCGGCTTGCTGTCGAGTGACTGGGCCGCTGTACCTATACGCACCGCTCCGAAAGCGCGCGCACTTCCATGCCCGGCTCGAAGAACTGATGGTTGCTGCGCCCATGGTCCTTGGCCTGGAACAGGGCAATGTCCGCGTTTTTCAGTAGTGTCTCGGCGTCCGCGCCGTCATCGGGGTAGACGCCGATACCGGCGCTCACCGTGACGTGCAGATCTTGATGGCCGATGCGGTGAGGTCTGCTCACTGCGGCGAGTATCTTGTCAGCTGTAAAGGCTGCATCTGCGGCGCGAGCCACTTCCGAAAGCAGAATCACGAATTCATCTCCACCTTGACGACTGACGGTGTCGGACCTGCGCACGCAAGCCACCAAGCGTTGTGCAATCGACTGCAGAACCTGATCGCCGATCGCATGACCCAGCGAGTCGTTGATGTGCTTGAAGTGATCCACATCCAGGAATAGAACCGCGAGCGAAGTGCGGTGACGCTGCGCCCACGCTATCGCCCGCGCAAGCCGGTCGTTCAGCAACATGCGGTTGGGCAACTCGGTGAGAAAGTCGTGTTGGGCCAAATAAGACATTCTCAGCGACATCGCGCGCGTCACACTCGCGTCGTGAAAAACGATCACGGCGCCGGTCACCTGCCCGCGGCGGTCGTGAATGGGGGCCGCAGTAGCTTCGATGGCCGATTCATACCCGTCGCGGCGAATCAGGACACAGTTGGCGCTCAGGCCGACGGACTTGTTGTGCACAATCGCGATTGCCAGGGGATTCAGAGCCGGTTCGCGGCTATCACCGTCGATGATCCGCAACACTTCCTGAAGCGGCCGCCCTGATGCCTCCTGCCGCGTCCAGCCCGTCATGCTTTCGGCGACCACATTAAGATAGGTGACGTTGCCTGCGACGTCGGTGCTGATGACCGCGTCCCCGATCGAGTTGAGCGTGACTTGTGCGCGCTCCCTTTCCAGGAACAGGGCTTCTGCGTACGCCGAGCGCTCGAGCATGCTGCTCAGCGTCCTCGGTAACGAATGACCGTCGAGTCGTTCTTGCAGCAGATAGTCTTGCGCTCCGCGCTGCACGGCAAGCCTCGCGACATCCTCGTCGCGCAAGTGGCTCAAGACCAGGATCGGGACGTGGGGCGATGCGCGCGACAGCTGGTCGAAGGTCGCGATTCCCTGGCTATCGGACAGGAAAAGATCGACCATGACCGCCGCGATTTCCTCCCCTCGTTGATTGCGCAGGCGTTCGATCGCGTCGCAGCAGCGACTCACCCACTCGACTTTGAAGGGACCGTCGCGTGAGTTCACCAGCGACCGTCGAACGACCTTGGCTTCCGCAGCATCCGACAGGATAAGAAGTACGTTTCGGGACATAGGTTCCACGCACGCGTAAGGATGCACCAAGTCGCCCGCTGGTCTGTGCGTTAGCGTACATAGAGGACTCCCGCACCGGGTTGGCGGTCAGTGGCCACCGAACAGACCATCACCCGGCTGCCCGTCATGCTGGGACATCGGGGATTATCACCTCAGCGCAACAGACAGGAGCGTGCGTATTACAGCCGTCGCGGGTCGCCGCGAAAAATCGTCTGCTCGCCGCTCTACCCGGCCCGGATCGTCGGCATCTGCTGGCACGCTGCCAGCACGTCGACCTGCGCCTTGCCGATCCGGCCCGGGGAGCACATTCGCCATGTCTTCTTCCCCACCGACAGCTGCATCTCTCTGATCACTCCGATCGACGGCCGCGCGGGCCTCAGGTGGGACCCGTCGGCGACGAAGGCACGCGCAAAGGGGGAACTGTTGAGCTATACTCTCCGCTCTGATACCGCCGTGGTTGACCAGAGGTGCCCCTGCCCGGCTTCCACAATCCCCAACAAAATCACCTGCTGGCTGCGCTGTCACCGGCAGCGCGGGATCGACTGTACCCGCATCTGCGGCTCGTCGCGATGCCGCTCGCTGAGATTTTGTACGAGTCCGGCGACGTCCTGCGCCACGTTTACTTTCCGACGGACTCGATCGTGTCGCTGCTGTACGTGCTAGCCGACGGCGCGTCGGCGGAAATTTCGGTGGTCGGCAACGAAGGCCTCATCGGCATCGCGCTGTTCATGGGCGGTGAAACCACCCCGAGTCGGGCGATCGTGCAGAGCGCCGGCCACGCTTACCGGCTGATCGGACAGCAGCTCAAGGACGAGTTCCATCGCAACGGTGAGATGCAGCTTCTGTTGCTGCGCTACACGCAGGCCCTGATCACGCAGATGGCCCAGACCGCAGTGTGTAATCGCCATCATTCGGTGGACCAACAACTGTGCCGCTGGCTGCTGCTCTCTCTCGATCGCCTGTCATCCAACCAATTAACCATGACGCAGGAGCTCATCGCCAACATGCTCG
>VBMV01000154.1 GCA_005878835.1 Gammaproteobacteria bacterium | reverse complement strand
GTTCGGGGAATTCTGCAAGGTCTGCTTGCTCCTCAGAATAAAGCCTCTGACTTCAGTCAGGGGTTGCTTTACGTTCTCATCCTGGAGTTCCAGATATATTCATTTGCAAGACAGTGGAGGATAGTCACGTAAGACTTCAGAGCAATGTTACGGCGGGCGGATATGCGCGGGAATAGCCAATCGTAATGATTATTTCATGAGTATGGGACGGACAGCATCCGTCTTGGCCAACGTACGCAAATCATTCGCGCACGGGTGCAGCACTTGCCGCGGCTCCCGCGCACGACGACCCCGATGGATAGGACGGAACGATTCTACAAGATCGACCAGCTGCTGAAGGACGGCAAGGTCGTGCCGTTTGCCGGACTCAAGGACGCGTTGGGGGTGTCGCGGGCAACGCTCAAGCGCGACCTGGTCTACATGCGCGACCGCCTTCATGCGCCGATCGAGTATGTTCGCGCCGGCAATGGCTATCGCTTCGGCAAGCCGCGCGACGGTCCGCGCTATGAGCTTCCTGGCCTCTGGTTCAATGCGACCGAGATCTACGCGCTGCTGACGACCCTGCAGCTCCTCAGCAATCTGCAGCCGAGCCTGCTCGATGGCCAAGTCCCCGCGCTCGTCGAGCGACTGCACTCGATCCTGGGCCGCGGCGATCATTCCTGGCAGGAGATCCAGAAGCGCATTCGCATCTTTCACCCCGAACGCCGGGAAGCAGACGCCGCCTGGTTCAGTACCATCGCCGCGGCGCTCCTGAAGCGCTCCCGCCTCTGGATCCGTCACTACAACCGCAACGAGGATCGCATCACCGAGCGCGAAGTCTCCCCGCAGCGTCTGGCGCACTACCGGGACAACTGGTATCTCGATGCGTACTGCCACCTGCGGGAGGACCTGCGGAGCTTCGCCGCGGATGCGATTCAAAGCGTGGCTCTGAGAGACGCGAAAGCCAGGGAAATCCCGAAAGCCGAGCTCGACGAGTACCTCGGAAGCGGCTACGGGATCTTCGCCGGCCGGAAAGTCGAGTGGGCGACCCTGAAGTTCACGCCGCGGGCGGCGCGCTGGGTGTCCGCGCAGCGCTGGCATCCGGATGAGCGCCATCGCGTGGAAAAGGACGGCAGTTACCTGCTCGAGATTCCCTACGCCGACGACCGCGAGCTCCTCATGGAGATCATGAAATTCGGCGCCGACGTGGAAGTGCTCGCCCCGCCGTCACTGCGTCAGCGCGTTTGGCAATCCCTGAAGGAAGCGACGGGACGCTACGGCTGAAGGCTCACGCCCTGAGCCACCTCCCCTCCCATACTGGCGCCTCATTGAAACAAAGGGGGCGCCGATGGCTCAGGCCCACGAAATCGCCGACTCGCTGACCGCGTTAAAGCTCGGCGAATCACAGACTTATGTCAACCTCACCCTCTTTCCCCTGATCGGGGATCCGGAAGGGGCGCAGGGCTACGTCCTGCTGGACGAGGCGCTCGAGCGCCACCTGGTGCACATCACCGAAGTGTCTGCGGGTGGGCGCGTGCCGGAGCTTGCGCTCGAGAACGCCTCCGATGAGACGGTGCTGCTGGTGGACGGAGATGAGCTCGTGGGCGCGAAGCAAAATCGCGTCCTGAACCTCTCCATCCTGGTCGCCGGCGGGAAGAAGCTCGTGATCCCGGTGTCCTGCGTCGAGCAGGGGCGTTGGGCATATCGGAGTTCCGAGTTCCAGGCGGCCCATCGCGCGCTCTTTGCACGGGCGCGGGCCCGGAAAGCGCAGAGCGTCTCGGACGCCATGCGCTCGCGCGGCGAGCGGCGCGCGAACCAGTCCCAGGTCTGGGCAGACGTTGCCGACAAGGCTTACGCCTGTCGCGTCGAGTCCGAGACGCTGGCGATGTCCGACATCTACCTCGACAACACGGCGCAGCTCGATGCCTACGTGCGCGCCTTTCGCGCGGTGCCCGGGCAAAGGGGCGCCGTGGTCGCCATCCGTGGCAAGGTGGTCGGCCTCGAGCTCTTCGACTGTCCCACCGCGTTCTCGCGGTATCTCGAGAAGCTGGTGCGCGCCTACGCGCTCGATGCCATCGAGACTCAAGCGGCCGAGCCGCGGGTGGCCTCGGACATGGACGCCCAGGCCTTCCTCGATCTGATCTGGGCCACGCACGCCCAACGCTTCCCGGCGCTCGGTGAAGGCGAAGACATCCGGCTCGCCGGCGCGGGGCTGGCCGGCGGCGCCCTCGCGGCAAGCGGCCGGCTCGTACATCTGGCCGCCTTCGTGGTGCCGTAGGGGATTGCATGGCTTGGTTAAGCGGACTTGTGGGTTTGCTCCTCGGGGTCACGGCCTGCGCTCTGTACGCGCGCCTTGCGTTGACGCGGGTGCGCCTCGAGGCCGAGAGCTGGCGCTCGAGGCACGAGTCCCAACAGCTCGAGCGCGCGAAGTTCGAGGCGAGCCTGGCCTCCGTGGGCGGGCGCGTGCCGGCCCTCGAAGGACGTATCGAGTCCCTGCTTACCGAGCTGACGCAAGTCAGGTCCATGAATGTGGAGGTCCAGACACGATTGCAGGAGCAGGCGCGCGCGCACCAGGAGAAGATCGCGGCGCTGACCGACGTGCGTGGCGGCATCGATGAGGACCTGAAGAGCATGACGGCGGAAGCCCTGCGTACAAACCAGGGTGCGTTCCTCGAGCTCGCCAACCAGGTCTTCGAGAAGCACAAGGTCGGCGCCGACGCCGAGCTCGCGGCCCGTCAAGCGGCGGTCGCGGAGTTGATCTCCCCGCTCCAGGACATGCTCCAGAGCTATCGAGGGCAGATCGAGCAGCTCGAACGCAACCGCTCGGAAGCCTACGGGGCGCTCGCCGGGGAGCTCAAGGCGGTCGCCGAAACCCAGCACGCGGTGCGCACGGAAACCTCCAAGCTGGTGCAGGCGCTGCGGGCCTCGCCCAAGACCCGCGGGCGCTGGGGTGAGCACACCCTGCGGAACGTGCTGGAGCTGTCGGGCTTGAGTGCCCATTGCGACTTCTCGACCCAGGAGAGCTTCTGCCGGGGCGAGGATCCGTTGCGTCCCGACACTGTCATCCGGCTGCCGGGCAACCGTCATCTGGTGGTGGATGCCAAGACCTCGATGTCCGCGTATCTGGATGCGGTGGACGCCCTGGACGAGGTGGAGCGCGAGCGCTGCCTCGCCCTGCACGCCGTGCAGCTGCGTGCGCACATGAAGAAGCTCGCCGCCAAGGCCTACTGGGATGGACTGACGGTGACGCCGGATTTCGTCGTGATGTTCGTGCCGGGGGACAACTTCTATGCCGCAGCCCTCGAGCGCGACCCCGCGCTCTTCGAGGACGCCGCGGCGCAGCGCGTCATCATCGCCACCCCCTCAACGCTCATCGCGCTCGCCAAGGCCATCGCGTTCGGCTGGCGTCAGGAAAAAGTCGCCGAGAACGCGCAGCGGGTCCACGAGCTCGGCCGCGAGCTCTATCGGCGCACCCTTGCCATGACCGAACACATCCAGAACTGCGGCGCCGCCCTGGGGAAGTCTGTGAAGTGCTTCAACGAGTTCATCGGGAGCCTGGAGCACTCCGTCATGCCCCAGGCGCGGCGGTTCAATGAGCTCGAAGTGGAGGGGACGGCGACGGAGATCCCACTGCTCGGGCACATCGAGCTCGAGCCGCGGCTGCTGCGCGCGGACCGCGACTTCGCAGAGCAGCTCGCGGTGAGCGCGAGCTCGAACACGGATAGCGAGAAGCGCCCCGCGAGCGCAGCGTAAGCCCTCCCCGATCCCTATGGGTCCAACCCGCGCCGCGACACCGGCGTTCGACGACGTCGCCGAATTGCGAAACGCATCGTTCCGTGCGTGCCGGTGAATGAATTCATGCCTTTCACGATGACTTGTCCGTCGCGCGGCTGCGAATTCGTGCGGCTTTCGGATCTGGTCTTGCCGGCGCGTTGTGGGAACGGGATGCGGTGATGACGATCTCGGGGAGATCGGGAGGTGGATCGGGAGAGACCGTGGGTTTAGCCGCGGCGGTCGGAGCGCTCCGGGAGCACGCGGCGAGCAGTGCTGAGAGCGCCACCGCGGACAGGGCAACAGCGTAGCGGCTCTTTGAGATCTTGTGCATCCTGCGGATCATCGGCGTCACCTTTCGCGTTGTATGGCCCGATTGTTCGAGCGCGGTGGTGGACCGAAGTTCGCGGTGGATTGTGAATTCTGCATCGCCTGTCGCCTCGAGGACACATTGCAAGATGATGTACATCCTGCTAGAGGCGGAACTTCCTCGACTAACGGCGCCGCGCGCAGATCTCGAGACAAGCTACCACGCGGGGTGGCCGCGAAGCCCGATCACTCCTGATTGACCCACATGTTGATGGCGGAGGCCGAGGCGGCAGACGGCGTGAAGCTCGCGTTCCACAGGTAGCCCTGCTGATTGATCGGCGAGCCGTTCGGGTCCACAACGTAGTAGGAGCCGTCGGCCGCCTGGCGCGCGCCAACTCTCGGCTGCCTGCATCGGCGTCCCGCGGCCGAGATTGCGCGCCGTCAGCCGCCCGCGGCCAACCGGGCGCCACACGAGGCGCGTACGATCAGCTCGCAACCGAGGCGTACCTCGCGCGCAACCATGTCGGGCCGTGCGATCCGCTCGAGCATCACTGCAAGTGCTGCCTCGCCAATTTCCCGGGTCGGCTGACGCAAGGTCGTCAGCGGCACAGGCAGGAGACTTGCGTAGTCCACATCATCGATGCCCACTAACCGAACATCATGCGGAATTCGGTACTTGAGCTGCAGCAGCGAATGCATCAGATGTCCTGCGGTGCGGTCGTTGGCGCAGGCGATGCCCTGCGGGCGCGCGGATTGCATGAGCGCCTTGACACTCTCGATGCCGTCCGCATCCATGCGGTGCGTCAGGGCCCGATCGAACTGCACACCGGCCGCGTACAGTGCCTCCCGGTAACCCGCTTCGCGCTCATCGACGGTCGCGGCGGCGTTCTCGGGGCCAACGAAAAGAACGCGCCGACATCCGAGGCGCAGCAGATGCTCCGTGATGACGTGTCCGGCACGGCGATTGTCAATGCCAACGAGGTCATGACGTCCAGCCTCCGGATACGCAACGAGGGGGCGATCCAACAGGACCACGGGAATTCGAGCCTCATCGAGGGCGCGGACAATTCGTCGGTTGTACTCGTCCTTGGAGGGCGTCAGTTCCAGCGGCGCGAAGAACACTCCTGAGACCTTGCGCTCGATGTATTGCAGGCACAGTTCCCAGGCTCGTTCCTCCTTCGGCCGTTGAGCCGCGGCGGAGCCCCACAGGAGCGCGTGCCCGCGCGCTCGCGGCGAGGCCATCATGCCCTCCCAGATCGGTTCGAAGATGCCGGTTTCCTCGCGGTTGGGGATCAGGAGTCCGAACGAGCAGCCACCCGCGGCGTGCGCCCTCTTCACGAAGGTTCCGGAACCGGCTCGCCGCTCCACGAGCCCCGCCGCCTGCAGGTCTCTCACGGCGCGCCCGATCGTTATGCGCGAGACACCAAACCTCAGGACGAGTTGCGCCTCACTCGGCAGGCGCTCGCCGAGCTTCCAGCGGCCCGAATGAATGTCCCGGCTCAGGGATGAATAGACCTGGCGGTGCTTGCGCGTCGTGCCCGGACCCGATGCCTCAGGTCGCATAAATGATATATCTGCCTATCTCTCTTTAGGAAGAGGATGAATTAGTTTCACGTATTTATATTCTATTTTCAATCACTTATAAAACAGTCAAGCTTGACGCCAGTTCTCAGGCTGCTATGGTACGCCGGCGACTGCTGTTATATCTACTCAGGGGTCCAGCATTTTGAGCACGACAGTTCCCAGGCACTATCTGCTGGCGTCGGACTTCGATCGGACGCTGAGCTTCAACGATTCAGGGCTGGTTCTCAGCGAGCTGCTGGGAATCCGCGACTTCCAGGATCGGGTTGCAGGACTCGCCCGCAGCAATCTCGTTCAGCAGGGCGGCGAGCTCGCTTACCTGATCAGGCATGACCCGGAAT
Source organism: Gammaproteobacteria bacterium (assembly GCA_005878835.1). Lineage (GTDB taxonomy): Bacteria > Pseudomonadota > Gammaproteobacteria > Steroidobacterales > Steroidobacteraceae > 13-2-20CM-66-19. The sequence goes on along the minus strand of VBMV01000154.1, from coordinate 2,750 downwards.
TTCGCGGTGTTCGCCATGAACACCTGCTCGAAACCGGCAGACGAGTGCGGTTGAAGGGCGCCATCCCGGCGCTCGTGCAGTTCCTCGAACAGGGCCTCGAGGGCATTCGCTTCTCATTCTTTGTCATTTCCGCGGCGCCGCGCGAGATCGTGACCTCCGCGCTGGCTGGCATCGTGGCCCCCGATCATATCTACGGAACGGAGCTGGAATTTGACGCGCAATCGGGTGAGGTACAGGCGATCAAGCGCGTGCCGGCAGGCTACGGGAAAGTCTCCGTCATCGAGGAGTTGCAGCACCACCTGGGCATTGCGCCGGATCGCGTCATCTACGTCGGCGATGGCAGCTCGGACGTTCACGTGATGCTGCACGTCAACAACCGGGACGGCTTCACCATTGCGGTGTCCGACAACAAACAGCTGGCACGCATCGCCAAGAGCACCGTCCTGAGTGACAATGCGTTCAGCATCATGGTGCCCGTGCTGGACCAGATTCTCGACTGGCGTGCGGGCGAGATACGTGGATTGTTGGAGCGCAACGGACTGACGCTCCACGAGTGGGAAAAGGCGCGGACCGACCACGTGAGGATCGCACCCGCACCGCCCATGCCGACGGCGGCAGGCTCGACCGCATGAGGACCATTGCGATCAGCTGCCTGGGTTGGGCGGCAACTGCGATGTTCGTTGCCTCCTATTTCTTTGCTCGCCCGGCGGCACTGCGAACTGTTCAGATGCTGGCGGCGCTGATGTGGGTGGCCTATGGATGGCTCATCGGCGCCTCACCGGTGATTGCCGCCAATGTGCTGCTCATCGTCGCCGCCGCCTGGACCGCGGCGCGCGGGCCTCACGACGCAGCAGCAGACAGCGTCGGGCGAAGTTGGCCCCGGAGACGCGAGCGAGCTGCCGACGCAGCGTAGGAATTCGCAGCATGGACGCGGGCGGGTCCAAATCGGCGGCGCCAGGACTCAGGTCAGGGGAAGTCGCCGAAATCATTCACTGCAGCGGTCGCCGCGTACGTCTTCGCAGGCTCCGGCCCGAGGATCGGCCGCTGCTGCAGGAGTTTTTCGCACAAATCGACTCATACGACCTGCAGATGCGTTTCTTTGCCGGACTTCGCAGCGTGCCGCCGGCACTGCTTGATTTCCTGATGCAGGTCGATTGTGAGCAGCGGATGGTTCTGGCCATCGATGATCGCAGCCGTGGCCAAGGGCAGATTCTGGCCCTTGCACACGCGCATGCGCACCCGCGGGGTGAGACAGCCGAAATAGCCCTGCTGGTGCGCTCGGACCTGAAGGGCATCGGCTTTGGCTCACTGCTGCTCGACAGATTGATCAGGCACTGCCGCAATCACGGGGTCGCGCGGCTCGAGGCCGACGTGTTGCGGCAAAACGCACGCATGCTGCGTCTGGCGCGCAAGTACGGCTTCCGCAAGCAGACTGCCGAAGGCGGCACCGTGCGGCTCGCTCTCGAACTGACCTCGGCCGCCGCCTGACGACCTCGATCGGGCGCATGTGGGCCGGCGACGCCCCCTCAGGGCTTTGTTACTGAGCGAACTTGTCGCAGCAGCTGGCGATGCACGGCGAAATAGCCCCGCGCCCTCACCTGCGTGCGCTCTCCAATCAATGCATTGAGCCTCGCCAGGGCGTGAAACGGCACGGACGGGAAGCAGTGGTGCTCGGCATGGTAGGGCATCCGCCAGGCGAGCAGGAGAACCGCGGCGTTGGTGTAGGTTGTGCGGGTATTCGCGAACATGTCGTCCACGAGAGCGCAGCCGGCGTGCTCCGCTAACAGGAACAGGCGCAGGAAGGGCTGTCCGAGGATCGCCGGCACTACCCAATAGATGAGCGCATCGGCTCGCCGCAGGTAAAGCGAGACCACTAGCACGCAAAGATAACAGCCCCACAGGATGCGCGCTTCGCGCACGATGAGCGCAGACTGGGCCGGCGGTATGAACGACTCCATCGCCCGCCCCGTCAGCGCATGGCGCAGCGTCACGCTCAGTCGATCGTACCAGTACGGCAGGCCCGAAACATGCCATAGATAGGAGGCCACCGAGGATGGGCGCGGCTGTGCCAGCTCCGGGTCCCGCGCCGGGTCCTGTGTGAACCGGTGATGGGCGAAATGGAAGAATCGAAAATATTCGCGCGGCAACATCAGCACAGCGGCGCAGATCCACGCGAGGAGCTCATTGGGCCAGCGACTCGCGAAAGCGGTTCGATGGATGCTCTCGTGCAGTGCACAGAACAGGAAGCTGAGCACGACCCCGTGCAGGAGCAGCGCGGGCGCGAGCCACAGGTGGCCGCGACTTGCCCAAACCAGAGATCCGGTCGCGCACAGCGCCCCCGCATGGAGCGCGAGCTGCAGCAAGCCGCGAGTATCCGAGCGGTGCGAGAGTCGTCGCACGGTCTCGCGGTCGAGGCCACGTATCGCAATTGCGTCGATATCCATCGCGCGTCCAGGATTGCGAAAGCGGTGCGGTCTCCTGCCCCGCTAGTCTAACGAGATCCCCGGGCTTCGCAGGAGCGGGGCGATCCGCGGTTACGGCCGAACCCCGTAGCAAGCCCCGTTAAATCAGTGGGTTATCATCCGACGCGTCGTCAAATGCGCGCTGCGCAAATCCGGATGTACCGCTGCGCAACAACGCAGTCCTTGCGACACCAGTCACACTCTCCTCGCCGCGATCCACGGAGCATGTGACGTAATCCGCGGTACCGGTGCTGCACTGATCGTATTTTCCCTTGGCCGTACAAGTGC
>VBMV01000096.1 GCA_005878835.1 Gammaproteobacteria bacterium | reverse complement strand
TGCGGCGTGAAGCCGCACGTGCTGCGCTACTGGGAGCAGGAATTCCCGCAGCTGAAGCCCGTCAAACGACGCGGCAACCGGCGCTATTACCAGCGCCAGGACGTGATCGTCATCCGCCAGATCCGCAGCCTGCTCTACGACCAGGGCTTCACCATAGGCGGGGCGCGCAACAAGCTCACCGGCGAGGAAGCGCGCATCGACGTGACGCAGAGCCAGCAGATCGTGAGGCAGGTGCGGGTCGAGCTCGAGGAGCTGATGAAGGTGCTGCGCCGCTGAGCGTCGCGGCGAGCCGAAAACGGCGTATCATGTTTTCAGCGCGCGGTGGGTCCCTGGCCGGCGCGCGAGAGTCTTTCCCAAATAAGAACAATCGTGTCGGAGCGTGGCGCAGCCTGGTAGCGCACTTGCATGGGGTGCAAGGGGTCCCGAGTTCAAATCTCGGCGCTCCGACCAGTCTTTCAGGGGTCCTTTCCGGTCACATCGCTGACGATTTATACCGGGCACATCGCTGACACCTTAGCACTGAAGGGGTTTGTCTATTCCGATGAGATAGGTGAAGCGGGCTCCGGAATAAACTGTCACCCATCAATCAGGAAGGGCACCACAATACCTCCCGTGGTCCCATTTATCGGGAAGTGTCCGCGTTCAGCCCTGTGTCGCCTCGAGCTCCTCGCGCACGATCTTCCGTACCTGGGATGCGGTAACCGGCGGTTCCTGCTTTGAGAGCGCCAGCACCTCGTTGATAAGGGTCTGATAGCCCTTGCCCGTGCGTTCTGACTCCGCCTTGAATCGCTGCACGATCTCATCGTCAAGGTAAATCGTAATTCGAGTCTTGCCGCGCGTCGGGACTGCCGCGCCGCGCTTGCCGCGTGAAAAGTCATATTCCCTTTTCATAGCTTCTCCGCTCTTTGGGCTCGGGCTTGCGGACTGATATCAGGCGCACGTCGTCGTCGCGATCGGTCCACACCACCATCAGGGCGCCAAACGAGTTCATTCCGATAGTGACCCATCGCGGCTCGTCCAGCGCTGAATCGTCCTCGATCGTGAGCGCCAGAGGGTCATGCAACACGCCGTCCCCGTCCGCGAGCGATACGCCGTGCTTGGCAATGTTCGCCGCGTTCTTCTCGGGGTCGAACGTGGGGCTCAGAGGGTAGTGGAAGCCAGCCCGTCCGCCGCCGGCGCGTTTTTCTGGAAATGTGCCCGCTCGGACTCAGCGGTAGATAGCGGTAGATGGTGCATCGGTGCCGCCCGGTGATCCGCTCGACATCGCGCGTACCCAGCACCTGATCGATACTGTCTACACGCTCCGGCGCTTCGTGGCCTGCCGAAATGAACCCACTCGCCAGGGTCGGTGACAGGTTCTCGTCGAGCTTGAATTTCACGCCGCAGTCGGCACGAGCCGTTCGCGGGCAAGCTCGGCGGCGTACGCGATCGCCGCCGCCACGTCCTCAGGCTTCAAGGGGGGATACAGGCGAAGAATTTCAGCCACGTCTGCCCCGGCGGCCAAGTTGTCTAACACCACCGAGACCATGATGCGTGTCCCTGTTATGCAGGCCTTACCGTGGCAAATGTTCGGATCGGTGCTGATACGGGTTCGCCAGTCCATGAGAGCACTATGCGGAAAGTATGCGGCCGGTCAAGCAGCGCGACCTGATCCATTCCAGCGACCCGCTGTGGTAGGGCGCGTTCCGGAGGATTGCGGTCGGACCCCGCCAGCGTTCGCGGGCGAGGCTGTGCGACTGCGAGGGGCAGGTGGAGCTGGTGTTTGTCGACGGGCATGCAGGGTCTCCAGGTACGGTCGGTGGTCACCGCGTTCTATCCAGCTCGCGACTAACGTGCCGGTCGGGAAGATTGAGGTGATGGAAGTGTTTTCGTACGGGTGCATCGCCTGCAACGGCTTCCAGCCTGTGATGGAAAGGTTAACACGCAGTCTGCCGCCGAACGCACAGATTGTGCTTGTACCGGCCTCCTTGAACCCCGGCGAGGCCTGGCCGATCTTTCAGCGCGCTTACTTTGCCGCATGGACCCCGGGGGATTGCGGATCGCACGCATCAGGCGATGTTCGATGCCATTTGGAAAAACCGGCGAGCTCGCCGTCAGCGACCCTGCGACCCACCGCCTTAAGACCCCGCAGCCGTCGCTCGAAGACGCTGCGCGCTGCTATGCGCGCATTGCCGGGATAAATCCCGCGACGTTTCTTGCGACGGCTAGATCGTTCGCGGTAGGTATGAGAATGAGGGCCGCGGACGCGCAAATCGCTGCAATGCAAGTTCCCAGTACCCTGTGCATCGCAGTGAACGGGAAGTATCGGGTGAATATGGACTCGGTGGGAAGCAACGACGAACTCATCGACCTCCTCAGATTTCTCGTGACCAAAGAGAGCATCCACTAAATAGTTCGTATCTTCTGGTCTTGCCAAGGTCGGGGTCGCGAGTTCGAGTCTCGTTTCCCGCTCCAGTTTCACAGCTTCTCGCGCAGCCGCTGAAGCTCCTCGACCGCGAGCCGGAGTGCATTGCCGATGTTTTCCGGATGGGCGTCACGATTCCGCAGCAGGCGCTGCGCGGCGACATCCACGAGGTCCTTGATGCCGTCGACGAGGTCGATCAGCTCCTGAGAGTCCGGCAGCGCGGACCCGTTCACGGCATCGCCCGGCGCTGAACCCGAGGCGGTTTCCAGTCCTGCGCCGGCGCCGTTGTCGGGCCGGAACTTCAAAATGGGGATGACGTCATCGCCAATCATTGGGCCCCTCCGTTTGTCAACTCCCTTGCAGGCAAGGTTGAGCCCACAACGCCCGCTGATGCAAGCCGTGGTTTTTGTGCACCGCACCGGGGGCGCGCTTTGCCCGGCGAGTTACGTCAGCCCGAAGAGCTTCGCTGCCTCCCTGAGGGTCACCCACACGCCGATCGCGATCGGGATGCCGACCGCGAGCCACGCGACCGTCACCACCCAGGCCGACGAGGGTGCACCGTCTCCCCCGGGGTCCGCGGGCGCGGTGACGAAGGCGGCCCGCGTACCCGCCGCATCGAGCTCTCCCTCCTGCTGCGGGGTCATGAAGTGCTTGTCCGCCACCGGGCGGACCAGGATGTTGCAGATGAGCCCGATTACGAGGATGTCCGCCTCACGGTCGGGGCTGAGTCCTCGGCCAAGACGAAATCGAGGATGCCCACGAGTTATTTCAGCGAAGCGGCTTTCGATCTACCGACTTCGAAATCCTCCAGCGGAGCGACCCCTCGATACCGCACGTGGTTCCGGTCACCGGAACAGCTGTTGTGATTCGAAGGAGCAATCGCTTCGCCAAGACCTATGTAGCAGGAAACCTCTCATCAGCGGAATCGCCGCCAGCCGTGTCCCGATCTTCGCGAAGCGTCCGGCGCCGAGGATGGCTGGGAACAGCTTTTGCAGACCCTCCGGAAAGAACACCACGAGGCCGACGCGAGAGGCTGGGTTACTCCCAGCGGTTCGCGTTCTTCGGGAAACCCGGACGTTGCACCGTAACGACGCAGAAGCGTTGGCCGGTCGGAGCCTCCATCACCACCCAGCGCTCGAGGCGTTCCACCACCTTGGCTCCCAGCTTTGTCAGGCGCGCCACTTCGGCAGCGATGTCGTCCGTCTCGATGTCTATGTGGACCCGGCTTTCGTGCTCGACGCGCTGGATCTCCACGATAGGCTCGTCGGGCGGGGTGTGCAGCATGCGGTAGTTGCCGCGGCTGCCCGGATGGCCGGGATCCACGGGGCGACCCAGCGCCTCGCCCCAGAAGCGGGTGGCGCCGTCCAAATCGGAGGTGCGGCAGTCGATCAGCACGGCACAGAGACGGGAATGGTGCATATCAGTGCCCTCAGATAGCGCTGCGAGGTCTTGATGGTCTATTCCACACTCAGTACGACCTTCCCTCGGGCGTGCCCTGCTTCCAGATACCGCAGCGCCTCGGGGGCCTCGCTGAGCTTGTAACGCCTGTCGATGACAGGCGTCACCTTAGCGGACCGCATGAGCTCGCCCAAGGTGGCCAGGTCTTCCTTGCTGAGGTCCGCCAGCATCATGCCGGCCTTCTGGCTCATGAACGGCGACAGCACCAGGGCCTGGAGCGGCGTCGCCAGCCACCCGAACCAGTTACCGGGGGTGGTCGAGCCGATCATGACGTAGATGCCGTTGGGATTCAGGACGCGCTTGTATGCCAGCAAGGAGTGGGTTCCGACGTTGTCCACAATCAGGTCGTAGTGTTGCGCGCCCTGGGTGAAATCCTCCCGGGTGTAGTCGATGACGTGATCAGCGCCGAGCGACCGGACCATATCGACATTCCGTGTGCTGCATACGCCGGTCACCTCTGCGCCGAATGACTTGGCGATCTGCACGGCGAACGTACCCACACCCCCCGAGGCACCGTTTATCAGGACCTTCTGGCCGGCGTGAATATGTCCCTTGTCGCGCAGAGCCTGCAACGCGGTGATTCCTGCGATCGGTACGGCAGCTGCCTGCTCGAATGAAACGTTGCTCGGTTTCAGCGCGACCGCCCGTTCCTCGCGGACGGTGACGTACTCGGCAAAGGCCCCGGACCTCCCGCCGAAGACTTCGTCGCCTGGCTTGAACCGCTTGACGCTCTTCCCGACCGCCTCGACAGTCCCTGCGAAGTCGACGCCCAACCGCGGGTTTTCGGGCTTTCCGAAGCCGGCGTCCATGCGCACCATGTACGGGGTGCCCTCCAGGTAGTGCCAATCGAGCGGATTGACTGACGCCGCGTGCACCTTGACCAGGACTTCATTGTCCGCGGGGGTAGGCTTGGGAATGTCCTCATACCTGAGGAGGTCGGGTGAACCGTAGCAACGATGCACAATGCCCTTCATCAGGGTGACGCCAGCAGGAGGTGAGGGCGCCGGGCCGCACGCGGACGTGTGGCTCATTGCAAGCGCCAGCGACAGCGCCCCCAGTGCCAAGAGCATTACCAGAACGCCCAGGATTTTATAGCGTAGTTTCATGGATCCCCCGGCGCTTGTATGGAGGATCAGGATCCTTGCCGCGCTCCCGCGGGTCAGTCCCGAGCTCCCCGATCAGAAGTGTACCGCAGGCCGTGGGGTGCGCGGGATCGCTCGACCGCAAAACAGACTCGCTCCGCGGCGAGCAGAGCGAGCGCCGTGCGCGGTGCGCTGAAATGGGCGCCTCGTATTACGGGCTCATACTATCGGCGCGAACGCGGTCAAGGCGGCCTGTGCCGCCGCCGAGCCCAGACCCTGCATCGGCAACAGCGTGGAGAACTGGCTGCTGGTCCCGAGGAGTCCCATGTAATTGAGAATGACCACCTGCACCAGCTGGTTCACGGCGTTCGCTGCCGGACTCGAAGTCGGCACGACCGAGCCGTTGGCGCTGAAGTAGCCAATCTGTTGGCTCGCCGCGCCGTTGAGGAGCTGTGGCCGGCCCCTCGGGCTGTAGACCAGGAAGAAAGTCGATGCCGTGTCCTGGTTGTCGTCTTGCCACCCGAGCTTGCCGCGGCCGGCGGTGCTGCCGTCGATCGAGCTGGTCGCGCTCAGCGAGCCGTCACTGAACACGTAGATCATCACCGGGGAGCCGACCCGCTGCGCATACTCGAGGACGGCGCCGATCATCTGGCCCGCCTTGAAGTTGCGGGTCTCGCCGGTGGCCCGGGTGCTGTCATGGTAGTCGAAGCCGCCCAGGGTGATGGTGCCCGCACCGGCATACCCGTTGAGCACCAGCTTCATGACCGTGGCGGTCTTCGCCACGTCTGAATCCGAGAAATCCGCCGCAGTAAAGATCGGCGAGGCACCGCCGATGATGTTGACATCCTGCGTCGGATCCAGCGCCGAGGAACTCCCGAATGCATCCGCCGTGTTCGCCGTCTTCACGTAGGCGCAGCGGACCTGGTTCTTGAGGTTGGCATCGGCGGCCGGGTCCGTGTAGAACTGGACTCCCGCGCTGCTCGACGCTGGCCGGGCGAGTTTCCCTGTGAATGCCGCGGTCGGATCCGTTGCGTTCGGGTTGTAGGGCGCGGTGCCGCCGCTGATGCGGGTCACGGACTCGAGCACCGCCACGGCAAGCGGGTCGCCCGTGCCACTGCCGGACTTGACCAGGGCGACGGCGTCGCTCGGCTGGCTGATCTTCGTCGGCTGCAGTGCCGGGTCGATCAGTGCCGACGGCGCCGCCGAGTTGCCGCCCGATACCGTCGACTGGTTGCCGATCAGAGTCAGGAGTTTGCCCTTCGCACCGGCCTTGGCGATGCCGTACATGGGATTGTGCGGATTGTTGCCGGTATCGTTCTGCGACAGAGCGCAGATCACCGCCCCGTTCGTACCGGCAGCGGTCACCGGAGTGGTCGCCTTGCTGAGAATGCCCCTCAGGATGGCGCCATCCGAGTGCCAGAGCAATCCGAGCGCGTTGCTGATGAAGCCGCTCGAAGTCGGCAGCATGTTGCCGGGCAATCCGAGCTTCGCGTAGCCTGCGGCCGACAGCAGGTTGCTCTGGCCTCCCTGCACGCCCACGAGCACCTCGGAGCCGACGAGGTTGGCCCCACCGGCGAGATCGAAACAGATGAACGGAACACCGGAGATCGCCGCTACTGCCGATGGTACGTTACATTGATTCGCCGCGAGCAGCGCCTGCATGTCGGTCGACAGCGCGTTCGCGTTGCCGGACCTCAGCACGGCTGCAAGCCACGCGGGAGCCATGATGACCGCGGGGGCGCTGCGCAATCCTGCTGAAACGAAGTCGCGCCGCGTGACGGGACGCTTGTGGTTCTCGTGCAGGAGCGGCTCGCCCAGAGCACGGGGCCGCGCGGGCTTTTTGCGAATGAACATGTGGGTTCTCTCCTTATTCCCGTTATTGCACAGTCACCGCAGCGCTGGCGAGCACGGCCGTGCAGGCCGCCTTGGTAGCCTGGGACACGGTTGCAGTACTGCTCAACGTTGGAATTCGCGTGAGCAGCGCGTCGAGCTCGTTGTGCGCGGCGGTTGCCGCGGTGGTGTCGACGTTGGTACCGATCGCGTTCGCAACCAGCGCGTTGATCACGATGCCGCGGTTGGTCGTATTCGGCATGGCCGCGCCGAAGAACGCCGCCGAGGTCGCAGTGATGCTGGCGTCGAGTCCGGGTCCGAAGAATGCGTCGCGCAGCGATCGTGTATCGACCAGCTGTCCGCAGTACGCCGTGGCCAGCTGCGTGATGGCCGCCTGTTGGGCCGGCAGGAACGCGTCGATCCGCGACGCGGGGGGCAGCGATTGCTGCTCCGAGTTGTATAGCGCCGAGACAGTCGAGCTCGTGATGGGCACACCTGTGATGGCAGACATGGAGCGATTCACCCTCTCGAAGGTCGCAATGCCCCAGTCCGGTCGCGGCGTGTTGTCGGCCGTCATAGGCGGGTTGGTGATAGTCGGTCCGACGAAGGGGTGTAAGTTGGAGCCGAGCTGGTCGAACGAGAGGAAGAAAATGTCGCTGTCCGCTCCCCTGTCGGCGGCGATCACCGCCCCAACGTTCGACAGCAGCTGACCGCTCGCGAAAGTGTAGCTCGGGGGGCCAAGGGTGGCGTTCACCGTTACATACGACTGCCCGACGCTCGCAATCGTACCGTTCACACCGATGCGAATGCCGCTGATCGGAATGTTCGCCGGCGTCGCATTCGGGTCCAGGCTGATGAACCGGGGCTTTCGCAACAGATAACTGTAAGAGTCGTACTGGCTGGCTTCCATCATGATGAAGGACTGCAGCACGCCCGTCAGGGAGCTCACGTTGAACAGCAAGTAATAGCGCTCGCCCACCCCGGCGGCGAAATTCTGCTGAACCTGGGCAGCCGTGAGCGCACGACTGTGAATCGCGGCGAACTTGATGACACCCTGCCACTGCCTCTGGCCGGTGATCTCGTTCCCGAGCACGAGCGCGAACGTGCTGTCCCAATTGCCGAGGGTCCCTCCCTTGCCGGGATCCGCATCGCCCGTGTACGTGCCGTTCACGTAGATCTGCTGTCCGTTTACGGCGTCGTAGGTCAACACGACGTGCTGCAGGGACGCCTGTGCGAACACGCCCATCGCGGAGGTCAGCAGCGCCGGAGCGCCGTTGTTGTCCGTGTTGCTGCTGCGTGTGCGAGCCTCGTACTGCATGGCATGCTGTCCGAGGGTCATGTTGCGGTGGGTATTGTCGCCCGAGTACGTAACGATATAGGCATTCGACTGGGCAACGTTGGCCGGTGTTGCCCACACTTCGATGGAGTACTCGCCTGTCGACTGGATCATCTGCGAGAGCTTCTGGCTGGCGGACGGCGACGCTTGCGCCGAGCCGCCGGCGCCGATACTGATGCCCCATCCACTGACCCAGCCGATGCCTGTGAGCGTGAGGTCCGCCCCCGGCGCGAGTCCGCTCGTGTCGTAGGCCGTGCTGCCGGCGCCGGTCTTGAACTCGTACTTCGCAATGACGTTGGCCTCGTAGCGGCTGGCGCCCGAGGCAGGCGTCCCCTGCTTGAGGGAGAGCGCTCGGGAGAGCACGAGCGTCGGATCGACGTTCGTTACCGGAATCTGGTCCGCATAGGAGGTGATCGCGGCCAACATTGCCGCGGCACTTCCCGGGCAGTCGGGCGCGCCACCGGCGGCCATCGCCCAGCAGTGGTGGAACTGCTCACTGAGCCTGACGACGAAGCGCGACTGGCTCGGGGTATTGAGATTCAACCTCGGTTGGGCCGCGATATAGGCTTGGGCAGGATCCGAGCTTGCGAAGTACGGTGTCTGGGGTGTAGCCGCATCGGGACGGTGGCAATCGCTGCAGAACCGCCTCAGGATAGGCGACCAGATCAGAGCCTGAAACTGACTCGAGTCGAGCGGGAAGAGCTTGCCGCCGCCGACACTCTGGTCGGGCGGCGGCGTGAGAACAATACCCAAAGCCGCGCTCGATGTACCGCCGATCCAGTTCTTGATCCACGTAGCCATCGAGTTGGCGCAGTCCTGCGCGCTCGCCAGGAAGCAGTTATGACCACCGCCGACCTTGAGAACGAGCTCCGATTGGGTGGGGTCGGTGAAATTGACCAGCGGGCCGGCCGCCTGGTACGCGAGGTTGACATCGTCCGAACGCGCGAACAGCGGTGCCTGGCCGCCTGCCTGGTGGCAGCCGCCGCAACGATCGGAGCCGCTGATGTTCACCCACAGATTGCTCTGGAACGAGAGCACGTCGGCATTCGCGGCCGCGGGCCCGCTGTAGCCGGTGCCGCCGGTACCGCCGGTGCCGCCGCCTGTGCCTGGGCCCGGCCCGGGCCCTGACCCGGCGCCCGTAACGGTACCGTCAGGGGACGCGAGTGGCAGGCGGCTGCAGGCCGCGGCCGTGATCAGAACCAGTGCCAACGCAACGACCGGCAGGCTCTTCAGCGCGCGCCGGCCGCCAGGAATGAGTTCGAACCCGTTCACGAGATGCTCCGCGTTCATTGCGGCTCTCCTTTTTCCTTGGCCTACTGCCCCGCGCACGCGGCGGCGGATTGCTGGAAGACCTGTTTGAGCTTGTAGCCGCCCGCCTTGAAGTTAGCCTTGATTGCGGCGACCGTCGTCTGGTCGGCCGTGCTCGTCGGAGCCCGGAAGCACACCGTCTGGAACACCTTGGTGACCTGGCATTGCGCGAACGCGTCGCTCGCGGCCAGCTCCTGCCCGAGGGATTTGGCCCCCATGCCGCTGCCGGGAAGCGTGCCGTCCCACCCGAGCGTGGCGTTCGGCCCGTCGCGCCAGCGGTTCGACCAGCTGTTGTCCGGGGTAACGAACCCGTCACCGAAGTTCTGCGAATTGATCAGGTACTTCGGCTGCACCGTGTTCGCCGTATAGAGGAGCTGCTTGCTGCTCGTGTCGTAGTTGTAATAGGCGAAGGCCTGGGCCATCGGATCCATTCCGCTGTGGCAGCCCACGCAGTTGTTCAGAAAGATGCGGCTGTCGCCCCCCGGCGTACGCGCCACATCCTGCCGGATGCGGTCGGTGGGACGTGTGTTGTCCATCACCGTCTCCATGTCGTGGCAGAGGTGATTGATCATCGTGAAGCGGAACTGGGCGCGGTTCGTGCCCATGATGAAGAAAGCCGAGGAGCCGCCCCGCGTCGTCCAGATTCCCGAGGCCGCTTCGACCGGGAGGCCGTAAACGGTGGACTGCGTAGTCGCGACCAGCGTCGCCTTCAGGTCGACACCGTTCGCCTCCGCCATCGCATAGTGATCGTTGTTGCCCGCGGAAGGCGCTGGAAGGCCGCTGGCGTTGCTCGTATAGAGAATGTCCGCAGAGAGGACTGTATTGAATGGTACGTCATCGCGGACCATGCCGATGACGGTGGCCGTGTAGTCATTCAGTGGAGCGAACACGGTCTGGTCCCGGTTGGTCCACGGAGTGACGAAGTTCTTGAGGGTGACGCTGTAGAACGTGGATGCGTCGGTGGCGATGGCAGCCGCCCCGGCCAGGTCTCCGGCCGCGGTCTTGGCGGCCATCTGGTCGAGGACTGCGGCCGACGGCGGCACGCCGGCTATGCGTTCGTAGATGCGTTGGGCCTGCTCGCGAGGGCCGGCGAACGCGGGCGTCGCGATCTGAACGGCCAGCGCGCTCGCCCACGCTATGCCCAACACAGAGAGCCTACGCGTTATGTGATGAGACTGGCGACTCCAGCTCCGGAGACCTTCTGCTTTAGTGTCCATCACACCCACCCGCTCTCACTCGCCGATGTGCGTGTCCGGAGAATAGCTCCCGATTCGAGAGGTCCTGCGTGTCTGTTAGAAAGCACGTCCCCCGGCGCAGACACAATGATCAATTATTGTCAGCGCGCTGCGTCGCTTCGGCGTTGCAACGCGGGACATTGTGGGCCGTGCCGGAACGACCACGCATCCCGTTCCTGGGTGCGAGAAGCGCGCTGATTTCTGTGGAGTTCTTCGCTCTCTCGGCTGAGTTGATGTAACGGCGGCTAGGGTGCGTTGCGCCGTGCAGTGCGCGTGTTCCTGACGAGGGCATTAGCTTGTGCCAGCGCCCCAGCCAAAGTGTCCTGCACGCAGGCAGCATAATTGGGCTGGTACGAAAGGTCTTGCCGTCTGGCAAGCTCGCCGCAAAGGCGCCGGGCCATCGCCTCTAGCCGCTTGCGCGCGATGCGAGATGCTTCCAGCGTCGACAGGTCGAGATCGGCGAGCGACACGTTTGCACTGCGTGTCACCGAATTGCGCACCGGCGTATTTGTCTGTCTGAGCGCTTCGATCTGCCGGAGCGCGTTTGCCACCGTGCTATCCACGCACGCGCCGAAGGTCGGCTGCGAGGAGGGTTCGCGGCTGCCGCCGCGGTTGGCGCAAACGCGCTCGGCCATAGTGTGCAGGCGGTCGCGTGCTACGCGCATACCTTCCGGCCTCGAGAGATTGAGGTCGGAGAGCGCTACGTCTGCAACGCTGCTGACGGACGTTGTGGCAGCGCGCTGATCCGCAAGTGTGCTAACGGGCACGACCCCAAACGCCGCCATCAGGATGGCGGCTCCGGCCGCAGTGTGCCGGCCGCCAAAACGGCCGGACAGGATGGACTGGGTATTCATATGGCAACCTCCGTTGCGTATCCCCTCATTTCAGTCCTTGCCGGTCTTCCGCAGCGGGAACTCCCATTTTTGAGCGAGTTCGGTTGGCCAGCGGACGGCACCCGGATAGAGTCACTCGATTGATACGCGCCTACGGGCTGCGGGGTTTCATAGCTGCGAAAAAAAGTCTCAACCCTGAAACTCAGTGGGCCGCCTACGCGTATCAACCCCTGTGACGCGCGAGAATGGCAACGCCAGAAAAGTGCGATGACCGATACCCTGTCAGCCGCCGTGCTCGGTGCGATCGCCGGCTATCTCATCGCGCGGCACTGTCCCGAAATTGAATGGGTCCTGCACACACTCATCGGCTGAAACGAGGTTGTGACCATGTCACATGAAATTCTAGTTCCGGCACTGACCATGCTGGTCCCCATTGTCTCGGTCGCAATGAGTTTGGGTGCACTGATCGTCTGGATCGTGGTGTGGTACCGGCGCAGGGTGCACGAGATTGACTGCCGCCATAAGGAGCGGATGGCGGCCATCGAGAAGGGCCTGGAGCTGCCGCCGGAGTCACTTCCACAGCCCGAGCAGATGCCGCCGCGCTCACGCTATCTTTTGCGCGGTCTGATCTGGCTCGGTGTCGGCCTCGCCCTCACATTTGGCGGGCGCGACTGGTTGCGGGCCCCGATGGGAGGATCCGGCTGGATCGCGGTCGCCGTCGGCGCCGCCTATCTCATCTTCTATTTCGTGGAAGGGCGCAGGGCGGCAGTCCCGAAACGCGAAGCGCCCGCGTCCGGTAGCGATGAGACGCCTTAAAAGGAGAGTGAGAACATCGGGTGCGGACGAAACGGGCGATGCGACGCCGTGCTGACCGATGCCAGAGTCTTGGAGCTCGTGCGGGCAGAGCGCCGCGATGAGGCGATCGCCTTGCTACTGCCTGCCTTCCGCCGTAAGGTTTTTGGGTTAGCCTACAGCTTTCTTCGCGACCGTGAGGCGGCAGAAGACGTGACCCAGGACGTATTCATCAAGGTGTGGCGGGCTCTGCCCGGGTTTGACGGACGCGCCTCGTTGTCAACGTGGATTTACGCGATTGCTCGAAACGCGAGCTTGTCAGCGCTCCGCGCACGACGCCCGCAGTCCTCTCTCAGCGATCCGGAGGTGATGGACGCGGTGGAAGCGCTCGATCCTGCTCCATCAGCCGATGCCATCCTCGACCGCGCTGCGCTCCTGCGGCTCGTCGATCAGCTCCCCACGAAGCAACGGCAAGTCATCATGCTCTTCTACATGGAAGAGCAATCCCACGAAGGGGTGGCTAATATGTTGGCGATGCCCGTTGGAACCGTGAAAACGTTGTTGCATCGCGCGCGCGCCCGGATGAGCGCTGCCGCCGGCAAATGAGTGCGACCGCATGAGCACACCTGATTCCGAACTCGACAAACACCTGCAGGCGCTCTTCGGTGGCCTCGACACAGGAGCAGACTTCGACGCGCGGCTCATGGCACGTTTGCGAGCCGAATCGCAGATAAACGCCACCGCGCGGGCTATGCGCGCACGGCAGCAGGAACGGGCACGTTATCGCAGAGCCCTTGCGGAGCTGCAGAGCCGGCGTCGGTCGATGCTGCGCCTGCTGACGCTCGACACGCTGGGGATCGCACTCTTGCTGGTGGTTGCCGTAGTCACGGCTTGGCCGCATCTCAGCCGGGACGTCATGGACATTTCGCGTCAGTACGGCCCCTACATCGCGACGTTGCTGGGTGTCCTGATTGCAGCCGTGCCGCTCCTGGGAATGTGGGCAGAGCAGACTCGCAGACCGATCCGGTTGCCCTGACCGGCGCGGACGTACGCTCCCTGCGGCGCCCGAGCTGCGCGGCCCAGCGCTCGCCGTCAACACTCAGACTGAATCCGAAGGCAACCTCAAGGCCGATCCTAGTGGAAAAACCGCCCAATTGGCATTGCGGCCGGGTTAGTGTTAGTCGGGTGGGCAAGGAAGCGATCAGGCCCTTGTCAGGGTCGGAGCTAGAGTCCGGGGTTACAGGGGCCCTCGCCAGTTAAGCCCCGGGAAGCGCGCATAGTCTCCGTCCGTTGTGATCCATTCGCAGCTGGATTCGATGGCGAGCGCGGCGAACCAGGCATCGTGCGCAAGGTTGCCGGTGGCCTTTGCCCTGCCGCAGAGGTCTTCGAAAATCGGCCAGTGTCGAGGTCCTGGTGCCGTAACGGTCGCATTGGGCTGCTCGAGCAGTGCTCGACAGAAGTCGAACTTGATGACTGACTCCAGTCACTGCTTGTACCGCTCGTGGTCTTCGGAATCCGTGCGAAAGGCGTAGATCAGGACATTGACGTCCGGAAGGATCAATCGTGGCCGTCCATCCGGTCGAGAAGCGAAGCACTATCGTCCAGGTCGACACCCGGCAAGGTGCCGCCGCCGGCGCGGCACTCGGGCAGCGCCACCGGCCGGCGGCGTTCAGCCCGTTTCATGGGCCGCCGAAGCACGAGCTCGAGCCCCTGCTCAATGAGATGAGGTCAGGGTAGTCTTGCGCTTGGCTGCCTCCGCGCGGGCGCGCTCGAGCAGCGCTTCATCCAAACGTACCGTAGTTCTCATGCGTCAGAGCATGCCATCAGTATGTCTATCTCGGCCAGCGGCCGCGGATCATCGCTGCATGTCGGCCTCTGCAAGCGCCTTGCGCATCAGGAGCGCACCGATGAGCAGAGCCGGGGGTACCCACAGACACAGGACGCTGAGCCACGCGTAAAGGAGTGCACCGAGCGTGCAGCCCAGCGCGAAGGCCAGAACGCTCACCATCATCTGCGAGAGCCGCGCTCTGGTGGCGTTTGCCCTCTCGGGCGCCAACCCCTGCATCAGGTCCCCGAGGTCCATCATGATCTGGGTGGTAGTACCCGTCATGATCGTCGACGGCGGCGCGCTTGCCAGATGAGCCCGATGAGCGGTGTTTTGAATCGCCATGGTGGCGACCAGGATCATGCCGGTCAGCAGCGCCACATACCCGTCTGCATTATCGAATGGCCCAAACGAGGTGGCGAGCAGCGCACCGAGAATCGACAGCAGGAGCTGCGCCAGCAGCAAAGTGCTCAGTATGGGACGAGCGCGGACGCGGAGGCCATGCGAGGAAAATCTCGCGAGGAGCACGACGATGCAGAAGACCGGCAGGGCGAGAACTTTGGCAAGCGCGCCTGAGGTTCCCAAGACGAGCGCGGCGCCCAGCGTGACGAAATTGCCGGTGACGTGGGCTGTGAAAAGACCCTTCAGTGCGAGATAAGCCGCAGTGTCCATGAATCCCGCGTTGACGCTGAGTATGCGGGGCAGCCCGAGTTGCATAGTTCTCTGCCTTTCAAATCACGGCGCGAGGGGCGAGCGTACGTGATATCGGGCCGAAGCCGAACAACCCGAGCGTCGGAGGCTCCGGCAGCGATACGGGGGTCTGACACCGGGGCCGCCGTGCAGCGGGTGTGCAGGAGGATTCGGTCTGACACTGGGGCCGCCGCGCGGCTCGCGCGCGCCGGTGTTCGGCACATAGCCGATTTACTGAAAGCGAATGTCCGAGGTCGGACAGGGGTCGGGCGGGTCACCTTGACGTCGCACAGGTGAGGGTCCGGCCACGGCTCGCGACCCGCCGGCAGCGGCGGCCGCTAAAGGGGTAAAGACGTCCCTTAACGCGCTGCCGTGGGGTGCACGCGCCCGGCCGCGCGGGCCGGCGCCTTCAGTCTCGAGTCCTGCGCAGGGGCGATTCGCACGAGCTCGGTTACCCCCCGCTCGATATGCAAAGCCTGCTCAACCGCACTGCGCGCGAGCCGCTTCACGCGCGTCCCGATCCGTGCCGTGATGCCCGGCGCCTTGCGCGTCGGGGCAGCTGGCTGCGAGGCGGCGCGTTCGACGAACGGGGCGATGTCGCTCAGGTATATGTGTCGCTGCTGCGCTTCTTCCAGCCGCAAGAGCGCCTGATAGGCGAGGAATACGTAGGTCTCTTCCTCGCTGAGCCCGCGGGCTCGAGCGACCTCGAGGCATTCACCGATCAGGCTGCCGGGTCGAGCGCCATCTTCTTCGATCGCCCGACGCATGATGTCAATGCTCTCAGCGCCCCGCGGAGCTTCCGGCTTTACGAGCCAGACCGTTGTTATAGCTTCCATTGCCGGAAGCATAGCGACGCAGTTGCGCGCGCCAAGACCGACAAAGCCCCTTCCCTGAGTCGGCTGACAGCGGAGTCGCCCGTCAGGCATCTCCGACGTCTCCGACCGGCTACAGATAACATATTACGTTATGCATGGCGTTACAGCATATTCGTCCTCGACAGGCGCGCGCCGATCGAGCAGTCGCATCGCTACCAGAGTGTCACCGTCCACGTACCTCATCGACATGTGGGCCCGGCCGCCCTGCAGGCCTGCGACCGGGCGCTTCAACGAGCCTTGACACCGCGCCTGGCGGAACGGGCGGCAGGCGAGGGCAGTCCAAGCCAACGGGTGCTTTCAGTGTCAGAGGGGGGCTTTATGGGGTACGCGAATGCCGGCGCCGCTGTTCCGCGGATCGTTGCGGCAGGGGCCGTGGCCGCGCAGGGTGTGCGGGGTATCGCTAGAGCGGAAAGCTGCGCGCGCGCTCCTGGTCCTTGAGGATGTCGCGCGCAGCGAGGAACAGGTGCGCGGTGGCCCACAATCCGGTGGGCACCAGGCACAGCATCGCCAGCCTCAGCGACTCGGCATTGGAGACGTGATTGGGCGCGAACCAGTCGCTCAGGGAGCCGATCAGCGGAGGTGCGATGACCAGATTGCCGAGATTCGCCAGAAACAGCACCATGGCGCAGAACATCGCCCGCATGCGGCACTGCGCCAGATTGTTGAGCAGCCCGAAGCCGGGACCGATATAGAAGTAGATCGCGGGGATGAAGATCCACAACATCGCCTTGGCAAGCGCGAGATCGCGGGTGTAGTACACCACCCCCGAGGCGAGAGTTGCGAGGCCGATACCGCCGGCGAGCAGCCACACGATGCGGCGCGCATCGCTCATGCCGCTGCGGGCCATCAGGATGCCGGTCACGACGGTCGCGATACCTCCCCCCCACAGGTGCATGTTCTGCGTCACGACGCTCGCCTCGCCGACGCTCATGTGGTAAGTGCGCTGCAGGAAGGCCGGTGTCCAGAACATGAGTCCCCAGCCCCACAGCGCGCACACCGCGCTGCCCATCATCACATGCACCGCGGAGCGCTGCTGCCACAGGAAGCGCATCGTCTCGAGCACCGATGGCGCCTCGCCGTCGTCGCCGGCATCGAGACATCCGCGCCGCGGCTCGCGCACCGTGAGCCACACCGCGAACCCGGCCAGCACGCCCGGGACCCCGAGCGCGAAGAACACCGCGCGCCAGCCGTAATGATCGGCGATGGCGCCGGCGACGTTGTAGCCCACCCAGGCGCCGATCGGCGCGCCGAGGGAGAACACCGTGAGCGCCATGGCGCGCCGCGTGGCGGGGAAGTAGTCGGAGAGCAGCGAATTCGCACCCGGCGTGCCGCCGGCTTCTCCGACGGTGACCCCGACGCGGGCGAAGAAAAACTCCCATGAGGTCCGCGCGAGCCCGCACACGGCAGTCATCATCGACCACAGCACCAGGCAGAGCGCGACGATGTTGCGGCGGTTCTTGCGGTCGATGAGCCAGGACAGCGGGAACCCCAACACGATGTAGAACAGTCCGAATGCCGCACCCGTGAGCCAGGCGACACCCTTGTCGGTGAGATGCAGCTCGAGCCGGATCGGCTCCAGCACCGTCGACACCACGTAGCGGTCGGCGATGCTGAGGGTGTAGACCAGACACATCATGATGAGCACGTACCAGCGCTCCATGAGGGACGCTGACTGCAGCGGCGCAACGCCCAGCGCCGCGGTGTCGGATGCCACGGCCGACTGTAGCTCGCTCACGGGGTCTGGCTCTGCATGCTCACCGGCTCAGGTTACGCTACCGCGGCGGAGCTGTCTTCGAGAACGAGATCCGCGGCCTTTTCCGCCGCCATGAGGGTCGGGGCGTTGATATTGCCCGAGCTGATGTTCGGGAAAATGGCGGCGTCCACCACGCGCAGGCCGCTGACCCCGCGCACCCGCAGCCGCGGATCGACCACCGAGGTGCGCGGATCCGAGCCCATGGCGCAGGTCCCGCAGGCGTGGAACACCGAGCCGGCGCGGCGGCGAAAGTCCGCCAGCACCTCCGCATCGGACTGCACCCGCGCACCCGGCTCGCGCTCGCTCTCGGTCACTTGGGCGAGCGCCGGGGCGGCGGCGAGGCGCCGCAGGACCCGCGCCCCGTCGTACACGTCCCGCAGGTCCGCTTCGGTGGCGAGGGAATTCGGGACGATGGCGGGACTGTCGAGCGGATCGCTCGAGCGAATATGCACGCTGCCGCGGCTGGTGGGCCGGCAGGTGTTGAAGGACATCAGGAACCCCGGAAACGGGTCGGGGTTCAGCAGGCGCCGGTTGGCGCCGATGGTGGTGGTGCCGTAACTGGCCGGGTTGAAGTAGATGTGCAGGTTCGGGCGCGTCAGCTCCGCGCGGCTGCGCAGGAAGGCGCCGGCCTGATTGACGCTCATGGCGAGCGGGCCGCGCCGTCCGAGCGCGTAGGTGAGCGCCGCTTTGACTTTGCCGAGGAAGGGCGCCAGCTGATCGTTCAGGGTCGGCACCCGCGAGCGGTAGAAATACGACACCGCGAGGTGGTCCTGCAGGCCGCGCCCGACGGCGCTCGAGTCGGCGATGACCGCAATGTTGAACTGCCGCAGCAGCTGCGCGTCGCCGACGCCCGAGAGCTCGAGCAGTTGCGGCGAGTTGATCGCACCGGCCGCCAGCAGCACCTCGAGGCGCGCGCGCGCCTGCTGCCGCTGACCGGCGCGCAGGTACTCCACCCCTACCGCGCGCGAGCCCGAAAACAACACCCGCGTGGCGTGCGAACGCAGGCGCACCTCGAGATTGGCGCGCCGCCACACCGGCCGCAGGTACGCACTGGCGCTCGAGACGCGCACGCCATCCTTGATGGTGACGTGCCACAGGCCTGCGCCTTCGGCCTGCGCACCGTTGAAGTCGCGGGTGGGTGCGATGCCGACGCTCGTGCACGCCTCGAGGAAGCTCGTACACAAGGGGTGCACGCTCGCCGACACGTCGCTCACGTGCACCGGACCTGCGGCGCCGTGGAATTCGGAAGCGCCCCAGGCGTGATCCTCGAGCTTCCTGAAGTAGGGGAGCAGCTCGCTCCAGGACCAGCCGGGATTGCCCGCCGCGCGCCAGTCGTCGAAGTCCGCCGGCTGCCCGCGCACGTACACCATGGCGTTGATGGAGCTCGACCCGCCCAGTACCTTACCGCGCGGCCAGAAGGCGCGGCGGTTGTCGAGCGCGGGATCCGGCTCCGCCTGGTACATCCAGTTGAACCGGGGATCGTTGAAGGTGCGGCCGTAGCCGATCGGCACCCGGACCCACATCGAGCGGTCGTTGCCGCCGGCCTCGAGCAGCAGCACGCGATGCTCGCCGCCCGCGCTCAGGCGGTTGGCGAGCACGCACCCGGCGGAGCCGGCGCCTACGATGACGTAGTCATACTCGGTCATCTGTGCTAAAGCGTCGAGGGATGAGGCTGACTGACATCAGGACTTTCATCGCCGGGAACCCCGCCCCCGGCGTCGGCGGGCGCTACTTCGTGTTCGTGAAGCTCACCACCGACGGCAACGTGCACGGGGTGGGCGAAGCCTACTGCGTGCCGTTTCACCCCGAGGTGGTGACCCGCATGCTCACGGACGTCTTCGAGCGCTACCTCGCGGGCGAGGACCCGCACCACATCGAGAGGATGTGGCGGCGCGTGTACTCGGCCGGCTACACGCAGCACCCGGACCTGTCGCTCATGGCGGTGCTGAGCGCCCTGGAGATGGCCTGCTGGGACATCATCGGCAAGGAAGCGAACCAGCCCGTCTACAACCTGCTCGGGGGCCGGGTGCACGAGCGGCTGCGCTCCTACACCTATATCTACGCGCGTCCCGGGGACCGGAGCGACGTGTACCAGGACCCGGATCTCGCCGCCGAGCGCGCCGCCGAGTACCTCGCGCAGGGCTTCACCGCCTTGAAGTTTGATCCGGCCGGACCCTACTCGGCCTTCGACGGCCGGCAGCTGTCGCTCGCGGCGCTCGATCTGTGCGAGCGCTTCATGCGCCAGCTGCGCGCCGCCGTGGGCTCGGATGCCGACCTGCTGTTCGGCACGCACGGGCAGATGACCGCCGCGGGCGCGATTCGCCTCGCGCGGCGCCTCGAGCCCTACGATCCGCTGTGGTTCGAGGAACCGGTGCCGCCGGATGCGCCCGAGGAAATGGCACGCGTGGCGCGCGCCACCAGCATCCCGATCGCCACCGGCGAGCGCCTCGCCACCAAGTACGATTTCGCGCGGGTGCTCGACGCTGGGGCCGCGGCCATCCTGCAGATGAACCTGGGGCGCGTCGGGGGGATCCTCGAGGCGAAGAAGATCGCGGCGCTCGCCGAGGTGCACCATGTGCAGCTCGCGCCACACCTGTATTGCGGGCCAGTGGTGGGTGCCGCCAATATCCAGCTCGCCACCTGCAGCCCGAATTTCCTGATCCTCGAGGGTATCGAGCGCTGGCAGGGGTTTCATGCCGAGGTGCTCGTCAAACCCATCCGCTGGGAGGCGGGGTACGTGATCCCGCCGACCGAGCCCGGGCTCGGCGTCGAGCTCAACGAGGAGCTCATCGCGCGCCACCCCTACCGCGGCAAGGAGCTGCACCTGGACATGGCCGGCAAGCCACTGGCGTAGACGCTCTCTACAGCCGTAATTCGGCGCGCAGGCGCTCTTCGTACCAGACGTGGAACAGCTTCACCATGTATTCGCTGGCGGCGATCGGGCCGGGCTCGTAGGCGGGGCTGGACGCGCCGCGCTGCGTTTCCTCGACGAACGCTGCATCCTGGGCGTTGGTGGCGTTCCACACGCTGGTGAGCTTCTCCAGATCGTAGTCGCGACCTTCCTGGGCGTCGGCGTGCACCAGCCAGGTGCTGCGCACCAGCGTGCGGCCGCGCTCGAGCGGCAGCGTGGCGAAGGTGAGCGCATGGTCGGAGAGGAAATGGAACCAGGCGTTCGGCTGGGTGTGAAAGTGCAGCGTCCCCAGGCGCGACTCCTTGAGATCCCCCAACAGGCGGCGTGAGGCGACGCGGGTGTCCGGGGTCATCGACTCACCGGCGCCGTCCAGCACCAGCCGCTCGGTGCGAAAGGCGGTGGGCCGGCCGTGCAGCTGCTCGATCTCCTGCCACGGCAGCCCCGCGCGCGCCCAGATCGCCTCCTGCACCGGCCGGGCGCTCTGGTAGCGCGCGTAGGTCGCGCGCTCCTGCGCGGACATGCGCTCCACGTCGAGCTCGCCGAAAAAATCGAACAGCGAGCACAAGAGCTCCGGGTGCCCGGCGCAATGGAAGCATTCGCGGTTATTCTCGATGGTGAGCTTCCAGTTGCCGTGCTCGATGACGTCGACCTGCTTCGCGACCTTGGCCCGCGCCAGGGCGTGGGGTGCGAGATACGGCGTCATGCGCTCTCGCATATCGTCGAAATCCGCCGGCGGCTCATCCGCCAGGCACACGAATATCAGGCCGGCGAGTGTCCTCAGGTGCACTGGCTTCAGGCGCCGCTGCGCCGCCGGGGCCTCGCCGGTGGCGCCGCAACCGATGACCCGCCCCTCGAGGTCGTAGGTCCAGCGGTGGTACGGGCACTGCAGGGTCGCACCGGCGATGCCGGAATCCTGCTGCAGGATGCGCGAGCCGCGATGCCGGCAGGTGTTGTGGAAAGCGGCGATCGAGCCGTCGTCGCGCCGCAGGATGAAGATCGGCCAGGGACCGATCTGGAAAGTACGGTAGTCCCCGCCCTCGGGAATTTCGGCCTCGCAGGCCACGAACAGCCAGTGACGGCCGAAGATGTACTCGATCTCGGCCGCATACAGCCGCTCATCGGTGAAGAACGCACCGGGGAGGGCGAAGCCGGGCTTGCAGGCCGCCAGGAGCGAGGCCAGGTGTTCCTGCAGGGGCTCGGCCGCGGCACGCCGCGCTGCGCCAACGGAGGAGGGGGATGCGTTCGTGCTCATGGGCTTTAGAATAGCGCGCCCGAGGGTCGCGCAAACAAGCCCCCACAAGCTGGAGACATTGCATGGCTGCCACCGCCAAATCGTCCCGAAAGCCCGCGCGCGCCGCGCCCCGGGGCAAGGCTCGCGGGGAGGAGCGCGATCTCATCGCCCGACTGAGCCGCGGGGCGGTGATCTGCGCGGAAGGGTACGTGTTCGAGCTCGAGCGGCGCGGCTACCTGCAGGCGGGCGCCTTCGTGCCCGAGGTGCTGTTCGATCACCCCGAGGTGGTGGAACAGCTGCACCTGGACTTCGTGCACGCAGGCTCGGACGTGACCCAGGCGCTCACCTACTACGTGCATCGCGAGAAGCTGCGGGTCATCGGGCGCGAGAAGGATCTGGTGCCGATGAACCGGGCGGCGCTCAAGATCGCCAAGTCGGTGGCGCGCAGAACCGGAACGCTGTTCGCCGGGGACCTGTGCAACACCAACATCTACGATCCGGCCGACAAGGGCTCGATCAAGGAGGTGGAGCGGATCTTTGACGAGCAGGTGGGCTGGGCGGTCGAGGCGGGCGTCGACTACTTCGTCGCCGAGACCCTGGGGTGGGCCGGTGAGGCGCTCATGGCGCTGGAGGCGATCCGCAAGCACTCGAAGGTGCCGGCGGTGGTCACCTTCGCCATGCACCGCGAGGAGCTGACGCGCGACGGCCTCACCCCGGCGGAAGCTTGCCAGCGCCTGGAAGGGGCGGGGGCGGATGTGGTCGGGCTCAACTGCCACCGCGGCCCGGCGACCATGATGCCGCTGCTCAAGCAGATCCGCCGGGCGGTGAAGTGTCACGTGGCCGCGCTCCCGGTGCCGTATCGCACCATCGCCAGCCAGCCCTCGTTCATGTCCCTCACGGACCCCTGCTGCGGCGATCGGCGCGCGTTTCCGGTGGGGCTCGATCCGTTCGTGTGCACACGACAGGAGATCTTCGACTTCGGACGCGAGGCCTTCGCCCTCGGCATCCGCTATCTGGGCGTGTGCTGTGGCGCGGGTCCCCACCACATCCGCGCGCTCGCCGAGAGCCTCGGCAGGCACCCGCCGGCCAGCCGCTACAGCGTTGACATGTCCAAGCACGCGTTCTTCGGCACCGACAAAAAGATTCGCAGGATCCAGACCGACTACCAGGACAAGGCCTGAAGCCGGCGTGAAGTACTCGGCCCTGGCGCTGCTGCGCGGGGCGCTCTCGGCGCACCGCAACTGGGTTCCGGCCTGGCGGTCGCCCGAGCCGAAGCCCACCTACGACGTCGTGATCGTCGGTGGGGGAGGTCACGGGCTGGCCGCCGCCTATTATCTGGCAAGGAACCACGGCGTTCGCAACGTCGCGCTCCTCGAGCGCGGCTGGATCGGCGGCGGCAACACCGGGCGCAACACCACCATCGTGCGCTCCAACTACCTGTTCCCAGAGAGCGCGCGGTTATACGACTTCGCGCTCAAGTGCTACGAGGGTCTGTCGCGCGAGCTGAATTTCAACATCATGCTGAGCCAGCGCGGAATCGTGATGCTCGCGCACAGTCGCCACGACCTGGACTCGATGGCGCGCTGGGCCAATGCCATGCGCATGAACGGCATCGACGCGCAGATCCTCACGCGCGATGAGGTGGCCGCGCGCGCGCCGCTCCTCGACATGTCCCCCGACGCCCGCTTCCCGGTGCTGGGCGGCTTCACGCAGCGCCGAGCCGGCACGGCGCGGCACGACGCAGTGGCCTGGGGCTACGCGCGTGCCGCCGACGCGCTCGGGGTGGACATCATCCAGAACTGCGAGGTCACCGGTTTCCTGAGCGGCGCCGGCGGACGGGTCGTCGGCGTCGAGACCAGCCGCGGCCGCATTCGGGCCGAGCGCATCGGCATCGCCGCCGCCGGCCACAGCTCGGTGCTCGCGAAGCTCGCCGGCTTTCGCCTGCCGGTCGTGAGCTACGCCCTGCAGGCGATGGTGACCGAGCCCCTGAAGCCCGCGCTCGACACGGTGGTGAGCTCTCCGGGCACCGGCGCGTACGTGAGCCAGTCGGACAAGGGCGAGATGGTGATCGGGGCGGGCCTGGATCTGTTTCCCTCGTACGCACAGCGCGGCAGCTTTGCGGTGCTGCAGGGCGTCATCGCCGCGACGCTGGCGCTGTTTCCCTCCTTCAGCCGCCTGCGGATGCTGCGCCAGTGGGCCGGGATCGTCGATGTGGTGCACGACTCCAGCCCCATCATCGGGCCCACTCCGGTCCCGGGGCTGTACATCAACTGCGGCTGGGGAACCGGGGGATTCAAGGCGATCCCCGCCGGCGGCTGGACGCTCGCGCACGTGCTGGCGACCGGGCGCAATCACGAGCTCGCCGAGCCCTTCCAGCTCGAGCGCTTCGTCACCGGGCGCCTGATCGACGAAGCCGCTGCCGCAGGGATCGCGCATTGATGCTTGCCGCAGCCTCGCCGCCATGATGCAGCTCAAATGCCCGTGGTGCGGGTTGCGCGACGAGAGCGAGTTCGTCTGCGGCGGCACCACTCACCTCATCCGGCCGGACCTCTCCGCCAGCGATGCGATCTGGGGCGAATACCTCTTCTTCCGTGACAATCCCAAGGGGGTGCATCTGGAGCGCTGGCGGCACGCGTACGGCTGCGGACAGTGGTTCAATGTCGCGCGCCACACCGTCACACACGAGGTGTTGTCGGTGTACGCCATGACCGACGCGCCGCCGGCTCATTCCTGAAGGCGGCGCGCCATGGCAAGCCGACGCCTGCCGCAGCCTGCGGGAACCTGGATCGATCGCTCGCATCCCTTGTCCTTCACGTTCAACGGCCGGCGGCTGTCGGGCTTCAGGGGCGATACCCTGGCCTCGGCACTGCTGGCGAACGGCGTGCGCCTGGTGGGCCGCAGCTTCAAGCTCCACCGCCCGCGCGGCGTCTGGTCGTGCGGCGTCGAGGAGCCGAGCGCGCTGGTGGATATCGGCCAGGGGGCGCGCCGCACGCCGAATGTGCGCACGACGCTCCTGCCGCTCGCCGAGGGACTCGCCGCCGAGAGCGTGAACTGCTGGCCGAGCGTTGGGTTCGACGTCGGCGCACTCACGGGGGCGTGTGCCGCGCTCCTGCCCGCGGGGTTCTACTACAAGACCTTCAAGTGGCCGAGCTGGCACTGGTTCGAGCCGGCGATCCGGCGCATGGCGGGCCTGGGGAAGGCCCCCACCGCACCCGACGCCGATCACTACGAGGAAGTCGCGGCGGACGCCGACGTGCTCGTCATCGGCGCGGGTGTGGCGGGACTTGCCGCCGCGGCGGCGGCGGCGCGCGCGGGTGCGCACACCCTGCTGCTCGCGAGCGGTGGGCAGTTGGGGGGCGCGCGCTCCTGGGGCGCCGATCCGGAAGTGGCCGCACTCGCGGCGAGCGCGCGACAGGTGGGCGTTCGGATCCAGCTGCGCACCAGCGCGTTCGGCGTCTACGACCACAACCTGGTGTGCGCCGCCGAGAGCGTCCGTGCCGAGGGCGCCGCCGATCTGCCCGGATGTGTGTTGCGCGAGCGGCTGTGGAAGATCCGCGCCCGTGCGGTGATCGTCGCGACCGGCGCTCTCGAGCGGCCGCTCCTGTTCCCGGACAACGACCGTCCCGGGGTGATGCTCGCGTCCGCCGCGCACAAGTACGCGCAGGCCTTTGGGGTCGCGTGCGGGCGGCATGCGGTGATCGCCGCGAACTGCGACTACGCCTACCGGCTGGCCGCATCGCTCGCTGCTGCGGGCGTCGAGATCCTCGCCGTCGTCGACCGCCGCGAGGGAGCCGCGCCGATCGCAGGCGCCGCGGGCCTGCGCGTCCTGACAGGCGCGACACTCACCGCCGTGCACGGCGCACGCTCGGTGCGCGGCTGCACGGTCGCGCCGCTCGGGGGCGGGCGCGGCGAGCGCCTGCACTGCGATCTCATCCTGAACGCGGGCGGCTACGCGCCGGCCGTGCACCTGCACTCGCAGGCGGGCGGCAAGCTGCGCTGGGTTGCCGAGAGCGCGATGTTCGTGCCGGACGGCGCGGCGCCGGGCCTTACGAGCGTGGGTGCGTGCGCCGGTGTGCTGGCGCACGCGCCTGCGGTGAGCCACGCCGCCGAGGTCGGCGAGGCGCTGGCGCGCGGCCACCTGCCCCCGCAGGCGCCGGTCGGCGGGGCAGGCAGGTCGGATGCCATCACCCGTGTGCCGGGCATCCGTGGCAAGCAGTTCGTCGATCTGCAGAACGACGTGCTGGCCGAGGACGTGGCGCTCGCGGCGCGCGAGAACTACCGCTCGGTGGAGCATCTGAAGCGCTACACCACCACCGGCATGGGGACCGACCAGGGCAAGACGAGCAACATCAACGCCCTCATCCTCATGGGCGAATACACGAGCCAGGCCCCCGCGCAGGTCGGCACCACGCGCTTTCGGCCGCCGTTTGCGCCGGTGACGCTCGGCACGATCGTCGGGCGGCGCGTGGGGGCACTGTACCGGCCCTTGAAGCGCCTGCCGGCCCACGACTGGCACGCCGCGCAGGGCGCGCTGTTCGAGACCTTCGGCGACTGGTGCCGCCCGGCCGCCTACCCGCGCACCGGCGAGACGCTCGACGCCGCCGCGCAGCGCGAGGCGGCAACGGTCAGAACGTGCGCCGGGCTCTTCGATGGCTCCCCCCTGGGCAAGCTCGAGGTGTACGGGACGGACGCGGCACGCTTTCTGGATCTGATGTACGTCGGCACCCTGTCGACGCTCAAGGTCGGCCAGGCGCGCTACGGGGTGTTGCTGAACGAGAATGGCACCCTGGTGGATGACGGCATCGTGGCGCGGCTGTCCGAGCAGCGCTTCTGGGTCAATACCAGCACCGCCGGTTTCGAGCGCACCGCGGCCGCGTTCGAGGAATGGCTGCAGTGCGAGCATGTCGACTGCAAGGTGCTCATCACACCGGTGACCTCGCGCTGGGCGAACGTCACGGTCGCAGGCCCCCGCGCCTGGGAGTGGCTCGCGACGCTGGGATTCGAGGCCGCGCTCGCCCCGGCGGCGATGCCGCACATGAGCCTGCGTGACAGCGTGTGGGAGGGCCACCCGCTGCGCGTCCTGCGCGCGAGCTTCTCGGGCGAGCTCGGCTACGAAGTGAACCTGCCGGCCGATCATGCCGCAGCGCTCCTCGCGCGCCTGTGGGCGCAGGCCGAGGAGCTCGGCGCGACGCTCTACGGCATCGAGGCGCTGCAGGTGATGCGGGTCGAGAAGGGCTACATTCACATCGGCACCGACACCGACGGCACCACGCTCCCCGGCGACGTCGGCCTCGCGCGCGGTATCGAGCGCAAGGCGGCGCCCTTCGTCGGGCGCCGCTCGCTGCTCCGGCCGGCGGCGCGCGATCCCGGGCGCCTGCAGCTCGTCGGACTCGTGCCGCTCGACGGGCAGACGCTCCTGCCGGTCGGCGGACAGATCGCGCCCAACCCACCGCCCACGCTCACCGAGGGACATGTCACCTCGAGCCACCGGAGTCCCGAGCTCGCGATGCCGATCGCGCTCGGCATGCTCAAAGGCGGCTCGCAGCGCACGGGCGAGGAGGTGCGCGTGCACCA
>VBMV01000175.1 GCA_005878835.1 Gammaproteobacteria bacterium | reverse complement strand
CCGCCAAAACGGGACCAATCTCATATGAGGCTATGCTGCCGTGGAACTTCAAGGCATCAGCGCCGTAACCGGTGAGCGCCTCACGCGTGCGGACCAAGCTAACCGGGAGACACCGGTGGCAAACGAAAGACCAATTCCCCAGGCTGCATTACGTGATGCAACGGCGGTTGAGATTTTGCGCGTCTGGATTGCGGAGAAAAAACACCCTTGTTCGCTTAAAGTCGGGATGTATCGGGAAACGACGAACGTCCCAGAAGAGAGAGCTTGGGGAACGATCCTGGCGGACGCGGCGAGGCATGTCGCAAATGCACTGGAGTCAGGTTACGGCGCTAACGCAACGGAATCTCTGCGGATGATCCGTGACGCTTTCAATAAGGAAATCGAAGCCCCGACTTCGATTGCCGAGGGCGACTTCTCTAAACGACACTGAAGCAGGTCTGATGACCTCCTGCTTCCGAAGTACCAGTTATTTGAGAGCTTATGTATTCCCTAAAGGCCGAGCCTATAGATGGGCTATAGATGAATGATGGATGTGCTCGGCCCAGTACCTATTTGCGCGATGTGCGCGCGTTCGTCGGCGGCCGCGACATTAATCACAACGATGCCAACCTTTTGCCCTGTCTCAACATAACGGTAAGCGTCGGCGATCTCATCGAGAGAATATCTTCGATCGATGACCGCGCGAAACTGACCCGCCTCCATGCGGGCTTTCAGGAACTCGACAAATGCGTGGCCGCTGCCTCGGGGCGGCAGGGGAACGAGGACCCTGTTGTTTTTTGCGATCGACGACCAGATCATCAGCGGCAGGTACTGCCCCCAGGGTCCGACGTCTGTCGCCATAAACGTCCCCTTGGGTTTCAGCAGTCTGCGGCATCTAAAGAAGCTGGCTTTCCCCACCGCCTCGAAGATGAAATCGAAGGTCTCGCCGATGCGGGTGAAATCCCCTGCGGTATAGTCGATGGCGCGGTCCGCGCCGAGGGATTTGACCAGCTCCAGATGTTGCGTGGCGACGACCGCGGTCACCTCAGCCCCATAGGCTTTCGCAAGCTGCACCGCCGCCGAGCCGATGGCGCCGGAGGCGCCGTAGATAAGGATTTTGTGGCCAGGCCCTACGTGGAATTTTCTAAGCCCCGAGTTGGCATAGAAAGCGCCCTCGCAGGCCACCGCTTCGTCAAAGTACGTGTTTGCCGGCATGATGGCGATTGGCGCTCTCTCGGGGATGCAGACATATTCCGCCTGAGCGCCATTGCTCCGCGGCGGGCACATGCCGAAGACGCGATCGCCCGGCTTGAACGACTTGACTTCGGCCCCCACGGCTTCAACCACGCCGGCGAAATCCATCCCGAAAATTGTGCGCCTCGGCCGGCGCAGCCCGAAGAAGAGCCGCCCGATGATGCGGGGTCGCAGCTCACCGCAATCCGTCCGGCTGACCGTCGTTGCATGGACCCGGATCAAGACCTCGCCCGCTCCGGGCGCCGGTTTCGGCGCATCGAGTATCTTTATAACGTCCGGTGATCCGTAACGTGTGATAACAGCGGCTTTCATAATTTTGGGGACGATAGACGCAAAACTAATGCCTGAGAAGCCCAACAAAGCTCCGTGGTAGATCCACTTCGCGTCCGCAGATGGAGCATCGTTACCGTCGTCATCGGACATAGGTACGCACCGAGAGCCGCCATTCAGTGGTAGAACCCCGAACGGCTCTTAGGGTTCAATTTTGGCCGATCGTTCGCAGGCGGCCGATGACGATAAAGCCACCGTCACTCGTCCGAACCACGGCGAGATCCACTGAAACTCGACCAAGCGCAGCTGCTGGGAAGATGACGGCGACGGTTTTTGGGCGCTCCGGCTTGATGGCTACGTTGACCGTGCGCGCTGTTCCTCAAGCGATTCCCAGCGCGCGAACTTCTCCAGTAGCAGCTCTTCGAGCTCCGCGAGCCGTTTGCGGTCGCCGCGCAGCCGCTCGCCTCCCAGTCGGTGATAATCCGGTTCGCTCATGCGCGCGGTTAGCTCAGTTTGCTCGCGCTCTAGCGATTCGATCTCCTCGGGCAAGGCCGCCAGCTCGCGCTCCTCCTTATAGCTCAGGCGAGTGCGGGTCTTGGCGGGAGTTTCACCCGCAGAGCGGTCGCGCGGGCCACGCCGCGCAGGTGTCTTCCCGGCCTCATTTGCGCGACCGACCGGCATCGGCGGCCGCTGCTGCAGGTAGTCGCTGTAACCGCCGGCGTACTCGCGCCACACCCCATTCCCCTCGGCGGCCAACGTTTGGGTGACGACATTGTCGAGAAAGCGCCGGTCGTGACTCACCAGCAGCAGCGTCCCCTTGTAGTCCTGCAGCCGCTCCTCGAGTAGCTCCAGGGATTCGATGTCGAGATCGTTGGTCGGCTCATCCAATATGACTAGGTTTGCAGGCTGCGCGAACAGGCGCGCGAGCAGGAGACGATTTCGCTCGCCGCCGGAGAGCATGCTGATCGGTGACTTCGCGCGCTGCGCGGGAAACAGGAACTCCCCCAGATAACTCGCGATGTGCTTGCGCTCGCTCCCGAGCTGCACCCAGTCCGAGCCGGGACT
>VBMV01000180.1 GCA_005878835.1 Gammaproteobacteria bacterium | reverse complement strand
TACCTGCGCGTGTTCGAGTATCTGGAGAGCCAGCGCAATTTCTTCTATAAGAACTACAGCACCCCCGAGCGGCGCCCGCAAGGCGACAGGGAGGCGCTGCGTGAGAATCTGCGCCAGCAGATCACGCCGGCCGAGGCGGTCATCGCCCTGTCGAGCCTCTTCGAGGCGCACGAGGGTGAGCTCACTTTCCAGTTGCTGTACGCCCAGGCGAGCCACAAGCCGGTGATCCTCATGAAGCCTTTCGGTACCCGCAAGGACGTACCCAAGGCGATCCTGGACCTCGCCGACGAGGTCGTGGAGTGGGATGAGCGGGCGCTGGTGGATGCGATCCGCCGCCAGGCGCGTCACGAGGAAACGACGCGCTGGGACACGATCGAGTTCAAACTCGACTGAAAGACCTGCGCCTCCGCGGCGTAATGGACTAATTGCCCCAGCAGTACGGCGTCGCAACCGCAGCGCCGCCTGAGCCATTCGCGTATTGCTGTCCCGCGGAGTCCACCGAGAACGAGGTGCACTGCGTGTCGTTGACCTGGCTCTGGCCGGGGACCGGCGTGGCGGTCACGGTATACGAGGGGGCCGTCGCGATGGCACTGGGGGCGCACGCGGGCGAGCAGACGGTCACCTGGTAGTAGCCGCTACCGACCGGAAAATTGGTGAGGGGAACGGCAGCGGTGCCGTAGCCAAGCGCATTCGCGGTGCTCGTGTAGGCGGCGGGGTTGGTGCTGAGAAAGCGCTCTTCGCGTCCCGCCAGCTCCAGCACCGCGGTCTTGGCTTCCGTGCGGCGCGACTGGCGGATGTAGCTCATGTAAGAGGGGATGGCTATGCTGAACAGGATGGTCGCAATGGCCACGACCACCATGAGCTCGATCAGAGTGAAGCCCATCGCGGGGCCGGATGAGCGTGCCGCGCTTCGCAATTGCATGGTGGCTCTGTGTTGGTACTAGCGCAGTTCGATCCAGGTCAAGCGGCGGCCCGCGGTGTTCGGCGGCAGGTTCAGTCCGAGGGTGCCGCCGAGGAGGTTGTCGCCGTTGGCGCCGGCGCCGCTCTGGACCTGGTTGGTCTCGTACACGAGGAAGTGTGTGCCGGCGGCGTTGCTGGTGACGAACGGGCTGCCGGTCGCGTTCGTCAGAATGGCGATGGCATTCGTGTCCGTGTACCTCGGGTTGGTGTTGACCGCCACATTGGCGGCCTGGCTCGGGGGCAGGAACACCTGGTTGAAGGCCGCTCCCGTCATGGCCGACAGCACGTAAGTGAAGCCCGTGTCGGATGGGTTGCCGCACGAAGTAGGAGTGTTGGTCGCCGGTACGATCGAGTTCACGGTCAGCGCCTGCGACACCAGTTCCGCGCCGTAAATGATCTGCTCCTGGGCGCCCGGCAGATTGATGTACCAGCCGAACTGCTTGTTGCTCGAGCAGGTCGAGAGCGCCGCCCAGCAGATCGTGGCGTTGTTCGCGATGTCGCGGTTCTGCGTCGTGGCATTGACGGTGGCCGTCTGCGCTTGCAGGTTCGCCGGCGTCAGGGTGTAGGGCGAGGCAAGTCCGGTGTTTGTGTGGGTGATGCTCGCGTACTGTACGCTGGAGAGGCCGTTCCACCCCGCGGGGTTACCCGCTCCGGGGCCGAGGGCGCCGCCATCGGAGACGCTGAGATTCCAGTCCCAGACGCCATAGAGTGCCTGCGTGCCAGTGGCGTAGAGCGCGGGATTGGTGCTCGTCAGCGCAGTCTTCTGACCGGTTCCGAACAGCAGCATCAGATACTGCTGCATGCCGGAACTGGGCGCGCCGGAGGCGGCCACGACTCCGGTGGTGATCGGCTGGCCCGCCGGGGTCTTGAAGAGCGGGCCCGGCGTGAGCGCCCAGTTCGTCTCGCTGTTGCTTGTCAGGTCAAAGCGCCACAGGTTCCCGTGCAGATCGCCGGCGTACACGTAGTCGGTGATGTGGTCACCGTCCAGGTCGACGGGTGAGGCGAAGGCGATTCCATTGCCGCTGCCAGCGGTGTGGGTGCTCAGGTAGTAGATCGTCGGAGCGTTTGTGGTCGGACCGATGGTCATGACGAAGATGCCCGCATCGCCCGAAGTACTGCCGAAGCCGTTGCCGAAGATCACCGCCCACCTGCCATCGTGCAGGCGGCGTATCTGCGGGGTCCCATAGGTGTTGCCGAGATTGCTGCCGCAGCTCGCCACGTTGGCGCAAGCGATGCTGGCGGAGGTCCACTCGCCGATCACGAGGCTCGCAGCGTTGGCTTCGGTGAAGTTGCTGGTGGTCGGGTTGGTGACATCCAGCGCGAAGATCGCGGCACCACCCGGGCCCAGACCGCCAACCACCCACGAGTGCCACGCGTTACCGTAGAACAGGTCGCCGGCGCCGGGCACGGCATCGACGAAGAAGTTGTGCCCGTACTGCGCGTTCGAGTAGTCAACGTTGGCGGTCGTAGAGTGAATCGTCTGTACGACCGCGCCCGGCATGTACGCCAGCACTTCCAGGCCGTCGTTGCCGGTGGCGACGAAGTTGCCGTTCGCATCGTAGGAGCCGGTGCGGAACCCGTGCAGCAGCCCGTCGTTCCCGCCGACATACACCACGTTCATGCGGGTCTGCGTGGCGGTAACGTACTGGGAGTAGGTCTGCGCGCTGAAACCCGCCTCGGGATTGGTGGCCGCGGGATTCAGCCGGTCGCTCCAGGTCCCCGTATAGGGCGCCACCGGAGGACCCACCCAGATCGGGCTCGAGTCGATGATGTCGCCCAGTACGTCCGTGCGCGAGCGGAACAGACCGGCGCCGGAGGTGTTGATTTCGTTGCTGCGCTCGCCGCGCAGGTAGTTCAAGCGGTTGGCGCCGTAGGGCGGGGTATCCCCCGCATCAATGGCCGCCTGCTGGCCACCGCCGGGACTGGAGCTCAGGTTGCCCCACTCGAGAGGAATCCCCGCACTGCCGTTCCACGACAGGATGACCCGGCTCGTCGGAGCCTCGGCGGGGATCGGGCCCGCAGCCCCGGTGGTGCTGCAGGTGTTGCCCGCCGCCACGCCCGTGAGCGTGCACGAGGCGTCCCAATTGGGCGTCGCGGCAATGATCACATTGCCGAAGCCATCGAATCCAAGACCGCTCGCCGTGAGGCGGCCGGTCCAGCCGCTCGGGTTGTAGTAGGCGAAGAAGGCCTGCGTGCCGGTCTCGAGCTTGGCGGACTGCTTTTGGTTTGCGCCCGCGGAGCTGGCGGCAGTGGTGGCCGGATCCGCCTTGAAGCACAGGATCTCGTGGATGTTGGTGCTGCCACCGGTGGAGCCGGCGAAACCGAACAGGAAACCCGCGGGCAGCGCGCCGTTCGAGGCCGTGATGCTCTGCCCCGTGATGACCGACTGATAGGAGCCACCGTTGAGGCTGTAGGAGAGACTCAACAGACCGTCCTGGGTGATCTTCAACTGATAGAAGATCGGCGTCGCCGCACCGCGGGTCGTGGCGGCTTCGTTGGCGATCTGGGTGCTCGCGGGGAGGACAACGTAAGCGTTCGGAATCGCTGCGTAGTCGTACAGCGGTATGGTGTCACCGGTGACCTTGACCGCTTTGCCGTTGTGTGCAGAGTCCCACACCACGCCGGCCGCGCAGGTGGCGCGCACCGCGCTCTGCATCCACGCGGCACTCTGACCGCTCGGGTAGTAAGTGGGGTAGTTGGCGTTCAGCCATGACCAAGCGATGTTGCCGGCACCCCGCAGGCCGATGCGGCCGGGCTGATAGAAGCCGCCGCTTGCAGTATTGTCACCAGCGCGGGCGCCATCACTTCCAGTCTCTCCCAAGGTGTTGCTTACGCCGTTGAGGAAGTTGCCGTACTCATCGATCCCGAGACCCAGGTAGGCACCAATCAGCCCGTTGTAGGGCGGGTTGGAGTTCGAGCAGGTGTAGCCCAGGCTTCCGCCCCAGGAACCGATGCCATTGCCGTCGCCGTTGGCGGTGCCCGTGATCGTGCTGGTGTTCAGCGCACTGGCATCCATCAGGTAGAAACTGATGCCGTCGGCGCCGTCACCGCCCGCACCACCGGAGTCCCCGAGATAGGTCACGGTCTTGAAGGTGACCGAGATGCCCTGACCGGTCGGGAAGGGCGTGGTCGATACGATGGCGCCGTTCTGGGAATGACCGCCCGGGCGGCCGTTGGTGAAGCGCAGCGCACCCCGGCCGGCGGGGTCGGGAAAGGTGCCGTTATAGCCCCCCACCAGGCTTTCATTGTTGTACTAACTGCCCGTGATGCTCGTGCAACCGGGCATGCGGCCTGCGGCAGCGCCGATCGGCTCTACTCCGGCAGAAGTTCCGGCGGTCAGACAGGCGCCGTTGAAGAAGTACCAGCTGTTCGCGGTGCTCGCGCCGGTGAAGTCTTCACTGACTCCTGCCTGCGCCTCGGCGGTCAACGGCGCGCCGAGGGCCAGCGCGGCCAACACCGTAATGAAGCTGTTGCGCTTGATCACAGACCACCTCGGTTCACGACGCCCTGCGCGACCTCGTAAGTGCTCTCGACGACCGCGACCGTGCCGGCCGTGCTGCCATAGCCGTAGGCATCAATCTGGTACGCCTCGCCGGCGCCGTCGCCCGCCTGGCCCAGATCCGTAACGTAGAAGGCCGGCGGGCCGAAGTAGGGCGGATCACCGTTCGAGCCGGCCACACCGGGCACGCCCATGGTGGGGGGCACGTAGGTGACACCGAGGGTCCAGGGCAACGGCGCCTGCGTGACGGGCGAGCCCGCAGCCAGACCCAGGGCCTTGGGCAGGGTCTGCTTGCAGATCTGCCCCTGGCCGAGATTGGCGTTGAGCGTGCCGGCGCAGGTCACCGCGCCGATGGCGGCGTTGTTGCCCTGAGTCAGCCACCACTCGCCGTACTGCTGTGCGCTCGCCGCGGCGTGCAGCGCGCGGTCTTTCTCGCGCAGGTTGCCCGCGATCTTCTCCTGGGTGCCGAAGCTGCGGAACATGCTGAGCGCCAGGATGGTGATGATGATAAGCAGCAGCAGGCTGGAAATGAGCGCCACGCCGCGCTGTGCCGAAGCCCAGGGTGAGGGATGCGCGTTCATGTATGCACTCCCGCGCGCGCCATCACTTCGATCACGCGCTCAAAGACGATGGTGGGTTGCTGCCCGGGTTGCCCGGCCAACGGGTTGGTGAAGGTGAGAATCACCCTCACCGAGCTGATGTTGCCCCAGTCATTGCCGTTGGGTCCGGCGAGCAGCATCTGGTCGGCCGTCAGGTACGTGTCGACGTTGTAGTCGGCGATGGCGGCATTGCGCTTCACGCCGTAGTAGATCTGCAGTCCCTGTACACCGCTGACGATCGCCATCGGGCGGTTGCCGTTCAGCGTGCACTGCAGCTGTCCGGGCACGCCGGGCGCAGGGGGCACTACGGTGAACACATTGGCGTAGGCCAGGGACGTGCCCGCCGCGCCGGGGTTGGTGCTCCCGTCGCACAGGATCACGCCGTCCCCGCCGGCGGTCACGTAGCGCACGCCGATGCTGTCGGGTGGACCGGAGGTGCCCCAGAAAGCTTGTCCCGCCAGATAGGCGCCGGCGGCCGGCAGGGCGCTGGTTATCGTCGTGCCAGGGTCCGGGAAGTATCCACCGGCCTGGATGACATCGGTGAGGACCGTCATGGCGAAGCGCTGTTGGTCCTGCAGCTGCGCCAGCGCCTGCTGGTTGCCGTAGGTGGCGCGCACGTTCTGCAGGATGGTCAGCAGACCGCCCAGCAGGAACAGCGCGATACCCACGGTGACCATGAGCTCGATCAGGGTGAAGCCGCACTGCCCGCGCGCTTGGCGCCTCATCGTCGTTGAGGGCCGCGAGCTCATGGTTCCACGTACAGCGTGTACTG
Organism: Gammaproteobacteria bacterium; assembly: GCA_005878835.1. GTDB lineage: Bacteria > Pseudomonadota > Gammaproteobacteria > Steroidobacterales > Steroidobacteraceae > 13-2-20CM-66-19. Next base: position 57 of record VBMV01000180.1, on the reverse strand, counting down.
AGGGAACTGGAACGCCGCCTTCGCCGCGGCGGTCGTTTCCTGCTGGTTGATCGCGAC